>CAVRBK010000046.1:0-16987 GCA_963719025.1 uncultured Gammaproteobacteria bacterium | reverse complement strand
GACAGCCCGGATTTCCGCGGCAGCCTGTATCGTCTCGACGAACCGGTACTCGATCCCGCCTCGCTGGCCCAGACGATCCACGCGCAGTATGGCGGGCAGTGCTACCTGCTGCCGGATCTGCCCTGCCTCGAGCGTGACGGTGATGGCTGGCAGATCACGCTGCCCGATGGGCAGGTGATCGGCGCCGCTGCGCTGATCATGACCGCCGGCAAGGGCAATGCCGAACTGCTGGCGCGCGCCGGTCTGGATGCGCCGAAGATGCAACTGCGGCCTTTGAACATGTTGATGGTGCGCGGTGATCTGCCATTGCTGCATGCGCATTGCCTGGGGGCGAGTGCGAACCCGCGCCTGACCATTACCAGCTATCCCTGCGACGATGGCCGCGTGGTCTGGTACCTGGGCGGGCAGGTGGCCGAAGAGGGCATCGATCGCTCGCATGACGCGCAGTGCGAGGCCGGGCGCCGCGAGCTGGCCGAGCTGTTGCCGTGGGCGCGGCTGGGCGATATCGAGTGGGCCACCCTCAATATCGATCGTGCCGAGGTGGCCACCCCGGGGGAAAAGCGGCCGGACGACGCCTTTGTCGGCTCCGGCGATGGCGTGCTGACCTGTTGGCCGACCAAGCTGGCGTTCGCACCGCGCGTGGCCAGGCTGGTCGAGCAGGGACTGCAGGCGCAGGGGATAAAACCATCGGGTGGACAGGCGACGCCGCTGGGTCTTGCGCGGCCCCCACTCGCCGCGCTGCCCTGGGACGAGGTTGCAACATGGAGCTGAGGCCGCTCGGCGATACCGGGATGATGGTCAGTCCGCTGGGCCTGGGAACGGTCAAGTTCGGCCGCAATCAACAGGTCAAGTACCCGAGTGGTTTCGACCTGCCCGACGACAGCCAGGTCCTCGCCATCCTCGATCTGGCGTCGGAGCTGGGCATCAATCTGCTCGACACCGCGCCGGCCTACGGCAGCAGTCAGCAGCGCCTCGGCCAGCTGCTGGGCGCGCGCCGCGACGACTGGCTGATCGTGTCCAAGGTCGGGGAGATCTTCGAAAACGGCCAGTCGCGTTTCGACTTCAGCTTTGAGCATACGGTGGCAACCGTCGAACACAGCCTGCGCACCCTGCAGACAGACGTGCTGGACTGTGTGTTGATCCACTCCGATGGCGACGATCTGCGGATCCTGCAGCACGAGGGCGCGCTGGATGCCCTGCGCGAACTCAAGCGGCGCGGCCTGATTCGTGCGCACGGCATGTCCAGCAAGACGATCGAGGGCGGTCTGCTCACGGTGCAGGAGATGGACGTCGTGATGGCGACCTGCAACCTCGACTACGACGACGAGCTGCCGGTGCTGCAGGCCGCGCAGGCGCAGCACAAGGGCGTGTTGATCAAGAAGGGCCTGATGAGCGGGCACGTCGGCGCGGCTGGTGTCGAGCGCTCGTTTGCGCACGTGTTCGCCCAGCCGGGGGTGTCGAGCATGATCGTCGGCACCATCAACCCGGCCCATCTGCGCAGCAATATCAAGGCCCTGCAGCGGGCATTGGCGGCGGCCTGATGGTCCGCGCGATCTATACCCTGCTGCTGTACCTGTTGCTGCCGCTGGTGTTTCTGCGCCTGCTCTGGCGCAGTATCAAGGCACCGGCGTACCGCCGACGCTGGAACGAACGACTCGGGTGGTTTCGCCGGCCCGACAGCTGGGGCGGGGTATGGATCCATGCCGTATCGGTCGGCGAGGTGCAGGCCGTGTTGCCGCTGATCCGCCAGCTGCTGGACGATCATCCGAAGCTGCCGATTACCGTGACGACAACCACGCCGACCGGCTCGGCGCGGGTGCGCGAGCAGCTCGGGGAGCAGGTCTTCCATGTCTATTTTCCGTATGACCTGCCGACCGCGCTCACCGGGTTCATCCGCCGTGTGCGGCCGCGCGTACTGCTGATGGTCGAGACCGAGATCTGGCCAAACCTGTTGTACGCCTGCCGTCAACAGGGTGTCTACAGCGTGCTGGCGAATGCCCGCCTGTCGGAAAAGTCGGCACGACGTTATGCGCGGCTTGGGCGGTTCGGCCGCGACACCTTCGAGCGTATCGATCATGTCGCGGCACAGGCGGAGGCCGATGCCGGGCGCTTTCGCGACCTGGGTGTCGCGCCCGAAAACATCAGCGTTACCGGCAGCATCAAGTTCGATATGCACATCCCGGCCAGTCTCGAGGAACAGGTCGAGGTGCTGCGCCGCGAGTGGGGCGGGCGCCCGGTCTGGGTGGCGGGCAGCACGCACGAGGGCGAGGATGAGCTGGTCCTGTTTGCCCATCATCATGTGCTGTCGCGTTTTCCCAACGCCCTGCTGGTACTCGTGCCGCGGCATCCGGAACGTTTCGAGCGCGTGGGTGGCCTGTGCAAGCGCGAGCGCCTGCGCATGGCACGACGGTCGCGCACTGGCGACTACAGTGCCGAAACGCAGGTCTATCTTGGTGACACGATGGGTGAGTTGCCGGTGTTGCTGGGTTCGGCCGATGTCGCCTTTATCGGTGGCAGCCTGGTGAATACCGGGGGGCACAACATGCTCGAGGCCTCGGCGCAGGGGGTGGCGGTGTGTTTTGGGCCGCATGTGTTCAATTTCTCGACCATCAGCCAGATGCTGCTCGAGCAGGACGCGGCACAACAGGTGCAGTCCGAGGCACAACTCGGTGGGTTGGTGGCGGACTGGTTCGAGGATGCGAGCCGGCGCGCCGAGGTTGGTGAAAACGGACGTCGCGTGGTGGAGCAGAATCGTGGTGCGCTGGCGCGCCTGCTCGCCCTGTTGCCGTTGCACTGAGGTCTCCGCCGCCGTTTTTGTCCAGGCACTTTCGGCTGGCCGTGATGCAGATCGGAATACCCAGGCCTGATCTTGCGATCCAGTACCGAATCTTATGCTCGAATATGTGATACAACCCGCGTTCCCGGCGCCGCGGCAAACTGCGGCGGCGAGGAAAATGGTGTGATGGCGTGCGTCCGCGTGACCGGAGTGTCTTACGGCGCGCTACCTGAGCATTCGGCAAAAATCTGCACTGACGTAGTACCTGGAGAACCCTGCATGGAGTCACGCAAGATGTTTCAAAAAACCTGTCTGGCTGCGGTGATCGCGGCATTTTCGATGCCAGGCCTGGCAGCACCGGTCGACGCGACCACAACCCTGCCCAACGCGAAGCCCGGCGAATGCTACGCAAAGGTGGTCATTCCCGCGCAGTACAAGACCGAAAACGTCGATGTCACGGTGCGCGAGGCGTCCGCCCGCTATGAAACCGCGCCGGCAAAATACCAGCTGGTCGAAGAAAAAGTCCTCGTGAAAGAGGCTGCAAAGAAGATTGTGCCGGTGCCGGCCCAATACGAAGAGGCGACCGAAACGGTCGAACTGGTTCCCGCAGAGCAGAAGTGGCTGGCCGGAAAGTCGCGCAAGTCCCTGCCTGCCAGCCCCGCGCTGTTGGCCGCAATCGACAGCAGTGGTGTCAAGCTCGGCGATCTGCCGGTCGGCAGTTGCCTGAGCGAGTACTACGTCCCGGCGCAGTACAAGCAGGAAGAGGTGAAGGTACTCAAGACGGCCGCGTTCGAAAAGGTCGAGGTCGAGCCGGCTGCCTACGAGTGGGCCGAAGAGAAGGTGCTGGTGAAAGAGGCGAGCAAGCAGGTCGTCGAGGTCCCGGCGGTATTCGATACCGTGGTCGAGAAGGTGCTGATCAAGCCCGCGACCACGGCATGGAAGACCGGTCGTGGCCTGGTCGAGCGTATCGACAACTCTACCGGTGAGATCGTCTGCCTGATCGAGATTCCGGCGCAGTACAAAACCGTCGAGCGCAAGGTGATCAAGTCTGCGGCAACCACCCAGGAGATCGAGATCCCGGCCGAGTACGCGGTTCAGCGCGTCAGCAAGCTGGTCAAGCCGGCCCAGGAGCGCAGGATCAAGGTCGAGCCGACCTACGCGACCCTGGCCAAGACCGTGAAAGTCGCCGATGCGAAATTCCTCTGGCACCCGGACTGGCAGGACAAGCCAAATGGCAAGTTCACCGGCAATACGATCTGCCTGCGCGAAACCCCGGCCAAGATGGTCACGGTAAAACAGCGCAAGCTGAAGGTCGACGCGGGCATCCGCGAGGTCGAGATCCCGGCGGAGTACAAGATGCTCAAGGTGAGCAAGCTGGTCAAGGCCGCTGAAAAGAAGCAGATCGATATCCCGGCGGTTATCGAGACTGTCGCCAAGCGGGTGAAGGTCAGCGACGAACGCCTCGAGTGGCGCAGCGTGTTGTGCGAGACCAACATGACGCCGGGTATCATGACCGATCTGCAGAACGCGCTGAAGGCCGCAGGTTTCGAGCCGGGGCCTATCGATGGCCAGGTCGGTGCCCAGACCATGCGTGCCCTGGATGACTATCAACGCGCCAAGGGCTTGGAGCGTGGTGGGCTGACCCTGAGCACGCTGCAGTCGTTGGGTCTGAAGATCTGAGGCGTCTGTAAAAACGCCGGTAAAAGCGATCAAGCCCCGCCACGTGCGGGGCTTTTTCGTCTGGCCCGCGAAGCCAGTTTTACTGCCGGCGCTGGGCCATGTACTCGCCGAGCAGCGCCTGCTGGGTGGCATCGAGCAGGGATCTCGCCCTGGGCAGGAGCTGCGTCTCCTCGCGTTCGATATGCGCGCGGTAGGCTGCGCAGAACGGTGCGATGCTGGCGGCGAGTCCCGCTGGGTTTTCGCTTTTCTCCACCAGCGTCACGAGCGGCCCACGCAATGCCTGCCAGTACTGCTCAAGGTCGGCGTGTTGCGCTCTGAGCTCGGCGATCAGGACCCCAAGTTTGGGGTCATTGATCAGCATCGGGAACAGGTCCTGCTCCTCGTCCTGGTGGTGCAGCCGGCCCGCGGTATCGAAATAACGGATAATCCGCTGCGCGGCCGTGGTGGCTTCGGCATCGACCCCGTTTTCAACGATCCAGTCCGGCAGGCGTTCGAGCAGCTCGCAGAATCCCAGCATCCGCTGATGACAGGCCGACAGCATGCCCAGTGGGTCGGTGAAATCCGGTGCTGCTGATGTCAGGAGTGACATGGCGGCTCAGTAGGTCGCCATGTCAAGGTCGACATCGCGCGCCCATGCCTCCACGCCACCGGCGAGATTGATCACATTGCTGAAGCCCCGATGGTCGAGGTACATCGCCACCTGGCGGCTGCGGATGCCGTGGTGACAGATGACCACGGTCTCGCGCTGTGGGTCGAGGGCATTCAGTGCGCTGGTCAGCTGGCCCATCGGGATCAGCTGCGATCCCTCGATGTGGCAGCGCTGGTATTCCCAGGGCTCGCGCACGTCGAGCAACAGCGGGTTGCTGTCGCTGCTGGCAAGATGGTCGCGCAGCTGGATGGCGCTGAGGTCACGCATCGCAGTCCGACAGATCAGAAGACAAAGTGATCCGCCTGCGGGGCGTTCCTGAGCGATGGCAGCACGGTTTCGAACAGCTTTTCTTTCCAGATCTCACCATCCGCGTTACGGCTGACCAGCATGGCGGTCATCGCCGGTTCCTCGCCAACCACGACGAACATGCGGCCGCCCGGTGCCAGCAGTTCTTCGAGCGCCTGCGGGTAGACGGGCACCGACCCGGTGACGGCGATCACGTCCACGCCCGCGGGTGCCAGGCTGGCATTGAAGCCATCGCCGCTGACCAGTTCGGCATTGTCGAGGCCAAGTGCCGCGAGGTGACCGGCCGCCTGGGTGGTCAATGCCGGGTGGATCTCGTAGCTGGTAACCGAGCCGCCGAGTTTCGACAGGCAGGCCGTCATGAACCCGCTGCCGGTGCCGATCTCGAAGACGCTGTCTGCGGGCTGGACATTGAGCGCCTGCAGCATGCGGCCTTCCTGGACCGGTTTCATCATGCTCTGTCCCTCGCCGATCGGTACAGCCACGTCGGCAAAGGCCAGCCCGCTGTAGGCGGCATCCACGAAGTGCTCGCGGGGAGTGTTCTCGAGTACCGCGAGCACACGCTCGTCGATGACCTCCCATGGCCGGATCTGTTGCGCGATCATGTTGAAGCGGGCGGTTTCGAGATCGTTGGCGAGCATTCCGGACTCCGGGGTGATGGTCAGACAATTAAATGCAGGCGGCTAGCCTACGGCGTGGGGTGAAATCGGGCAAGTCCTTGAGCATCGGAAGCTTTTTAAGCAAGCATGAAGTTTTCTGATGGCTGGGTGAGGGCCGTGCCTTGCCTGCGAACACGATGTGCGGCGGGATGGATTTCGCCTGAGACACGCCGCAGGGTCGAGCGGCGGCCCTTGCGACGGGCACAAGCCCTGGTTGCGACATGGAATTCGGTGGTGGTGAAGGGCATATCTCACTGGTACAGTCGGGTATACCAAACCAAGCTGGGGGTGCCTGCCGATGCCGGCGGGCTGAGAAATACCCTTGGAACCTGATCCGGTCAGCACCGGCGGAGGGAAGCTGAGTCAAGTGTCGTTCTTGTCTCCACCTTCGCCCAGGAGACAACACCAAATGAGCGCAATACCTGACGATTTCATCAAAAAGACCAGCCAGCTGTCGGAAGAGGTTACCCGGCCCTTCCCGGGCGCGCGCAAGATCTACGTGACCGGATCACGGCCAGATATCCGCGTGCCGATGCGCGAGATCGACCAGGCGCCCACCGCGGCCAGTTTCGGCGCCGAGGAGAACCCACCGATCCCGGTGTACGACACCTCCGGGCCTTTCAGCGACCCGGATGTCTCGATCGACCTGATGAAAGGCATGCCGGATGTCCGTTCGGTGTGGATCGACGAGCGTGGCGATACCGAGCAGCTTGCCGGACCCAGCTCCGAATTCGGCCAACAGCGCCAGGGTGCTCCCGAGTTGGCCAACCTGCGCTTCGAGCACATCCGTGCGCCGCGACGGGCGATTGCCGGCAGGAACGTCAGCCAGATGCACTATGCACGGCAGGGCATCGTGACCCCCGAGATGGAATTCGTCGCGATCCGCGAGAACCAGCGTCTCGACGAACTGCGCGCCGACCCGCGCTATGCCAAGCTGCTCAAGCAGCACCCGGGCGAGAGTTTCGGCGCCAACCTGCCGCAACAGGTCACCCCCGAGTTCGTGCGCGACGAGATCGCCGCAGGCCGTGCGATCATCCCGGCCAACATCAACCATCCCGAACTCGAGCCGATGATCATCGGGCGTAATTTCCGGGTGAAGATCAACACCAACATCGGCAACTCGGCGGTCAGCTCGTCGATCGAGGAAGAGGTCGAGAAGATGGCCTGGTCGGCGCGCTGGGGTGGCGACACCCTGATGGACCTGTCGACCGGCAAGAATATCCACGAGACGCGCGAATGGATCCTGCGCAACGCCGCCATGCCGATCGGCACCGTGCCGATCTACCAGGCGCTGGAGAAGGTCAACGGCAAGGCCGAGGACCTGACCTGGGAGATGTTCCGCGACACCCTGATCGAACAGGCCGAGCAGGGTGTCGACTATTTCACCATCCATGCCGGCGTGTTGCTGCGCTATGTGCCGCTGACTGCCGAGCGCCTGACCGGTATCGTCTCGCGCGGCGGGTCGATCATGGCCAAGTGGTGCCTGGCGCATCACCAGGAAAACTTCCTGTACACCCACTTCGAAGACATCTGCGAGATCATGAAGGCCTACGATGTGTCATTCAGCCTGGGTGACGGTCTGCGTCCCGGTTCGGTCGCCGATGCCAACGATGCGGCCCAGTTCGGCGAGCTCGAGACCCTGGGTGAGCTGACGAAGATTGCCTGGGAGCACGACGTGCAGGTGATGATCGAAGGCCCGGGTCATGTGCCGATGCAGATGATCAAGGAGAACATGGACAAGGAACTGAGCGACTGCTTCGAGGCGCCGTTCTATACCCTCGGCCCGCTGACCACCGACATCGCCCCCGGCTACGACCACATCACCTCGGGCATCGGTGCCGCCAATATCGGCTGGTACGGCACGCGCGATGCTCTGCTACGTGACGCCGAAGGAGCACCTTGGCCTGCCCAACAAGGCCGACGTGCGCGAAGGCATCATCACCTACAAGCTGGCCGCGCATGCCGCGGATCTGGCCAAGGGCCTGCCGGGTGCGCAGCTGCGCGACAACGCACTGTCCAAGGCGCGTTTCGAGTTCCGCTGGGAAGATCAGTTCAACCTCGGGCTGGATCCCGAGCGGGCGCGCGAGTACCACGACGAGACCCTGCCCAAGGACTCGGCCAAGGTGGCCCACTTCTGCTCCATGTGCGGACCGCACTTCTGCTCGATGAAGATCACCCAGGACGTGCGTGAATACGCCGCCAGCCACAAGTTCAAAGATATCGACGTCGCGGTCGAGGAGGGCATGAAGGAGAAGGCGGCCGAGTTCAAACAGCAGGGCGCTGAGATCTACAAGCCGGTGTGAGCCTGAACGCAGAGGGGGCGGCGTCGAATACGCTGAGCGAAGCGAACGTTGCTCTGGTCGTGACGCATCGACTCCGACCGAGAATACCTGGACTTCGGTGATGGGCGACCGTACCAATACCAAGGGGTCGGACCAGCGCAACACATTGATTGTATTTAACACCAATACCAAGGGGTCGGACCAGCGCAACACATTGATTGTATTTAACACCGGCGCCTACGTTGTGGCGTATTTGCGCTTAGGAGGACCATTCACGTGTCCGTTTCCAAGAGGTAGTCGGCTGCGGCATCTTTCAGGTAGTGGACGTCGCGGTCGCACTGCACTGTCCGATAGCGCGCGCCGATGCCCAGTTTGACCTTCACACTTTCGACAAAGGCCGGCCCTCCGACGGCAAGGCTTTCCGACCAATAGGCTTCCCGATGAAGTGTTTTGCCCCGCAGAGCCTGTTCGATCCACGTCGCACGTGCTTGCTGCATTTCCGAGCAGGCATTGAAGCCCAACAACCCGGTCAATGCCGACATGTCAGTGATACCGTAGCGGCAGGGCGGTTGCAGGATCTCCTGGTATCCACATTCGCCCCATTGCGCCGGATGATCCACAACACCCGCTCGAACCATGTTCAGGTCGATGTAGACCAGGCATCGGGCGAGATAATGCTCGGTGTCGACAGCAGCCGCGTGGTAGCGATCCTCCCAGAACGCGCCTTTCCTACCCTTGCGCCGGTTGTATTCCTGCCCGGTACGGCCGGCGGCAAGTTGCATGGCGCGAGCAATTTCGCCTTTGCCCCTGTCGAGTACCAGAAGATGGACGTGGTTCGAAGTGGCCGCGTAGTTGAGCATGCATAGGCCGTATCTTTTCTTTGCCTCGAACAACCAGTGAAGCCAGCGACGTCGATCCCGGGCAAACTTCAAAAGGAATTCACGCTGGTGACAGCGATGCGTGATGTGCCAGACGCAGCCGGGTACAAAGCAACGATGGGCTCTTGGCATGATGTTCCCTCCTTGGAACTTCACTTCGATAATAGCCTGATATCCGGCTTTCCAAGCCTTGATTGTACTCCTTGTCCGGTACTTATCCCGGGTTCGTCAGGGAGTTACAGAGGTCCGACCCGCTACTGAGACATTCGTCAGGGAGTCTAGCATGAGGTCCGACTTCCCGCTACTCAGAGGTCCGACCCGCTACTGGGTTCGTCAGGGAGTTACAGAGGTCCGACCCGCTACTGACGACCCGCTACTGAGCTCTAGTAGCCTACTGAGCTACTGAGATTAGCGGCGTGTATTCCATGGAGTTTAGACGGCGTTGCTGAGGTATGGGAGCCGGCCTGCGGGTGGTGCGCGAGGAATAACCTATGCTCTAAATGCCTGCGCACGGGTTCTCTGCGCCAGTATGTCCATCAGGCACCCTGATGTATTCATAAATTCAATCCTTGGGGGCGCGGCCGGGGGATAGACTTTCGCGAAAGGTTCCAGTGCGCGCCAGCATCTCGGCTGAACGCTTCGTATTGGTTCATCCCGGGGTGGTTGTTCCACCGTGTCCTTCGATCAACCAGGAAGCCAGGAAAAACCATGAGTCACGACAGCTCAACGATCGTCTATACCCTCACCGATGAATCGCCGTTGCTGGCAGCCTGTTCGCTGCTTCCGATCATCCGCACCTTCACCGCGCCGGCCGGCATCGGGATCAAAAAGAGCGACATCTCGTTGTCGGCGCGGATTCTGGCCGAGTTCGCGGACTACCTGCAGCCCGAGCAGCAGGTCGAGGACTGCCTGGCCTCGCTTGGGCGGATGACCCAGGAACCCGATAGCAACATCATCAAGCTGCCCAACATCAGCGCCTCCGTGCCACAGCTGAATGCGGCCATCAGCGAGTTGCAGGCACGCGGCTTTGCCGTTCCCGACTATCCGGGCGAGGGACAGAGCGACGAGGACGTGCGGATTCGCGAGCGCTATTCCAAGGTCCTGGGCAGTGCCGTCAATCCGGTGCTGCGCGAGGGCAACTCAGACCGCCGGGCACCGGCCGCGGTGAAACGGTTCGCGCGCAAGAATCCGCACGCGATGGGCAAATGGAGTCCGGCATCACGCACTCATGTCGCGCACATGCGCAGCGGTGATTTCTACTCAAGCGAGAAGTGCCTGACCATGGACAAGGCCTGCAGTGTCAGGATGGACCTGTTGACCAAGTACGGCGAGGAGATCGTGCTCAAGGAGAAAACCGAACTGCTCGAAGGCGAGATCATCGACAGCATGTTCATGAGCAAGAACGCGCTGTGCGAATTTATCGAAGAACAGCTGCAGGACGCCTTCGAGACCGGCGTGATGTTCTCCCTGCACGTCAAGGCGACCATGATGAAGGTCTCGCACCCGATCGTGTTCGGCCATGCGGTGAAGGTGTTCTACAAGGACCTGTTTGAAAAGCATGGCGAACTGTTCGAGCGCCTCGGCGTCAACCCGAACAACGGCATCAGCAGCGTGTACGAAAAGATCGAGACGCTGCCGCGCTCGGTGCGCGAAGAGATCGAGGACGATATCCATGCCTGCTACCAGACCCGTCCGGAACTGGCGATGGTCGATACGCGCAAGGGCATCTCCAACCTGCATGCACCGAACGACGTGATCGTCGATGCCTCGATGCCGGCGATGATCCGCGAGGGCGGCAAGATGTGGGGGCCGGACGGCAAGCTCAAAGACACCAAGGCGGTGATGCCGGAGAGCACCTACGCGCGGATCTACCAGGAGATGATCAACTTCTGCAAGACCAACGGCGCGTTCGATCCGACCACCATGGGCACGGTGCCGAACGTCGGCCTGATGGCGCAAAAGGCCGAGGAGTACGGCTCACACGACAAGACCTTCGAGATCCCGGCGGACGGTGTTGCGCGGATCGTCGATGACGAAGGCAATGTGCTGATCGAGCAGAAGGTCGAGAAGGGCGATATCTGGCGCATGTGCCAGACCAAGGACGAGCCTGTCCGCGACTGGGTCAAGCTGGCCGTTACCCGTGCCCGCCAGTCGGGTACCCCGGCCGTGTTCTGGCTGGACGAATACCGCGGCCACGATGCCGAGCTGATCGTGAAGGTGAAGCACTATCTCGCGGAACACGATCTCAGCGATCTCGATATCCAGATCATGTCGCCGCTGCGTGCGATGCGTTACACCCTGGAACGGGTGATCCGCGGCAAGGACACGATCTCGGTCACCGGTAATATCCTGCGCGACTACCTGACCGACCTGTTCCCGATCATGGAGCTGGGTACCAGCGCCAAGATGCTTTCCGTCGTGCCGCTGATGAAGGGCGGCAGCCTGTTCGAGACCGGCGCCGGCGGTACCGCGCCGAAGCTGGTGCAGCAGTTGCTGGAGGAAAATCACCTGAGCTGGGATTCGCTCGGCGAATTTCTTGCGCTGACGGTATCGCTCGAGGATGTCGCGCAGAAGACCGGGAACACGAAGGCCGGCATTCTGGCCAGGACCCTGGACCAGGCGACCGGCATGCTGCTCGACAACGGCAAGTCGCCGTCGCCGAAGACCGGGCAGATGGACAACCGCGGCAGTCACTTCTATCTGGCGCTGTACTGGGCCGAGGCATTGGCCGAGCAGACCGAGGATGCTGAACTGCAGGCGCATTTCGCCCCGCTGGCCAGGCTGCTGGCGGACAATGAGGACAAGATCGTTGACGAGATGTGCGCGGTGCAGGGCGGGGCCGTGGATATCGGTGGCTATTTTCTCGCCGACGCGGAAAAGACCAAGGCCATCATGCGGCCGAGCAAGACCTTCAACGAGGCCTTGCGCCAGGCCTATGGCAGTGGCGGTTGAATAACAGCCACCCTGCCCGATGGTTTCCAAGACTGGCGCCGACCCTGGGGCGGCGCCTTTTTCGTGGCCGCTTTATCACTGGTTGGCGGAGCGGGTCGCCCGATCAGCAAGGCCATACAGTGTTTCTTTGATTGGGTGATGGCCGGGATCGCCGCTGACCGCGGGGACGGGCGATGAAAATCCTGTTTTCGCGCTATGCTAGGCAGACCAGTTTGGGGCCCAAGGGCCGGTCAGCAAGCGAGTTTCTGCGATGCCAGATGATCTAGACGTTGTCCAGCGTGAGCGGATTGCCGAGCTGCGCGTGGAACACCGTGATCTTGACGATGCGATCCACCGTCTGGCGGAAGATCCGGCGGCGGATCAGCTGCGCCTGCGGCGTCTGAAGAAACGCAAGCTGTTGCTCAAGGACGCGATCGCGCGCCTGGAGAGCAAGCTGATCCCCGACCTGGATGCGTGAGCGCGTTGCCGGTTACCCGACCGGCCGCAGGCGTCTCAGTCTTCGTCCAGATAGATCGCCGGCTCGACCAGTTCGATGGTTGCGGCGATATCGAAACCGTTATCGATCTGCGCACAGCGTATCACCGAGATCTCGGCCTCGAGCGGCGGGGTGATCGGGTTTTGCGGATTCACCGTGATCTGCAACCGCGCGCCCTGGTCCAGTGCGCGCTGACTGATGAAGCGGCAGCCGGTGGCGCTGAGGTCCAGCAGTTCGGCCATTTCGGTGCTCTGATCCGCGCTGTTACGCAATGCGAGCGGGCAGTGCACCGGCATCCGGACGAAATCGCGCTTTTCCGGGGAATTCATCATCGACGGCGGCTCCTCCACAATATCTTGTGGTGTGATCGGGCTATCAGCCCTATTGCTAGTGGAGCGTAGCGCAATTGCGCCGACATGCAGGGAAAGAAAATCACCAGTTGCAGGGCATGCCTGCCGCTCGGGCGCACGCCGTCAGACGATCCAATGGGGCCTGTCAGTGGCTGAAGCGGCGGATCAGCGCGTCCAGGTCTGCGGCCTGTTGCGATACCAGGTCGCCAATCCGTCGGGTCGTGTTGCGCAAACGGTCGATCATCGTGCTCAGGCCGACATCGGGCAGGTTCAGGCCGCCACGTATCCACAGCTTGCGGTAGCGTGCCCCGGCGCGTACCACCGTCTCCGGTTCGGGGGTAACGCGTACCGATCCGCCGCCAACGACCGGGTCGCCGTCGACCCAGTAAAAGTCGCCGTTCTTGCAGCGGTTCTTGACGATGCCCATCCAGGGCTGGCCGCGCTTCAGCGTGGCGCAGAGGTTGGCGAAGGCCGCCGACGGCATGTCGGGGTGGCGCACCATGATGTGGCTGGTGCCGACCCGTTCGTCCAGATCGTATCCGCACCAGTGACGGGCAGGTTATTCTTCACGTTATCCAGGCCTTGGCACCCGCGATTGCTCTCTGGCGGCAGCGGTGTCTATGGTCGACACTTGAACCCTGGTGGTGTGCAGGCGTCCAACCCGTCGGGTTGGAAAACCGCGCAGCTCTTCGAGCTGGCGCAGAATCGGTTTTTCCGTACAGGGCGCAGACAGGGTGAGGGGAAGATATGCTGGACAGGATCAAGGGTTTCTTTGCTCCGACCGAGGAAGAGGGGGTGGTCGACGAGGCGGCCCTGCACCTGGCTGCCGCAGTGCTGTTAATCCAGGTGGCGAAGTCCGACCACAAGGTGGAGGCGGACGAGATCACGCGCATCAAGACCGTGCTGCGGCGCGACTGGGAGATCGATGATGCGGACCTCGCCGACCTGGTCAAGGTGGCGGACGACACCTCTGACCGGGATGTCTCGCTGCATGTCCAGGTCGACCTGATCAACCGCCACTTCTCGCCCAGTCGCAAACAGGATCTCGTGCGCGGCCTGTGGCAGGTGGCCTGCGCCGACGGCCATATCCATCACTATGAGGAGTTGCTGGTGCGCCGCCTGGCCGATCTCATCTACGTGTCGCACACCGACTTCATCCGCGCCAAGCACGTGGCGCTGGATGCTGAATGAAGCATGAACTGGCGGTTGACGTTGCGCCGCGCGGGCCCACTAGTCCGTGCGCATGACGATCGCCTGGCGTGACCATCCGGCGGTCGTGATCGTCGCGGCCGGGCTGGTCGTTCTGGTCAGCATGGGCATGCGACAGTCCTTCGGCATTTTTATGCAGCCGCTTGGCTGCGTGCTCGACATCGACCGCGAGAGTTTCGGCCTGGCTATCGCCCTGCAGAACCTGGTACTGGGCCTGCCCCTCGCCGGTTACCTGGCAGACCGTTTCTCGCCGCGTCGGATCGTTTTTATCGGTGCGCTGCTGTACGCCTTTGCGATGTTCATGATGAGCGAGGTATCGGGAACGCCCGGCCTGCTGCTGGTGCTGGGATTGCTGACCGGTACCGCGCAGTCGGCGACCACGTTCGTGGTCGTGTTCGGCGCGGTCGGACGCGTGGTCAGTGCGGAAAGGCGCGCCACTGCCTTCGGCGTGGTGACCGGTCTGGGCTCCTTCGGTCTGTTTCTCATGGTGCCACTGGCCAATCACTGGCTGATCAACGGGGGCTGGAACTGGGCGTTCGAGGCCCTGGCCTGGACCGCCCTGCTGATGCTTTTCGCCGCGTTTTTCCTGCCGCGTGGCGCGGTGGCTGCGCGTGCCGACGCGGTCGGCCTGGTCCCGCTGCTGTCGGGCGCCCTGCGACATCGCGGTTACCTGTTGTTGACCGCGGGCTTCTTCGTCTGCGGTTTTCATGTCGCGTTCATCGCGACACATCTGCCGGCCTACGCGGTGGATATGGGGCTCGACCGGGCGAGTGCCGGTGATGCCCTGGCGCTGATCGGGCTGTTCAATATCTTCGGCGCCCTGTTGTTCGGCTGGCTCGCCGACCGCTATCGCAAGAAAACCGTCCTCAGTGTCCTCTACGGGGTCCGTGCGATCATCATCGGCGGATTTCTGCTGGTCCCGCTCAGCGAGGCGTCCGCCCTGGTATTCGGTGCCCTGATCGGTATCGTCTGGTTGGCCACGGTGCCGGTAACCAGCGGCCTGGTCGGCCAGTTCTTCGGCCCGCGCTATCTCGGAACCCTGTACGGCTTTGTCTTTCTGGGCCACCAGTTCGGCGCCTTTCTCGGCGCCTGGTGGGCCGGACGCATGTTCGAGTCGACCGGCAGCTATTCGGTGGTGTGGTGGACGGCGGTGGGCCTGAGCCTTGCTGCGGCCCTGATCCATTGGATGATCGACGATCGGACCACGCCGGGCACGGCCGGCGTCGCGGCGCCCGGTGCCGTTTCTGCCTGATGGATGGGCAGGCCGGGCCGGAAATTATCCGCCACATTTGCAGTGTTTGCTGGTGATGTTCGTCCGCAGGGGCGGCAACCGGGTCGGTGTCGGCGCCTCACCCCGCGAGGCAGCTGACTGACCGGATGCCGGACTACTCGACGATCAGCGTGATCAGCTGTTTCGGGCCATGGATGCCGTAGGCCAGGGTCTGCTCGATGTCGGCGGTTTTCGACGGGCCCGAGATCAGTAGTGCGTTGGTCGGCATGCCGCTCGCCCAGTGTTCCGCCTCGATCAGCGCGGCGAAGTTGTCGAACAGGCGATCGGCCTCGAGCACGGCGACATGCGTCGGCGGCACCAGCGACATCAGGCGCGGCTCCGCCGGGTCGGGCCACAGCACCAGGCTGCCGCTCTCGGCCAGCCCGGCAAGCGTGCCGGTGAGGGCGAAATCCACGTCGTGAAACAGGGCCGGTTTCCACTGCTCGATCGGTTCGTCGTAGCGGCGCAGGGCGAAGGCCGGGTCTGCCGCTGCCGCAAACCGGTCGGCGATCGCGCTGTGGCCGATTAGTGCGCGTTGCAGGCCGCGCCCGGGCAGTTCCTCGTTCATCCAGGCGACCCATTCATCACGGCCCAGGCGGTGCACCTCACCGCGCACCGCCTGCATCAGTTCGATGAACAGGGCGATGCGCTGCTCACGGCCGAGACCGAGCGGTTTTTGATAGCGGGTCGGCTGCGGCACGCTGTGTGGCCGGTTGTTGCGCAGACGCTCGAGGATTCTCTGGCGTGACTCACTCATGACGGAAACCCTCCTTTCGGGCGAGCTCGCGCAGGCTGCGCGCCGCCGGTTTCGGGACGCTGCGATAGCGGGTCCAGGCCCCCAGCCACGGTGGGGTCAGTGCCCGCAGTCGGGTCGCCAGCAGGGTGAAGGCGCGGTACGCGACGGGCCGGGTGTACAGCATCCGCCATACCTTCCAGGTGGTTGCCTCCGAGGGCTTGCGCAGGGTGCCGTGGCCGGGCAGGTTGGCCGCGCTCAACTGGCCGTCGACCGATTCGGCGCGCAGCCGGTTGATCAGTTGCGGCAGCGGTATCTTGACCGGGCAGACCTCGGCGCAGGCGCCGCACATGGTGCAGGCCGATGTCAGGGTGCCAGCCTTGTCGAGGCCGACCCGCTGCGGTTCCAGGGCCAGTCCGATCGGACCGGGGTAGACCGTGCCATAGGCATGCCCGCCGAGCTGCACATAGACCGGGCAGTGGTTGATGCAGGCGCCGCAGCGGATGCAGCGCAGGGTGTCGAGCAGTTGTTCGTCGACGCGAATACGCGAGCGTCCGTTGTCGAGCAGCACCAGGTGGACCGCCTCGGGGCCGTCCAGTTCGCCAGGCTGGCGTGGCCGGCTGATCATGTTGAAGTAGGTGGTAATCGGCTGTCCGGTCGCCGACTTGGTCAGGATCTCCAACAATGGGGGAACGTCGGACAGTTTTTCGACGACCTTTTCAACGCCGGTGATGGCGATGTGCAGGCGCGGCACGGTGGTGCTGAGTCGAC
>CAVRBK010000045.1:0-23486 GCA_963719025.1 uncultured Gammaproteobacteria bacterium | reverse complement strand
CGCGATGTAGTCGGCATGCTGACCGGCCAGCTTCGGGAAATTGGGCGCGGCACTGTTTCCGTCTGCACCATGACAGGCGCCACAGGCCGCGGATTTGGTCTTGCCTGCTGCTGCGTCACCCGCGGCCTGGGCAGTGCTGACTGCGGCGAGGGTGGCGATTGAGGCGATCAACAACAACTTTTTCATATCTGTCTTCCGACTGCGATGGATGGATCTTGGGACCAGCGAAACGCGGCGGCGCAGCGGCAGGCCACACGCCGTCGCGGTGTTCGCTGCCGGTTTACTTCAGGGTGGCGACGTACGCGCCCAGGTTGTCCATGTCGGCGTCGCTAAGCGCAGCGGTCATGGCCTTCATGGTCGCATTGTCGCGTGCGCCTGATTTGAAGGCGCGCAGCTGCTCGGCCACGACTGCGGCTTCGAGACCTGCCAGTTTCGGGTACTTGAGCGCCTCGTTGCCGGCCCCGGTCGGGCCATGGCAGCCGGCGCAAACGGCGAATTTGGCTTTTCCGGCGGCGGCGTCGCCGGCGATGGCGGTACCGAAGGTGCCGGCCAATACGATTGCTGCAGCGATAACGGTCAGTTTCATTTCGGTTTTCTCCTGGCTAATCCAGTCGTGATGGTTGAAATTTCAGCCCCTGCAGGGCTGGCCGGACTGCTTTATTGCGGCCCGCGTTTATATCAGAATCTCCTTAAATCGGCAAACCAGCACACATCCGTCTCGCCGCGTTTCCCTCAGGGGCGCGTGGTATGAAACGCAAACGGCACCTCGAACGGCTGTGCTGTCGAAACGAGCACCGCCGCCTCCCACTCCATGCGCCTTTGACTGCAGATCGGCAGAATGGTTTCGGCTCGCCAGAAACCGCCGGCATCGCGCGCCAGTTCGCTGCGATTCAGCCCCATGTCCATGTTCAGGCCGCGGATCTCGACCCGCACCGCGACAACATCCAACCCCTCGGTCCGCACCCGCAGCGCCAGCGGTTTCATCAGCGGGATATCGACCGGCTCTATCGCGAACTCGACCACGCCGCCGTCCATGACATGGCGACAGGGCCCGCTCCGCAGATCGCAGGGCGCGCTCACTTCCACCCGGCTGAAGTCATCCCGGGCGGACTGCCAGTGGCTCGCCGCGAAGTAGCCCAGCGCCGCCAGGGCGACAAAAAACAGCAGGGCCGCCAGACTGCGCAACGACTCGCTCACCACCAATCCCCTGCCCTACAAAGCAAACATCAGGTCGAGGATTCTGGCACAAGCCGGCGACCGACACCCTGAGCGTCGTCAATCCATTGCATTACCCAATCCCCGCCCGGGTTGCTTTCGCGGCCGCCGCCGCTACCTTAGACGCAACAGCCGAACGGCCCGGGAGGCCCCTTATGGCGCAATGGTTGAGCGGACGTGTGGCACGCAAGACACGCTGGAACGACACGCACTTTTCGTTGGCGATCGATGCCGAATCGCCGCCGTTTGTCGCCGGGCAGTTCATCCGTGTGGGCGTGGACCTCGAAGAGGGCAGGGTCGGACGCCCTTACTCGCTGGTGAATCCGCCCGATTCGCGGTTGCTGGAGATCTTCTTCAACGTGGTCCCGGAAGGTCCGCTGAGCAGCCGCCTGGCCGCCCTTGAGGCCGGCGACGAGATCTGGCTGACCGATGCGGCCAACGGCTTTCTGACCCTCGCCGAGGTGCCGCAGCACGCCCGCGACCTGTGGATGCTGGCTACCGGTACCGGGGTCGGCCCGTTCCTGTCGATGCTGCAGACCGACGAGCCGTGGAAACGCTTCGACAACGTGGTGCTGGGTTACGGGGTACGTTACAGCGATGCGCTCGGTTACAGCGAGCTGATAGGCCAGTTGCGAGAGGCGCATCCCGGGCGCTTCCACTTCGTTCCGTTCGTCACCGGGGAGAGCGCGCCGGAGGCCCTGTCCAGCCGTATCCCGGCGACGATTGCCGATGGCAGCCTGGAACGCCACACGGGGCTGACACTCGATCCGCAACGCAGCCATGTGATGCTATGCGGTCACTCGGCGATGATCAGCGACGTCGTGGATGCGCTGGAGCCGCGCGGCATGCGCCGCCACCGGCGCCGCGAGCCGGGCCATATCAGCACCGAGAAGTATCACTGAGGGCGCGGAAAGGGCCTCAGTGCAGGCCGGGGAACTTGTCGGCAAACCGCTCGACCCACTCGGCGGCGGCCTGCTCGCTGCTCAGGGTGCGACCCTCCTCGCGCTCCACCTGGGTGCGGTAATCCTCGATGTAACAAAGCTGCTCCAGCATGCGCACGCAGAACTGGTCCTGCGGCGTCAGAAAAGCCACCCCGACCTCGTAGGCCCGCCCCGCCACGCGGCACCAGACCACCGCGCCATCGATCTCGAATGGCTGACCGAACACCGGGATTACCAGGCGGATCGGCAGCCCTGGATCGAGTGCGACCAGCGTGGCGAAACACAGGCCGCCTTCGCCAACGTTGCGCATGTATTCGTCGCGACGCGGCAGATCGCCATTCAGGTTGAAGCGGATAGGCATGCGCGAGGGATGCCGGATGTATCGACGTTCGGTCGTTGGCAAAGCTGATTTGTCCATGTGTGCAATCCACCTGTTGAGCACAACGAGCGGCGGCAGGGTCTGCCGGCTACTGCGCCACCTTAATTCTAGTCAATGTCCGGCGCTTCATGCGCCGCCCCATCTGTACCGTCGGCCGCGCGCCGCTCGGATTCAGACAGCTCGCGCCACGCGCCCGGCGACAGCGCGGAGTCCAGCAGCAGTTCCCCCACCCGCTCGCGGTGCAAGGTCACGACCCGGTTTCCCAGGGCCGCGAACAGACGACGGACCAGGTGATACCGCCCCTCGGTGACGGTAATGCGCACCTGCCTGTCGGACAAACGCTCCAGCCTGGCGGGGCGCGTCGGTGCGGTCTCGTTGCGCAGCAGCATCCCCTGCGACAGGCGGATCCCGGCCTCGTCGATCAGGGGCTCAGCCAGGGTCGCCAGGTAGGTCTTGCTGCACTGGTGACGCGGCGAGGTGATGCGATGTGACCAGTCGCCGTCGTCGGTCACCAGCAACAGGCCACTGGTCTCCCTGTCCAGCCGGCCGACCAGGTGAACCCGCGCGGCGATCGCCGGCGGCAGCAACGACATTACCGTCTCCTGCTGGCCGTCCTGGGTTGCGCTGATCAGGCCACAGGGTTTGTGCAGCATCAGGTACAGCCCCTGCGGCAGCGCCAGCGCCCGGCCATTGAGCGTGACCTGCTGGTCCTCGACAACCTGGCTGGCCGCGCTTCTGACCTTGACCCCGTCGATACTCGCACGCCCCCGACGAATCAGGGTGCGTACCTGGCTGCGCGACTGGCCGGTGGCCTGACTGAGAAAGCGATCGAGTCTCACGGTGACGGTCCGGTGATTTCGGCTGGATCCATGCAGTGTCGCAGGCCACGGGGCACCCTGGCAAAAATTCCCCGGCATTGCTTTTTCGCCGTGTCGGCCTACTGTTCTAAAGATCGGCTGCCGACGGGCCCACCGCACGGTGGTTGCCGGCAGCCTGCCACCCAGCCCGCGACGGAGACCGACCATGAGCCAATTCCGCATCCTGACGTCCGGCACACTCGATAGCGGCGTCGGGTGTCAGCACCCGCGCCAGGACCTGCCGCAGCGCGTTACCCTGGACAGCCCGGCGACCGACGTCATGACCGACCTGTCACTGGTCACCGCCGAAACGGTGAGCGCCAACCTGCTGGTGGACGACGCCGAAGCAAAAATGATTGCCAGCGGCATCCGCCTCCTGTTCGTCAGCAATCAGCTCAACCAGGTGATTGGCATCGTGACCTCGAAGGATCTCAGCGGCGAACGGATTCTGCGCCTGATCAACGATTCACAGAGCGCGCGCAAAGAACTCATCGTGCGCGACATCATGACCCCGCAGCACAAGATCGAGGTGCTCGAGATGAGCGAGGTCTCATCCTCCCGGGTCGGCGATATCGTCGCCACACTGAAACGCATGGGCCGGCAACATGCCCTGGTGATCGACCGCGGTGCAGAAGGGACACAGACCATACGCGGCCTGCTGTCGACCTCACAGATCGGCCGCCAGCTCGGCCAAACGATCGATACCACCCACGTCGCGGGAAACTTCGCCAACCTCGCGACCGGCAACTGAGCGAAGCGCACCCGTTGCACGCGACGGGTTAATATGTGGCCCCGACCGACCCCAAGGGCCCCACCGGTGAAGTTTACTCAATTGCCTCTCGGCGCACGTTTTGTCTATCGCGGGCAGAGCTACCGCAAGGTCTCTTCGATCCAGGCCGCCGACGAGGACGGTGAGGTCGATAAGCTGATCCCGCGCTCCGCCGCCGTCACCCTGCTCGACGGTCAGGGTGAGAAAATCAGCCGGGAGATCCCCGATACGATTCCGCGTAGCGCGCTGCAGGATGCGATAACGCGTTTTATCGGCGGCGTGCGCATGGGCCTCGGTGGGGTTGAGCCGCCGTTGAACAGCGATCAGGCGGCGGGACTGAACACGCTGCTGGATACGGCGCACCGCACGCTGTTGGACGACCTCGCCACGGAAACCAAACGCATCGACCCGGACTGACCCACGCGCGTCAGGCCAATCATCTACCAGGAGAGAAACCTACGTGAAGAAACTGATCATCGCCCTGACCCTCGCCAGCACGCCGGCATTCGCCCAGCAGATGCAGATGCCGCAAATGCCCGATATGGAGGTCATGTTTTTCAAACAGTTCGATGCCAACCAGGATGGCCAGGTCAGCAAGAACGAATTTCTCAAGCCGACCGAGGCCCAGTTCGACCACATGGACAAAAACGGCGATGGCGCCCTCGATGCGGCCGAGGTGAAGGTCTTCAATGAACAGATGACGAAGCGCATGCAGGAATTGCAGCGGCAGATGCAACAGCAGGGTATACCGCAACGCTGACCCGCTGCAGTGACGAATATTCGCACACCGTCGACACTGATCGGCATGCCGCACGACCCTTCGGCGTCATCGCCTTCATCAATGGCATAGCGATATTTTTCATCGGGTTCTTCATGCGCCAGTCGGGCGATCCCAACGCCTGATCGCGCCACAGCGCGAATACTGACCTTTCTTCATCCGCAAAAAAACAAAAAGGCCGCAGTGGTTGGGCTGCGGCCTTTATTTCGAATCCAGAGCTTTTCGGTCAGATCACAAAGGCATACCGCCTGCCTTCCAGCTGTGCAGCGCACGGCGGACAGGAGAGGCGATAAACAGGGCGATTCCTTTGCTCATACGACCAGCCTTGTGCACACGGTGACAACGGGACGCAAGCGCCGACTTGCACCGCGGGCGCAGGTCGCATCGTTGCGCACCAATACTGACCTCGGCACGCCCGCGAAAGGGGCGTCGCCGAAATCAATTGTATCCGGGAAGTGCCAGGCGCTCTTTCACCCGGGCATCCTCGCAGTCTTCCTGCGAAAGGTATTCACGTACCACGCGCTTTTCCGGGACCTCTTCATTACCGCGACGATCGAGGCGACGGGAGGCGGCCTTGATATCCTCCCAGCTGACGGGAAGGCCATCATTTTCAAACGACATCATGCTCTCCTTAGAGCGTTAATTGATAAAAACCCGATAAAGCAATGAATCACATCACTTTACTGAGATAGTAGACCAGCCTGCGCATCCGCGTGATACGACGATCGAACCAGGGGTCCGCTGGCCACACTTTCGAATCCGATCTGCTCGCCGAAATGACGCAACTGCTCGAATTCTTCCGGTGTGTAATATCTTTCGACCGCCAGATGCGAATCTGAAGGGGCAAGATACTGTCCTATAGTCAGCATCTTACAACTATTTTGACGCAGGTCATACATGACTTCCCTAATTTCTTTCAGGGTTTCCCCTAATCCGACCATTAGACCCGATTTTGTCGGGATTTTCGGGTGGCGTTCGGCAAATTTTCGCAGCAGATCGAGCGACCATTGGTAATCGGCGCCGGGGCGCGCTGCGCGATACAGCCGCGGCACCGTTTCAATGTTGTGATTGAAGATATCGGGAGGCGCGCGGTCGAGCGCATCCAGCGCCTCATGCATGCGCCCGCGGAAGTCCGGCGTGAGGATTTCGACCTTGATCCCGGTCTGCGCACCACGCACCGCTGCAGTGCAATCGGCAAAGTGTTGCGCACCACCGTCGCGCAGGTCATCCCGGTCGACCGACGTGATCACCACGTACTTCAACTGCATGTGGGCCACGGCATCGGCCAGTTGCGCGGGTTCGGCGCTATCGACCGGTAGCGGCCGGCCATGCCCGACCTCGCAGAAAGGACACCGCCGGGTACACACCTGGCCGAGAATCATGAAGGTGGCGGTGCCGTGACTGAAACACTCCGGGCAGATTCGGGCAGGCCGCCTCTTCGCAGACCGTGTGCAGTTTGTTGTTACGCAACAGGGCCCGCACCTTGTCGGCCTGGTCCTGGGTCGGCAGTTTGACCTTGAGCCACTTGGGCTTGGGTAACGGGGGTTCGTTGCGGACGACCTTGACCGGGATACGGGCGAGTTTTTCGGCCCGGCGCAACGGGACACCGGGTTCAGGTTTTGTCTGTTTCATGTTCGGTTCCGTTTACCGGGTAATCCCGGTGATTGTTGGATTGTGTGTCACTCGGTTGTCTCGTTGGCTGGGTCGACGTTTTTTTGAGCGCGCGAAAGCGCGCTCAAAACCCTCCCACCAAACATGCAACCCCAAAACCCAATCTCTCCCAAACCAGTCGACATGAAGAAAACGCTGCACACCTTGCCGCGTGCAACTAACCCATCGTCGCGGGGAGAGTCACTCACAAAAAACGGTCAGCGCTTCTTCGGCATATACAGATCCGTGATCGTTCCCTCGAACGCCTCGGCCGCCATCGCCACCGTCTCCGACACGGTCGGATGCGGATGCACCGTCAAACCGATATCCGCCGCGTTCGAGCCCATCTCGATTGCATGCGCCACCTCGGCGATCAGATCGCCAGCGCCGACACCGACAATGCCCGCACCAATCACGCGTTCGGTCTCTTCATCAAAGATCAGCTTGGTCATGCCCTCTTCGCGTGCCAGCGACAAGGCCCGGCCGCTGGCCGCCCAGGGGAACACACCCTTGCCGTACTTGATGCCCTGCGCCTTGGCCTCCTCCTCGGTCACACCGACCCAGGCCACCTCCGGATCGGTATAGGCCACCGAAGGGATCACCCGCGCATCGAAATGACTGGGCAGGCCGGCCGCGGCCTCTGCGGCCGTCTTGCCCTCGTGCACCGCTTTATGCGCCAGCATCGGCTGACCGATGATGTCGCCGATCGCAAAGATATGCGGCTGGGTGGTGCGCATCTGCGTATCCGTTACCTGCACGAAGCCACGCTCATCAACGGCGACGCCGGCTTTCTCAGCGGCGATCAATTTGCCGTTGGGCGTGCGTCCGACCGCTACCAGGATGCGGTCGAATACCTGCGGCTCTGCCGGCGCCTTGTCACCCTCGAAGGTGACCTTCATCCCTTCGGCTGCGGCCTCTACCGCGGTCACCCGCGTCTTCAACAGGATCGCTGCGTAGCGCTTCTTGATCCGGTTGAACAACGGCTTGATCACGTCCTTGTCGGCCCCGGCGACAATGCTGTCGAGCATCTCGACCACGGTCACCTTCGAACCGAGCGAGTTGTAGACCGTCGCCATCTCCAGTCCGATGATGCCGCCGCCGATCACCAGCAGGCGCTCCGGGACATCCTGCAGTGCCAGCGCGCCAGTCGAATCGATCACCCGCGGATCATCCGGAATAAAGGGCAGCTTTACCGCCTCGGAACCGGCAGCGATCACCGCCTTGTCGAAACGGATCACCTTGCGACTACCGTCTTCGGCAACCACCTCGACATGGTTGGCATCGACGAACTGGCCGACACCACTCACCACCTCGACCTTGCGTTGCTTGGCCAGGCCAGACAGGCCACCGGTCAACCGGGCAACGACCTTTTCCTTCCAGGAGCGCAATGCATCGAGATCGATTTCAGGTTTCGCGAATCGGATCCCGTGCGCGCCCATGTCTGCGGATTCATCGATCACCTTGGCCGCATGCAGCAAGGCCTTTGACGGGATACAGCCGACATTCAGACAGACGCCGCCGAGGGTTTTCCAACGCTCGACCAGTACTGTCTTCATACCGAGATCTGCGGCCCGGAACGCCGCGGTGTAACCGCCGGGACCGGCGCCCAGCACCAGCATCTCGCAGCTCAGGTCGGCGCCACCGGTATGGGTTGCCGCCGCCGGTGCGTCGATCGGTGCCGCGGGTGCAGGTTGTGCTGCAGTGGCGGCCGGCTTGTCCGCTGCGCTACCGCTCGCCTCCAACAGGCATACCAGCGTGCCTTCCGAGGCCTTGTCGCCAACCGCGATCTTCATCTCCTTGATCACACCCGCGTGTGAAGAGGGGATATCCATCGAGGCCTTGTCGGACTCGAGCGTGATCAGGGCATCTTCGACCGCGACGGTGTCGCCGGCCGCGACCAACACGTCGATAACATCGACGTCGCTGAAGTCACCGATGTCCGGGACCTTGATCTCTACCAGATTACTCATAACTTTCTCCAAATCGTGCGATGCGCGAGCCGGCATGCGACCGGGCTTCGGCGTACTGTCGGGGGATGGCGATCATGGATTCCCGCCTGCGCGGGAATGACGCGATAGCGGTGATGCCGGGTATCTGCACGCTGCACGCCCGCTTGGATTCCCGCCTGTGCCGGAATGCCGTGCGAGGGCCTCGGCAACGCCCCCCGTCATTCCGGACAGCGCATCGCGCTGATCCGGAATCCATGCAACGCCCTGCGCCTGCGCTGATCACAGGATCAGGTTGCGCACATCCGACAGGATGAACGCGATGTGGCCGACGAAGCGGGCCGCGTAGGCACCATCGATCACGCGGTGGTCATACGACACGGCCAGGGGCTGAATCAGCCGATCGACAATCTCGCCATCCATGCGCACCAGGCGTTCCTGCGAACGGGTCAACCCCAGGATGCCGACCTCGGGCGCATTGACGATCGGGGTGAAATTGGTCCCGCCGATGCCACCCAGGCTGGAGATGGAGAAACAGCCACCCTGCATATCGGCGGCCTTGAGCTGACCCTCGCGGGCACGCTTGGACACCTCGCCGAGTTCGCGCGCCAGTTCGAAAAGACCCTTGCGATCGACATCGCGGATCACCGGCACAACCAGGCCATCCGGCGTGTCCACGGCAATGCCGATGTTGTAGTACTTGCGCTGAACCAGGTTCTCACCGGCGTCGTCCATGGCCGAGTTGAACTTGGGGAACTCCTTCAGGCCGGCGACCACCGCCTTCATCATGAACACCAGCGGGGTGAAGCCGAAGCCCATCTCCTTGGCCTTGCCCTTCATCTTCTGCCGGTAGGCCTCGAGTTCGGTGATGTCGCTCTCGTCGAAATGGGTCACCTGCGGCACGTTCAAGCCAGGCCTTGTGCAGATGCGTTGCCGACAGCTTGTTGATCCGGCTCATCGGTATCGTTTCGGTCTCGCCGAACTTCGACCAGTCGGGCTGGGTGATCAGCGGGATGCCGCCCCCCGTCAGCGCAGCCGGCATGACCGGTTTGGCGGCCGGGGCCGTTGCTGTCGGAGCCTGCCCGCCACTGTTGAGGAAGCTCTTCACATCGCTGTCGGTGATACGACCATTGCGACCGGTGCCGACAACCTTGCCCAGATCGACACCGAGCTCGCGCGCGATGCGTCGCACCGAGGGACTGGCATGCGCGCGACGAAACGCCGCGGCATCTTCGACCGAGGCGGCTGCCGGCACCCGTTCAGGCGCCCTTGCGCTGGCGGCGGAACTCGATGCCGATACCGCGACCGGCGCAGCCGCAGCGACGGTTTCCAGCACCAGGATCAGGCTGCCTTCGGACACCTGGTCACCGACCGCGACCTTGAGCTCCTTCACCACGCCCCCTTTCGGGGCCGGAATATCCATTGAGGCCTTGTCGGACTCCAGGGTGATCAACGCATCTTCTTCGCTGATGGTATCGCCCTCACGGACCAGCACCTCGATCACGTCGACATCGCCGAAGTCGCCAATGTCGGGGACATGGATATCTTCCAGTGTCACGCCGCCATAACCACCACCCGGGTCACTCGGTGCCGGTGTTGCCGACGCGCCTCCAGACACCTTCGGCTGGGCGTCCGCGACGGCGACATTGACACTCGCCTCGACGCTGTCTTCAAGCAGCAGGATCAGGCTGCCCTCTGACACCTGGTCGCCCACGGCAACCTTGATCTCCCTGACCACGCCACCCTCGGCCGCCGGGATATCCATCGAGGCCTTGTCCGACTCCAGGGTGATCAGCGCGTCATCGATCGAGATGGTGTCGCCGACACTGACCAGTACTTCGATGACATCGACATCGGAAAAATCGCCGATGTCAGGAACCTTTATTTCTTTAGCCATTTGCTTTGCTCCAAACTCGGTGATCAGGCGTACAGGGGATTCGGCTTTTCCGGATCGATGCCGTACTTCGCCATCGCCTCCAGGACCGTCTTGCCACTGATGCCATCGGTCTGCTGATCGGCCAGGGCCTTCAGTGCCGCAACCGTCACGTAGTGGCGATCGACCTCGAAGTGTCTGCGCAGGGCCTCGCGGCTGTCCGACCGGCCAAAGCCGTCGGTACCCAACACGTGAAAGTCTCCCGGCACGAAGCCGCGGATCTGTTCGGCGTAGTTGCGTATGTAGTCGGTTGCGGCGATGGCAGGCCCCTGTGCATCCTCAAGGCACTGCGCCACCCAACTCTTACGCGGCGTCTGATCCGGGTGCAGCAGGTTCCAGCGCTCGACCGCCGCACCATCGCGCGCGAGCTCGTTGAGGCTCGGCGTCGACCAGATGTCGGCATCGACACCCCAGTCGTCCTTCAGCAGTTCGGCAGCTGCGATCACCTCGTTGAGGATCGATCCGCAACCCATCAGCTGGACCCGCGCCCTGCCATCGCCGGCTGCCTCGCGGAAGCGATACATGCCCTTGATGATGTCGGCCTCGGCACCGTCCGGCAGTGCCGGGTGGCTGTAGTTCTCGTTCAGCGTGGTGATGTAGTAGTAGACGTTCTCGCCCTTCTCATACATGCGCTTGAGGCCGTCGTGGAAGATCACCGCGAGCTCGTAGGCAAAGGTCGGATCGTAAGACACGCAGTTCGGAATGAAACCGGCGAACAGCTGGCTATGCCCGTCCTGGTGCTGCAGTCCTTCGCCGTTCAGGGTTGTGCGCCCGGACGTACCACCGATCAGGAAACCACGTGCCAGCATGTCGCCGGCGGCCCAGGCCAGGTCACCGATACGCTGGAAACCAAACATCGAGTAGAAGATGTAGACCGGAATGGTCATCACGCCGTTGTTGGCGTACGAGGTCGCCGCGGCGATCCACGACGACATGGCACCGTCCTCGTTGATGCCCTCCTGCAGCATCTGCCCCTTGTCGGTTTCCTTGTAGGGCATGATATCGCCGGCATCCATCGGCTCGTATTTCTGACCCTCATGGGCATAGATTCCGACCTGGCGGAACATCCCTTCCATACCAAAGGTGCGCGCCTCGTCGGGGACGATAGGCACGAGGCGTGGGCCGATCTCCTTGTTGCGCGCGATCGTCACCATCAGCCGCACCAAGGCCATTGTCGTCGACATGCTGCGTTCGCCGGTCGCTTTGAGCAGCGCGGAGAAAATCGAAAGGTCGGGAATCTGCAGCGTCTCGAACTGTTGTGCACGCGCCGGCAGGTAGCCGCCCAGCGCCTTGCGCTGCGCATGCAGATACTGCATCTCGGGGCTATCGGCGTCGGGATGGTAGAAGCCTGCCTCATGCAACACCTCATCACTGACAGGGATACTGAAACGTTCGCGGATCTTGACCAGCTGCTCATCCGAAAGCTTCTTCTGCGAGTGCGAGATATTCATACCCTCGCCGGCCACTCCCATGCCGTAGCCCTTGACGGTATGCGCCAGAATCACGGTCGGCCGGCCGACCTCGCGAGTGGCCGCGTCGTAGGCGGCGAACAGTTTTTTCTGATCATGACCGCCACGCAGCAGCTTGTAGTAGATCTGGTCATCGCTCATGTCGGCGACCATCGCCTTCAGCTCGGGATACTTGCCGAAGAAGTGTTCGCGCGTGTAGGCGCCACCCTTGTTCTTGAAGTTCTGGTACTCGCCGTCGACGCATTCCATCATGCGCTGGTGCAGCAGACCGCTGTGGTCCTGCTCGAGCAGCCGATCCCAGCCGGACCCCCATAACACCTTGATCACGTTCCAGCCGGCGCCGCGGAAGTTGCCTTCGAGCTCCTGCACGATTTTGCCGTTGCCGCGCACCGGACCGTCCAGGCGCTGCAGGTTGCAATTGACGACGAACACCAGGTTGTCGAGCTTCTCGCGCGAGGCCAGCGAGATCGCGCCCTGCGATTCAGGCTCGTCCATCTCGCCGTCGCCTAAAAATGCCCAGACCTTGCGACCCTCGTTGTGCCTGTCGGCCATCTTGGCCAGGCCGCGGTGTTCGAGGTACTTCAGAAAGCGCGCCTGGTAGATCGCCATGATCGGACCAAGCCCCATCGACACGGTCGAGAACTGCCAGAAGTTCGGCATCAGGTACGGGTGCGGGTACGAAGAAAGACCCTTGCCGCCGGCCTCGATGCGGAAGTTGTCGAGTTGCTCTTCGGTCAGGCGTCCTTCGAGATAGGCGCGTGCGTACGTGCCCGGTGCGGTATGCCCCTGGATGAACACCATGTCGGCACCGTTCGGATGGTCCGCGCCTTTCCAGAAGTGGTTGTAGCCAACCTCATACATCATCGCCGATGACTGGAACGACGCAATGTG
Source organism: uncultured Gammaproteobacteria bacterium (assembly GCA_963719025.1). Lineage (GTDB taxonomy): Bacteria > Pseudomonadota > Gammaproteobacteria > Chromatiales > Chromatiaceae > Thiosocius. The sequence goes on along the minus strand of CAVRBK010000045.1, from coordinate 10,658 downwards.
GCCGCCAGGCGACGCCGGCTTGCGGTTGGCGCGCGTGACCATGGCCGTGGCGTTCCAGCGCAGCGCACGCAGGATATAGCGTTCGAGTTCGATGTTGCCCGGATAACTCGGCTGCTTTTCGACCGGGATGGTATTCACATAGGGCGTATGTGCCGTGTCAGGCGGCTCGACGCCCGCTTCGTAGGCCTTGTCGATGGTTTTGCGTAGCAGGAATTCAGCCCGCTCGGCGCCGTCGCGTTCGACGACAACATCGATGGCCTCTTCCCATTCCCCTGTTTCCTGGGGATCAATATCGGTCTGCGGTGATTGGCTCACTTGTTGTTTCCTCCCGGGTGTAGGCAAAGAGGCAAACAAACGCTCCTCTCCGCACCCAGGACTACTCCACAGGGCGCGGCAGGCGAGTCAGGTTTGTCCACCTCCGGTCGGCAGGATCGCTGCAGACGGCCGGCTAACGAGACCTCTTAGGCCTCAATGTTTTCCCAAGCCATTGGATACGGCGGCTCAGATTTTTATCCCACCGCAGCCCTCTTGCGGGCCGCGTAACAGCGGTCCACCAGATAGGCGATCGACCGGTAGGGAATTCCGCTATGGCGCGACAGGCCGATCTCACAGGTTCGACTGTTGGAATAGCCCTGATCGCAACCGTCAGGTAATTGTTGTTTCAGCCGGGACAGGGCGCTGGCATTCAGCTCCGGAGTATCGAAACCCTTGTCTCCGGCAAAGCCGCAACAGCCTTCCTCCTCGGGAAGAAAAACGCTTTTGGCGCAGGCGCTGGCGACCGCCAGAAAATCATCCTCCAGGCCCATCTTTATGGCGCTGCAGGTGACATGCAATGCGATGCTGTCGACCTGTGCGACCCGCTCCATCTCCGGCAGAAGAAACTTGCGGATGAAGCCGACGGGCTCGAAAATTTCGAGTTGTCTGTCAAATTGTTCCTGCATGCGCGCGGTACAGGGACTGGTGTCACACAGTACCGGCAGGCGGCCTTCTTCCGAGGCCTGCCACAGGCTGTCCTGCAAACGGCTTACAGCCGTCTCGGCGCTTTCCTCATAGCCCTTGCTCTTGAAGGGCATGCCGCAACACTGGGCATTCACATCGGGCGGGATCACCGCCTCGTATCCGGCCTTTTCCAGCAACCCAAGCATCACCTTGTCCAGGTCACGCGATTCGCTGTCACAACTTGCCGTGCCCATACCGCGATTGACGCAGGCGCTGAAATATACACACCTCTTTTTTATCGATGCATTAGTATTTTGTAGATGCTTCATTATTGAAAACACCGCTACCCGCGCGCGGCATCCAGCGGTGCCAGTCGGGCACACGGTTTCCACTGATACGCCGCAGGCCCGCCGTCAGCTTCTCCAGCGGCACCTCGCCGACGACACGGCTGGCACCATGCACCAGCGCCAGCCCGCCACGGGTTGCCGCCGTCACGCCGGCCATGTGCCCATCCACCCAGCGCGCGACCTTTTTGGCTGTGTCACCGCGTTTCGCACTGCGCAGGCTACGTACCATCTGCCCGGTATCGATACCGACCGGACAGCGCGTCGCACACAGACCGTCTCCGGCGCAGGTGTCTTCAATCGCATAGGCGAGCGCATCGATGTCGGCCAGCTGCCCGGCAGGCTCACCCGCCGCGTCAAGCCGCGCCTGCTCGCGCAACACGACAATGCGCTGGCGCGGGGTGAGCGTAAGCTCACGCGACGGACAGATGGGTTCGCAGAATCCGCATTCGATGCAGCGATCGATCAGCGGATCGACCGCCGTCATCGACTTGAGGTTCTTGACATGCACCTGGGCATCGTCATTCAGGATCACACCGGGATTCAGCAGCCCCTGCGGGTCGAGCAGGGACTTGATCCGGTGCATCAGCGCATAGGCCTCGGCACCCCACTCGAGTTCGACATAGGGCGCGATGTTGCGCCCGGTGCTGTGCTCCGCCTTGAGCGAGCCATCGTACTTCTCGACCACCAGGTGGCACAGCTCGTCCATGAAGGCGTGATAGCGCTCGACCTCTTGCTGACACGCGCGAAATCCGGCGTGATCACGAAATGCAGATTGCCCTCCAGCGCATGGCCGAAGATGATCGCATTGTCGTAGCCGTGCTTTGACGAACAGCTGCTGCAATTCGACAGTGCCCTCGGCCAGGCGCGGCACCGGGAAAGGCGATGTCCTCGATCACCACGGTCGTACCCGCTTCGCGCACCGCCCCAACCGACGGGAACATGCCCTTGCGGATCTTCCACAGCAGGGCGCTCTCCTCGGCGACCCGGGTGAAGACGACAGTCGCCCAGCGTATCAACCGCAGCTGAGCACGGCCGCGAGGTGGTCGATCTGCTGCGACAGCAGATCTGCCGACTCGGCCCGCGTCTCGATCAACAGGGCGGCCGCATCGAGTCGGGCAGCGCGGCCAGTTCGAGCGGGCATGCCGGGCTTGTCCTCGACCGAGCGTAGCGCCGCCCGATCCATGATCTCGACCGCCTCGACCGGCTCCGACTTGAGACGCGAGACGGCCTCGCAGGCCGCGGCGACATCCGGGAAGAACACCAGGGCACTGGCCTTGTGCGGATGCTCCGGCACCGTGCGGTAACTGATCTCCGCGATGAAACCAAGCGTGCCTTCCGAGCCGATCATCAGGTGCTGCAGCACGTCGATTGGATCGGTGCAGTCGACCAGGGCATTGAGACTGTAGCCCGTCGTGTTCTTGATCTTGAACTTGTGCGCGATGCGCGCGGCGAGGCGACCGTTCGACTGCACCGTGCTAACCAGTTCATCGATACCCTGCAACAGTTCGCCATGCGATTCGCGGAAAGCACCGCGACTCGCCGGGTCGGCCGTATCGAGCACCGTGCCATCGGCCAGAATCAGGCGCATCGACTCGCAGCGTCTGGTAGCTGTTCTGCGCCACCCCGCAGCACATGCCCGAGGCATTGTTCGCGGCGATACCGCCGATCTTGCAGCTTGCGATCGATGCCGGGTCTGGCCCGATCTTGCGATTGTGCGGTGCCAGGTAGCGGTTCGCCTGCGAACCGATGATGCCCGGCTGCAGCGAGATAAGGTCAGCCGACTCACTGATACGGTAATCGCGCCAGGCATTGCCCTCGAGCATCACCAGTACCGAATCGGTGATCGCCTGCCCCGACAGGCTGGTACCTGCCGCGCGGAACGTCACCGGTGTCTGGTGCCGATGGGCCAGGAGCAACAGTTGCGACACCTCGTCTTCGCTGACCACCTTCACCACCAGCTGGGGGACCAGGCGATAGAAACTGGCGTCCGTGCCATAGGCCAGGCGGCGCAGCGGATCGTCGATCAGCCGCTCAGCCGGGATGACATTGGCGAGCTCCGCCCGCAAGGACTGTACCGGAGAGAGAGACATAGTTTAGTTCCCGTATGCCACGGCGGGCAGCCAGGTCACCAGCTGCGGGAATGCAAACACCAGTCCCAGTCCGATCAACTGCAGCACGATGAAAGGCACCACGCCTCTATAGATCTCGACCAGCTCCACTCCCGGCGGACAGACGCCCTTCAGATAGAAGATCGCGAAGCCAACCGGTGGTGTCAGGAAGGAGGTCTGCAGCGTCACCGCCACCAACAAGGCGAACCACACCAGGTTGGGGTTATCGACTACGCCGTAACCCTCGACCGCAAGATCCAGACCGCCAATCACCGGCCCCAGCAGCGGCAACATGATCAGGCTGATCTCGATCCAGTCGAGGAAGAAGCCCAGCAGGAAGACGATCAACAGGATCACCGCGATCAGGCCATAGGGACCGAGACCGAGCGAGTTCAATGCTGTTTCTATCAGCTCGTCACCGCCGCATTCCCGCAGTACCAACGCAAAGATCGTCGCGCCAACAAATATCGCAAAGATAAAGGCCGAGGTATTCATCGTGTTGATGACCACCTCTTTGAACACCGCGAAATTCAGCTTGCGATACAGCGCCGATAGAATCGTCGCGCCGAGCGCGCCGATGCCGGAGGCCTCGGTCACGGTCGCGATGCCGGCAAAGATCGATCCCAGCACGGCGAGGATCAGCGCAGCAGGCGGCAGGATATCCACCGTCACCTGCATTACATCTTTCAACTCAATGGTGCGTTGATCACTGGCCAGCGGCGCATTCTCGGGTTTGATCAGGCCGTAGATGTATATGTATCCGATATACAGCACGCCCAGGATGATGCCGGGAAAGACCGCCCCCATGAAGAGGTCACCGACCGACACACCCAGCTGATCACCCATGATGACCAGCATGATCGACGGCGGGATCAGGATACCAAGACAACCCGACGCCGCGACGGTGCCCAATGCCAGCGGCTTGTGGTAGTTCTGCTTCAGCATGATCGGCAGAGACATGACCCCAAGCAACACGACCGACGCGCCGATGATGCCGGTCGACGCTGCGAGGATGATGCCGATCAGCGTTACGGTGATCGCCAGCCCACCCCTGACCTTGCCGAACAACTTCTGCATCGAATGCATCATGCGTTCGGCGACGCCGGACTTGTCCAGCATCAAGCCCATGAAGATGAACATCGGCAGGGCGACCAGCACCCAGTTATCCATGACGCCGAATATCCGCCCGGTCAACAGTCCGAGCGTGTTGTAGTCCAAGCCGGTAACCGTCATATCCATGCTGTCGGTCAGATACGCGATGCCGGCGAAGCCGATACCTACACCGGCCAGTACCCAGGCCACCGGAAAGCCGGTGAACAGCAGCGCGATGAACGACACAAACATCGCGATGACGAGATAATTTTCGGGTTCAAGATGCATTACTTGCTACCCCCGATGCTGTCTGTGTCCTGCTCTTTCAGTTGCGGCTTGAACAGGTGGCGCGTCATCGAAACACGCCCCGGGGTGTCGTCGTCCGGCTCTTTACCGTGATGCAACAGCAACATGACCTCCTGGATCAGGCGCGCTAACGCGGCAATGAAAATCAACACCATGGTGGCGGGAACCACTGCCTTGATAATCCAGCGATGTGGCAACCCTGTCGGGTTGGCAGAGGATTCGCCAACGCGGTAGGCCTCCAACACCCAGCCGAGACTGTGGTCGAAAAGAATCCAGAGAAAAGGCATCAGCAATAGCAGGATGCCGAGTATTTCGAACACGTGCTGGACCCGACGGGGCAAGGCCATATGCACGAGATCGACACGAATATGGGAGTCGTTGGTGACCGCATAGGCCATACCAAACATGAAGGCGACGGCGTACAGATGCCACATCAATTCTTCTAGCGGAACCAGCCCCTTGTTGAAACCGTAACGCATCACGACCTGAATCACGATCACGGCAATCAACACGACGTTGAACCAGGCCGCAACCTCGGCCACACGACGGACGATACCGTTCAGAAACTCAACGATCGGAATATGGTACTGCGACGCTGCAGGGCTACCGGACATGGCAGAAAACCTCGAGTCAATATGGACCTCCGGGAGGACGAGACTCCCGGAGGTTTTTCACTTGGCGTTTCAGGCGCGAACTTTATTCGGTGACGCGTACCGTACCGGGACGCGGCAGGAAGCCCAGCTTGTTCCACTCGGCATAGTCGGCACGGAAAGCCTGCAGGTTGTCGTAGATGCGCTTGAAGTCGGCATCCTTGGCGCCCTCTTCGGCCACAACCTCATCCCACTTGGCGCGGAAGGTGTCGAGCATCTCCGGTGACCAATAACGCGCTTCAACACCACGCTCGACATTCGCCTTGATCTCCGGGAACTGGATAGCCTCACCCAGCGCGAGGCCATCAAGCATCGCCGCCTTGCAGCCCATCTCGAGGACAGCCTGCTGCTGCTTGTCCATCTTCTTCCAGGTGTCTTTGTTCACAATCAGCTCGAACATGGTTGCCGGCTGATGCCAACCGGGGAAGTAGTTGTACTTAAGAATCTTGTGGAAGCCGAGCAGCTTGTCGATCGCCGGCATCGAGAATTCGGTCGCGTCGATCGCGCCTTTCTCCAGTGCAGGGAAGATCTCTTTCGAAGATAGTAACGAGGTGCTGACACCCAGCTTCTCCATGACCAGGGCGCCCAGACCGAAGAAACGCATGCGAAGACCGTCGAGATCCGATGGCTTGTCGATCGGCTTGGAGAACCAGCCCGATGTTTCAGGTGCAATGATGGAGCAAGGAATCGAGTGGATGTTGTAACCGGCCTTGTCGTAAGTCTCCTGCCACAGCGTGCGGCCATCGCCGTAGTAAACCCACGCCAGAAATTCAGGTGCATCGGGGCCAAAAGGCACAGCCGAGAAGATCGCGCCCTTCTGACCGAGCAGTCCGGTGTTGTAACCCGGCGTCGTCCAACCGGCATTGACCTGACCCTTGGACACGGCCTCGAGCATTTCTTTGGGCGGAATCAATTTGCCCGGCTCGTAAATCTTAATCTTTACCGTGCCACCAGAGGCCACGTTGACATTTTCGGCCAGCCACTTCGGTGTCGACCCGAGACCGGTCAGGTGGGTACCGAACCAGACGGGCACCTTCAACAGCACTTTCTTTGCGGCAACCGCCGGGGTTACAGCAAGGCTCAGCGACAGGGCCGTCGCTGTCGCCGCGGCCAGTAATGTTTTTCTCATATTCTTCCTCCAAACAGGATTATCAAACGTTGTTTTTTCGTTCTGACCGCTGCAACTGTCCATCTGGTAAATTGGTCAGGCCAACAAATTCTGGCAGAGCAGGTGTTTCTGTCAAGCCGAAAGCGGGCAAAAAGAGCCAATCTGAATATTACGGAATAGTGATTAATTAAAGGCTTATACGCGTTTTTTTGCCGCTGGAGCGCGCATTCAGGCATTACCGACGACGCCAGCCGGGCCCACTGAAATCACGTCTTGTGGAGAGTACTTTTACCGTCTAGACTTCTATTGGGTAATTGGTATGACCAAATAATGGGCGCTATGCAAAGACTCAAACTCTCCGATCAGATCGCTGAACAACTGGAAGGCATGATTGCCGACGGGACCCTCAAACCCGGCGAACGGCTGCCCGCCGAGCGCCAGCTTTCCGAGCGCCTCGGGATCTCCAGGCCATCGCTGCGCGAGGCCATCCAGAAACTCTCGAGCAAGGGACTGCTGACCACGCGCCAGGGCGGGGGCACCTTTGTCGCCGAGTCGCTCTCATCGAGTTTCAGCAGCCCCTTGCTGGCCCTGTTGCAGGATCAGCCGGACGCCGAATTCGCCACCCTGGAGGTGCGCAAGGAACTCGAAGGCGTCGCCGCCTTCAATGCCGCCTCACGCGCGACCGACGACGAGCGCGAACGCATCTGGACCAGCTTCAACCGCATGGCCGAGGTGCATCGCTCACACGCCTCCAGCGTCGACAAGCTGCACGTCGACGCCGACTTCCACATGGCGATCATCGAGAGTGCCCACAACATGGTGCTGCTGCACTTCATGCACGCGGTGCGCGACGTACTGGAAAACACGATCAACGCCTACCTCGACGAGTTCTACGCAACCCCGAAGTTCATCGAGCTACTGTGCACCCAGCACGAGGCCATCGTCACCGCGATCATGGACCGCGACCCGGAGGCGCGCGCGACAAGGCCAAGTTCCATCTGGATTTCGCCTACCAGTCGTTCCGCGAATTCCAGACCCAGGCGCGCCTGGCGCGCAACTCGAAGCTGTACAGCTCGATCTACAACGCGACCGAAACCGGGACCTGAGAGGATGGCTGTTGCACCCGGCAAACAGATGTCAGCCGCCGAGGCGGTCGCGCGGATTCGTGACGGCACCACCCTGGCGACCGGCGGCTTCGTCGGCATCGGCGTGCCGGAAACCCTGCTCAAGGCCCTGGAACAACGCTTCGTGTCGGACGCACACCCGCGCGACCTCACGCTGGTGTACGCCGCCGGCCAGGGCGACGGCAAGCGCCGCGGCCTGAATCACCTCGGGCATCGCGGGTCTGTTGCGCAAGGTCATCGGTGGACACTGGGGACTGGCACCGCAGGTTGGCCAACTCGCAGCAGACGAGCAGGTCGCGGCGTACAACCTGCCACAGGGTGTCATCACCCACCTGTACCGCGATATCGCGGCCGGCCGCCCCGGCGCCCTGACCCGGGTCGGCCTGCACACCTTCGTCGATCCCCGCGTCGACGGCGGCAAGCTGAACGCATCGGCACGCGAAGACCTGGTGCGGCTGATGCGCATCGACGACGAGGACTACCTGTTCTACAAGGCCTTTCCCATCGACGTCGCCTTCCTGCGCGGCACCACGGCCGACCCCGCCGGCAACATCACAATGGAGCGCGAGGCGCTGCATCTCGAGTCGCTGGCGATCGCGCAGGCGGTACACAACTCCGGCGGTTGCGTGATCGTCCAGGTCGAACGGCTGACCGAGCGCCACAGCCTCAGCCCGCACCTGGTGCGCATCCCGGGCATCCTGGTCGACTGCGTCGTGGTCGCCGACCCGGACGATCACGAGCAGACCTTTGCCGAGGCGTTCAATCCGGCCTACACCGGCGAGACACGGATCTCGCCCACAGACGCGGGCGACACCACCATCGAACGGCTGGTGATCGGCCGGCGCGCCGCCGCTACCCTGCAGCCCGGCGCCATCGTCAACCTCGGCATCGGTATGCCCGAGGCGGTGGCCATTGCCGCCAGCGAGGCCGGCTCGCTGCAGGATGTCACGCTGACGGTGGAACCCGGCGGTATCGGCGGCATTCCGGCGGGCGGGCTGAGTTTCGGCGCGGCCAGCAACGCCGAGGCCGTCATCGACCAGCCCGCGCAGTTCGATTTCTACGACGGCGGCGGTCTCGATCAGGCGTTTCTGGGCATGGCCGAGGTCGATCGTGACGGCAACGTCAACGTCAGCCGCTTCGGTCCCCGCACGCCCGGCGCAGGTGGCTTCATCAATATCAGTCAGAACGCCAAGTCGGTCGCCTTCATGGGCACCTTCACCTCGGGCGGCCTGCAACTGACCGTGCAAGACGGCACCCTGCGGATAGACCGCGAGGGCCACAGCCGCAAATTCGTCGACCGGGTTCAGCACCTCACCTTCAATGGCGAGGCCGCCTTTGCGCGCGGCCAGCAGGTGCGTTTTATCACCGAGCGCGCCGTGTTCGAACTGACGGCCGATGGCCTGCTGCTGACCGAGATTGCCCCGGGTGTCGAGTTGCAGTCCGATATTCTCGAGCAGATGGCCTTTGCCCCGACGATTGCGAGCAACCTCACAACCATGAGCCAGGCGCTCTTCCACCAATCCCGTGCCACTGCCCCTGTCGATGATCTCGGCGCGGTCGCGGCCGGCTGCCAGGAAAACCACCCGTGAGCAAATCCGATACTGTCTATTTCTTCGCGACCTGCCTGGTCGACCTGATGTACCCGAAGGCCGGCCTGGCCGGGATGCAGTTGCTGCGCCGTGCCGGCGTGGAGGTGATACTCCCTGAGCGCCAGACCTGCTGTGGCCAGCCGGCATTCAACTCGGGCTATCGCGCCGATGCGCTGGCCGTGGCCCGCGCCCAGCTCGACTGCTTTCCCGAGGCGTTTCCGGTGGTCGTGCCCTCCGGCTCCTGTGCCGGCATGCTCAAACACCACTGGCCCGAGCTGTTCGCCGGCGAACCGGATGAGCCACGTGCCCTCGACGTGGCCGCGCGCACCTACGAATTGACCGAGTACCTGGTCGACGTACTGGACATCAGGCTGAAGGATCTCGGCCAGCCAACCCGGATCGCCATCCATACTTCCTGTTCGGCGCGGCGCGAGATGGGGGTCGCCGACCGCATCGAGTCACTGATCGGCCAACTCGAGCAGGTCGAGGTACTGACCCAGGACCGCGAGGCGGAATGCTGCGGCTTCGGCGGGACCTTTGCGGTCAAGCAGGGCGACGTGTCCGGCGCGATGGTGCAGGACAAGACCGACGCGCTGCGCGCAACTGGTGCGCAGCGCGTGATCAGCCAGGACTGTGGCTGCCTGATGAATATCGGCGGCGCGTTCGAAAAACAGGGCGATGGCCCTGCAACCCAGCATGTCGCCGAGTTCCTCTTGGAGAGAACCTCATGAATCAGACCCAGGAATTTCATCAGCGGATCGACAGCGCCCTGCACAACGATCAGCTGCGACAGAACTTTCGCACGGCGATGAGCGGCGTCATGGAACGCCGCGCGCAACAATTCCCGGATGACGCGCAACTGCAGGCCCTGCGCGAACAGGCACGCATGGTGCGCGCCAACTCCCTGGTCAGACAACCCGAGCTGCTGGAGCAGCTGGAAAAGAAACTGACCGGGAACGGAATCCAGGTGCACTGGGCCGAGACGCCGGAACAGGCCAATGCAATCATCCACGGCATCCTGCAGGCGGCCGATGCCAAGTCGGTGGTCAAGGGCAAGTCGATGGTCTCGGAAGAGACCGAGCTCAATCACTATCTCGAACAACGCGGCATCGAGATCATCGAGTCGGACCTGGGCGAATACATCATCCAGCTGGCCAAAGAGCCGCCGTCACACATCGTTATGCCCGCGGTGCATAAGAACCGCTTCGAAGTTGCCGAGCTGTTCCGCGAGTTCCATCCCGATATTCCCTATACCGATGACGTCGATGAGCTGACCCAGACCGCGCGCGAGATCCTGCGCAGCAAGTTCGCCAACGCCGATGCCGGCGTGTCCGGGGTGAACTTCGCCGTGGCCGAGACCGGCACACTGTGCCTGGTCGAGAACGAGGGCAACGG
>CAVRBK010000044.1:0-54665 GCA_963719025.1 uncultured Gammaproteobacteria bacterium | reverse complement strand
CAACAACCAGCAGAACATGACCGCGGAGCAGGAAGCACCTTACATCCTGCTGCACGACAAGAAGATTTCCAATATTCGTGACCTACTGCCTGTACTGGAAGGCGTGGCCAAGGCTGGCAAACCGCTGCTGATCATTGCCGAAGACATCGAAGGTGAAGCCCTTGCAACGCTGGTGATCAACAACATGCGCGGTATTGTTAAGGTAGTTGCCGTGAAAGCGCCTGGCTTTGGTGACCGTCGTAAAGCCATGCTGCAGGATATCGCCATCCTCACCGGTGGTACGGTGATTTCTGATGAAGTCGGCCTGTCACTGGAAAAAGCGACCCTGGATGACCTGGGTTCCGCCAAGAAGATCGTCGTCACCAAGGAAGAAACCACCATTATTGACGGTGCCGGCAAGGGCAGTGAAATCGAGGACCGGTCGGCCAACAGGTCAGCACGCCATCGCCGGACCCGACAAAGGCGTCGTCCGGCCGCTTTTCCCCCGGGGTGGCCACCTCGGCACGATCGATATTGAGGGTGGCCCACTCGATATCGCCCAGCCGCGCCCACGGCAACAGCTCGGCCAGCTCGCGGCGCCCGGCCTCGCACTGTGCGTCATGCGGGCGATCGATGCCCTCTTCGGCCACCTGCCCGCCCAGGTACCAGACCACGCGGCCATCGTCGCAGGGATAGCTGGTAATGGTCAGGCGCGGGTTCGCACTCGCCCCCAGGCAATGCGCATGCAGCAATGGCAGATCACCACGCACCATCAGCATGTTCAACGGCCGCAGCTGCATCTTCGGCGCATCCAGACCGGCGCGCGCCAGCAGTTCGGCATTGCCCTTGCCGGCGGTCATGATCAGCGCAGCGGCGCCGATCACCTGCCCATCGGGCAGCGTGATCTGCCAGCCATCACCGTCACGCTCGAGGCAGGGCAGATCCGGCAGCAGGTAGCACTGCCCGCCATACTGCGCGTGGATCGTCTGGGCCAGCGAGGCGGGATCGAGTACCGGTTCGTCGAGACGATACAGGCTGCCGCGGAAATCCGGGCTGTCGAACAGGGCGGGGTATCGCTCGCGCGGGATGGTGGCCATCCGGCTCTGCATGACCTTGCCGGCGAAGAAGCCGGCCATGCCGGAGGCCAGCGACCCGGTCGACCACAGGTGCTGATGCTCAGCGAGGACGCGCACATCGCGCAGGTCGATCTCGCCCTCGCCGTTCAGCGCGGCACGCCAGATCCCCGGCATCTCGCCGATCGCCATCGCCGAGCCGGTGAGCTTGCCGGTCAGCGCGTACTTGGTACCACCATGGATGATGCCCTGCGAGGCGATCGACTGGATGCCGCCGATCGCGCGGCGCTCGAACAAGGCGACGCGATAGCCGGCCTGTTGCAGCCGCGCAAGGGTCCACAGGCCGGCGATGCCGCCGCCGAAGATTGCGATGTCGAGCGTACTTTCCGTCACGTCAGGACCCGAAGCCGTTGTGCCGCCATGCGCCACGATGTTTTGATTGCGCTGGACTCAGCGCACCAGCCCTTCTTTTCTTTGCTTGCCCAAAGAAAAGAAGGCAAAAGAAAAGGCACCCTGCGGCTGGGTCTGCGCTGCGCGCCGACTACCCTGCGCTCCTCGGCCAAAACCGGCGCTGCGGAACTCCCTCCCTTCGGTCGGTCAAACAGTCCTCGCTTCTCCCGGTTTTGTCCTGCGGTGCTCGGCTGCACCGACGGGAGAATGCCTCTCCGTAGTCGGCTCAATGCGCTCCCGCCCCGTTGACGCAGCCGAGCATCACAGGTGTTTCCGGATGCAAGCGCGTGCATGTCTGACCGAGCACAGCGAGGGAGTTCACGCGCGCCGGAAACACCGAGAAGCGCAGGGCACCCCTTGCGCCAGCGAGGGGCAAGTCGTCGGGTGTCCTTTTCTTTGGTTTCTTTCTTTTGGACAGGCAAAAGAAAGAAACGCGGGCGCGCTGCGCCCAGCGCAATCAAAAACAACTCGCCGAACGGCACATCAGCAGAGTGCATATTCATTGGCGCATGGTTGTGATTCACCCACGCAGCTTGCCATGAACGCAAACTCAACCACCCTTCTGCCGAATCGAATCCACGATCCGCGTGGTCGACACCCCATCGACATAGGTCAACACCGCGACACTGCCACCGGCCTCGCGCACGCAGCGCGCCCCCGGGATCTTGTCCGGATCATTGTCACCGCCCTTCACCAGGTAATCCGGGGCAACCTCGCAGATCAGGCGCTCCGGCGTCTCCTCGGTGAACGGCACCACCCAGTCGACACAACCGAGCGCGGCCAGCACCCGCATCCGGTTGTCGACCGGGTTGACCGGCCGATCCGGGCCTTTCAGCGCGCGCACCGTCTCGTCGATATTCACCGCGACCACCAGCCGGTCGCCGAGTTTGGCGGCCTCTTCCAGGTAGGTCACATGCCCGGCGTGCAGGATATCGAAACAGCCGTTGGTCATGACCACGGTCTCGCCACGCGCCCTGGCCGCCAGCACCGCGTCGAGCAGTTGTCCCTCTGCGACCACCCCATGATCCATGGTGCGCTGTGCCGCCAGCGCCTGCGCCAGTTCCTGCGCCGTTGCGGTCGCGGTGCCGAGCTTGCCCACGACCACGCAGGCCGCCGTATTGGCCAGCTGGGTGGCCGAATCGAGCGGCAGGTTTGCCGCCAGGCCGGTGGCCAGGGTCGCGATCACAGTATCGCCGGCGCCGGTCACGTCAAACACCTCGCGCGCCTGCGCCGGCAGGTGATGCGGCTCGCGGCCCTGCTGCAGCAGGGTCATGCCCTGCTCGCCGCGGGTGATCAGCAGGGCATCGAGGTTCAGTTGTGCAATCAGCGCATGGCCGCGCTCGACCATGACGGCCTCATCGGCACAGTGCCCGACCACGGCCTCGAACTCGGCCAGGTTGGGGGTGATCAGCGTGGCCCCGGCATAGCGGGCAAAATCGCTGCCCTTGGGATCGACCAGCACCGGCTTGCCGGCCGCGCGCACGGCGGCAATGAAGCGGCCGATATCCTGCAGCGTGCCCTTGCCGTAGTCCGACAACACCACGACATCGCACTGCTGCATCGCGGCCTCGAAGGTCTGCATCAGGCGGTCGTTGTCCACACCGGGAAAGCCGTCTTCGAAATCCAGCCGGATCAGCTGCTGATGACGGCTGATGATGCGCAGCTTGGTGATGGTCGGGAAATGCGACTGGCGGACCAGCTGGCTGTTCACGCCGGCATCACCGAGGGCGCGGTCGAGGATATCGCCCGGTTCGTCCGCCCCGGCGAGACCGACCAGCGAGGCCTGTCCGCCGAGTGCCGCGATATTCAGTGCCACGTTGGCCGCGCCGCCGGGGCGCCCCTCTTCTTCCTCCACCTTGACCACCGGTACCGGGGCCTCGGGCGAGATTCGCGAGGTGGCACCATGCCAGTAGCGATCGAGCATCACGTCACCGAAAACCAGGACACGTGACTGGCTGAAATCCAGCAGTTCTTTCATCGCGCTTTCTAAACCGGGGAATGAGCCGGGAATGCTAGCACGAGGCCCGTTGCGACGGCACCGCGGCACGGCCCCGGGTCAACCGGCTGCCGCTACCGCCATGACCTTGCGCACCGCGTCGACCATCTGTTGCATATCATCTGCCGAGAGGGTCGGATGGCAGTTGAGCATCAGGCTGACCTGGCCGAGCCGATGGGCATTCGGCAACGGTGCCGCGGGTGCCAGGCCGCCATCAACGAAGGCGCGTTCACGGTAGATCTCGCTGCAGGCCCCGGAGAAACAGGGCACGCCCTCGGCGTTGATTGCCCGCAGGATGCGATCGCGGTCCCAGCCCGGTGCCAGGACCTCCTGCTCCACGGCGAGATAGAACTTGTAGCGTGCATGGCCGATGTGTCCCGGCAGCTGTGCAACCTGCAGGCCGGGCTGACCGGCCAGGCCATCCTCGAGGACTGCCGCATTGCGCCGCCGTATGTCCAGCCAGCCATCCAGCTTTTGCAACTGCAGTCGTCCGATCGCCGCCTGCATCTCGGTCATCCGCCAGTTGCTGCCGAATGACTCGTGCAACCAGCGATACACGGCGTCCGGCTCCTCCGGCTGTTCATAGACCGCGGCGTAACTCTTGCCGTGATCCTTGAACGCCCAGGCGGCACGCCACAATTCCTTTTTGTTGGTCAGCAGCATGCCGCCCTCGCCGCCGGTCGACATGATCTTGTCCTGGCAGAAGGAAAACGCGGCGACATCGCCGAAAGAGCCGACCTTTTGCCCCTGGAAGGTCGCGCCATGCGCCTGCGCACAGTCCTCGATCACCGCCAGACCGCGAGCCCGGGCCACCGCCGCGATCGCCGGCATATCGCAGACCCACCCGCCGAGATGCACCACGATCATCGCCCGGGTGCGCTCGGAAATGCGGTCGACGATCTGGTTGGCCGCGAGGCATTGCGACTGCCCATCGACATCGACGAACACCGGCCTGGCACCGCACATCACCACCGCGCTGGCGGTGGCGATAAAGGTCTTTGGCGGCACGATCACCTCGTCGCCCGGACCGATACCCAGTACACGCAGCGCGAGTTCGAGCGCAACCGTGCCATTGGCCAGGGCCACCGCATGGCGGGTGCCGCAATAGGCGGCAAACTCGTCTTCGAATGCCCGGCCCTGCTCGCCGGTCCAGTAGTTGACCTTGCCGGAACGCAGCACCGCGCTGACCGCATCGACCTCGTCCTCCGCAAAGGCAGGCCAGGTCGGAAAGGGTCCGTCACGTAGCGGCGTTCCGCCATCGAGCGCGAGGCGCGCATCTGTCGAACCGGGGTGTGTCGTGCTCACGAATACGATGGCCTTTTGCTGGTTGGCGGGATGGGCGATGATTCTTGCCTACGGACCCGGGCAGGTAAAGCACGCCGGCGGCAGCGCCCCGTTCGCCGTGGGCGATCAATACACTTCAACATGATTTGCCGCTGACCGCTTGCGTCCGGCAGAATCAGGGCCGACATGGGCAGGAATGCCGCCACCGCGCAGCGCAATCCATTCCCGGCTGCCCTGCTTATATAAAAGAATAAATTGGACGCAAACGACTCCTTCAAGCCCTACCAGCCTGCAGCCTGGGGCCCCAGGCTCGCCTTCGGACTGCTGCGTCTCATCTCGCTGCTGCCGTACCGCCCGCTGATGGCCGTGGGACGTCTGGCCGGACGCCTGTTTCAGCGACTCTCGGCGCGCCGTGCGCGGATTGCCGCAATCAACCTTGCGCTGTGTTACCCGGAAATCGACGATACCGGGCGAAAAGCCCTGTTGCGCCATCACTTTGAGGCGGTCGGCATGGGTCTGGCCACCTTCGCAATTGCCTGGTGGTGGTCCGATCGGCACCTCGACCCGCTCGTCGAGATCGAAGGGAAAGAGCATCTGCAGGCCGCGTTCGAATCCGGCAAGGGGGTGATTTTCTTCACCGGCCACTTCACCTCACTGGAGATGAGCGGTCGTCTGCTCAGCCGGCTCGCACCCGCACTGCCGATGTACCGCCCGAATGAGAATCCGGTGATTGACGGCATCATCGAAAAAAACCGGCGACGCCATGTCGAGAGAACCATTCCGCGCGACGACGTACGCCTGATGATTCGCAGCCTGCGCAGCAACAAGGGCGTGTGGTTTGCACCCGATCAGAACTATGGCCTGAAAAACAGCGTATTTGCGGATTTCTTCGGCGTGCCGGCGGCGAGCAATACCTCGACCTCCCGCTTTGCCGAACTGACCGGCGCCCGGGTGGTGCCCTTTGTCGTTCTGCAGCGCCCCGAAGGCGGCTTTCGGATGCAGATCGGCCCTGCGCTCGATGATTTCCCCAGCGATGATGCGCAGGCCGACACCCAGCGCCTGAACGACATGATCGAGGGCTGGGCGCGCGAGGCCCCCGAGCAGTACAACTGGTTGCACCGACGATTCAAGGATCGCCCGGGCAACGAAAAGCGGTTCTACTGATTCCGTGTCCAAGCTCAGCGAACTGATCGTGATCCGTCAGCGCTACACGCCATACGGCGGTGCGGAACGCTTCATCTCGCGCATGCTCGGCCAGATGGCCGACGAGGGCCTGCGGGTACGGATACTCTGCCGCGAGTGGGAGGGCGAGGTGCCGTTCGAGATCACCCGCCTGCCGGTGTCATCCCTGACCCGCGCCCAGCGCGAACGCGCGTTTGCGCGTCTTGCCTGCACCCATGTGCATGCCAGCCCGGATGCCTTGGTGCAATCGCACGAACGTCTCAGCTGCTGCGATATCTACCGCGCCGGTGACGGCGTGCACAAGGAATGGATGGCGCAGCGCCGGCGGCGCCGACACGGCTGGCGCGCCCTGCTCGACCGGTTATCGCCGTTTCATCGCTACGTGCTGCAGGCGGAACGACAGATGTTCGCCAGCCGCCGCCTGCGCCTGGTGATCTGCAATTCGGAAATGGTGAAACGCGAAATCATCCGCCACTTTGATGTGGCGGAGGACAAGCTGCGGGTGATCCACAACGGCGTCGATACCGAGCGCTTTCATCCCGCGCTGCGCGGGCGCCACCGCAATAACATACTGCGTGAGCACGGCCTGGACGCAACCCGTCCGCTGTTCCTGTTCGTCGGATCGGGTTACGAACGCAAGGGCCTGGACAACACCCTGGCCGCCCTGGCGCTGGCCAATCCGGCGATCCAGCTGCTGGTGATCGGCAAGGACCGCCGCCAGGGGCAATACGAACACCGGGCGCGCGAGCTGCAGATCGCCGAAAGGGTTCGCTTCCTCGGGCCGCAGAAGACCGTCGAACAGTGGTACGGCGCCGCTGATGCGCTGATTCTGCCGACCCTGTACGACCCTTTCCCCAACGTCATCGTCGAGGCCATGGCCAGCGGCCTGGCGGTAATCACTTCGACCAAGAGCGGCGCGACGGATATCATTGAGCCCGGACACAACGGGCTGGTGTGCGATGCCTTTGACGAGGCGGCACTGGCCGGCCACATGGACCGGCTGAGCGATCCCGCTGAATGCCGCAGGATCGGAGACGCGGCGCGCACCACGGCCGAGGACCTGACCCTTGAAAACATGACCCGGCAATACACCGGCCTCTACCGCGAGATCCTCGGCTGAGACCACCGAACAAGAGCACACGCATGCAGTTTATCGACCTGAAGTCCCAACAGAAGCTGATCCGCGACGACCTGGACCGGCGCATTGCCGCCCTGCTGGATCACGGCCAGTACATCCTCGGCCCCGAGATCAGCGAGATGGAAAAGGTGCTGGCAGACTATGTCGGGGTCGAGCATTGCGTCTCGGTCGCCAGCGGCACCGACGCCCTGCTGCTGGCACTGATGGCGCTGGAGATCGGCCCTGGCGACGAGGTCATCACCACCCCGTTCAGCTTCATCGCCACCGCCGAGAGTATCGCCCTGCTTGGCGCCACCCCGGTATTTGTCGATATCGACGCGCGCACCTTCAACATCCGTGCAGACCTGATCGAGGCGGCAATCACCGACCGGACGCGCGCGATAATGCCGGTCAGCCTGTTCGGCCAGTGTGCCGACATGGATGCGATCAATGCGATCGCCGCCGCGCATGAACTGCCGGTTATCGAGGATGCCGCACAGAGCTTCGGCGCCGAGTACAAGGGTGGCAGGTCATGCGGCCTGTCGACCATCGGCTGCACCAGTTTCTTCCCGGCCAAGCCACTCGGCTGCTACGGCGACGGCGGGGCCTGCTTTACCGCCGACCAGGAACTTGCCGTGCGCCTGCGCGAATTGCGCAACCACGGGCAGGACCGCGCCTACCATCACCCGCGCCTCGGCATGAATGGCCGCATGGACGGCATGCAGGCCGCCGTCATCCTGGCAAAAATGGCGCTGTTCCCCGACGAGGTACGGAAACGCGCCGCACTGGGTGCACGCTATTCCGAACTGCTCGCCGACAGCGGGTGCGTGACGCCGCTGCTTGCCGCCGACAACCTGAGCGTGTTCGCCCAGTACACGCTGCAGGTCGATGACCGGGAGGCCGTGCAGGCCCGGCTCAAGGCGCAGGACATTCCCAGCGCGGTGTATTACCCGGTCACCCTCGATCGGCAGCCGGCACTGCGCCATTGCAGCCGGGTGAGTGGCAGCCTGGATGTCAGCCATACCCTCGCCGACCGGGTGGTCAGTCTGCCGATGCATCCCTATCTCGACGACGCGACCCAGCAGCAGGTGGCATCCGCCGTGCGCCAGGCACTCGGCCACTGACCTTGGCCAGGAAAAGATACAAGTCCAACCTGCAGCGCTCGACCGATGCCTCGCATCGGCTTTACCTGCGGCTGCTCGGCTACGTCAAGCCATACTGGAAGGCCTTCACCGTCGGCATCCTGTTCATGGTGCTGCTGGCGCTGACCGAGGCCGGTATCCCGGCACTGCTCAAACCGGTGCTCGACGGGACCTTTGTCAAACAGGACACCACCTACCTGACCTGGGCGCCGCTGGCGATCATCGGGCTGTTTCTGGTGCGGGGCCTGGCCAACCTGCTGAGCACGATCGCCTTTGCCGAGGTCACCACCCGTGTCGTGTACGACCTGCGCAAGCTTATGTTCGATCGCTTCCTGGTGATGCCGACCCGTGTCTACGATGCCGACACCACCGGCAGCATGCTGTCAAAGATCACCTACGACGTGAACCAGGTGACCAACGCCGGCACCACGGTTATCACCGTGGCGGTAAAAGACACCCTGACCGTGCTGGCCCTGATCGGCTACATCTTCTGGCTCGACTGGCAGCTGGCGATGTTCATCTTCATCCTGATCCCGATCGTCGCGCTGGTCGCGGTCGTGGTCGGCAAGCGGCTGCGCAAACTCAGCCGATTGCTGCAACATGCGCAGGGTGACCTCACCCACATCCTCGAGGAAGCGTTGCGCGGTCACAAGTCGGTGAAGATCTTCGGCGGGCAGAAGTATGAATTCGACCGCTTCGATGATCAGGCCAACTGGGTACGCCGATTGCGCATGAAATCGGCAGTGGCCGGGGCGATCAGCGTGCCGATCGTCGAGATCGTCGGTGCCGGCATCATGGCAGCGGTGATCTATATCGGCACCTCGCGTGCGGTCGAGGAACAGCTCACTGTCGGTGGCTTTGTCGCGTTTTTCGCCGCACTCGGCCTGCTTTTTTCACCGATCAAGCGTCTCACCAAGATCAACACGCCGCTGCAACGCGGCCTGGCCGCCGCCGAGAGCGTGTTCGGCCTGCTCGACCAGGACGGCGAACGCGATACCGGCACCACGGAGTGGCCGCAACCACGCGGACACATCGTGTTCGACGACGTCAGCTTCCGCTATCCAGGCGGTGAACAGGACACGCTGAGCGCTATCAGTCTCGACATCGCGTCGGGCAGCACGGTCGCGCTGGTCGGCACCTCGGGCAGCGGCAAGACCACCCTGGCCGGCCTGATCCCGCGCCTGCACAACCCGGGGGGCGGCAGGATTCTGATCGACGACATCGATACCCAGGACATGCCGCTGAAGACCCTGCGCGGCAACATCGCGCTGGTCAGCCAGGACATCGTGCTGTTCAACGACACGATCAAGGCCAACATTGCCTATGGCCTCTCGTCCATGCCGAGCGATGAGCGCATCATCGAGGTCTCGCGTGCCGCCCACGCGGATGAGTTCGTCCAGGAGATGCCGGAAGGCTACGACACCATGGTCGGCGAGAACGCCGTTCGCCTGTCCGGCGGACAGCGCCAGCGCATCGCCATCGCCCGCGCCCTGCTCAAGGATGCACCGATCCTGATTCTCGACGAGGCCACCTCTGCGCTCGACAACGAATCGGAACGCCTGGTGCAGGAGGCGCTGGAGACCCTGCGCAGCGGCCGGACCACGCTGGTGATCGCGCACCGTCTCACCACGATCGAAGGCGCCGACCGCATTCTGGTGATGGAGAGTGGCCGGATCATCGAGGACGGCGATCACGCCGGCCTGCTGGCACGCGACGGTCGCTATGCCAGCCTGTACCAGAAAAATTTCCAGGAATAGCCGCATGCATATCGTTCATACAGAGGCATCCTGCGGTTGGGGCGGCCAGGAACTGCGCATCCTCAACGAGGCCCGCGGCATGCTGGACCGCGGCCACCGGGTGACCCTGCTGACGCCACGCAGCGCACAGATCTTCGATGCTGCCGCCAGGATGGACATACCCGTCGTGGCCATGCCGTTCGAGCACAAGAGCTGGCAGGGCATGCGCACCCTGCGACGCTGGCTGCGCGACAACGCGGTCGACCTGGTCAACACCCACAGCTCGATCGACAGCTGGCTCACGGCCGTCGCGCGCCTGGGCCTGAAACCGCGCGTCCCGATCGTACGCACCCGCCATATCTCGGCGCCGGTCAGCCAGAACGTGACCACGCGCTGGCTCTACAGCGCCGGTGCCGACCGCGTGATCACCACCGGCGAGTCGCTGCGTGTCGGGCTGATCGAACGCCTGCGGCTCGCCCCGGCCCGCATCCTGTCGGTACCGACCGGGGCCGATACCGCACGCTTCACCCCGCGCACGCCACAGCAGCGCGCCGCCATGCGACACACGCTGGGCATTCCCGCCGACGCCCTGGTCATCGGCATCGCCGCGACCCTGCGCAGCTGGAAAGGACACGACTACCTGCTCGAGGCCTTCGAACAACTGGCCGCTGAACATGACCAGCTGCATCTGCTGATCGCCGGCGATGGCCCGCGTCGCACGAATGTCGAAACGGCGCGCGAGGCCAGCCGCTTCGGTGATCGTATCCATATCATCGGTCACCGCGACGATGTGCCCGACGTGCTCTCAGCCATCGATATCTTCAGCCTGCCGTCGTATGCCAACGAGGGTGTACCGCAGGCCATCGTGCAGGCCATGGCGATGCAGAAGCCGGTGGTGTCGACCCGTGTCGGCGCGATCGACGAGGCGGTGCGTGACGGCCTCACCGGCTACCTGATCGCACCGAAAGACACCGCTGCGCTGGTAGCGCGCCTGCAGATCCTTATCGGGGATGCAGAGCAGCGCCGCACGATGGGTGAGGCCGGGCGCCAGCGCGTCGAACAGCATTTTTCCTATGCGCAGATGGTCGACAGTATGGAGGCCGTGTTCACCGAGTTGACCTCCGGGAACCCGCGCGGATGAAGGCGCTGACGGCGGTATTCACCTACAACCGCGGCGACCTGCTGGACAACTGCCTGCGCTCGCTCGAGCAATTCGGCCCGGGCGGCGACATTCTCGTGGTCGACGATGGCAGCGACCAGCCCCAGCAGCGTCGCGTGCTCGATGCCTGGAGCGGACGCGATGGCATCACCGTGGTGCGCCAGGAGCATCGCCAGGATGCCCGTCTCGGTGGCCTGTACAACAACATGCAGTTTGCCTACGACTGGGCCGCGGAGCATGGCTATGAGCTGCTGCTGCTCAACCAGGACGACCAGCAGTTCATGTGGCGTGACACCGGCTTCTGGGACAAGGCCGCCAGGGTGTTTTCCGCCCGCCCCAAGGCGATCCAGTTTCGCCCGCAGTTTGAAAAGAGCCTGTTTCAGCACGACCATGCGAACCGCTTCGAATATGTCGAGGAACTGGCGGCCTGGCGTCACAGGAAGGCGCGCTTCACCGCGGTCGGCGTGTTTTCCGTGTCGCGCCTGCAAGCGTTCGATTGGTCGTTTGCCGGATCGGAGGTCGACAACCACCAGCAGGCCGCAGAGCGGGAGCTCGAACTGTACGTCCCCGCCATCCCTACCATGGCCTTCGTACCCGAGGCGCCGACCTGGCACAACGCCGAGGCCAGCGGCAGGGAACTGTCCTCGCCGCGTGAGTTTTATCTCAAGCCATTGGACGAACAGCAGCTCGAGCAACTGAACCGCGACGCCGGCAGGACCGTGGCCTATATCGAGCGATACTGCCTGCCCTGGGGATGGCGCACGCTCAGTCCCTACGCCCATTCCAGTTCGCCGGCCAACATGCGGCAGTACCGCCGCAACCTGTGGCGCTGGTTCAAGAAGGGTCGCCTGCGCCGGTGGCCCCGCCTTGCAGGAGTCGAGTAATGCCCTTCCGCCCGCCACCGTTCATGCGTTTCACGCCCTACCACGGACCGCTGTACAGCCTGCTCCGTGCCTGGTGGCGGCAGCGCGGCAGCAACGAGCACACCATCGATTCGGTCATCATCCCCTGCTACGGCGAAGGCTATGTCGAAGAAGGCCTGCTGTCGGCCACCTTCGCGTCGATGAATATGCACGATGCCAAAGAGATTCTGATCGTCACCGACCAGCCGCGCGAGGCCTTCGGTGAACTGCCCGCGCGGGTTGAGATCCGCAACATAGACGTACCCGAGAGCCCGCTGAGCAAGTTCAACAATATCTACGTGAGCCGCAGCCTGAAGATCCGCGCGCCCCTGGAAGGCAAGGGGCCGACCATCCTGATGGTCGACTCCGACCTGATGCTGCTGAAAAACTTCACCGTGCACACCAACGACAACTGCCTGCTGGGCACCTTCCGGCAGGGCAAGATGTCGGTCAAGGTAAAGGGCCTCGAAGACCAGGCGCCCGAGGTCAGCGAGACCTTCCGACCGTACCTGAAGACGCACCTGAACAGCGGCTTCCTGGTCGCCACACGGGCCCTGTGGGAAAGACTCTGTCCAGCCTGGCACGACCTATACGTCACCCTGTGGACCCGCCTCAACAGCAGCGAGCAGCCACCGACGGATCAGCTGCCACTGGCCGTGACCATGGACCGGCAGAAGATCATCGCCGGCAACCTCGGCGACTGGGCGAACTGGCCGGTATCAAAAAAGATCGGCGGCACCACCAGCCCGATTCCGCGCGAGGTGATCGGCTCGCACGGCGGATTTCCGTTGAGCGAATATCAGAAACTGCTGGCCGATCGTGACGCACCGCTGTCTTTCCGCGACCAGCATTACACGCGAAAGTTCCGTTATCATTCCACCTGATGCCGCTCGCGGCGTCGGCCCTCTCCCGGCGCCGAACAGAGCAGCGTTTATCCACGGCCAGCCGTCGGTATTTCCTGTCCAGCAGGAGGGCAGCACTTGAAACCAAAAGATTTTGTCGCCAATACCCTGGTCGGCTCGGCGCACTATGTCTCCGACCTGCTCAGTCAGCGCAAGCAGTTCATCTTCATGCATATTCCGAAGACCGCCGGCACCTCACTCACCCGCGCGATAGAACGCGCCGGGCTGCAGCGGCGGATCATTCGTGCCGGTCACTGGAAACAGGCGAACGAGCTGCGCCCCATGGGGCGTAACTGGTGCACCTTTGCCGTGATCCGAAACCCGCTTGCCTGGTACGTCTCGCTGTACAAGTCACGCTTCCAGATCGCCTACGACGATCCGAACAAGACCTACCACCGCATGGAACGCAACACCTGGGAAGACTTCTTCGATGACGTGATCCTCGGAACCAACGGCGTCGACGGCTTCTTTCGCTGGCAACAGCAGAAGCCCGGCGTGAGCATGGAACTGGCAAGGTACTACGAACGCGACGTGGGCAAGCTGTCGATCCGCTACCTGTTCCACTGTTTTCCCGCCTGGCGCGAAATCCTCGACCGCGACGATGCGATCCAATATGCGCTGGACAACTACCGCGACCTGATTGGTATCGACCACACGCTGCGAACCGAACACCTGCAGGACGACTTCAACAAGATGCTGGAAGACGAGAACGAACCGCTACAACTCGATCTCAGCGTGCGGGCGAACGTCACCGACAGCAGCCCCAATGTGCCGAAGGAAAAGCAGAAGCACTTTTCCGAGTACTACACCGAGGATATGGAGAAGGCCGTGCGCGAACGCGATCGCCTGCTCTTCGAGATGTTCGGTTACTGAGCGGCGCCTGATATCGACGCATCGGTCGAAGCCACGTCGCGTGGCCGAACCTCGGCTCAGGCCTTGTTCCTGCTGCCGTTCCGGTGTGGAAATGATCGCAGGAAGGGTTTGCGCCTGCCGAGGAAGCCGCAAAGCTCCGGCCAACCGTGGCCGTCCTCCCAGCACAGCTCGATGAAGCGCTCCGGGGCATGCTCGGCAAAAAAGGCCCTGACCTCGGCATTGTAGCGGTCATAAATGCCCGCACATTCGTCAAACGACACCGTATCGGCAACCTGCTTCGAATAAACGCGCTCGAGCTTTCGATGCAACCCGGACCCGATCCACTTGTCTCCAGCCTTCTTACGCTTACGCCGGATATGTTTCTCAAAGCTGTCGGCCCACTTTTTCGTGTCGGCACGCACCGTCAGGACAAAACGTGCATCCGGATAGCGCTGGAAAGCCCAGGCGAAAAAAGGCGTGTCAGCCGCATCGATGCTGGGCCAGAAGAACGGATTATCCTCAAAGGCATCGAACGCCCCGATGGTATCGGTTAGCTGCGATTCGTGATCGCCCGCCAGTATCGCCTGCCACATTTTCTGTTTATCGCTGCCTGTCGGCAAGTGATAACCCAGCTGCTTCGTCGCAGCATGAAATGACGTCGTGCCCGTCTTGTGCATGCCAATGCAGAAGAGCTTGGAGGTATTGGTAGAAATTTGGCCGACTCCGTGTTGCCTGAATTCCCAGCTGGAACCAGCTGAGGCTCAAGATTGTAAGGCTGTGTAAACGCACTCGATGTGCATCAGGTCGCGGATCAGGTGATTCGTCCTGCTGCGTGCTCGTGGATATTGCGCCGTGATGCGTCCCTATTCTGCGCGCAGCGAGCAACCGTCAACCACGTGAAAGACAAGCCCATTGCACAAACTGCCTTGGTTTGGGCAATGTGCAATCCAATGGACGGGCCTGCCATGACGCTTTTTGAGATCAATCGGAATGCCGCTTGCCTGCGCGTCGAATCCTGGCGGGACACAACGTACTATGATGCAGATTGCGGGTTTTCTTGCAGAAATCGCCCCTGAAGTGGACGCCCCGGTCCGAGACAATCGACAAACGGAAGCATGAAGGTACTCTACGTATACAGCGGCAAGGCGAAAAAATCCGGGCTCGACCTGGTGGTCCGCCAGGAACTGCAGGCGCTGGCCGAGGCGGGACACCAGATCGACTTTCTCGCCCGCGGTGGCTTTGCCCATCCCGCGGTCAACAACATCACCCTGCCGATCACGCCGGCCCACCTGATCTCGTTCCTGTCATCCAAGCATTACTACAACGCACAGAACCGTTTTTTCTCGCAGATGGGCGCGTGGCTGCTGCGACTCAGGCGTTACGACGCGGTGGTCAGCTGGACGCGGCAGTCGCGCAACCTGTTTCGCGCGGCCAACCGGCGAAAGGTGTTCAGCGTGATCAATGCGCCAGGCTGGCACTTCAACTACCCGCTGGGTGAAGGGGTGTGGGAGGAACGCCCCTGGCCATCGTACAAGCAGCACGATCTGCAGGAAGAGTTCGAGCGCGCCGACCTGATACTGGCGACCTCGGATTTCGCCACCCGGACATTCACCGCCAACAATTTCGCCCCGGCCAAACTGGCAACGATCTTTCGCGGTGCCGACCTTTCGCACTACGCGGTCGACCCGGCGCGCCCGGGCACGCCGTTCCGCGCAGTCTTCCTCGGCCGGGTCAGTGAGCGCAAGGGGATACAGACCATCCTCGACGGCTGGCAGCAGGCCAACCTGGCAGACGCCGAGTTGTGGATCGTCGGCAGTGTGCCGAAAGAGCTGAAATCGCTGACCGGCGGCACCCCGCCGAGCGTGCGCTTCCTCGGGCATCAGGACGACCCGGCACCCTTGCTGCGCCAGTGCCATGTGCAGATCCTCGCCAGCCGCAAGGAGGGCATGGCGAAATCGCTGATCGAGGGCGCCGCCTGCGGCCTGGCGACCCTGGCCACCGCCGAGACCGGCTTTCCGATGCGCGACGGCGAAACCGGCTATGCCTTCGGGGTCGGCGATGCCGGCCAACTCGCGCAGCACCTGCGTGAACTGCATGCCGATCCGGAAAAGACCCGCGCGATGGGCCTGGCCGGCGCCGAGTTCGTCCACCGCCAGCTGTCCTGGCCACAGTTCCGGCAACGCCTGGTCGACGAACTGGAGACCCGGATCGCAAGCCACCGGCAGGACGACCGCGGGCAGGACGGCCACGGCTGATGCTCTACCTGCTACTGCGCATCCTGATCGGGCCCCTGCTGCTGCTCGCCGCACCCTTGCGCCGCCCGGCGAACGGCAAGACCCTGCTGATCCATACCGGCAAGATCGGCGACTACGTCAACCTCACCACCCTGTATCCGCAGCTCGAACACATCAGCGTGGTCATCGACCGGGTCAACCTGCCGCTGGCGCAGCGCGATGACCGTCTGCAGGACATCATCGTGATCAACGACGTCAAACGCTCGGTGCGCGCGCGCCTTGGCCTGCTGCTGCGCCTGTATTGGGCACACTACCAGCAGGTGATCGTGACCACCCCCAGCGCGCTGAACCTGTTTCTCGGCGCCGGGTGCATCAGCCGCCACAGTGCCGCGCTGTACAGCGACTATTCCGGCCGCTCGGCACGCCGCCTGCTGCGGTTTTTCACCCGCAGCGTCAGGCACGAGGGTCTCGTGGTCGAATGCTACCGCCAGCTGCCGGATATCCCGGTGGATACGGTGCCGCCCTATCGACTGATTGCCGCGATCGACGAACAGCGCATCGATCCAGCCATCTCCGCGGTGAGCGGTTTTCGCGTCGGTCTGGGCATCGCCTCGGGCAACCCGTCGAAGAACCTGCCGCTGGCGGAATGGACCTGGCTGGTAGGCATGCTCGATCGCCTCGGGGCTGACCTGTTCGTCTTTGGTACCGCCGGTGACAGTGAACGGCTGAGCGAACTGCAGGCCCACTGTGGCGATACCACCCTGCATTCCCTGCTCGGCCGGATCGCCCTGCAGGACCTGCCCGACAACCTGTCGTGCATGCACCTGTTCATTTCCGCCGACTCCGGGCCGGCCTACATCGCCGACAGTGTCGGCGTGCCGCTGCTCACCTATGCGGGTCCCTGCGCGATGGACGAGCAGCGCCCGCTGGGTGACAACAACCTGATCGTCGCCCCTTCGACCGTGGTGCCTGACGACGAGGTTTCGCACGTGTTTCGTGCACCCTACGATCGCGACTGGCACACTCTGTACATGACCAACGAGACGCAGCGTATGCCGATAGAGACCTTCATCCAGCACTGTGCGAGCAACGCCACCAATGGCTAGACTGCTGCTGATCAATCACGCCCTGGGATTCGGCGGATCGCCGATCAGCATGCTGGAACTCGCGATCGGCCTGCGCGAGCGCGGCCACGAGGTGATCACGGCGGCCGGGCAGGACGGGCCGCTGCGTGACCGCTACGAATCACACGGCTTCGAGGTCCACGTGTTGCCGCGGCGCGGCCCGATGTCGCTGCCCCTGATCAAGGACTACTGGCAACTGATCCGCTCGAAAAACATTGAGCTCATACACCTCAACACGCTGACCTCGTACTTCAAGTACCCGGCGTGGGCCGGCAGGCTGAGTGGCGTGCCGGTGGTCTGGTGGTCACGCGAGGACACCAGCGCGAAACGCTGCCAGCGCCTGATGCCCTGGGTGCGCCGCCTGGCCAGCCACGCGGTGACCGTCTCGCGCGAACAGACCACGCATATGCGCGACGTGCTGCCGGACGACCATATTCACGTGTTCTACAAGGGTATCCACCCGGAAAAGAGCATGACCGAGCATGGCAGCGATGATTTCCCGACCGACCCGGGCTGGCAGCGGCCACTGATCGGCTACATGGGCGCGCTCGAGACGCGCAAGGGCTTTCACGACCTGGTCGGCGCCATTGCCCATCTGCGCGAAAGCAATGTCACACCGACGGTGTTGGTCGTCGGGGTCGATCCCAGTTCCAGCCAGGCATACCGGCAGCAGGTGGAGCGACAGATCGCGGACCTGGGCCTGCAGGACCAGTTCGTGTTTCTCGGCAGCCTGCTGAACGCACGCAACCTCTACCACCACATCGATGCCTTTGTGCTGCCCACCTACTGGGATTGCTGCGCGCGCGTATTGCTCGAGGCAATGGAGGCCCGATGCCCGATCGTGACCACCGATGCCGGCGGCACACCGGAGATGCTGACCGATGGCAAGGACGCCCTGCTGGTGCCGGTCGCCGCACCGGAGCAGCTGGGTGATGCAATCGGCCGCGCCCTGCAGGATCCGGCCGCGGCAAAGACACGCGCCGAGTCGGCGCATGAGATCTTTCTTGCGCGCTTCCTGTTCGAACACCACCTGAATGACGTCGACGGCCTGTACAGAAAGCTCACCCAGACCTGAAGGCGTCGCTGGTCAGTCGTAGCCGTAGGGCTTCAGATCGACCCCGATCATCTCCTGTAGCCGCTGGTTGCTGTGCGCGTAACGCCCGCGAAAGTTGTCGTCGATGAAACGCTTGTGCCGGTCACGATCGATCAGGCGCAGGCGGTCGGCCAACACGAAGAAGGGTTGGACCAGGGCGCGCACGACCGGGTTCTGCATGGGCGTCGGGTCGCGGAAATTGTTCGCCTTGAGATTGCGCCGGACCGTATTGACCAGCCGCTGATACTCGACCCTGTCGGCCGCGATCCCGAGATTCACCACGGCATCCTCGGTCTCCGGCGCATGTGCCGCGATGCCGATCAACTCGCACAGGCTCTCGACATAGTTCGAGCTGTCCTGCATCAGCTCCTCGAAAATCAGCACCTTGACGTTTCCCCTGCCCAGGCGCCTCTGATACTCGCCGATCACATGGTGGTACTCGTAGGCCTCGGGATCGAATCCCGGTATCACGCTCTCTGACGTGAGGCGCAGAAACCTCTCCGCCGGCAGGGTACCGCCGTTTTTCACGTACCAGCGATAGACCGACCAGATGATCGAGGTCTGCCGACGGATGGTGATAACGACCTTGGCCTGCGGTGCAAACCGGCAGATCCGTCGGGCGATGACCCGCGCGTCATAGTGACCGCGATACATATTGCCGGCGTAATGTTCGTTGAAGATGACGAATTTCGACTTGTCCGACTGTGCCGCATACCGGGTCACGGCCTCGGCAAAACGCAGCTGCGCATCATCCTCGTCGAAACTGATCGGCGCCGGCATCCCGAGGATCAGGCGGTTCAGGTCTTTCGAGCGACGAAACGGCAGGAAATCCACCTCGGGATGGCTTTCGAGAAAGTGCCTGATCTTCGAAGACCCGGTCTTCGGATACCCGACAAAGAAGATCAGCTCCGGCAAGTCGCTCATGTCACAGCACTCTCACAATGAAAAACAACCCGACAGGGTGGCTCGGCCAGGCCCCGTGGCCGTCAGAAGCGATACCCCAGCCAGGACAACTCCGGCTCGAACACCCGATCGATCACCGCCTTGTGCCCGGGCGTGATCAGTTCACGATAGTCCTCCGCCTGCTTCGGCCGGAAATCACCCTTGAGCTTGCGCCCGAGCTCGATCGGCGCCGGCAGCCCGAGTCGACGCCCGATGTCCAAGAGTTCGTCGGCCATGTTCTCATACCGGGCCACGTGATCGACGATGATGGTGCCGTGGGTCAGCTGATCGGTGTACTTCGGGTAGTTGAGCGGAAACTTGCCGCGCGCCATGTATTCATCAAAGGTCATTTCCGCCAGGCCTGGCACCTTGCCGCGTACATGGTAGTAATGCGAAACCACCTTGTCGTACGGATTGCGGTCGAAGCAGAAGACGAAATAGTCGTGCCAGACCTGCTCCGGCAGGCGATTCCTGATCATCCAGGCCGGCATGTGCGGGCGATGAAACTTCAGGCACTTGCGAAATCGCGTCAGGTTCTGTTGCAACAGCGACCAGTTTTCGTTGAGGGGCAGCTCGCGTCGACAGTCGCAGAAGGGATCGATGAAGCCCCGATGATTCAACGCCGGATGCGGCGGCAGGCCCTCGGCGATGTTGCCTTCGACCAGGCCGGAACAGACGTCGCTCGGCTGCAGGAACGGATACAGCGCATTCTCGAGGCTGGTCGAGGCGGTCTTCTCCGTACGAACGAATATGAATCGGTACTTGTGGCTGATAATCATCTGGCAGAATCCGCCCTGTTGTCGCTAGCGGGAAGGCACGCCCGTTGCGACAGGGATTGGCGGTCGCATCGGTCGTTTTCCACCGTCGCAACCACCTGTTTTTCGGTGCCTGCAGCATAGCAAAAGCCCCTGCCGGGTTCGCGCTTTGAGTTGCCGGCCGCAATGCAGCTAAGCCGTATCTGCCAACTGTCGAATCAATGGCGGGACTGGTAGGGTTAAGCACCCTTTGCATCTCTGCCACATGGCATACACAAGACCCGAATACGGGATAGAGTGGCGAGATCCCGAACGTAAGACCTATGAACAACACCATCATCGTCCACGGCATGAAGCGCAGCGGAAATCACGCCATCATCAACTGGCTGAAGGCGCACGACAGCTTCCTGTTCTTCAACAACATCATCCCGGTCACCCCCATACTGCGTGGCGAGGAGCCGATGCCGGCGCCACAGGACTTCGACCTGTGGCTGCAGCGCCGCATGGCCCCGAGCAATATCCGCAGGCACATCCACAAGGGCAATCGGCTGTACGCCGCCTACCTGCGCCATGTCGCGCTACGCGGTCGCTCGCTGATGGTCAGCCTGGAGGATCACGAGATGCAGCTGCGGCCCTTCATCGAGGTGCCCGAGGGCACGATCAACCTGCTGATCATCCGCGACCCCTACAACCTGTTTGCCAGCCGCATCCGGCGGGCGTTCCTGATCGACAAGCCGGCCTACCCACGCGAGGCCGGGCCGCAGATAGCGCGCATCGTGGCCCTGTGGAAACAGCATGCGCGCGAGTACCTCGGCCACAGCGATCATCTCGCCAACAAGGTGCGCGTCTCCTTCAACAGCTGGTTCTCGGACCGGGCCTATCGCCAGCAGATCAGCGCTCGACTGGGCCTGGCCTTCACTGACGACGGCTTTTCCGAGGTCTCCAGGGAGGGCGGTGGCAGCTCGTTTGACAGCACCCGCTTCAATGGCGACAACCGCAAGATGGGCGTGCTCGACCGCCAGAGCCACCTGAACGAGCAGGAGCAGGCACTGTTCGCCCAGGTGGTGGCGGACACCGAGTTGCAGGAACTGGCCGAACAATTGGCCGCACAATCCGTCGGCGGCCGCGCGGCCGCGGAAAACCGATCGGACTGACTCGTCAGTCCTGATCGATGACAACAGCGGTTACCCGAGCCAGCCCATGAACAGCAACCCGCAAACCCTGGTGATACTGCGCAAGCAACTCGGCGACACCCTGTTGCTCGAGCCGGCCCTGACAGCACTGGCCGCGGCATCCACTGGGCCGATCGGACTGGTCTCGCGGACGGCATTTGCGCCGATGATCTCGCTGATGGCCGGTGTCACGGCGCTGGACGGCTATCAGCGGCCGGGGCGCTTCGGCAGGGTGATCAGCTTCGACCCGAAGCGCAAGGCAAGCCTGATCGCCCTGGCATCCCTTGCCCCCGAGCGGCGCCTGGTGGTGTCCAGCGCCAAGCACCTGGGCGCACTGCATCGCCTGGTCTATGGCAGGCACCGCGAGGTGGTGCGCAACCCGGACGGCTACTGGGCCAGGTACTATTTCGACCGGGTCGCGACACCGGCAGGCCCCGCCTTCCGCCCCCCCGTGCTGCAGCAACCGCCCGCGGCCTGGCGTTCGCCGTTGGCGCCGGCGGACTATGTCCTGCTGCACCCCACCTCGGCCTGGCAGCAGAAATGCTGGCCGCAGGAGCGCTGGATCGACGTCTGTCGCGATGTCCTCCGCGACACCCCGCTGCAACTGGTACTCAGCGGCGGGAGCAGCCCGTGGGAGCGGGATTTCTGCAATGCCATCGAACAGGGGCTGGATGACCGCCGGGTGATCAATATGGCGGGACGGACCAGCATGCCCGAATACCTCGCGCTGCTGGCGAATGCACGCCTGGTGCTGACCGTCGATGGCAGTGCCAGCCACCTCGCCGCCGCCTTCGCCCGCCCGATGCTGGCGGTGTTCGGGCCGACCAACCCGGCGCATTGGCACTACCCGACAGAGACCTCGCTACGCCTCTGGGCCGGTGACTACAGCGCGCAGAAGAAACCACCGACCGCACTGATCCCGACCGGGGACGTCCTGGCGCAAACGCGGGCACTGCTGGCGCACATCAGCTGAACCGGCGATCAGCCGCGCTTGCGCGACCACTTGTCGATATTGTTGCCATACACCCAGTCGTGATTGCGCTTGCCGACAAAAGGTAGCAGCACCATCGGCCAGCGCCAGTACTCGCGGAAGAACCAGCGATAGTCGTACGACAGCGTCGCCTTCTCCTTCTCGTCGCGCATGCGGTTGCCGATGAACAGGTGGGTCTGGCTGTCGTTCGTGTTGGCCGAGATCTCGGCCGGTGGCAGGTCGGCCAGGCCGGCGATGATCGAGATCGCCTCCTGGTGATTCAGACAAAGCTCCTCGTAACCGACGCCGGCGAGGCGCAGACCCAGCCCGGAGACGCGGTCGCGGATCTTCTGGTTCTCGCGGTACCAGCGCCACGCGGACTTGGTCGCCAGTACCGCACGCGGCTGGCTCGAGAGCCCCTTCTGGCGCTTCTTGTGCTCCTCGCTTTCCACCAGCGACACGTTCGAGGAACGATAATCCTTGGCCAGGTGGACGATGCGCAGATCGAACTCCGGCAACTCGCCCAGGGTCTTGATCGGCTCGGTGGTCTTCGAGCTGTCGACCGCCCACTTGTCATCGCCATAGACCGACGCAAAGACCTGCAATGCAAGCTCGTAGCGCCCGGGCATCGTGTCCGGCCGGCTGGTCTCACAGGCCTCGAACACCTTGCCCCAGTAGGCACAGTCGCGCACGGTCTGGCCACAGGAACAGCCCATGGCCGCGGTCTCCTGCGGCTTTTCCAGCACCAGGCGCACCGCCCGGTCGATGCCGCCGAGGCCGACCATGCCGGGGTGGTTGCCGACCAGCAGATTGAGCAGGGTCGAGCCGGAATGCGGCAGTGAGGCGATGTAGAGGAGTTTGTTCATGTCATCTGGACCAGTAATTGATTTCGGACAGGCAGGGCCTATTAAGGGCACCTCTGATGATCCTGGGTGAGCAAAAGGGGCGACATGATTCGCCAGATCAAGGCGAAGATCGCGCGTAATAGCAGGCTATTTCGAAGATCTTCAACGATCAGATGGCGGATTATGTCGTTCAAGAGGCTCATTCATGGATCGTTAGAGGTGCCGTTCAAACACCAAAGCCGGCGGCTGCCGGCATCGCGCAGGCTCAGGTGGAACCCGACCGGCCCCTGCGCAGGGATTCCAGCATCGCGTACTTCATGAAGCCATTCAGGCTGCCGATCGCGCAATGCACCAGGCCGGGCAGCCCATCGAGGAAACCCAGGCGGAGAAAATAGTACTTGAAGAAACGCAGCAGCGGGCTCACCAGCAGGCGCAGCACACCGCCACGCCGGCCATTGGCGAACTGCCGCGCCGCCTGTGCGCGCGAGTAGGCCACCTGCTTGTGCAGGTAATCGTCCAGGCCGTCTTCCGAATGATGCAGCAGATCGCCATCCAGTCGGCCGACCTCACCCGCGCTGTCGACCTTTTCGTGCACCGGATCCTCGCTCCACTGCGCGCGCTGGCGATCGAACAGACGCAGCGACCAGTCGGGGTAACCCTCGCCATGGCGCAGCCAGCGACCCATGAATCGGTTGCAACGGGCCATCTCGTAGGCCCCGTGCGCCGGCGATGACGCCAGCAGCCGGGTGATCGATTGCGCCAGTTCCGCAGATACCCGTTCATCGGCGTCCAGGCACAGCACCCAGTCGTGGGCCGCCTGGGTCACCGCGAACCGCTTCTGCGGGCCATAGCCGAGCCACGGCTGATGGATCACCCGACAACCCAGTGACTCGGCCAGCGCGACCGTGCCGTCGCTACTCCCCGAATCGACCACCAGGACCTCGTCGGCAAACGGCGCGCTCGCCACGCAGTCCCCCAGGCGCGTCTCCTCGTTGCGGGTGATGATCACGACCGACAGCGGCAGGCTCACGACGCGCCGCCCATCCGTTCGACCAGCGCCTGCCAGACCAGCGCCGGGGCCAGTTCGGCGAAACACGCCGGGGTCACCTCGGAACTGCCCGTATAGGCACAGTCGCGGCGCATGCAGGGCGCGCACTCAAACGCACTGGCGCGGTTCTCCTGGCGCGGCCCGATCGCACCGGTGAGTTCGGCGCGGGTCGGTCCGTACAGTGTGATCGCCGGCACACCGACCGCCGCGGCGAGATGGGCCAGGCCCGAATCCACACCGACCACGCCACTGGCGCCGGCCAGCGTGGTCGCAAGCTCGGTCAGACCGAGACGCGGCAGCAGCTCGCCGGCATCCGCCATTTTCATGATCCGCTCGGCCCGCAGGCGGTCATCCGGGTCGCCCCAGGGCAGCAGCACATGGTAGCCGTCGGCCGCCGCGCGATGCGCCAGCTCGGCCCAGTAGACCTCCGGCCAGTGCTTGCTCGGCCAAGTGGTGCCATGCAGCAGCACCAGCGTTTTCACCGCGGCATCATGAACCACCGGAAATCGCAGCCCGTAGTCGGCGGCATCGCCCGGCAGATCGTAGCCCAGTGCCGCGGCAAACAGCTGCCGAACCCGCTCGATCGCATGCCGGTCGCGCGGGACCTCGTACTGACGCTGGTAGAACCAGGCGGCCAGCGACTCGCGCGCCGAGCGCGAACTGAGTCCGGCGCGCGGTCCGCGTGCCAGGCACGCCGGCAGGGCACTCTTGATCAGCCCCTGCGCGTCCAGCACCAGGTCGTACTGCTGCTGTCGCAGTCGCCGGCGGAACGCCGACAGATCACCACCGCGCCACGCCCTGCGCCAGTTGCGGCGCCAGCGGCGGGTCGCGATCGGGATCACCTCGGCGACCGCGGGATGCCACGCCGGCACCTCGGCGAACGCCTCTTCGACCAGCCAGTCGAAGCGGATGCCGGGGATCGCGCGTGCGGCATCGGTCAATGCCGGGAAGCTGTGAATGAGGTCGCCGAGTGAGGATGTCTTGACCAGGAGGACGTGCATCGCTCAGGCCGTCACCGCTTCAACCGCCTCGGCGACCTGCGCGACCGTCATGTCGACCAGGCAGGCCGTGGTGCCGAGCGGGCATTCGCGCTTGAAGCAGGGGCTGCAGGACAACCCCAGGCTGACCACCTTGCTGCGTTCGTTGAGCGGCGGGGTGAAGCCGGGATCGGACGAGCCGTACAGCGCGACCAGCGGCCGGTCGAGTGCTGCGGCGACATGCATCAGGCCGGAATCGTTCGACACCACCGCATCGGCCAGCGACATCAGGTCGACCGCCTGCTCGAGCGTGGTACGCCCGGCCAGGTTGGTCGAGACCTTGCAGGTCGCGGCAATCCCCTCGCAGACCGCGATATCCTTCTCCGAACCGAACAGCCACAGGTCCCAGCCAAGTTTCGCGAAGTGGCGGCTCAACTCGGCATAGTGCACCGTCGGCCACTGCTTGGCCGGGCCAAACTCGGCGCCGGGACACAGTGCCAGCACCCGGCGTTGTGCCGATTTCTCGATCTTCAACGCCTGCATCGCGGCCACCGCGTCGGCCGCCCTGACCGCGAGACGCGGCGGCAGGATCTTCAACACCTCGACGGCGGGTTTGCCGGCCAGCGCGACAAAGCGCTGCACGGTCATCGGGTAGACCTGTTTGTCGAGCCGGCGGATATCGTTGAGCAGACCGTAGCGCATCTCGCCACGCCAGCCGGTGCGCCGCGGAATGCCCGCAGCAAACGGCACGATCGCCGATTTCCATGAATTGGGTAACACGATCGCCTGGGTATAACGCCGGCGCAGGGAACGGCCGAGACGCCAGCGCTCAGCGAGACCGAGACGGCCATGCCCCAGCGGCATCTCGATACCCGCCCGCACCTCCGGCATGCGTTCCAGCAACGGCAGGCTCCAGCCCGGCGCCAGGACATCGATGGCACAGTCGGGCGATGCGACGCGCAGGGCCCTGAACAGGCTTTGCGCCATCACCATGTCGCCGACCCAGGACGGACCGACGACCAGGATCGCGCCGGCCTGCACCGGCGCCGCGTCGTCCTTCATGACAGGGCCTGAATCGGCTCGGCGATGGGCGACGCCAGCGCAGGCATCAGTCGGACAACTCGTAGCGGGCGCCACAGTAGGGACAGGTGGCCTCGCCGGTCTTTTCGATCGCCAGGTAGACGCGCGGATGCATGTTCCACAGCTCGTCCGTCGGACGCGGGCAGGACAGGGGCAGCTCGGATCGGGCGACCTTGATCACGGCATCGCTGCCGGGTTTTGCAGTATTGGCACTCATGCTTGTCTCCGATTCTTCCCGATTCTGGTGCGATTCAGACCACACTCAGCCAGTCGGTGTGGGCCGCACTGCGGCCATGCACCACGTCAAAATACTTGCTCTGCAGTTTCTCGGTGATCGGTCCACGGCTGCCGATACCGATCGCCCGTCCATCGACCTCGCGGATCGGGGTGACCTCGGCCGCCGTGCCGGTGAAGAAGGCCTCGTCGGCGATATACACCTCGTCACGGGTGATCCGCTTCTCGATCACCTTCAGTCCCTCTTCATCCGCCATCTGCATCACCGTGCGACGGGTAATCCCGTCCAGGCAGGAGGTCAGGTCCGGGGTATACAGCACACCGTCGCGCACGATGAAGATGTTCTCGCCCGAGCCTTCCATCACGTAGCCGTTCGCATCCAGCAGCAGGGCCTCGTCGTAGCCGCCGTCCAGCGCCTCCTTGAGGGCCAGCATCGAGTTCATGTAGTTACCGTTGGCCTTGGCCCGGCACATCGTGATGTTGACGTGGTGACGGGTGAACGATGAAACCCGGATCCGGATGCCCCTGGTCATGCCTTCCTCACCGAGGTAGGCGCCCCAGGCCCAGGCGGCGACCATGCAATGCACCTTGAGGTTGTCGGCACGCAGGCCCATGCCCTCGGAACCGTAAAAGCACATCGGGCGGATATAGGCCGAATCGAGGTTGTTCTCACGCACCGCGCGCCGCTGCGCCTCGTTCAGTGCGTCCCGGTCAAACGGCATATCCATGCCGAGGATATGCGCCGAACGGAACAGGCGGTCGGTATGCTCGTCGAGACGGAAGATCGCCGTGCCCTGCTCCGCATGGTAGGCCCGTACGCCCTCGAACACGCCCATGCCGTAGTGCAGGGTGTGGGTCAGCACGTGGGTCTTTGCCTCGCGCCAGGGAACCATCTCGCCATCCAGCCAGATCAGGCCGTCGCGATCCGCCATCGTTTGCATCGAAAGAAACTCCAGAATAAATCAGTGCCTTGGGGCCGGAATGGGCGCCCGCGCAGCGGCATATTGAACCATAAACAGGGGGTGATGGGCGAGAACCAGAGCGGCCGCAGACCGCGCCGCGGCAGCTGCTCAGCTTTCCATGACCCGGCGCCAGATATCGATCACCATGGCGCGCTCCTCGGCCAGCTGCGCCACCGGCACCACCGAAGAGGCCTCCTGCAGCGCCCGCCGGTGGACCACGCCACGAAACACCTGGTAGGCATTCCACAGCTGCGCGGCAGCTCCTTCGGGGAGCAGGTCGTGCGCGGTCAGGCGCTCGAGCAGGCGGGCGTTGTCGGTCCATTCGGTCAGATCGGGATACTCGTGCGCCCAGCGCAACACGGCGTACTGCACCATGAACTCGATATCGACCAGGCCACCCGCACCCTGCTTGATGTGGAAATTGTCGGCGTCGCTGCGATCGAGCGAGGCGCGCATCTTCTCGCGCATGTTCGCGACCTCCTGGCACAGGGCCCCGGGATCGCGCTGGCGACACAGCACCTGGTGGCGAATGGCGGCAAACCGCGCCACTACCACGGGATCGCCGGCAACCGCGCGCGCCCGGACCAGCGCCTGGTGCTCCCAGACCCAGGCATCCTTGTCCTGGTATTTTTCAAAGGCGGTCAGCGACGACACCAGTTGCCCCGAGTTGCCGTTCGGGCGCAGGCGCATATCGGTCTCGTACAGCAGGCCCGAGGGCATCCGCGTGGTCAGCATGTGGATCAGGCGCTGCCCCATGCGCGCGTAGAAAACGTCATTGGCGACACTGCGCGGGCCATCGGTCATCGCATTGATGTTCGCGCTGCCGTGCACGAACACCAGGTCGAGGTCGGACGCATAACCGAGCTCGATCCCGCCCAGCTTGCCGTAACCGATCACCGCGAAGCCGGTCTGCATGCCCTCCAGGTCACCCGGCCGACCATGTTTTGCCGTGAGATCGCGCCAGGCACTCGCCTGGGTGTGCAGCAGGGTCACCTCGGCGATCTCGGTGAGAAAGTCGCTGACCACCATCAGCGGAATGGCGCCGACGATATCCGCTGCCGCCACGCGCAGGCGGTTACCCTGCGAAAACTGGCGCAACCGATCCATCTCCTGCTCGAGATCGCCCTCGTCGACGGTGAGCAACAGGCTGTTCAGTTCTTCGACCAGCTCGCCGGTGTGCAGCGGCGAATACAGCCGCCGCGGGTCCAGCAGCTCGTCGAGCAACAGCGGCTGACGGATCAGCTGCGACACCACCCAGCTGCTCTCGGCGACCAGCCGCACCAGCTGCGACAGGGCCAGCGGGTTCTCGACCAGCAGATCGAGATAGGCCGTGCGGCGCACGATCGCGGCGACCAGACCGAGCAGGCGATCCAGGGTCACGTCAGGCGCATCGCCCTGGGCGGCCGCCTCGATCAGCGACGGCATCAGCTGGTCGAGCTTGCTGCGACCGCGGGTCGGCAGCGTCCGCACCACGACGCTCTTGCGAAACTGCTGCAGAGCGGCCAGCCTTTCCTCTGCGGCCTCAAAGCCAAGACCGCTGAGTGCGGCAACGGCACCCTCGTCCCCGGCATCCGCCCGCCAGGCCTTCGCCAGCGCACTGTCCGACGCCGACTGCTCGACCTGCGGCGCCGAAAACACGTGCCCGAACTGCTCATGCACACGCCGGCGATGACGCACCAGCACCGCTGTCGAAACCCGCCCAGTCGTCGAAACCCATGCTGCGAGGCCAGGCGCAGGCGCCCGACCTCGTCGTCCGGCAGTCGGTGGTTCTGCTCGTCCTTCCAGGCCTGGATGCGGTTCTCGGTGAGACGCAGGAAACGGTAGGCATCCAGCAGTTCGGTAACCGCGTAGTCCGGCAGGATCTCGCGTTCGCCGAGCAGGCGCAGCACCTGCTGGATCGGCCGGATCTGCAGCTCGCGGTCGCGTCCGCCGCGCACCAGCTGAAAGGCCTGGCCGATGAACTCGATCTCGCGGATACCGCCCTGGCCGAGCTTGATGTTCGCGTCCATGCCCTTCTTGTGCAGCTCACCCTCGATCATGCGCTTCATGTCGCGGATCGACTCGATCACGCCGAAATCGATGTAGCGGCGATACACGAAGGCACGCAGCATCGCCGCCAGGCTGGCGATCTCATCGCGCATCGCCGGTGATCGCGCGCGCCTTGACCATCGCGTAGCGCTCCCAGTCGCGCGCCTGCGACTGGTAATAGTGTTCCATCGCGTCATAGGTGACAACCAGCGGCCCGGAGTCGCCGAACGGGCGCAGGCGCATGTCGACCCGGAACACGAAACCGTCGACGGTCTGCTTGCCCAGCACGTTGATCAGCTGGCGCCCGACGCGGGTGAAGAACTGTTCGTTCTCAAGGGCGCGGCGGCCATCGGTCTGGCCATGCTCCGGGTAGCAGAAGATCAGGTCGATATCGGAGGAGAGATTCAGCTCGCGCGCGCCCAGCTTGCCCATGCCGAGCACGATCAGGCGCTGCGCGCGGCCGTCCGGACCGCGCGGCGTACCGGATTTCTCCACCGCCCAGGCATGCAGCTTGGTCGAGCGCCTGGCGGATGCAGACATCGGCCAGCTCGGACAGGTCCTCGAGGGTTTCATCGAGCGAGCGCCAGGCCAGCCGAGATCGCGCCAGATGATGCGCACCATCTCGCGCTGACGAAAGCGCCGCAGCGCGCGCTCCAGGGCGGTCTCATCCGCCACCTTGTCGAGTTGCGCCGCCAGTCGGCCGCGGCCATCTCGCCACCGCGCAGCAGGCGCGGTCCAACAGCCCCGCCCGGTGCAGGTCGGCCAGCAGCTGCGGGATTGCGCAGACAGGTCTGCGCGACAAAATCGCTGTTTGCCCAGATACCCTCGATGCGCTTCGCGTCCGGATAGTCCGCTGCACAATCAACAACGCCCGGCGCACTGCGCCAGGCGTCCCGGTAGCGTTCGAGCCGCTGCGCGGTCGATTCTTCGGTCATCTCTGTCCTGTCCCCTGGTTTGGATTCGCCCCGGCGGCGCTGCATCATCGGCGTGCGACACCGTGGTGCGACCCGGCCAGCGGTCCAGCGAGACAGCCCTGGCTAGTTTGCGGCCTCGGCGGCAAACTTCTGCAGCGCCCCGGTGAGCGTGTTGACGACCGGCGCCTTGTCGGTAATGCCGTGCCGCTCGACCACCCAGTTCGGGTCGTTCCAGCCCACCATGACCTTGCCGCCATTGTCCTGCCAGACAAGATACTTCAATGGCAGATCGATGCCCACCGTACGCTGCGACTGCATCAGCGCCGTACCTCCCTTCGGCTTGCCGAAGATCAGCAGTTCGGTCGGGGCCAGAGGCATGCCGACACTCTGCGCACCGGCAGCGTGGTCCACGCGCGCGAAGATGCGGAAACCCGCCGCCTTCAGGCCGGCCTCCAATCGATCGACAGTTACCGTCACAGAGTGGGAACTCGGCTGCATCAGCAGGCCATCGGCGGCCTGCGCCATTGGCGCGACACCGACCATGATCAGGGCCAACATTTTGGATTGCTTGAACATATTGCTACCTTCCGTGAAGTGGTCTCCGAGGTTTCCGCGGAGACGGCTGTATGGGTAATCGGGTTAAAGACCGGCTGAACCGCGCCGACATTTCACCCATGAAAGAATCAACGCCGCCGATTGACACCAGTCGCGAGCGGCTGCACCTGCTGTTTCAGCAGTCGCGGTCAACATCGACCGTGGCGGCCGTCGCAGCAGCGGTCACCGCTACGATAATCTTCACCGCGAAACCCACTGCGGAGCCTTGGATATGGCTGGGTTTCGTCCTCACTATAGCGGGGGCCAGGCACCTCCTGTACAGGCGTTTTTTCCGCACTTCGCCGGACCGGCATGAAGACGCATACTGGCTAAGATGGCATGCCTATACCGCGGCGCCGGTGGGCATCGCCGCCGGTGCCCTGCCTCTCCTGCAGCTTGCGGATACCCCCATTTATGTTCAGGAACTGCAAACCCTGGTGCCTGCCCTGGTGGCCATGGCCGGGATCACCTCATTCGGTGTGTACTTTCGGCAGTACATGGTCCTGCTGATCGCGACAGGCATAACCACCGTTGGAACACGTTTCTACATCGGCGGCGCCGAAGCCCTGCCGGTTGTCGCGATGTTCGCGCTGTTCGGGCCCATTCTCGCACTTACGGCGCGGCGGTACGGCAACTCACTGCTCGACAGCATGCAGGGCAAACGGCGCTCAGAGCAACTGGTACAGGAGTTGACGATTGCCAATTCCTCGCTCGAGCAGCGCAACCAGGTACTGGCCCGGCAGCGAGACCTGATCGACCAGGAAGAGGCACTGGCCAGGCACGTCTTCGAACAGCTGACGCTCGGCGGCGACCACCAACTGCCGGGCATCCATACCTGGAACCAGTCGATGGGCAACCTGTCCGGCGACCTGACGCAGACCGCGCACGGCCCCGACGGCCAGGCCTACGTGTTTCTCGAGCGATTTCACCGGACACGGCCTGCCGGCCGCGCTCGGCGCCTTGCCGGCGTCGTCGGTCTTTCTGGCGATGGCGGCCAAGGGCCTGCCGGTCGAGACCATCGCCGGCGAGCTGAACGCCAAACTGCAGGCAGCTACTGCCGGTCGGTTATTTCTGCTGCGCCGTGTTGCTCGAACTGTCGCCTGACCGGAGCAAGGCGCACCTCTGGAACGGTGGCCTGCCACCGATCCTGATTCGCCGCGACGGCCGGCGGACTACGAAAAGCATCGAGTCGCACAGCCTGCCGCTCGGCGTGGTCGACGGCGACCAATTCGACGCCGCAGCACACGCACTGGAACTGCATCCGGGCGATCTCCTGTATGCCTTCACCGACGGCCTCACCGAGGCCGAAAACCAGGACGGCGAGATGTGGGGCCTGGCGCGTCTCGAGGCCTTCCTGCAGCGCGACGACCTGCCGGCCCCCAGGCTGCCCGCCCTGATCGATGCCGTTCTACATCACGTCAACCATGCCCCCGCCTCGGACGACATCTCGGTGCTTGAAGTCGAGGTCTCGCCGGCAGCGGTCGCGGAGGCCGACGCCGCCTGACATCGGATATCCACTCACCGCACCCGCCTGCCGCAAGACGAAAAAAACCCCGCCCGGATCGCTCCCGGCGGGGTTTTGTCACAGTACAGGGACTGTGGCGCTATCGAGATGCCAGCGGCGGCGCAACACGCCGGCCCGCGGCAACCTCGATCGGACGCTGATGCCTTACATCATGCCGCCCATACCGCCCATGCCACCCATGCCGCCCATGTCGCCACCGCCGGCATGCCGCCGGCTGCGTCCTCGCTCGGCTCGTCGGCAACCATGCACTCGGTGGTGATCATCAGGCCGGCCACCGATACCGCGTTCTGCAGCGCAGAACGGGTCACCTTGGTCGGATCGAGGATACCCATCTCGACCATGTCGCCGTACTCGCCGTTGGCCGCGTTGTAACCAAAGTTACCTTTGCCTTCCGCACACCTTGTTCAGCACCACCGACTGCTCGTCACCGGCGTTGGCGACGATCTGGCGCAGCGGCTCTTCCATGGCACGACGGGCGATGCGCGATACCGATATCCTGGTCGTGGTTGTCGCCTTTCAGGTCGGCCATGGTGGCCTGGGCACGCACCAGGGCGACACCGCCACCCGGGACGATGCCTTCTTCGACGGCCGCACGGGTGGCGTGCAGGGCGTCTTCGACACGGGCCTTCTTCTCTTTCATCTCGACTTCGGTCGCGGCACCGACCTTGATCACGGCAACACCACCGGCCAGCTTGGCCAGACGCTCCTGCAGCTTCTCACGGTCGTAGTCCGACGTGGTCTCGTCCATCTGCGCGCGGATCTGCTCGCAACGGGCCTTGATGTCCTGCTCGGTGCCGGCGCCGTCGATGATGGTGGTCTCTTCCTTCGAGATCACGATGCGCTTGGCGGTACCCAGCTCGTTCAGGGTGGCCTTCTCCAGGCTCATACCGACCTCTTCGGAGATCACGGTCGCGCCGGTCAGGATCGCGATGTCCTGCAGCATGGCCTTGCGACGATCACCGAAGCCCGGTGCCTTGACCGCAGCAACCTTGACGATGCCGCGGATGGTGTTGACCACCAGGGTGGCCAGGGCCTCGCCCTCGACGTCTTCGGCGACGATCAGCAGCGGACGACCGGCCTTGGCGACCGCCTCGAGGGCCGGCAGCAGGTCGCGGATGTTGGAGATCTTCTTGTCGTGCAGCAGCACGTAGGGATCTTCCAGCTCGGCGGTCATGTTCTGCTGGTTGTTGACGAAGTACGGCGACAGGTAGCCGCGATCGAACTGCATGCCCTCGACGACGTCCAGCTCGTTGTCGAAGCCGGAGCCTTCCTCAACGGTGATGACGCCTTCCTTGCCGACCTTCTCCATCGCCTCGGCGATGATGTCGCCGATGTTGCTGTCGGAGTTGGCCGAGATGGTGCCGACCTGGGCGATCGCCTTGGTGTCGGCGCAGGGCTTGGACATACCCTTGAGGTATTCGACGGCAGCGATAACGGCCTTGTCCATGCCGCGCTTGAGGTCCATCGGGTTCATACCGGCGGCAACCGCCTTGAGGCCTTCGCGCACCATGGCCTGGGCCAGCACGGTGGCGGTGGTGGTACCGTCACCGGCGACGTCGGAGGTCTGGGAAGCAACTTCCTTGACCATCTGCGCGCCCATGTTCTCGAACTTGTCCGACAGTTCGATCTCTTTGGCGACCGAGACACCGTCTTTGGTGATGGTCGGCGCGCCGAAGGACTTCTCCAGCACGACGTTGCGGCCCTTCGGACCGAGGGTGACCTTGACCGCGTTGGCCAGAATGTTCACGCCCTGCAGCATGCGCTGGCGGGCGTCATCGGAAAACTTGACTTCTTTTGCACTCATTTGGGATTTACCTGAAATCGATATTGCTTTAATGGTTCACGGGGATCTGCGCACGTCACGGCGCGCACCGGGCAATCAGCCCTCGATCACACCCATGATGTCTTCTTCGCGCATGACCAGTACTTCTTCAC
This sequence comes from uncultured Gammaproteobacteria bacterium, assembly GCA_963719025.1. Lineage (GTDB taxonomy): Bacteria > Pseudomonadota > Gammaproteobacteria > Chromatiales > Chromatiaceae > Thiosocius. Next base: position 20,459 of record CAVRBK010000044.1, on the reverse strand, counting down.
CGTTCATCTTTACTTCGGTGCCTGAGTACTTGCCGAACAGCACGGTGTCGCCGACCTTGACGTCCAGCGGACGCACGTCGCCGTTTTCCATGATCTTGCCCTTGCCGAGCGGCCACCACCTCGCCCTGAACCGGCTTCTCGGCGGCAGAGCCCGGCAGCACGATGCCACCGGCGCTGGTGGTCTCTTCTTCCTTACGGCGAACGACCACACGGTCATGCAGTGGACGGATATTCATAGTCCGGGTATCTCCTTGTTTTTACAGAGAATTGAGTTGAACGAATCTGGTTTCACGGCGACGCTTGTTAGCACTCGCTCTGGGTGAGTGCTAATAATAGGGGCGATCGGACCCAAGTCAAGGGCAGTAGCTGAAAAAAATCTGCGTCGGCATTTCTGGCACTCGCAATCACAAGCTGCTGATAACTAAACATTTTCGGAAAAATGTCGTATTAATTACCCAGGCAGGGCACTCTTTTCCGGAGGTAGGGCATGGTCACTGAACGAACTGACGCGGTGATCCAGGCAACCCGCCTGAGCACCTATTTCCACCATGCGGTGCACAATGCCGCGGCGCAATCGCGCCTCGACGCCGACGGCGCCACCCTGCACTACCTGGCCACCCTGCTGTGCAGCTATGCGCGCAGCGAGAAGGTGTTCGACTACGCCGATCAGCGTCTGCAACTGCGCCCCCTCGCCCGCCTTTACGGCGAGGCGCTCGAGGCCCGCAACCCGGGCGAGCGACGACTCTGGCTGCAACGCCTGGGCGACCTCGCGCTGTTTGTCGGCGGGCTGTTCGCCGGCCACCTGAACCGGCATTTTCAGGATCTGGACTATTGCGTCGCGATGGGCGGCAACGCCTACAGCTGCCTGCAGGACAGCGCCGAGCGGCGCGACCAGACCGCGCAGGCCCTGGTGTTCGGTGAGCTGTCGACACAATTTGATCGCTGCATCGAGGTCGTGGCGATCGCCACCGGGCGCCAGGAGCCCACCGGGCAGAGCTGAACCGGCATCGATTCCGGGGACACCTGGCGGAAACGAACACCGCTGCCCGCCGGACTCAATCCTCGCGGCGGAAATCACCCTCGATGATCCGGTCCGAGCGGGTTTCCGGCGGCTGCGGCCCGGCCCCCGGCACCGGCTGCAGGGTGCCGCGCATCTTCAGCCAGCGCACCACCAGCCAGCGCCGCAGCGGCGGCACCAGCAGCAGAAAACCGATCGCATCGGTGATGAAACCGGGCAGCAGCAGCGCCAGACCGACCAGCAGCAGCAACACGCCCTCGAGCAGTTCGATCGCCGGCAGTTCCTTGTTGGCCATCTGGGTCTGCGCCCGAAACAGCACGGCAAAGCCCTGCATCCGCACCAGCGCACCGCCAAGAATGGCCGTGAACACCGAGAGCGCGATCGTCGGCAGGGCACCGATCTCACTGCCCACCTCGATCAGCAGGTACAGCTCGATCAGGGGCGCGCCAACGAAAAATCAGTAAAAAAACAAAGACTGGATTGATCATGGGATCCTGCGCCAGGCCCCGCAGCGGCGCTGTGCCGGCGTCCGGCACCCCTGCTGACGGGTGACATAGCGTTTGCGAATGAACCGCCAATGCGGCATAAAGTGCTGCTTCGCGGAAGATGGGGTCACGCGGGTATTTTTCAACCGCGCAGCCCTCAATCTTGGCCCGCGACGGAATACACTATGACAGATGCGCTGCTCGTCATCACCACCATGCCAGATCAGGCCGGCGCCGAGGCCCTGGCGCGGCAGCTGGTAGAGGAAAAACTCGCGGCTTGCGTGAATATTGGCGGCCCCGTCACGTCTGTATATAGATGGGACGAAAGTCTGCAGCGCGGTACCGAGGTGGTGCTGACGATCAAGACAACCCGATTCCGCTATCCGGCCCTGCAGGCGAGGATCGCTGAACAACACCCTTACGAACTTCCCGAGGTGATCGCAGTCCCAATCACCTCGGGTCTACCTGAATACCTGGCATGGATCGAAACATGTACCAAAAAATAGCTGTCTGGGCGCTGCTCCTGTTTACCTTACTGCCGGTTGCGCAGGCCGAAGAGGAGTTCCTGAAACCCGATCAGGCCTTCACGATCTCGGCCCAGGCCGGCGCCAACGACAGCGTACGGGTGACCTGGCAGATCGCCGACGGTTACTACCTCTACCAGAGCAAGTTCCGTTTTCAGACCGACACCCCCGGGGTGACGCTCGGCGAGGCGGCGCTGCCGCCCGCACTGACCAAGAACGACCCGATATTTGGCGAGGTCGAGGTCTACCGTAACCAGGTCACGGTGACGCTGCCGCTGACCGCCGTGCCCGGCAATGCCGATATCCTGACCCTGAAGGCGCGCTCGCAGGGCTGCGCCGATGCCGGCATCTGCTACCCGCCGCACACCCAGACCGTGCTGATCGCGCTCAGCCAGGCGGCCGACAGCCCGCCACCGGTCGATCCCGGTCGGGTCGCGAGCTTCCAGCCCAGCGGCAGCAACAGCGGCGCATCGACGACCGTGCCGGCGCCGCTCGCGGCCATCGACGATCCGCTGCAGGAGCTGGCGGAACTGGGCGAAGACCTCGGCCTGGAAGAGGACGACATCCTCGCCCCCGAGCAGGCCTTCCGGGTGAATGCCGGCAGCGGCGACGGCTCGCGCCTGCAGGTGCAGTGGAGCATCGCCGACGGCACCTACCTCTACGAGGACAAGATCAAGCTCGAGCTGAGCGGCGACGGCGTGCAGCTCGGCGCCTTCGAGCTGCCGGCACCGGACATCAAGAAAGACTCGATCAAGCCCGACGGCAGCATCGGCGACGTCGCCGTCTATCACCAGTTGATCGACCTCGATATCCCGCTGGTGCGCAGCAATACCGCGGCGACCCAGATCGAGCTGACGGCAAACTACCAGGGCTGCGCCGACCGCGGCATCTGCTACCCGCCGCAGAAACAGGTATTTAAAATCGACCTGCCGGCCGCCGCCGGCGCCACCGAAGTGGCCGCCAGTGCGGCAACCACGTCGGCAGCCGTCGCAACCGCAGCGGCGAGTGCCCCGCAAAAGCAGTCGGAACAAGACCAGATCGCCTCGATGATCGCCGGCCAGGGGACCTGGGTGGTGATTGGCGCCTTCTTCCTGATCGGCCTGGGCCTGGCGTTCACACCCTGCGTCTTCCCGATGATCCCGATCCTGTCGGGCATCATCACCGGCCAGGGCAAGAACATCACCACGCGCAAGGCGTTCATGCTGTCGCTGGTGTACGTGCTGGCGATGGCCCTGACCTACACCGTGGCCGGGGTATTCGCCGCAATGGCCGGCGAAAACCTGCAGGCCATGTTGCAGAACCCGGTCGCGATCAGCATCTTCGCGCTGGTCTTCGTCGCGCTGGCGTTCTCGATGTTCGGCTTCTACGACCTGCAGCTGCCCGTCGAGCGTGCAGTCCAAGCTCAGCGAGATCAGTAACAAGCAGGAAGGCGGCAGCCTCGCCGGCGCCGGCATCATGGGCCTGCTCTCGGCACTGATCGTCGGCCCCTGCGTCGCCCCGCCGCTGGCCGGCGCACTCATCTATATCGGCCAGACCGGCGATGCGGTGCTCGGCGGCCTGGCGCTGTTCGCGATGTCGATGGGCATGGGCGCGCCATTGATCGTGATCGGCACCTCGGCAGGCAAGCTGCTGCCACGCGCCGGTGGCTGGATGGATGCGGTCAAGGCGGTGTTCGGCGTGGTCATGCTCGGCGTGGCCATCTACCTGCTCGAACGCGTCATCTCGCCAGCGGCGGCGATGTTCCTTTGGGGCTCGCTGCTGATCGCTTCGGCGGTGTACATGGGCGCCATCAGCGCGCTGCCGGAAAATACCAGCGGCTGGCGCAAGCTGTGGAAGGGACTCGGCGTCGTCCTGCTGGTCTACGGCGTGCTGTTCCTGATCGGCGTTGCCGCAAACGGCAAAAACACCCTGCAGCCGCTGCGCGGACTGGGGATCGGCGGCGCCGGCGGCAGCGCCGCTGCCGAGCATGTGGCGTTCCAGCGCATCAAGACCATCGACGATCTCAACCGCGAGCTCGCCAGCGCCAAGTCACAGGGCAAGACGGTGATGCTCGACTTCTACGCCGACTGGTGCGTGTACTGTATCCAGATGGAGCGCGACACCTTCCCCGATCCGCAGGTGCAGAAGGCGATGTCGCAGATGGTCCTGTTGCAGGCCGATGTGACCGACAACGACGCTGCCGACCAGGCGCTGCAGAAGCACATTGGCATCCCGGCACCGCCGGCGATGATCTTCTGGGGGAGCGACGGCAACGAGCTGAAACACCTGCGGCTGCTTGGCTTCAAAGGTCCGGACGAGTTCGCGACACACCTTAACGAGGCACTTCAAGAGTGAAAATCCAAAACTATTTTCTGATCGCGGTCGGCGGCGCCCTGATCGGCGCGGCCAGCGGTTTTGCCTGGCGGGCGATGGACAGCGGTGCCGCACCGACGGTTCCGCCGAGCGTCGCGACCGTTGAACAGATCGATTCCCTGCCGGATTTCAGCTACACCGACCTGGATGGCCGGCAGCGCCAGGGCAGCGAGTTTGCCGACAAGGTGATCGTGCTCAACTTCTGGGCCACCTGGTGCCCGCCCTGCCGCAAGGAAACGCCGGAGTTCGTTGCGCTGCAGAAGGACTTACGGCGAACACGTGCAGTTCATCGGCATCGCGATCGACGACGAGGAGCCGGTGCGCGAATTCGCCGACAGCTTCGACGTGAACTATCCCGCTGCTGCTCGGCGACGTCGATGCCGTGGCAATGTCGCGGCGCCTCGGCAACCGCTACGAAGGCCTGCCCTTCACCGTGGTCGCCGCACCCGGCGGCAATGTCGTGCTGCGGCATACCGGCGGCCTCGAACGAGACCAGCTGGAACCCCTGCTGCAACGGCTCATCGACGCCGGCTGACCCCCGCGCCCCGGGGCGCGAAAGGGAATTCTCGCCCTAGACAAATTGTCGATTCTGTCCGACAATTACGCGAATTTCATCGCCAGTTCGGCGCAGTTCCCGGCATGAAGCACATTGCGCCCCTGCCGGCGCAAGAAGGAAGCGATTTAAACGATGGCCCATATCCTCGTCCTGAACGGCCCCAACCTGAACCTGCTGGGTTCACGCGAGCCGGGACACTACGGTCAGGACACTCTCGCCGCCATCGAACAGCGCCTCAGCGCCCAGGCCGACGGCCATCGACTCGATTTTTTTCAGAGCAATGCCGAATTCGAACTGGTCGACCAGATCCACAAGGCGGGGACCGACGGGGTGGACTTCATCCTGTTCAACCCTGCCGCCCTGACCCACACCAGCATCGCCCTGCGCGATGCCCTGCTGGGGGTCGACATACCGTTCATCGAAGTGCACATCTCCAACGTGCTATGCGCGCGAGTCGTTCCGCCACCAGTCCTACCTCTCGGACGTGGCGGTTGGCGTGATCAGCGGCCTGGGCGCCCAGGGCTACGAACTGGCACTGGCCGCCGCGCTGCGCCGGCTGGACCGATTGAACGACAAGAGCAACACCGCGAAATCAAGGAAACGTCCTGATGGATATCCGCAAGGTTAAAAAACTGATCGAACTGCTCGAAGAGTCCGATGTCGCCGAGATCGAGATCCACGAAGGCGAGGAATCGGTGCGCATCAGTCGCAACAGCAGCATCGCCCACGACGCTGATGGCGGCCCCGATGGCGGCGCCCGGCCGCGCCGGTTGCCGGCCGCAGACCCCGTGCCGGCCGCGCCGGCAAGAACCGGAAGGCCACATCATCCGCTCGCCGATGGTCGGCACCTTCTACCGTGCCCCGTCACCCGGCGCGAAGGTGTTCGTCGAGGAAGGCAGCAGCGTGTCCAAGGGCGAAACCCTGTGCATCATCGAGGCGATGAAGATCCTCAACCAGATCGAGACCGACAAGTCCGGCAAGGTGATCGAGATCCTGGTCGAAAACGGCCAGCCGGTCGAATACAACGAACCCCTGTTCGTGATCGGTTAAGGCGCCATGCTGGAAAAAATCGTTATCGCCAATCGCGGCGAGATCGCGCTGCGCATCCTGCGCGCCTGCCGCGAACTCGGGCATCAAGACCGTCGCCATCCACTCGGAGGCCGACCGCGACCTCAAGCACGTGCGCCTGGCCGACGAATCGGTCTGTATCGGCCCGGCGCGCCTCGGCCGCCAGCTACCTGAACGTACCGGCGATCATCAGCGCCGCCGAGGTCTGCGACGCCCAGGCGCATCCACCCCGGCTACGGCTTCCTGTCGGAAAACGCCGATTTTGCCGAGCGGGTCGAGCAATCGGGCTTCGTGTTCATCGGCCCACGCCCGGAGACCATCCGCCTGATGGGCGACAAGATCACCGCCATCGAGGCGATGAAGGCAGCCGGCGTGCCGACCGTGCCGGGCTCGGACGGCCCGCTCGACGACGATGACGAGCGCACGCTGCGCCTGGCGCGCGAGATCGGCTACCCGGTGATCGTCAAGGCCGCCGGCGGCGGTGGCGGACGCGGCATGCGCGTGGTGCGCGCCGAGGCATCGCTGCTCAGCGCGATCTCGCTGACCAAGGCCGAGGCCGGCGCGGCCTTCGGCAACGACACGGTCTACATGGAGAAATTCCTCGAGAACCCGCGTCACATCGAGTTCCAGGTGCTGGCCGACACGCACGGCAACGCGATCCACCTGGGCGAGCGCGACTGCTCGATGCAGCGGCGCCACCAGAAGGTGGTCGAAGAGGCGCCCGCGCCCGGGCATCACCGAGGAGCAGCGCGAGCGCATCGGTGACCGCTGCGCCGAGGCCTGTCGCGCAGATCGGCTATCGCGGCGCCGGCACCTTCGAATTCCTGTACGAGAACGGCGAGTTCTACTTCATCGAGATGAACACCCGGGTGCAGGTCGAGCACCCGGTCACCGAGATGATCACCGGCGTCGACATCGTCAAGGAACAGCTGCGGATCGCCAGCGGCGAGCCGCTCAGCTACACCCAGGACGACATCCAGATCCGCGGCCATGCGATCGAGTGCCGGATCAACGCCGAAGATCCGGACACCTTCATGCCGAGCCCCGGCGAGATCACCCAGCTGCACGTGCCGGGCGGCCCCGGCGTGCGGGTCGACACCCACATCTACGACGGCTATCACGTGCCGCCCTACTACGACTCGATGATCGGCAAGCTGATCACCCATGGCGAGACCCGCGACGTGGCGATCGCGCGCATGCGCACCGCGCTGTCGGAGATGGTGATCGACGGCATCAAGACCAACATCCCGCTGCAGGCGCGAGATCATGGCCGACCCCAACTTCGCCAAGGGCGGCGTGAACATCCACTACCTCGAGAAGAAGCTGGGGCTGTAAGCACCGGCATTCGGGCGCCCTCCGGCCGAGGGCGCGCAATCTCGTCGTGCGGGCTTGGCAAGGGGCTCGTATTCGCGGCCCGCGGCCACACCCGCGCACCTCCAGTCCCCAGGAAAATCATCATGCCCTGGCTGCAAGCAACCCTCACCGTCGACAAATCCCGCACACCGCTGATCGAACTGCTGTTCGAGAACCTCGGCGCCGTGGCGGTCACCCTCGGTGACGCGGCAGACGAGCCGATGCTCGAACCCGGGCCCGGCGAGACCCCCCTGTGGCAGGCGACACGGGTCACCGGCCTGTTCGACGGCGACACCGACCCCGACGCCCTGCGCAGCGCGATCAACCAGGCGCTGTCGACCGATGCCAGCCGCAGCCTGCGCCCTGGAATGGCTCGACGACCGCGACTGGGAGCGCGCCTGGATGGACCACTTCCACCCGATGCGCTTCGGCCGGCGGCTGTGGATCTGCCCGACCGGCGGCGAGGTCACCCAGACCGACGCGGTGATCGTCGACCTCGACCCGGGGCTGGCCTTCGGCACCGGCACGCACCCGACCACCGCGCTGTGCCTGGAGTGGCTGGACGGGCACGACCTGCACGGCAGGACGGTGATCGATTTCGGCTGCGGATCGGGCGTTCTGGCGATCGCCGCGCTGAAACTCGGTGCGGCACGGGCGATCGCCGTCGACCACGACCCGCAGGCGGTCCTGGCCACCCGCGACAACGCCGCGCGCAACGGCGTGGCCGACCGCATCGAGGTACTGCACAGCGACGATTTCCAGGCCGGCCAGGCCGACCTGGTGATGGCCAACATCCTGGCCAATATACTGATCGACCTGGCGCCGACGATCGCTGGGCTGGTCGCGCCCGGCGGCGACCTGGTGATGTCGGGCATCCTGCGCGATCAGGCCGATGCGGTCGCACAGGCCTATGCCGAGACGCTACACTTCGAGTCCTGGCAACCAGCGACGACTGGGTGCTGCTGCATGGCCTGCGGCAGGCTGACATGCTGATCGAACCATGCTCGCCGCGAGGTTCGCCGAGCCGTGAAGACACGCTGCCCAAACTGCGAAACACGCTACACGATCGACACCGATGCGATCTTCTATGCGGGCGGCCTGGCGCGCTGCTTCCACTGCGGCAACGTGTTCGACGCGATAGCCGAGGTCGACCGAGGCAAAGCCGGTCGACGCCGAGGCACACAGCACGCCGTTACGCCCCGATCAAGCGGCCGAACCGTCCGGCAGACCGGACCGGCGGCCCTGCCCGAGGATGAGGCCACGCCGTTAGGCCTCGATCGACCGGCCGAACCGTCCGAGCAGCCGAACCGGCGACCGTACCCGATGCCTGCCGCCGTTCGATATCCCGGACAATTTAGAGCCGCTGCAGGCGTCACCCGACGCCGCGCTCGACGTGGTCGACACCCTGTACGAAAAACGCTCGTACCGCGGCATCATCTATGGCTCGATCGCCGTGCTTCTGCTCAGCGCGCTGGGCCTGCAACTGGCCTGGCAGAATCGCGAAACGCTGCTGATCCGCTACCCGCAGTTACAGCCCGTGTGCGATCGGCTGCACTGCACCGACAGCATTGTCCATGCACCGGATCAACTCCAGATCATCCAGCGCGAGATCGCGCCCGCGCCGAATCAACCCGGCACACTCAATCTCAGCGCACGTTTCCGCAACGATGCGCAGGCGTCGCAGCCGCTGCCGGACATCCAACTGTCGCTGATCGACAACAACGGCAGCGTATTGATTCGCCGCCGACTCGCCCCGGCCGAATACATCTTCCCGCCGCCACCCGAGCAAAGGCTTATAGCCCCGGGCGAAGTGCTCACTATCAACATCGATTTCAAAGATCCCGGCCATCTCGCCACCGGCTTCCTGATCGATTTTCTATAACGCCAAATTGGCCACTTTGCGCACTTGCGCGCATGTCATTTCGGCGTAACATTGCGTCCCCCTGTCGGCCAAAGACCGATCGATGAATCGGCGTGAACAAGCAAGAACGGATTCACAAGGCAAGGCAGGCTGCCGGTAGAAGACAATCGACTCACTGAACACAGGTTTGCAGAGGCCTTTTTCATATAGTGCGCATCGGCCCCCATCAACTCGAGAACAACCTGATCGTCGCGCCGATGGCCGGTGTCACCGACCGCCCGTTTCGCGCGCTGTGCCGTCGGCTGGGCGCCGGCCTCGCGGTGTCCGAGATGGTCACCGCCGATGCCAGCCTGTATGGCACGCGCAAGACGGTGCGACGACTCGACCACGACGGCGAGCCCGGCCCGGTATCGGTGCAGATCGTCGGCACCGAGCCGCACAAGATGGCCGAGGCGGCGCGGGTCAACGTCGAGCACGGCGCGCAGATCATCGACATCAACATGGGCTGCCCGGCGAAGAAGGTCTGCAAGGTCGCGGCCGGCTCGGCGCTGATGCGCGACGAGGACGCTGGTCGCGCGCATCCTCGATGCCGTGGTCGCCGCGGTCGACGTGCCGGTGACGCTGAAGATGCGCACCGGCTGGGACGCCCGAGCACCGCAATGCGCCGCAGTATCGCCGCACTGGCCGAACAGGCCGGCATCGCGGCGCTCGCGGTGCACGGCCGCACGCGCGCCTGCGGCTACCGCGGCGAGGCCGAGTACGACACGATCCGCGCGGTGAAGCGCGCGGTCGCCATCCCGGTGATCGCCAACGGCGACATCGACTCGCCGGAGAAGGCCGGCCGAGGTGCTCGAGCACACCGGCGCCGACGGCGTGATGATCGGCCGCGCCGCGCAGGGCCGGCCCTGGATCTTTCGCGAGATCGCGCACTACCTGCAACACCGGCGAGCACCTGGCCGAACCCGACCCGGCGTGGATCCGCGACCTGCTGCTGGAACACCTCGATGCCCTGTACGCGCTCTACGGGCGAGAGCACGGCGTGAAGGTCGCACGCAAGCACATCGCCTGGTACAGCAGGACGCAGCCCGGTGCAGCCGCCTTCCGACAGCGGATCAACGGCGCACAGACAACACAAGAACAGAGCCGTTTGATCAAGACATTATTTCAACAGCCTCAACGATAAGAAGGCGCCTGGCCCAGTCCCCGTGCCCACCAAGGAGGTCATGGCAGCGTGAGTCTGGCAGACCACCCATTACACACTCGCAACATCAGGAAGCTTTACCGTGGCGACCAGTCAGACAACCCGAGCCGCTGCGCGACGCCGTGCGCGACGCCCTGGCACACTACTTCGAGCAACTCGACGGCACCGCCGCCGAACGACCTGTACCAGATGGTGATGCAGCAGGTCGAACAGCCGCTGTTCGAATCGGTCATGGCCTATACCGGTGGCAACCAGAGCAAGGCGGCGACCCTGCTCGGCATCAGCCGCAGCACGCTGCGCAAGAAACTCGCGCTGTACGAAATCGAGTAAACTCCAGACCCGTACCCCATGAATCCCCACGCGGCCCGATCAGGCCGCGTTTGTCTTTGCAGGAAATACCCATGACCACCATCACCCGAGCCCTGATCAGCGTCTCCGACAAGACCGGCATCGTTGAATTCGCCCGCGACCTCGCCGAGGCCGGCGTCGAGATCCTCTCCACCGGCGGCACCGCCAAGCTGCTGCGCGACAACGGCATCCCGGTGATCGAAGTCTGCGACTACACCGGCTTCCCGGAGATGATGGACGGCCGGGTCAAGACCCTGCACCCCAAGGTCCACGGCGGCATCCTCGGCCGGCGCGGCACCGACGACGAGGTCATGGAGCGACACGGCATCGGCCGCATCGACCTGGTCGTGGTCAACCTCTACCCGTTCGAGCAGGCCGTGGCCGATCCCGACTGCAGCCTGGACAACGCGATCGAGAACATCGATATCGGTGGCCCGACCATGATGCGGGCGGCGGCCAAGAACCACCGCGACGTCGCCGTCGTGGTCGACCCGCACGACTACGGCCGGGTCATCCAGGAGATGCGCAGCAACAACGGCGCGGTCAGCGCCGCCACCTGCTTCCGCCTGGCGGTCAAGACCTTCGAGCACACCGCGCAGTACGACGGCGCCATCGCCAACTACCTCGGCGCCATCGACGCCGACGGCAGCAAGCGCGACTTCCCGCGACACCATCAACCTGCAGTTCCGCCAGGCGCAGACCATGCGCTACGGCGAGAACCCGCACCAGAAGGCCGCCTTCTATCGTCGAAGCAGGACATCCAGGAGGCCAGCGTCGCCACCGCGCGCCAGCTGCAGGGCAAGGAACTGTCGTACAACAACATCGGCGACACCGACGCCGCGCTGGAATGCGTCAAGCAGTTCAGCGAAGGCCCGGCCTGTGTCATCGTCAAGCACGCCAACCCCTGCGGCGTGGCGTTCGGCGGCGACCTGCTGGAGGCCTACGACCGCGCCTACAGCACCGACCCGGAATCCGCCTTCGGCGGCATCATCGCGTTCAACGGCGAACTGGATGGCGCAGACCGCGCAGGCCATCGTCGACCGCCAGTTCGTCGAGGTCATCATCGCCCCGACCGTCTCGGCCGAGGCCATCGAGGCGGTCAAGGCAAAGAAGAACGTGCGCCTGCTGGCCTGCGGCGAGTGGGCCGCCGAGGATATCCACCGGCTCGACTTCAAGCGGGTCAACGGCGGCCTGCTGGTGCAGGATGCCGACCTGCAGCTGCTCAACGACACCCGGGTGGTGACCGAGCGCACGCCCACCGAGGACGCAGATGCGCGACCTGCTGTTCACCTGGCGGGTCGCCAAATTCGTCAAATCCAATGCCATCGTCTACGGCACGCGACGGCATGACCATCGGTGTCGGCGCCGGCCAGATGAGCCGCATCAACTCGGCCCGCATCGCCGGCATCAAGGCCGAACACGCCGGTCTCGAGGTGCCGGGCTCGGTGATGGCGTCGGACGCCTTCTTCCCGTTCCGCGACGGCCTCGACAGCGCGGCCGAGGCCGGCATCACCGCGGTGATCCAGCCCGGCGGCTCGATGCGCGACGAAGAGGTGATCGCCGCCGCCAACGAACACGGCATGGCGATGGTGTTCACCGGCATGCGGCATTTCCGCCACTGATCGAGCTGCGGCAGTACCGGTGCCATGCGATGGCGCCTGCCCCTGCGACGCCCTTCAGAGCCCTCGCACGACCTCACCCTCCTGCCGATCAATCTGCATACGGATCCCACTGAAAGCGCCGCAGCGAGATGCGACCGTCGACCACCAGCACGCCCTCCCCCTGCAGCAGGCGCAACTGGCGATTCCAGCCGCTCTCGTCCAGCGGAATACTCGAGCAGCCGCGGGCGTTGATCACCCGGTGCCACGGCAGGCCGGAACCCGGCGGCAGTTGCCCCATCTGTCGCCCGACCCAGCGCGCACCGTTCGGCCGGCCGATCAGGCGCGCCAGCTGACCATAGGTCACCACCGATCCCGCCGGGATCTGCGCCATCCAGGCATACAGCTGACTCTGGTATTCATCCATGGCGTCCCCCCAGGCGCCCGGCATTGATCCTGCTCAGGGTCAGAAACCCGCGACGGCCCTAAACTTGGCGCATTGATTGTTCGAGCAATGTCCCGCATGAAGCCCGACGCCGCAACCGCGATGCGCCAACTGATCGACGAGATCCGCCGCCGCTTTCCGTTCGACCGCCCCGAGGCCCAGGTCTGCGCCGGGCCCTGCCAGGGCTGCTCGCTGAAACTGCTGGGCTTCCTCGAGACCGAGCTCGACGACTGGGAATACCGCCTGGCCGGTGGCGAGCGCCCCGGGCTGGCGGAGCTGTCGAAACTGATCCGCACCAGCCGCAAGATCGCGCGGGTGCTGCACCAGGCGGGGTTGATGGAATCGCCCGGCCGGCCACACCCAGGCACGTAAACCCTCGTCATGGCCTTTTCCCCTGGCACGCGTTCAAGTTGCCAAACCCGCGCAGCATTCTCCCTTTGGCCCTTCGGTGGAGTGTGGAGAGAGGAGGCAACCGGCATCACTTGGGTTTCTCGGGCAACCGGGTAACAATACCGGCACCTTGACCTGCGACCTTCGCAAGCCTTATGTCTGAATCGATCCTCGTGACCGGCGGCGCCGGTTTCATCGGTGGCAACTTCGTCCGCCATTTCTGTCGTCCACAGATGCCGAGGTCCTCAACCTGGACCTGCTGACCTACGCCGGCAACCTAGCGACCCTGGCCGACGTGGCGGACGACCCGCGCTACCGGTTCGTGCAGGGCGACATCGCCGATCCGGGCTGGTCAGAGCGACTGTGCCGGGAGTTCGAACCCGACTCCGTCGTCAACTTCGCCGCCGAGAGCCATGTCGACCGCTCGATCGACGGGCCGGGCGCCTTCGTCCAGACCAACATCGTCGGCACCTTCGACCTGCTCGAGGCCGTGCGCGGCCTACTGGCGCGGCCTGGACGACGAAGCGCAAGCGGGATTCCGCTTCCTGCACGTCTCGACCGACGAGGTCTACGGCTCCCTGGGCGACGACGGGCGCCTTCACCGAGGAGACGCCGCTACGCGCCGAACTCGCCCTACTCCGCCTCGCAAGGCGGCCGCCGACCACCTGGTGCGGGCCTACCACCACACCTACGGCCTGCCGGCGCTGATCACCAACTGCTCGAACAACTACGGCCCCTACCAGTTCCCGGAGAAGCTGATCCCGCTGATGATCCTCAACGCGCTCGAGGGCAAGCCGCTGCCGATCTACGGCGACGGCGGCAACGTGCGCGACTGGCTCTACGTCGAGGACCACTGCCGCGCGATCTGGCGCGTGCTGCGAGCACGGCGGGCCGGGCGAGATCTACAACGTCGGCGGCAACAGCGAGAAGACCAACCTGGAGGTCGTCGACACGCTGTGCGAGCTGCTCGGACGAGCTGCGTGCCGGATTCGCCGCACAGGCCCCACGCGCGAGCTGAAGACCTTCGTCGCCGACCGCCCGGGCCACGACCGGCGCTACGCGATCGACGCCAGCAAGATGCGCGAGCGAGCTCGGCTGGCAGCCGGCAGGAGACCTTCGAATCGGGCATGCGCCGCACGGTGCAGTGGTACCTGGACAATCGCGACTGGTGCGAGGCGCGTGAAGGCCGGCAGCTACAAGGCGCGAGCGGCTGGGCCTCGAGGCGCGGAGACAAGCGCGATGAAGGGCATCATCCTGGCCGGCGGCGCCGGCACCCGGCTGCACCCGGTCACGCTTGCGATCAGCAAGCAGCTGCTGCCGGTCTACGACAAGCCGATGATCTACTACCCGCTGTCGACGCTGATGCTGGCGGGCATCCGCGAGATCCTGGTCATCACCACGCCGCACGACAAGCCGCTGTTCGAGCGACTGCTCGGCGACGGCAGCCAGTGGGGCATCCAGATCGAGTACGCGGTCCAGGAGCACCCCGGCGGGCTCGCGCAGGCCTTTCTGATCGGGCGGGAGTTCGTCGCCGGCGAACCCTGCTGCCTGGTGCTCGGCGACAACATCTTCTACGGCCAGGGCTTGAGCAGGCTGTTGCGCAGCGCCGCGGAAAAGACCGAGGGGCGCGACGGTCTTCGGCTACCGGGTGCGGACCCCGAGCGCTACGGCGTGGTGGAGTTCGACGCGCAGGGCCAGGTGATCAGCCTCGAGGAAAAGCCGGCCAAGCCGAAGTCGAACTACGCGGTCACCGGGCTGTACTTCTACGACAACCGGGTCTGTCGACCTGGCCGCGGAGCTGGAGCCCTCGCCGCGGGGCGAGCTCGAGATCACCGACGTCAACCGCCTCTATCTGCAGCGCGGCCTGCTCGAGTTGACCCAGCTCGGCCGCGGTATGGCCTGGCTCGACACCGGCACGCACGACTCGCTGATCGAGGCCGCCAGCTTCGTCGAGACCATCGAGAAGCGCCAGGGGCTGAAGGTGTGCTGCCCGGAGGAGATCGCCTGGCGCAACGGCTGGATCGACGACGCGGCACTGCGTGCGATGGCCGAACCCTTGAGCAAGAACGGCTACGGCCAGTACCTGTTCGAACTGCTCGAACACGGGCTGCGCCGATGAAGGTCACCACCTACGAGATCCCAGGACTGCTGCTGATCGAACCGAAACGTTTCGGCGATGCGCGCGGCTGGTTCACCGAGGTCTGGCAACAGTCCCGGTATCGCAGAGGCAGGGGTCCATGAGTCCTTCGTGCAGGACAACCTCGCCCGCTCGGCGAAGGGCGTGCTGCGTGGCCTGCACGCCCAGGAACCCCATGCACAGGGCAAGCTGGTGCAGGTGTATGACGGGGCGGTGTTCGATGTCGCGGTCGACCTGCGGGTCGGCTCACCAACCTTCGGCACTGGCAGGGCGTGACGCTCGATGCCGAACATGGCCGTCAATTGTACGTCCCGCCGGGGTTCGGGCACGGCTACTATGTGCTCAGCGAGTCGGCGCTGTTCGGCTACAAGACCACCGACATCTACAGTCCGCAGGACGAGTTCGGGGTGCGCTGGGACGACCCGGATCTGGCCATCGACTGGCCGCTGGACGGCGAGCCGATCCTTTCCGACAAGGACCGCAACGCACCGCTGACTGGCCGAAATCCCACGAGAGTCGTCTGAGCCGGTTCCAGCGCGTGAAGATCCTGCTGCTCGGCGCCAATGGCCAGGTCGGCTGGGAGTTGGCGCGCAGCGCTGCCGCCGCTGGGCGAGCTGGTGACCACCACCCGCAACGGCGCGGGCGATATCCAGCTGGATGTCGCCGACCTGAAGGCACTGCGGGCCACGCTCGATACGACCGCACCGGACGTGATCGTCAATGCCGCCGCCTACACCGCCGTCGACAAGGCCGAGAGCGAACCCGACCTGGCGATGCACCTGAACGCCGCAGTGCCGCGAGCTGATCGGCGCATGGGCCGCCGACCACGGTGCGCTGGTCATCCACTACTCGACCGACTACGTGTTCGACGGCACCAAGGCAGGGCCCTACGTCGAGACCGACACGCCCGAACCCGCTCAGCGTCTACGGCCGTACCAAGCTGGCCGGCGATGAGGCCCTGCTGGACAGCGGGTGCAGCGTCATCATCCTGCGCGTCAGCTGGGTTTACGGCCTGCGCGGACAAAATTTTCTGCTGACCATGCAGCGCCTGATGCGCGAGCGGGATGAGCTGAACGTGGTCGATGACCAGGTCGGCGCGCCGACCTGGTGCCGAACTATTGCGCAGGCGACCGGTGCTATCCTCGCGAGGCGCCGCGCCTCGGCTACGGTCGGCGGCGTCTACCATCTCGCCCCTGCAGGTTCAGTCAGCTGGTTTGGATTCGCCCAGGCGATCCGCGAAGCGATTCATGAAGACTGCCGCATCGAACCTATTCACGCCAGTGAATATCCGACCGCTGCACAGCGGCCGATGATGTCCCTGCTCGCCACCAAAAAACTGAGAGACACCTTCGACCTCACCCTGCCCGACTGGCGACAGGATCTGACACGGTGTCTGAGCCGCCCGCGCACGGGTGAGAGGATAAAAATGACGGGGCGAATGTCGCCGACCTCAACATGCCGCTTAACGCCCTCAAACCGGCTGTTAAACTGCCGCATCCCAGTCACACGACAGCCCCCAGCATGAACCTGATCCACCCCAGCGCGATCGTCGAAGACGGCGCCGTTGTTCATCCGGACGCCCGGATCGGGCCGTTCTGCATCGTCGAGGCCGGCGCCGTCATCGGTGCCGACTGCGTGATCGAGAGCAACGTGCGGATCTACGGCCAGACGCGGATGGGGCGCGGCAACACCGTGTGCCACGGCGCGACCATCGGCAGCGCGCCCGCAGGATCTCAGCTACACCCCGGACAAGGGCAAACCCCTGATGATCGGCGACGACAACCATTTCAAGGAATGCGTCAACATCAGCCACGGGGTGAAAGAGGATCACGGCACGGTCGATCGGCGACGGCAATTTCATGATGGCCTTCAGCCACATCGGCCATGACTGCGTGGTCGGCGACAACAACATCTTCGCCAACACCGCGACCCTCGGTGGCCACGTGCAGATGGGCAACCGGATATTTCTCTCCGGGCATGTCGCCGTGCACCAGTTCTGCCGGATCGGTGACTTCGTGATGGTCGGCGGCGTCTCGGGCGTGCGCCAGGACGTGCCGCCGTACGCGATGGCCAACGGCCAGTACGCGCGCTTCGTCGGCCTCAACCTGGTCGGCCTGCGGCGTGCCGGCTTCAGCGCCGCGACGCGCAGCGCCATAAAGCGCGCCTACAAGACCCTGCTGCTCAGCGGCCTGAAGGCGCCGGACGCGCTGCAGCAGGTGCGCGAGTCGGCCGACAGCGAGGAGGTGCGCGAGATCGTGCGCTTCTTCGAGGCCAGCCAGCGCGGCATCGTCAGCGCGGACTGAAGCCGACGCGTTACAATCCGCCCTTCTTTCAGCCATACAATCGATCCAATCCGAATGAAAGTCCTGGTTATCGGCGGCGGTGGCCGCGAACATGCCCTGGCCTGGAAGGCCGCCCAGTCCCCCCTGGTCGAGCAGGTCTTCGTCGCGCCCGGCAACGCCGGCACGGCGCGCGAAGCCAAGCTGCGAGAACGTCGCGATCGGCGCCGAGGACGTCGACGGCCTGGTCGAGTTCGCGCCGCGACAACGACGTCGGACCTCACCATCGTCGGCCCCGAGGCGCCGCTGGTGCTCGGCGTGGTCGACGCCTTCCGCGCGGCCGGCCTGCAGTGTTTCGGCCCGACCCAGGGCGCCGCGCAGCTCGAAGGCTCGAAGTCCTTCACCAAGGATTTCCTCGCCCGCCACCAGATCCCGACCGGCGCCTACGCAGACCTTCACCGAGATCGACGCCGGCCGCTCGCCTACCTGCGCGAACAGGGCGCGCCCGATCGTGGTCAAGGCCGACGGCCTGGCCGCCGGCAAGGGCGTGATCGTCGCCATGGACCTGGCGAGCCGCCGAGGCGGCGGTGCGCGACATGCTCGCGGGCAACGCCTTCGGCGAGGCCGGCCACCGCGTGGTGATCGAGGAGTTCCTCGACGGCGAGGAGGCCAGCTTCATCGTCATGGTCGACGGCGAGCACGTGCTGCCGATGGCCACCAGCCAGGACCACAAGCGCGTCGGCGACGGCGACACCGGCCCCAACACCGGCGGCATGGGCGCCTACTCGCCGGCCCCGGTGGTCACCGCCGCCGTGCTACCAGCGCATCATGCGACGAGGTGATCATGCCGACCGTGCGCGGCATGGCGGCCGAAGGCCTGCCCTACACCGGTTTTCTCTACGCCGGCCTGATGATCGACCGCCGACGGCACGCCCAAGGTGATCGAATACAACTGCCGCTTCGGCGACCCCGAGACCCAGCCGATCATGCTGCGCCTGCAATCCGACCTGGTCGCGCACTGCCTCGCCGCGCTCGACGGCCGCCTGGACAGCGAAGAGACCCGACTGGGACCCGCGCCGCTCGGTCGGCGTGGTGCTGGCCGCCGGCGGCTATCCCGGCGACTACGCCAAGGGCGACGTCATCGAGGGCCTGCCGGACGACGCGTCCGTCGATCGCCAAGGTCTTCCACGCCGGCACCGCGCGAACGCGACGGCAAGGTCGTCACCGCCGGCGGGCGCGTGCTGTGCGCCACCGCGCTGGGTGACAGCGTCGCCGAGGCGCAACAGGCCGCCTACGCCGCTGGCCGCGCAGATCTCGCTGGGACGGCATGTTCTTCCGCAGCGACATCGGCTACCGGGCGATCGCGCGCGAACAGGCCTGAGGTGCCGATTTCACGCTGTGACAGCGCGGGCTTCCGCCTGCTGCTCGGCCTGGCGCTGGTGATCAGCACCTGGCTGGCACTGACACCGCAACCCGATCGCGTTGCCCGACGTGCCGATGGCCGACAAATGGGCGCATCTCGGCGCCTACGTGATTCTGGCCTTGCTGCTCGATGCGAGCTGGCCCGATCAGCGGTTTCGGCTGGCGGAAGTGGGCCGCGCTGCTCGGCTACGGCCTGCTGATCGAGCTGCTGCAGAGCCAGATTCCCAACCGGTTTCTCAGTCTCGCCGACCTGCTGGCCAATGCCGTCGGGCATCGCCGTCTATGCCCTGCTGATCCTGCCAATGCTGCGCAAGACACGCCTGCGCTGAGCCGAACTGCGGACGCGTCGGCAGAAAACCGCTAATTACTGTACTGACTTGCCCACTTGGGCGACGCGCCGTTTCGTACCATATTCGGGGCTCGCCACGGCAGGATCACTCGCGCGACAGCGCCTGCGGATCGGCCACAACAGGGGAAGCATGACGATGTGGATGCGCAAAAAACTCGACCGAGATGCCCAGCGCCGAAGATGCACTGCCCGGCCGCCCCGACCCGCTGCCGGTCAGCGACAACGCACTTCGTCAACGGCCACCCGATCAAGCCGCCCTTTCCCGAAGGCATGCGAGCAGGCGATGTTCGGCATGGGCTGCTTCTGGGGCGCCGAACGCCGTTTCTGGGAAACAGCATGGCGTGTTCAGCACCGCGGTCGGCTACGCCGCCGGCATCACACCCAACCCCAGCTACGACGAGGTCTGCACCGGGCTGACCGGGCACAACGAGG
The DNA here is from genome assembly GCA_963719025.1 of uncultured Gammaproteobacteria bacterium. GTDB lineage: Bacteria > Pseudomonadota > Gammaproteobacteria > Chromatiales > Chromatiaceae > Thiosocius. The sequence goes on along the minus strand of CAVRBK010000044.1, from coordinate 641 downwards.
TGGTGCTGGTGGTCTTCGACCCGGCGGCGATCAGCTTTCGACGCGCTGCTGAAGGTCTTCTGGGAATCACACGACCCGACCCAGGGGATGCGCCAGGGCAACGATGTCGGCACCCAGTACCGGTCCGGCATCTATGTCTATTCACGACGGAACAGCGCGCGGCCGCCGAATCGAGCCTGGCGCGCTACCAGGAGCGCGCTGCAGGAAAAGGGCCTGGCCGACGGTCTCGACCGAGATCGTCGACGCGCCCGAGTTCTACTACGCCGAGACCTACCACCAGCAGTACCTGGCGAAGAATCCGAGCGGCTACTGCGGGCTGGGCGGCACCGGGGTCTGCCTGCCGAGCGAGCTGAGCCGCATCGCCCGGCTCGCTTGGTGCGGTCGACGCGCCAGGCTGGCGCGTCTATTGCTCCGACCGTCGGAGGCGGAGCCGGCGCCGGCATCGGCAAACAGGGCCGCCACGTCGACCGCATCGAAGCGGTAGTGCGCATTACAGAATTCACAGTCGGCCTCGACCGCGCCCTGCTCCTCGACGATCGACTCCACCTCTTCACGGCCCAGTCCACGCAGGGCATCCGCAATCCGCTCGCGCGAACAGCCGCAACGGAACGCCACGGGCTCGGGTTCGTACAAGCATGTAT
>CAVRBK010000043.1:0-25160 GCA_963719025.1 uncultured Gammaproteobacteria bacterium | reverse complement strand
TGACTGCAAGCGGATGACGCATTCCGGTGCGGTAGAAGCCAGACACGACGCGATCGACCAGTTGGGCACTCCCTCCAACATGCCGCCAGTCGCTCTTGTCCCAGCGGACGATGACATTCGGCAGCACGCGGTACACGACCACATAGATCAGCAGGGTCCCGGCTGCTGCGATCAGTCCGAACACGGTTATCGGTACGATAGGGCTGCTGGCCAGCGATGCCAGACCGCCAGCCGTCGTCAGGGCAGCAAAAAAAGCCGGCCGATCGATCGACTTGACCGCCCTCGCGACACGTTCCGTGCCGTGAAAGCCGAGTTTCGATGTCAGCATCAGGGCATTGAACAGGTGCACCAGGGCCGCGATCGTCAACGCCGAGAGCAACGGCGGGATGATGCTCGAGATCAGGGTGAAGGGCTGGTCGAGCAGGACGTAGATGGCGACGGTCGAGTTGACCACGACACCGATGGCCACGCCGGCCAGCATCACCGCCAGCCAGCGCCGGAACAACCACCAAATCAGGGTCAGGCCGATGGTCACGGTGGCCGGGATGAATATCATGTTGTCGCGCAGCATCGAGCGCAGCTGTGCGACATCTGTCGGAATCTGCCCGGCGATGGCCGTCAGGTAGCCGCCGAGTTTGTGCTGCCTCACCGCATGCAGAATTTCTTCTTCAAGGGCCAGGCGTTCGAGGCTGTTACCTGATTCTGCCGGGATTACAACCATGGCCAATGCGCTACCGTCCGAACTGGCCAGAGCACCCTCGCTGAAACGATCCAGTGTGGCGCGCTGTTCGCGTTCCGCTGGTCGTGACTGGTCCAGCTTTCGTGCGTCGATCAGGCGTTCGACGATGAATTCTTCCTGCGTGCCGGCGATATGGTCCTGCGTTGTTACCGATATCAGGTCATCGACGGCTTCGTTCTTGAGCAGACTCTTGCCGAGTTCGTCGTAGGCCTTGAGAAATCCATCCGAATACAGCGCAACGCCCTCGAACAGCAACACGAACACCTGGTCGTTGGGGAAGCGGGTACGCAGTTCACGATCGAGCACGACCGCCGGCTCGTTGTCGGGAAAATACACATCCGGCGCATTGTCGATGTTCAGCTTCAGCAACAGTGACGATGGCAGCACTGTGAACAGCAGCAGAAATACCAGGCTGAGATAGTGGCGCCAGGGCAGGCGCTTGATCCGCCCGCTGAGGCTGTCGTCTTCGCGCGCCTGCAGGTTGAGCTGTACGCAGTCCTCGCCCTCGTAGCGGGTACGGAAGGCAACGCACTTGGTCAGGCAGGGCAGGTTGTCGGCGCGGCGCAGGGCAAGCCGGGCCTCCGGTGGGTGCTTGTCGGTCCCGGGGGTGTGTTTCGCCGATTCGAGGTGTTCACGCAGCCGCTCGTGGTCGTCTTCCTCGACCATGTCGAGCAATGGCACGGCCTCGAGGTCTTCCTGCTGACGATATCCCAGGCGATCGAGGAAGGCCTGGTTGGCATAGACGAAAAAGCCCTCGTGCACGATCGCCGTGGGACGCGGCGATTTGTCGAGGGGAGAGGGCTTGTGCGATTCGTCAGTCAAGCATCATCCGGGCCGTTCAGAACTGTGCCCGCCATCCGAGGTTGATCGAGGAGTGATCCTCGTGGAAGCCGCCCAGCGATTGTTCGCTGCCGTCGAAGTAGTGCAGGGCGAGGTAGACCTCGTGGGGTTCCCAGCCGAGGAACGCGATCTCCGGATTCAGATAAATGTCCTTCTCATCCAGCCCGACATAGAAGTCCAGCGAGGCGCGCCAGCGTTCGCGATCGAACGGGACGTCGATCTCGCCGTTGAGGCTGTAGATCTCCTTGCGGTCGAACACGTCCGGTGAATCGACCAGGTTCATGCCGACGATCTGCAGGTTGACCCGGGTGTCACCATCGCCCGGGTGCATCTCGACACCGCCGCCCCAGGAGACCGCCGGTACCGTGGTGTAGGCGAGGTTGGTTCGGGTGACCGGGTTGTCGCTGCTGTACAGCACCTCGAAGCGCCAGGTGGCCCCGGCGGCATCGATCGCCGCGTCCGCACCATAGGCCCAGGAGCGCGGGTATTCGGTCTTGAAGTTGGCCCCCGCAGCGCGGAAATACGGCGTCGACTGGCGGGTGCGTGCGACGGTGAGGCCGATATCGGCAAACGAATGCGTACGCGTGTAGCGTGCACCAAATCCACCATCGCCACCTGGCTCATCTTCGATGATGCTGGCGGCCTTGACCGCAGCGGTCGGGATGTCCTGGCGGTCGACACCCAGGATACGACCGGTCTGCGTGTCAATCGGATACCAGATGCTGTTCTGGTCGGGCAACTCCGCACCACGGAAATCCAGCAACCACACGAGGTCGAGCTTGCCGCCCCCGAACAGGGTCTCGGCACGCAACATCGGGTTCGAGCGCCGGCGGTCCTCGAGATCATCGAGCACAAACCGCGTCAGATCGGCGGTGCTCACGCGATCTGACAATGGCAGTTCGTCGAGGCGCCCCCAGATCACGGTCTGCGTACCCAGGGTGAGTTTGACGTTGTCGCCGCGATAGCGCACGAAGCTGTCACCGTAGTCGCCCTGCAGGGTGGTGAAGCCGCGGTCCCCGTCCTGGTCGTGCCCGTCGACGCGTCCGGCCAACTGGAACTCCCAGGCCGCGTCGGGCTGCCAGTTGACCGACGCGGCGAGCTTGCCGAAGACATTGCTTTCCGCCTTCGATGCCGACTCGGTCTGCTGGCCATACTCGATGCGCGCGTCGTCGATACGGAACGTCAGCATCCGGTCGTCCGCCATGGCGGGATCGGTGATGGGGGTATCCGGCATGCCGGAATCGTCGATCACGAACTCGCCGCCGATACCGCCGTCGTCAATCTGGATCTCGTCCGCTGCGCCGTCCTCGCCCATGTCGATCACGATCTCATCGGGATTGCCGGCATCGGCCCGGGCACCGGCGAGGAAAAAAACGCAACTCAGGGTCAGCGCGAGCGGCAGCAAAGTGGGGCAGTGGCGGGAGGCGTCAGACATGTTCAGGTCCTTGGTGTCAGGCAGCAGTTGGCGCGCCTCAGGGGCGATACCCTGTCTCGGCGCTCTCGTCAGCGAGCGACTGGCTGGTGAACAGTCGGTCGGAAATTCCCTGATTATACTTGACCTTGGATTGCGTTATACGAGTGACGTGGCCGCTTTCAAGGTCCTGCATGGTGCTGTCCAGCACGGTCCAGAAACCCTGGATGCGCTTGATCCGCCTCACCGAGAGCCGTTTCACCGGTTGTTCGGAGTGCGCCTGGTAGAAATCGACGCGCAGTGCGATCAGGGTCTGCGGATGGATCCAGCTGACGCGTTTCGTGTACACCGAGTTGTCTGCATCGACCGGGGTGCTGACCAGGATCCGGGTCTTGACCTTGCCGAGTTTGCCCTCGCCCTGCAGGAAGTGATGGTCCATCTTCGACCTCGCGGTCGCGCAGGTCTTCGAAGAACAGGTCGGAGCCGACGAAGCGCCCGCCCTTGCGCCCCGACGAAACGCGCCGTACGCGACCCAGTGCCGGCAGGTACAGCCACTGATCGTTCTCGTCGCCGGGGTAGTCCTTGGTCAGCAGGCCCACACCACGGATATCGGTAGGCTTGGAAAACCGGGTCAGCGACCAGCGTTCGCCGTCGCCGCGGTCGACGCGCAGGGTAAACATCTCGCGAACCCGGGGCTCGCGCCCTTTCTCCGTCAGGGTCATGACCGCGCGCGAGGCGAAATCGTCGCCGGCCGGGATATCGTAAACCGTCTGCGCGAGACGGAGGCCGGCCGCATTTCCGCCGGCGGCAAGCGCATTGCCGGCAATTCCCTGCAGAGTGACGATCAGCAGCAACGGCAAAAAACGCACGGGTTTCATCAACGGCTCCACGGGCAGTACCGACAACGCATGAGAATTCAGTTCCTTCGTTCGCCTGCAAGCCTAGCACAGGGCCTGTTTTGTCCACGCAGGGACCGGCCGCGATTGTCCACAGCCCACGACCGAGTTCATCGGCCCGGTATGGTGTGACTTGAATCGGCCATTTCGGCTCGGGCGGTACTGCCTGCCGCCGGTGACGGTGTGCCACCGTCAACCCGTTTGAAAGCCTTCTGCAAAGCGGTCGGTGCCGACGGTGCATTCGAGCCCTTCCGTTCGCTCGACGATCACAACCCGGGCTGGCACGAGGTTGGGGTAGCCGGGACCGCGCGCACCGCTTGCATGGCCGGCCGTTTTTACTGAATCAGCTTCGATGCCACCAGCTCTGGCGGGCCTTGCGGAAGAATTCCGGCTCGGCGAATGCCGCGCGATGGATGGCGGCATTGTAGTAATCGGTCGCAAATGACCGGGCCGCGACATCGTCTTCGCGAAAGTCATCCAGTGAGCCGGACTTGGCGCCGATGGTGGCCGACCACCAGCCGGTGGGATAGATCGGTTGCGGAAAAAACAGGGTACGGGCATCGCTCGAACTGCGCGGCCTGCAGGCTCTGATACATTCTGTGCAGGATGGGCAGGTGGATCAGCGGTGACTCACTTTGCAGCACAACCAGGCCATTCTCAGCCAGCGCGCGGTGGCAGGCGGCGTAGAATTCCGGGGTAAACAGCACCTCGCCGGGGCCGATCGGGTCGGTCGAGTCGACGATGATCACATCCAGGGATCCCGGTACGGCGTCCTTCATCCACTGGATGCCGTCGATGAACAGCAACTGCGCACGTGGATCGCCATTGGATTCGCACAACTCGGGAAAGTGCGCCTCGGCGGCCCGCGTCACGACCTCGTCGATATCGATCTGCACGGCCCGTTCGACCTCGGGGTGTTTCAGCACCTCGCGCAGCGTGCCGCAGTCGCCGCCACCGATGATCGCGACGCGACGCGGTGCCGGGTGGGTGAACAGGGCCGGGTGCGTCATCATCTCGTGGTAGAGAAAATTCTCACGGCTGCTGACCATGGTGCAACCATCGATCAGCATCAGTTTGCCGTAGGTTTCGGTGTCGAACACCTCGACCCTCTGAAAATCGGATTGCTGTTCGAAGACCTTGGAGCGTTTTTTCAGCGCGAAAGCGGATCCGCCTTCTGCGCATATCTCGGTGATCCAGTCCTGGTCCAGGCTCATTCCGGCGTTCCTCGGTCGATGCGGTGTTTCGTCGCGGCGCACGATAATGCCGGAGGCGGTTGTCGGGCAAGTGAAACGCGGGTTTTAGCCGGCGCCGGTGCCCTGAGAAGCCAATCATGTTGAGCGCGGCGGTCTCCGATCGCGGATAATCGCAGGCCTGTCACGGTGAGGGTGTCATGTCAGCGACTGTTTCCAGTGTGCCGCAAACCTACGGTGTCGAGCGGTGGGGTGAGGGCTACTTCGGGATCAACGATGCCGGTCACGTCACGGTTTGTCCGCGTCCGGACAGCGGCCGAGATCGATCTGTACGAGCTGGCCCGCGACCTGCAGGCCAGCGGCCTGCGCCTGCCGGTACTGGTGCGTTTCAACGACATGCTGCAGGACCGGGTCCGCCAGCTGTGTCGCGCCTTCGACGGCGTGGCGGGCGGCCTGGGCTATGCCGGGGGATACCGGGCGATCTACCCGATCAAGGTCAACCAGCAGCGCAGCGTGGTCGAGCAGATCGTGGCCGGTGGCGGTGACTGTGTCGGCCTCGAGGCCGGCAGCAAGCCCGAGCTGATGGCCGTGCTGGCCAGCGCCCCGGCCGGTGGCAGCATCGTCTGCAACGGTTACAAGGATCGCGAGTACATCCGCCTGGCGCTGATCGGCCGACGCCTGGGTTTCGACGTGTACATCGTGATCGAGAAGCCGAGCGAACTCGAGCTGGTGTTCAGCGAAGCGGCCGACCTGGGGATCGAGCCGCTGCTCGGGGTGCGCGTGCGCCTGGCGGCGGTCGCCGCGGGCAAGTGGCAGAATTCCGGCGGCGCCAAGTCCAAGTTCGGCCTGTCTGCCGCCCAGGTGCTCGACCTGGTCGAGCGCCTGAGGTCGCGCGACGCCCTGGACTGGCTGGTCATGCTGCATTCGCATATCGGTTCGCAGATCCCGGATCTGCGCGACATTCACCGCGGGGTAGACGAGGCGGCGCGTTTCTACGCCGAACTGCGGCGCCTGGGGGCCGCCATCCGTGTGGTCGATGTCGGCGGCGGTCTGGGCATCGACTACGAGGGCAGCCGCTCGCAGCACTTTTGCTCGATCAACTACGATCTGGCGGCCTATGCCGGCGAGGTCCTGCGACCGATCGCGCGCATCTGTGGCGAGCAGCAGTTGCCCGAGCCGATGATCTTCAGCGAATCCGGCCGCGCCATGACGGCGCATCATGCCGTGTTGATCACCGATGTCATCGAGCGCGAGGAGCCGTTCATCGAGCCGCCGCCGGAGGTGGTCGAAGAGAACGATCTGTTGATGCGCCTGCAGGGCCTGTTGAGCAGACGACGTGGCGGAGGGCCTCCCGCAACGTCTGCAGAGCGCCGAGCTGCTGCTGGCCGAGGCCAACGAGCGTTTTGCGCGCGGCGACTTCGATCTGGAACAGCGTGCGCTGGCGGAGACACTGTTTTTTGCGGTGGCGCGCGAGGTCAAGGCCGGCCTGCGCCTGTCGTCGCGCCGGCATCGCGACCTGCTCGAACGCCTCAACGAGATGCTGGCCGACCGCGTTTTCTGCAATTTCTCGCTTTTCCAGTCGCTGCCGGACGTCTGGGCGATCGACCAGATTTTTCCGATGATGCCGCTGCATCGGCTCGATGAGTCGCCGGAGCAGGCCGCGCTGATGCACGACCTGACCTGCGATTCAGACGGCTGCATCGACAGCTACGTCGATCAGGATGGCGTGGAGAACGCACTGATGCTGCACCCGGCACGTCCCGGCGAGCCCTATCTGCTGGGGATCTTCCTGGTCGGCGCCTACCAGGAGATCCTGGGGGACATGCACAATCTGTTCGGTGACACCGATGCGGTAAACATCGAACTCAACGACGATGGCGGGTATCGGCTCACCGAGCCCGAGCCCGGTGATTCGGTCGACGAACTGCTGCGTTACGTCCACTACGACCCGCAAAGCATGCTTGAGTCTTACCTGCGGCGATTGCGCGAGCAGGGTGTCGGTGAGGCCTGCATCGACAGCTACTATCGCGAGCTGAAGGTCGGCCTGCACGGCTACACCTACCTGAAAAACGCCTGAGCGGGGCGCGAATGCCGGGGCTTACCCAATAGTTAAGTGCCTGAATTTATGTGCTGATTTGCGCTTGCCAGCCGTGGGGGCGGTTGCTTACCCTGAAATTCGTCTGATTTCTTGCCGACGAATATGTCCGACAATGCATGACAGGAGGGACAACGATGACCATGATCGAAAATCTTCACAGCATGTTGGAACGTGGCGTAGACAGCGCCCTGCTGCGCTATTCGCTCGGCAGCGAGCTGCTCAAGGTCGGTGAAGCCGACGCTGCGATCATGCATCTGCGCGAGGCGGTCCGGTTCGACGAAGAGTATTCGGCGGCGTGGAAGATCCTGGGCAAGGCCCTGGCAACCGCCGGTCAGCATGCCGAGGCCCTCGACACGCTCGACAAGGGCATTGCCGTCGCCGAACGCCGTGGCGACATTCAGGCCGCCAAGGAAATGGGCGTTTTCCGCAAGCGTTCGCACAAGGCGCTGCACGGCGACGCCTGAGCCACTTATCTCGGCCGCCACTTTTCTCCGACTGGTCAGCCGGTCCGAACAGGACCGATCCGGGGTTTACAGCAGTTCACGCATCTTTTCACGTGCACGGAACAGGCGGGTACCGGCGCCGGCGACCGAAATGCCGAGGTGGGCGGCGATCTCTTTCTGCGAGTAGCCGTGGATCACCTGCATCAGCAGCGGCTCGCGGTAGTCCTCCGGCAGGCGCTCCAGTGCCTGGCGCAATACGAAGGCCTCGGTCGAGGTGTCGTAGTCCTTGCGGTCAGCCGCCAGGTCCTCGGTCGGGATGGCGCTTTCCTGCGGCCGTTTGCGCTCGAAGCGGCGTGCGTTCTCGCGGCGCAGAATGGTCAGCAGCCAGCCTTTGACCGCCTTCACGTCTTTCAGCTTGTCCATCGACTTCCAGGCGCGGACCAGCGTTTCCTGGACCAGGTCGTCGGCGACCGCGGCGCTGCCACTCAGCCAGTAGCCGTAGCGATACAGGTCATCCATATAGCGCGCGATCAGGCCGTTGAACTGCTGTTCTCGGCTGGGTGCCTTGTCGTTGTTGCGCGCCTGGAGGGCGGCGGTTTGGGCGAGGGCGATAGCGGTCATGGCGGCTTCCTTCTGCTGGGTGTCAATCGTGTATGACGGTGGTAATTGCAGAAGGCGTGCCAGTTCTTAACGCATTGAAAATATATCAAAAAATTATGAATTCCGGGCGGCCGGGTTTAACGAAACGTTGTAACGATTCGTTACTTTCAGCGGATGTTTAACGAAACGTTAAAGAACATGGCCCGAATGCGGGTCGGGCCAGGCGCATGCCGCTGCGAAAAGCGGCGGCTCAGTCGCGCCCGGGCAGGCGCAGGCGGTACTTCTCGATCTTGCGGTCCAGGGCCGGGCGGGAGATACCCAGGATCTCGCAGCTACGGCCCTTGTGGCCGTTGGTGTGGTTGAGGACGCGCTGGATATGCTCGGCCTCGACCTCGTCGAGTGAGCGCAGCGCCAGCGTCTCACCGGACGACGGCGCGTCTGCGCCATCGCTGTCGTCGCCAGACAATTCGCGAAAGCGCAGCAGTGGCTCGGTGATCTGGCCGTCGCGCGCCAGCACCATCGCCTGGGTCAGGACATTTTCGAGTTCGCGGACATTGCCCGGCCACGTCATAGCGTTGCAGGGCCGCGACGGCCGAGCGGGTGAGCGCAGGCGCCGTCTGCCTGTTGCTGCGGGCGGCCTTGTCGAGCAGCGCCTCGACCAGTAGCGGGATATCTTCGCGCCGCTCGCGCAGCGGCGGCAGGGCGATATTGATGACGTTGAGACGATAGGCGAGGTCTTCACGAAACGCCCCTTCCTTGGCCCGTGCGAACAGGTCGCGGTGGGTCGCGGCGATGATCCGGGCATTTACCGCGATGCTCCCGGTACCGCCGACGCGTTCGATCATGCGCTCCTGCAGGGCGCGCAGCAGCTTGGCCTGCAGCGGCGGCGCGAGCTCGGCGATCTCATCGAGAAACAGGGTGCCGTCGCCGGCCTGTTCGAATTTGCCCGGTTTGGCGCGGTCGGCGCCGGTAAAGGCCCCCTTTTCGTGACCGAAAAGCTCGCTCTCGAGCAGGGTATCGACGATCGCCGCGCAATTGATCGCGACGAACGGTCCACCGCGACCGCTGTGCTGGTGGATCAGCCGTGCGACCACTTCCTTGCCGGTACCGGATTCCCCGCTGATCAGCACGGTGGCGGAATTGCCCGCCGACAGGGCGATCTGTTTGCTCACCTCGAGCATCGCCGCACTGCGCCCGATGAGGTCGCCGAGCGGACGATCGCGATCCGGATTTACCTGCTCGGGTTCCACCGTTTGGCGGGCCAGCACCTGCTCGATCGTGGCCTGCAGCGTGGCGGTCTTCAGCGGTTTGTGGATGAAGTCGGCGGCCCCGGCCTTGATCGCCTTGATCGCCAGCTCAAGGTCGTGCTGACCTGTCATCATGACGATGCCGGCGTCCGGCTGGACGGCGATCAGACGCGGCAACAGGTCGATGCCCTCACCGTCCGGCAGTTGCTGGTCAAGCAGGATGACCTCAACCGCTTGCTGCGAGGCAATCGCGAAACCGCCCTCACAGTGATCTGCGCTGAATACCTCCATGCCCTGGTCCTCGAAGTGCAGGGAGAGCATCTGGTTGAGGCTGTGGTCGTCTTCGATGATCAGAACGCGCGTGGTCATCAGGGCATCTTAGTCTGCTGCAATCAGCGGTGCCGACAGGACCAGCGGGGTTCGGCAAGGGAGCCGCGGCCTCACTCCGGGACCTCGGTCGCGCAACCTCGCTGGTCGACCGCGGTTTCCTCGACCGTTGCAATGCATTGATCAATGCCATCCGGTACCCCGTCCTTGTCGGTGTCCAGGCTGCAGCCGGCGTGGTCGACCCTGGCACCGCCCGCCGTACCCTGGCAGAGGTCGCGTGCATCGTTGACGCCGTCCTGATCAGCGTCGCCGCTGTTGCGGGTGACGCAGCCATTGGCGTCGACCGGGCTGCCGGCGACGCTGGCCGGACAACGATCACGCAGGTTGGGGATGCCATCGGCATCGCAGTCGAGCTGGCATCCCCCGGCATCCGCGCTGATCACCGCCAGCGGCTCCGGGCAGGCCTGTTTGACGACCACGGGTGCGGGGCGCTGCCTCGGGTTCCGGGCAGGCCGACAGCCGCCGCGGCGGGCTTTGCCTGATGATGCGGGCGGGGTAACGCGATAGCGCAGTTCGAAGGTCAGGTTGTTCACGTCGGAGGCGAAGAAGCTGATCGCGTTGTCCCGTTTCACCCACTCGCCATCACGGTTCGAGCGATACGACAGCAGGGTGATGTTGTCGGGGAATATCCAGGTGTAGGTGAAGTCGTCGAAATCGTCCGGCGAGTACCAGATGCCGAAGCGGCCGTCGGCGTTCTTCTTGCCGTCCCAGCTGCGATAGACGTACTCGTTGTCCTTTTGCCTTCTCGCAGATGCGGCTTGTTCAGGCGCCCGGGAAAGATCACCGTGAAGCCGCCCTGGTCGAAACTCAGAATATTGACGTCGTCGCCGGCTCTTCGCATCCCATTCGAACGCCTTTGGCTCGACATGCCGCAGGTCTTTCTTGCGCACGCTGCTTGTCGACGTAGAACCGGTGGCTGCTGGCCGCTGTGCGCAGTGCGCGCTCGAGCAGGTAGTGCCTGCCGTCGGGCTGCAGGAAATACACGGTCTCGCTGGCGACCTCGGGCCTGCGCCGTCATCGTCAGCAGATCCGAAGCAGCAGGCCGCAGATGACGTCGGGCACGCTCGGCCGCCCGATCTGCGCGCCAGTCGATCCGTTGCTCGGCTTGCAGGTGATCTATCCCTTGTCCAGCAACCAGCAACGGTGCGGGGTGTGCCGCTTGAAATCGCTCGGCACGGTTTTGCCGGTGATCTCGCGACGTTCGCCAGTTCGCTCAACCGCGGGGTCGAGTCTGAATCCCTGGCGATTGTTGGAAAAATACAGACTGCCGCCCGGGGCCAGCAGCGCCAGGGTCTTTCGCAACAGCGCGGTCTGGTCGCGCTGCACGTCGAAGCTGTCGCTGCATGCGCTTCGAATTCGAGAAGCTCGGCGGATCGAGCACGATCAGGTCGAACAGCGCCCGCTCGGCCTGCATGCGCTCGATGAATGCCAGCACGTCGGACTGCACGAAGCTGTGCCGTTCGTTGTCGTTGAGCTGGTTGTGGACCAGGTTGCGCCGGCTCCAGTCCTGGTAGGTCTTCGACATGTCGACGGTCACCGTGCGCTCGCGCACCGCCGGCGGCGGCGTACACGGTGAAGCTGCCGGTGTAGGCGAACAGGTTGAGAAGGCTGCGGCCATGCGCGCGCCTCGCGGATCATCTGGCGGGTGTCGCGATGATCGAGAAACAGGCCCGGTATCGAGATAGCGGCCCAGGTTGACCTCGAAGCGCAGGCCGCGTTCGTCGACGCGTGAAAGACGGCGTCGGGTTCGCGAGTTTCTCGTACTGATCGCTGCCCGCGCTGGCGCCGTCGATACTTGATCACCACCTGAGGCGGCAGTACCTCGAGGCGTTCCGCCAGCTGCGCCTGGATGGTGGTCGACCACGTCATCGGCCAGGGCGCGTTTTTTCTCGAACACCTGCACATGCAGCCAGTCGGCGTAGCGGTCGATCGCCAGCGGGAACTCGGGCATGTCGCGGTCATACAGGCGGTAGGCCTCGAGGCCCTCGCGGCGTGCCCATTTGCCGAGATGGCGCTGGTTCTTCACCACCCGGTTGAGCAGGGCGTCGATGTCGCTCATGTCTGTCGCGGCGGCTGGCATGCCAGGCCAGCGCGCCCCAGCCGACCAGAAACGCCGTGCCGCCGAGCGGGGTGACCATGCCCAGCCAGCGTGCGTCGGTCAGCGCCAGCAGGTACAGGCTGCCGGAGAACAGCAGGATGCCGGTGGCGAAAGCCCAGCCGGCCAGGCGCAGGCCCCTGATCTGTCTGCCGTTGCCGAGCAGGCCGATCAGCAGCAGCGCCAGCGCGTGCAGACCCTGGTACTCGACGCCGGTCTGGAAGACCTCCAGCAGGCCGTCGCTGAGGATGTTTTTCAGGCCGTGCGCGGCGAACGCGCCAAAGGCCACCGCGAGAAAGCCGTTGATCGCGCCGAGCAAGAGGAAATGACGTAGTGGGTTCATGCCGGTTTCCGGTTGATGGTCAGTGCAGGTCGAGTTTGCCGAGTTCGTCGAGGATCTGCAGCACCAGCTGCTGGCCCCGGGTGTCCATGCCGGGCACACAGTTTGTCCGGGTCGCGTTCGCCGTTGATCATCGGGCGGATCGCCCCGGCCACGCGCGCCATGTCGCCACCGACCTTGCTCATCTGTTCGGCCATCTGGCTGACCAGGGTCAGTGCCTGGACGTTGCCGCTGCCGGCGGCCTGGATCATGTGCGCCAGGCCGGGGGCGGCCAGCGTCGGGTCGGCCTTCTTGTTGCGGGTCGGGCAGGGTCGCGGGGTCGTGCAGGCCGCGCAGGATCGCCTCGGCGATGACGCGGTCCTCGTCGTCCAGTTGATCGATCTGGCCGACCTCGCGTTGTCCGCCGGCGAAACGCCTGACCGTATCGGCCAGTGCGCCCCAGCCGTTGTCGGCTGCGGCCTGCAGCAGAGCGTCGAGCCGGGGTCGGGCATCGGCCCGCTGGATGAACTCCACGGCCTGGCAGATGAAGGCCGCGTGGGTCTGGATGATCTGCTGTTCGCGATCGGGAATCGACACGGCATAGGGTCCTGTTCGGTGCGCCGCATCAGTCTACCGGAGGTGTCTGGTGGCGCGCTCAGGGACGGTGTCAGCAACTGCCAGCGATTCCTGCGCGATCTCGCGCACCTCGGCGTCGTCGTCGGACAACAGGCGTTGCAGCGCGACGCGGGCCGCTGCGGCGCCGATCAGGCCGAGAAAGTGGGCGGCATCGGCGCGCACCTGGACGTGCGGGCTGGCGGCCAGCGGTCGACGATGTTGTCGACCTGTTCGGTCAGCAGGCCGTCAGCGGACAGGTCCTCGAGCACCGCGCCGACGCCGATTCGCACCGCGAACGGGGTCTCGAGGTCGGCGGCCAGTGCGAGCAGGGGCGGCAGCAGCGGTTGTATCGCGGCGGCAGGTGGCGATCGCCTGGTCAAGCTGGCCGGAGCCGAGCTGGTCGATCAGATAGGCCTGCAGGCCCTCCGTCGACCGGCGCGTTCCACCCAGACTGCGAGCTCCTGCGCGCTGTGTGCCCCGCTCAGTTCGAATGGTCCGATCCGGATCCAGGGCACGCTGCGGGCGTTTCGCGCCTCTGCCAGTTCGGGGTGTGCGGCTATATTAATGATGTCGAGACGGCCGATACGGCCCTGCTTGAGCAGTTCGGCAAGGCCCGACAGCACGACCGGGCAGTGCGCACAGCCGGACGCAATCAGCAGTTCGGCGTCTGGGACATGGGCTTTTTCCATCATTGCTGGTCTCCGTGCGGGACACCGATTTTGTCACAGGCTTGTCCCACTTTCCGTCCCTGAGCGGCCATTTTGGCAGCACCTGTCGAGAAAATGCCAGGAAAAACAAGCTGTTAGTCGACTGTATTAGAATAAGGAATAAGGCTAATTTATGACTACCAACCGTAAAACTGTTTGGCCTTTTTCCCCTGCGATCTCTATGTTTACCCACCCCGAGGCCCCGCCAGGTGACTGTGCTTGTGAGAAAGTGCGTGCCTGACCTGGCAAGTCATCGGCTATCCGGAAGCCGGGTTGCCAGACAGGGCGGGCCGACAAAAATGAAGTGGCCGCGAGGAATCACCTGGATTTCTGCGAAGCGCTTCGAAGAGAACTGCCGCTCGAGAGCGGCATAAACACTGCAGTGTAACCTCAGGAGAAATCATCGATGCCTACATTCGTACGTACCGATAAGTGCGATGGCTGTAAAGGCCAGGACAAGACGGCGTGCATGTATATCTGCCCGCACGATCTGATGAAACTGGATATGGACGGTTCTGAAACCGGCCACGCCATGAAATCGTACAACCAGGAGCCGGAGCAGTGCTGGGAGTGTTACTCCTGCATCAAGATCTGTCCGCAGAACGCTATCGAAGCCCGTCCGTACGCCGACATCGTCCCGCTGGGCGCGTCCGTACAGCCGCTGCGTGGTACCGACTCCATCATGTGGACCATCAAGTTCCGCAACGGCACCATGAAGCGCTTCAAGTTCCCGATCCGCACCACGCCTGAAGGTTCGATCGATCCTTACGGCGACAAGCCGGCAGCCAACCTGGCCGACATCGCCGAAGTTGGTTTCTTCGTCAAGAACAACGGCTACCGTGTCGGTGATCCGAGCGAGCTGATCGCGAAGTAATCGCGACCCGTTTGGAACAAAGATTTTAATTTAGAGGTATATAAAATGGCTGAATTCGGTAAACCAGACGTCGTCGAGGAAGAGGTAGACATCCTCATCATCGGCGGTGGTATGGCCGCCTGTGGCACCGGCTACGAGATTGGTCCGTGGCTGGACGTTGCCAAAGAGCAAGGCGTCGATATCAAAGTCAAACTGGTCGACAAGGCCGCAATGGATCGCTCCGGCGCCGTTGCACAGGGTCTGTCGGCTATCAACACCTACATCGGTAGTGAGCAGGATCCTGCGGACTACACCCGCATGGTCTCCAACGACCTGATGGGTCTCACCCGCGATGACCTGGCCTACGACCTGGGTCGCCACGTTGACGAGTCGGTCCACCTGTTCGAAGAATGGGGTCTTCCGATCTGGAAGATGGACGAGAACGGCGAACGTCACGACGGTTCGAAGGGCATGACCCCGCTGGCAGAAGGCGGCACCCCGGTACGTTCCGGTAAGTGGCAGATCATGATCAACGGCGAATCCTACAAGTGGATCGTCGCTGAAGCCGCCAAGAAGGCCCTGGGTACCGACCGTATCCAGGAGCGTGTCTTCATCGTCAAGCTGGTCAACGACAAGAACGACCCGAACCGCATCGCCGGTGCCGTCGGCTTCTCGACGCGTGACCACAAGCTGTTCGTCTACAAGTGCAAGGCTGCCCTGCTGGTCGCCGGTGGTTGTGTGAACATCTTCCGTCCGCGTTCTGTTGGTGAAGGCCAGGGTCGTGCCTGGTACCCCGTCTGGAACGCCGGTTCGACCTACGCCATGGCTGCCGAAGTCGGCGCAGAGCTGACCATGATGGAAAACCGCTTCGTACCGACCCGTTTCAAAGACGGTTACGGTCCGGTTGGCGCCTGGTTCCTGCTGTTCAAATCGCAGGCCACCAACGCCTTCGGCGAAGTCTACATGGTCCGCAACAAGGAAATGCTGGACGACTATCCTCCGTATGGCCAGTCCAAGGTGCCGGCTTCCTGCCTGCGTAACCACCTGATGCTCAAAGAGATGAAGGAAGGTCGTGGTCCGATCTGGATGGACACCGTCACCGCCCTTGCCAACCTGCGTGAGACCCTGTCTCCGCGTGAGGTCAAGCACCTGGAAGCAGAGGCCTGGGAAGACTTCCTCGACATGTGTATCGGCCAGTGTGGTATCTGGGCTGGTGAGAACATCGAGCCGGAGAAGAAAAACTCCGAACTGATGCCGACCGAGCCGTACCTGCTGGGTTCGCACTCGGGCTGCTGTGGTATCTGGGCCTCGGGTCCGACCGATGTCGGCGCGCCGACCAGCGAAGAGCACGCTGAAAAGGACAAGATCCCCTCGCACCTGCCGGAAGGCTGGAACTGGGGCTACCGTGGCATGACCACGATCGCCGGTCTGTTCACCGCTGGTGACGGCGTTGGCGCATCGGGTCACAAGTTCTCGTCCGGTTCGCACGCTGAAGGTCGGATGTGTGCCAAGTCCATGGTCAAGTACGTCATGGACAACAAGGATCTCAAGCCGGAGCTCGACACCTCGGTTGAAGAGCTGATCGAAGACATCTACCGCCCGGTTCGTAACTACCTTGAGCACAAGGACTACACCACGGCGATCGACGTCAACCCGAACTACATCACTCCGCGCATGCTGCAGTTCCGCCTGCAGAAGATCATGGACGAGTACGTAGCCGGTGTTGCCACCTACTACACCACCAACGAGCACATGCTTGATCTGGCTGAGCAGAAGCTCGAAATGCTGAAGGAAGATGCACTGAAGATGCGTGCGAAAGACCTTCACGAGCTGCTGCGTGCGTGGGAAAACTACCACCGCATCCTGACTGCAGAAGCTCACATGAAGCACATCCAGTTCCGTGAAGAGTCCCGTTACCCGGGCTTCTACTACCGCATGGACAAAAACTTCGTTGACGAAGAAAACTGGCACTGCTTCGTGAACTCGGTCTATGACAAGACCACCAAGACCTGGACCTGCTTCAAGCGCGCCCACAAGGACCTGGTGGACAAGTCGAAGCTGTTCAAGTAAACACTGCTTGACAGTCTGCGGACTGAATTGACCGGGCGTCGCAAGGCGCCCGGTTTTTTCGTTTTTGCGCCCGGATAAGCGCGTCCGGCCATCCTCTGTTGCCGCATCCTTGCGCGCCCATGTTGGTTTAGCGCCCACACACCATTGATATTTTTCCGCCGGTTCAAGGCTTTAAGCGCGCGATTCCCAGTTGATCCCCCACCAAGCAGTGGCTATACCTGCAGGGTGGGGAACGGTTTGCGTGCCCCGGTTTCAGGTAGCCAGCAGAGGGGCCTTCGTCGGTGAATCTAGAGCGTGTCGTCTTCGGTTTTTTCATCATCCTGGCGCTCGCGCTGAATCTCGGTTTCGTCGCGGGGCAGATCGACAACTCCGTGCATCACAGCCCCTGGCTGCTGTTTGCCGCGTTGATGGTCGGGCTGATCAGCAGCGGCCTAAAACTGGGCGATCGTTCGCAGCTCGGCGCCCTGGTGCTGGCCGCCAGCCTGGTCGCCAACCTGTTACTGATGATCGCGGTGTCGATCTGGGCGATTGCCGAGGGCGGCATGGAGCAGACCGCCAGTCCCGGCCTGATGGTCGCCATCGTTTCGCTCGCCTATGGTGCGCTGGCCGCCAACATCGTATCGGTGGCCGTGCTTGTCTCGGACACCCTGATGTCACGGCAGTAGGCAGGTACCTTGTCATCGGCCACGTCAGATCTGGATCGCGTAGCGGCCATTGTGCTGCAATTGATGCGTGGGCCGATCCTGGTCCTGCTGTTCGTCTATGCCATCGGTATCAGCGGCATGGCCCTGATGCCGGGTCTGGACACCGACGGCAACCCGGCCAAGATGAACCTGTTTCACGCCTTCTACTTCTTCACCTACACCGCGACCACGACCGGTTTCGGCGAGATCCCGCACCAGTTCACCGACGAGCAGCGGCTGTGGGCCACGGTCTGCCTGTATACCGGTGTGGTGGCCTGGCTGTATGCGATCAGTTCGATCATCCGCCTTGCCCTGCACCCGGAGCTGTTGCGGGCCATTGCCGAGCGCCGGTTTGCGCGCAGCGTGAGTCGTATCAGCGAGCCGTTTTTCATCCTGTGCGGGTTCGGCGACACCGGCAGCCTGCTGGCCCGGGGCCTGAGCGACCAGATGATCCGCGCGGCCGTGCTCGACGCGGATACCGAACGGATAAAGGCGCTGCGCCTGCGCGACTACCGGGTGCCGATGCCGGGCCTGTGTGCCGACGCGAGCATTCCGCGCCATCTTCTGGATGCCGGGGTCCAGCATCCCCAATGCCGTGCCATCGTGGTGCTGACCGGTAGCGACGAGGTGAATCTGAAGATTGCGGTGATGACGCGCTTTCTCAACCCGGGGCTGCGCATCATCTGCCGCGATACCGACGCCGATCACCGGGAACTGCTCGCCACCGTTGGCGAGGTGGCCCTGATCAGTCCGTTCGAGATATTCGCCCAGCAACTGAATGCCGCCATCTATACCCCGACGCTGCGCGCGTGGGAGGACTGGCTGGTTGGTGACGATGGCGCGGACCTGGAAACACCGATACGGCCGCCGCGTGGCGACTGGGTGCTGTGTGGCTATGGCCGCATGGGGCGGGCCTTGCATGAGACATTGCGCGCGCACAGCGGTGAATTTGCCGATCATCGATGCGGCAGTCAACACCGTGGACGGCGGGACCAAGCGGATCCGTGGCCACGTCAGCCGCAAGACGCTGGCCGACGCCAATCTGGCCTCGGCGGTCGGACTGGTCGCCGGAACCAATAACGACGAGGAAAACCTGCGGATACTGCTGAGTGCACGCACCATCAACCCGGATGCCTTCCTGGTGGTGCGGCAGAACCGCCACGAGAACGAACTCGCGTTCAACGCGGCGGCAGCCAACCTGATCATGCAACCCAGCCTGGTGCTTGCGCGGCATATCCTGTTGTTCCTGCTGATGCCCTCGCTCGGTGACCTGCTGCGTCACCTGCACGGCGATGGACTCATCAAGGTCAAGGATCTGGCGCGCCGATCGCAACAACGGCTGCCGCAGGGGAGGCCGCTGATATGGACCGAGCAGATGGGCGAATTACACTGTGTTTTGCCAGGTTGCCGGCGCGAGGCGAACACGGTCCGCCTGCGCGACGTGTTGCGCGACCCGGCCGACCGCGCATCGTCGCTGGATGCGCTGGCGCTCGTGGTGACCCGGGGCGGTGAGCAGTTCATGCTCCCCGGGGCGGATTTTCTGCTGCAGCAAGACGACATGGTGTTGCTGTGCGGATCGCGCCGCGCGCGCAAGCTGCTGTATGCGAACGTGCGCAATCCCTACACCCTGCATTTTCTCGCCACCGGCGAACACGCGCCGCGTGGCTGGGTGTTTCAGTGGTTGTACAGGCGGCGTGCGGCGACGCTGGCGTTGCGGGGCGATACCGGGTCTGGCGGGGCCTGACGTGGTGCCGGAAACAGGCCTGACCCAGGCGCGCCGCCGGCAAACGAGCACGAAAATCAGAAAAACCTTATAATCCCCGGCCTTTGCGAATTTCGGTCATGCGCTACCGTACTCGGCGCAGACCAGTCAACGCGGCAGCTCGCCGCGCCGAGGAAGCTTCCATGAGTGACGAAAAATTCGATATTCCGGATCAATTCGACAGTCCGGCCGTGCCCGCCCTGCTGACCGAAGACAGTGTCATACAGTTCCGCTGCCACAAAGAGATTTCCTGCTTCAATGCCTGCTGCAAGCACGCGGATGTCACCCTGGCCCCGTATGATGTGATACGTCTGCAGAAGCGACTGGGGATGAACTCGGAAGAGTTCCTCGGCCAGCATACGGTGCCGTTCCAACTCGACGCCGATGGCACACCGGCGATCAAGATGCGCACCGACGACAGCGGTGCCTGCCTTTTCCTGGATGGTGACAATGGCTGTGGCGTCTATGAAGACCGCCCGACGGTCTGCCGTTACTACCCGGTGGCGCTGCTGAGCATGCGCGAAAAGGATACCTACGAGTCCAAGCAGCAATATTCGTTGGTCAAGGAGGCGCACTGCAAGGGACACGAGGAGCCGCGTGAAATTACCCTGCGCGACTATCGCAAGGAGCAGGGCGTCGCCGAGTACGATGAATTCAACCGTTCCTGGTACGAGCTGATCCTGAAGAAGAAATCTGGCGGCCCCGGGGTCGGCAAGCCGAACGAGATGAGCCTGCAGTTGTTCTTCATGGCTTCGTTCAACTTCGACATGCTGCGCCGCTTCGTGATGAGCGACAACTTCAAGGTTACCTACGATCTGCCGGAGGAGACCTACGCCGAGGTGGCGGAGGACGATATCGCGCTGATGAAGCTGGGCAATCGCCTGATGCGCCAGGCGCTGTTTGGTGAGAAGACCATCCCGGAAAAAAGCGGTGCCTGGGAAAAGCGTGTCGAAGAGCGTAAAGAGGTGTGGGAGGCGCGGGCCAACGCCGAGATCGAGGCGCGCAACGTCAAGTCCGAAGCGCAGATGCGCGACGATACCACCGGCGGTTGCTCCGATAATTGATCCGGCTGTCGACCAACCGGTTGGACGGGAAACGCGCTTCGGCGCGTTTCTTTTTGCCCGCTATCGCTGATCGGATCAGCCGCCCGGTAGCGTCAGGCCACATCCCGGGTGATCTCGCGCCGATGGCGCCAGATGCGAATGAAGGGCAGCAGCATCGACAGCAACAGCACCAGCATGGCCAGCGACAGCTGCCCGGTCCGCGCCAGATAGATCACGATCAAAAATGCCAGCATGATAGACCAGCTCGAGTCGATCAGGGCCCGCCGAATCAACTGCCGGCGCTCGGCCTCGGTTTCTTTGCCGGTAATGAACAGCACGAGTACCGGCAACAGGTAGTGCAGCGGCGCGTAGAAACCGATGATGATGATCCAGACGACAACGTCATCCATACCTGATCCTGTATGCCGCGGGGGTGTTAACCCGGCGTATGTTGCTTGCGCTGGGCGGATCGGGCAATGGCCGGGTGCCGTCAAGCAAAAAACCCGCGGCAAGGGCCGCGGGTTTATCGCCCCAAGCTATGCCAACTTAGCTCTATGCCAACTTAGCTGTTGCTGTTGGCCTTAGCCTTGGCTTTCGGCTTGCTCGTAGTCTGCGCGGGCAATGCTGCATAAGGTGCATAACCCCAGCCACTGTAGCCCGGCATGTAACCGCCACCGTAATACGGGTAGCCGCCACCCCACGGGCCGCCATAGTAGCCCGGACCGCCGTAACCGCCCCACGGGCCACCGTAGCCACCCCACGGGCCACCATAGCCGCCGCCCCAGCCGTTACCGCCGAAAAACTCTTCGGCCCAGTAACGCGGATCCCACGGGTCGTAGGGATTCCAGCCGCCGCCCCAGCCATTGTTGCCCCAGAAGGCAGTTGCACTGCCGGCCGCTGAAATCAGCAGCGCCGCCAGCATCGAAAGAGTCAGTTTTTTCATGGCGCTCTCCTTAATAAGCCACCTATATCAGTGTTTGTGAATATTATGTTCAACCAGTCGGTCGCACGCGTGTTTGCGCGAGATCAAAAAAATCCTTTTATTCGCTGGCCGAGACGGCTTCCGGATCGAGGCCAGTTAGCGTACGGCCAAGGGCATTTACTATCGTATGCAGGCGGTCGGTACCGTCACTGACAAGGGGTTCGTCCGGCGCAGTTATACGGCACCTGTTCTGCACTTTTTCGCACGTGATGCCCACGATCAGGCTGTTGCAAAGACATCGCGCCACCAGATTGCGGGCGGTGGTTTCAGCTACCCGGACCATTCGTTGCAGGTTGCCTGCGGCGGGCGATTTTTTCGTGGGAAAAACTCGCCACAAGGACAGTGTTTGGCTGGAAGGCGGGGCCCCCTCAGGTGTTCGCAATCGTTTCCAACGGCTTGGCCGGGATCATCTGGCCCCTGTCCGAACGCCTGCGTCGCAGTTGAACGGCGCTCGACGAAGGCCTGGCCGGTTTTGTCGAGCGCCAATGCACAATGTTCCGCCTGCTGGGCGTGATCCTGTTCCAGCGCCGGGGCATGTATCGACACGCCCGGCTCGCAGGCCGACAGGGGGATTGCGCGGATGTCTTTCAGCCCGGCGGCGCCGGTCCCGACCAGCACGATGTGACCGTTGATAGTGTTCCTCGGTGCGTCGGCGGCCCCATCGGCCTGCTTACCTGGCCATCGCCTCGAGCGTCTCGGTGGTGTAGATCAGGCGCTGCGAACAGAACTTGGCCATGAATCGGTGGAAGGCCATGGCAACGTCCGGTGCCTGCGTCTCCATCGCCGTCAAAGCCTCGGCCGACAGCCGGTAGAGCGTCGCAGGCCGGTCGGTGATGGCCGACGCCGAGCGCGGTAAATTGAGGTAGAAGCCGAGCTCGCCGATGATGGTGCCGGCCTCTGTCCGGCGGATCCGCACCCGGTCTTCCCTGCCGGTATCCAGATAGACGGAGACCTCCCCCTCCTCGACAAAGAACAGGTCGTTCGAGGTGTCGCCCTGTTGCACGACCACGTAGTTCTCCGGTACCGAGAGCCTTTGCAGATGCGAGAGAAAGGTCTGCTGCGCCGCGGCATCGGGCATACACCCGGCGATCTGCTGCAGGATGCTGGACTGGTTGGTACGGGGCTGTCCGGGCAGTTGGTCGAGCAGGCGGTTCTCGCACCATTCGAGGCCGTGGTCGAGGTCGGGGAAGTAATGCAGTATGTCCTTGCCGGCCTCGACAAACCCCTTGTCACTGATGAGTCGTCTCAGGCCTGGACTCAGGCCGGTCAGAACCAGTTCGAATCCGCAAAGTTCGGACAACTGGTGGATCTTGAGAAAACTGAGTGCCGCCGACGAGTCCGCCCCCGAGACATGACGGAAATCCAGGACCACGTAGCTGAGTGGTTCCTGCCGGCTGTCATTCGTCCGCTCCTGGATCACGCTCAGCAGGTGGCGCGTGGTGCCAAAGAACAGGTAACCGTGCAACACCATCACCTGTATGGCCTCGCCGTGGGCACGCAGCAGGCGCTCGTCTTCCGGGTGACGTTCGGCGGTGCTCTTGCGATCGACCCCCGTCATCGCGTGGCGCACTACGCCCACCCGGCTGTAGCTGACGACGAACAGCATCACCGCCGCGACAAGCCCGACGACCAGTCCGCTGAGGAATCCGGACGTCGCGATCGCGATCATGATCAGCGGGATGATCGCGTACTCCGCCTTGGGCAGTTTGGCCCAGGCATCGATCAGCCATTCGCGCAGGAAGGTGAAACCCAGGTAGGCGAGCAGCCCGCCGATGACCGGCCGCGGCAGGTAGCCGACAGGCTCCGGTCCTGCCCACAGTCCGGCCGCGCACACCAGCGCGGCCACCAGCCCGACCAGTCGGCTCTTGCCGCCGAGGCGCATGGACAACCCGGACAGGGTGAGTGAATGAAAAGCGACCATGCCGCCACTCAGCGCGCTGGCCAGGTTGGCCATGCCCGAGACGCGCAGCTCGCGATTCACGTCGAGATCGCGGTGGGCCAACAGCTCCAGTGCGCTCACGGTGAGCAGGATGGAGATGCCGGTGATCACCAGCACCGAGCCCTGGTTGCCAAAATTGCTGAACACCGCACCCCAGTGCACCCGACTCCAGTCAATCGCGAGTAACAGGTTCAGCTTGTGCCCCGTGTTGTCATCGAATGGCCCGAGCAACCAGCCGCCGTCCAGCAACGCCTGCGGAGACAGCCCGGCCGTGAGCGCCAGCCCGTAAAAGAGGATGCTCGACAACAGGATCGCCAGGGGCAGGGCCAGATACTGGCGCCGATGGCGTGCCGCCAGGCTCAACAGGGCCGCGATCCCCAGGCCCGGCAGCCACATCACCAGCTGCGAGCGGTCGAACAGGGCCGTGACCGCGTCGACGCTGTCGAGCGGCGCATTGACGGTGACGCGCAGGGCGCCGATGACCAGCAGCAGGCCGGCACCGGCCAGAAAGCCGCCGATCACCGAAAACGGCAGGAATCGGATCAGCCCGCCGACCCGGAACAGGCCCATGCCAATCAGGAACAGGCCGGTCAGCGAGGTCGTGAGTGCGATCATCACCGCAATCGTGACGAAGGTGTCCTCGACGCTGGCCGACAGGGGCATGGCCGCTGCCGCCACCGAGGCCATCACCGCGAGAATCGGTGCAATACGATCCTGGGGGATGGCGATCGATCGCACGCAGGAACTGCTGAACGCCACCAGCAGGCCGGAGACCACGGCCGTTATCAACACCATGCCGATGCCACGGGCCAGGTGGGGTGACAGGGGGCCGCTGAAAATCAATGCCGCCACCGATACCGATGCGACCAGGCTTATCGCGCCAACGAGCAGGCCGACGATTGCGTCCCGCAGTGCGCTGGTCGTGGTCGCGCCCAGGCCGGTGCCAGAAGTGTTGTCCCGCGGTGCCGCCATGTTTGCTTGTTTCGTCAGCTGGTCCAGCGCAACGCAAGATTATAAACAGGATTGAGTCGTGCTGTTCCGGCGCGGCCGAGGGTCCGGCGACGGGCAAAAAAAACCCCGTCACGTGGACGGGGTTTTGTTGGGGGCGACGCGAACGGTTACTTGTTCGCGATCTCTTCCAGTGGCTTCGCCTTGATGACCTGCTGATTCAGCGCGGCATCCTTGGCCGAGCGGCCAAAGGCCACCTACATCAGCGTCGACGTAGTAAACCACAGGCATGTTGAACTTGGTACCGCTGCGTGGCGTTGATCTGGTCCTGGTAGACCTCGACGTTCATCTGGCACACCGGGCAGGGTGTCACGATCATGTCGGCGCCGTTGTCATAGGCCGACTCGATGATGCCCTTGATCATTTCCTGTGATTTCTCCGGCTCGGAGAAGGCCAGCGCGCCGCCGCAGCATTGCACCTTCTTCTCGTAGTCGGGCACAGAATCCGCACCCAGGGTCTCGACCAGCTTGTCCAGGTACTTCGGGTTTTCGTAGCTCTCGCCGGCGATACCGAACGGACGATTGGTCTGACAGCCGACATAGCCGGCGATCTTGATGCCTTCGAGCGGCTTCTTGACCTTCTCGCCGATCGCGTCGTAACCGATGTCCTCGATCAGGACCTCGGCCATGTGCTTGATCGGGGCGTCGTTCTTCAGCGTCAGGCCGGCTTCGGCCAGGGCCGTGATTGGTCTCGGCCAGCAGGCCCTCGTCGTGCTGCAGGCGCTCCTGGGTCTCGCGGGTGGCGAGCCAGCAGGCGGCGCAGGTGGCGACGATCTCCTGACCGGGGTTGTGTTCCTCGGACAGCGCGATGTTGCGTGCCGACAGCGCCAGACGGGGCAGTTCACCGCCACCGGCGTAGCCGATCGAGGCCGAACAGCAGTTCCAGTCCGGGATCTCGTTGAGCTGGATGTCCAGCTCTTCGCACATGGTCTGCACCGAGACCAGGTAGTTGGACGAGGACGCGCCTTTTTGCGAGGAGCATCCGGGGTAGAAAGAATATTCACGTGTTGCCATGGATACGTACTCCTCTTATCCGCCGTGCTTGGCGATGCGGGCCTCTTCGAGTTCCTGGGCCTTTTTAATGACCTTCTGGAACCCGGACAGGTCTTTGACGGCGTGACCACCGAAGAACTCCATGGGATCGAGGCGCTTGGCCTTCCACATGGCAAGGCCGATGTCCTTGTTTTTCAGTGCGGTCTTCATGCCTTCGCCGACCTTGAAGTACAGGTCCACG
>CAVRBK010000042.1:0-71593 GCA_963719025.1 uncultured Gammaproteobacteria bacterium | reverse complement strand
ATCTGGATGGACACCGTCACCGCTCTGGCCAACCTGCGCGAGACCCTGTCTCCACGTGAGGTCAAGCACCTCGAAGCAGAGGCCTGGGAAGACTTCCTCGACATGTGTATCGGCCAGTGTGGTATCTGGGCGGGCGAGAACATCGAGCCGGAGAAGAAAAACTCCGAGCTGATGCCTACCGAGCCCTACCTGCTGGGTTCACACTCGGGCTGCTGCGGTATCTGGGCGTCGGGCCCGACCGACGTTGGTGCGCCGACCACCGAAGAGCATGCTGAGAAGGACAAGATTCCTGCTCACCTGCCGGAAGGCTGGAACTGGGGCTACCGTGGTATGACCACCATCCAGGGTCTGTTCACCGCCGGTGACGGCGTTGGTGCATCCGGTCACAAGTTCTCCTCCGGTTCGCACGCCGAAGGTCGTATGTGTGCCAAGTCGATGGTCAAGTTTGTCATGGACAACAAAGACTGGAAGCCTGAGCTCGACACCTCGGTCGACGAGTTGATCGAAGAGATCTACCGCCCGGTTCGTACCTACCTCGAGCACAAGGACTACACCACGGCGATCGACGTCAACCCGAACTACATCACTCCGCGCATGCTGCAGTTCCGTCTGCAGAAGATCATGGACGAGTATGTAGCCGGTGTTGCCACCTACTACACCACCAACGAGCACATGTTGGATCTGGCTGAGCAGAAGCTCGAAATGCTGAAGGAAGACGCACTGAAGATGCGTGCAAAAGACCTTCACGAGCTGCTGCGTGCGTGGGAAAACTACCACCGCATCCTGACCGCTGAAGCTCACATGAAGCACATCCAGTTCCGTGAAGAGTCCCGTTACCCGGGTTTCTACTACCGCATGGACAAGAACTTCGTGGACGAAGAAAACTGGCACTGCTTCGTAAACTCGGTCTACGACAAGACCACCAAGACCTGGACCTGCTTCAAGCGCGCCCACAAGGACCTGGTGGACAAGTCCAAGCTGTTCAAGTAATCACTGCTTGACAGTCTGACGACTGATTGGCCGGGCACCGCGAGGTGCCCGGCTTTTTCATGTGCTTCCTTTCTGGATCGAGTAGGAAACACAGAGAACACAGAGACGCAGAGAACGCGAAGAGTTCTTAGGACATACATCATGAGGTACTGAGGAAGGAAGAATTCCTGGCAGGAAGCCGGTACACAAACAACGATTCTGAGTAAAAGAGACCGAAACTCCCCCCTCCCCGCAGATTCCTGATTTCTCGCTGGCCGCGAGTTCGCCAACAAAAATCTCTGTGCCCTCTGCGCCTCTGTGTTCTCTGCGTCCCGAAACTCGGGCCGTCCATGGCCCGGCAAGGGCAAGCCCTGCAAGAAGATCAGAAAAACCTTATAATCCCCGCCCCTTGCAAGATTCGGTCATGCGTTAACTTGCACGCCTGGCCCAGATACGCGGCGTATGTTGCACCGAGGAACGATCCCATGAGCGACGAAAAATTCGACATCCCCGACCAGTTTGCCAGCCCGGCCGTGCCGGCCCTGCTGACCGAAGACAGCGTCCTGCAGTTCAATTGTCACAAGGGCATCTCCTGCTTCAACGCCTGCTGCAAGCATGCCGACGTGACCCTGGCACCCTACGACGTACTGCGCCTGCAGAAGCACCTGGGCATGAATTCCGAAGAGTTCCTGAAGGCGCATACGGTGCCTTTCCAACTCGACGCCGACGGCGTACCCGGGATCAAGATGCGCACCGACAATGATGGCGCCTGCCTTTTCCTGGACGGTGAGAATGGCTGCGGCGTCTACGAGAATCGCCCGACCGTGTGCCGTTACTATCCGGTGGCGCTGCTCAACATGCGCGAAAAGGATACCTACGAGTCCAAGCAGCAGTATTCCCTGGTCAGGGAGGCACACTGCAAGGGTCACGAGGAGCCGCGCGAGATCACCTTGCGCGACTACCGCAAGGAGCAGGGCGTCGAGGAATACGACGAGTTCAACCGTTCCTGGTACGAACTGATCCTGAAAAAGAAATCCGGTGGTCCGGGTGTCGGCAAACCGAACGAGATGAGCCTGCAGCTCTTCTTCATGGCCTCGTTCAACTTCGATATGCTGCGCCGCTTCGTCATGAGCGACAATTTCCAAAACACCTATGATCTGCCGGCAGAAACGTATAAACAGGTTGCCGAGGACGATATCGCGCTGATGAAGCTGGGCAACAAGCTGATGCGCCAGGCGCTATTCGGTGAAAAAACCATCCCGGAAAAGAGCGGGGCCTGGGAGAAGCGGGTCGAAGAACGCAAAGAGGTCTGGGAGGCGCGCGCAAATGCCGAGATCGAGGCGCGCAATGCCAAGGCCGAAGAGCAGATGCGCGACGATACAACTGGGGGCGGCTGTTCCGACAGCTGAGCCCCGTCGTTGTGGTTAAGCCCGAGTAATTAACGCAGAGAGCTCAAAGGCCCAAAGGACGCAGAGACCCTCTCACTAATCGGGGTGGTGGGAGAAGTTTACTTGGTCGCTTGGCCCTGAGTCGGTTCTTGTGGCCCAGATGCAGAATTGATCCTGTACCCCTTCTTGCTGCTAAAGGCCTTTGAGATCTCTGCGCCTTCGCGTCCTCTGCGTTTCCGAGACTCGGTCAGGAGCCCTCCGCCTGTGTAATCTCACGCCGATGCCGCCAGATCCCGATAAAGGGATAACAGCATCGACAGCAGCAGGATCAGCATGGCCGCTGACATCATCTCCTGCTCGGTGAGATAGATCACGATCGCAAAGGCGCCCACCATCGACAGGGTCGAGTCGATCAATGCGCGACGTATCAGCCGTTCACGCACCTCCTCTGACTCCCTGCCGGTGATGAACAGGACGAGTACCGGCAGCAGATAGTGCAGCGGGGCGTAAAACGCGATGATGATCAACCAGACGACCAGATTGTCCATTGCGGGTCCGTATTGCTGACGACGGGCTTGATTCGCGGGTTTAGCCAGGAATCGGGGAGCCGGTGTGCTGGACCGGTTCGCGATTGCTCACAAATGTGTCTTCGTTTGAAAAACCCGCGGCATTGGCCGCGGGTTTTTCCGGTTGCTGAGCGGGACTAACTGCTCTGCTTTGCCTTGGGTTTGGACTTTGCCTTGGTAGCCGTCTGTGCCGGGACTGCGGCATACGGGGCATAGCCCCAGCCCCCGTGGGAAGGCCAGTAGCCGCCAGCGTAGTAGGGAGCGCCGTAACCTCCCCAGGGGCCATAGCCGTAACCGGCATAGTAGGGATAGCCATAGCCGCCATAGGAGGGGTAACCATAGCCCCCCCAGGGGCCACCATAGCCCCATGGTCCGCCGCCTATTCCCCGGGCCACCACCGTAGCCCCCCCAGCCGCCGCCGAAGAACTCCTCAGCCCAATAGCGTGGGTCCCAGGGGTCGTAAGGGTTCCAACCGCCACCCCGGCTGTTGCCCCACCACGCGGATGAACTGCTGGCCGCTGAGATCAGAATCGCGGCCAGCAACGAAAGCATGGCATGTTTTTTCATCGCCCTCTCCTTGCTGCTCATAAAATATTGGTTATCGTTAATATACTTTTTACCGCGAAATAAATGCCTCGGGCTTTTAGGTGGGTCGAAACTTTGGACTAAAAGCCACACTGTGGCGTGAGCGGCGGGCCATAAAAAACCCCGCCTCGGAGGCGGGGTTCATTCGGTCGGTAGGGCAGGCTTTGCCTGCCGCAGCGTCGGGCACAGCCCTACTTGTTGGCGATCTCTTCCAGCTTCTTGGCCGGGATCACCTGGCCGTTCAGCGCGGCGTCCTTGGCCGAGCGGCCGTAGGCGACCGACATCAGGGTCGAGTAGTACACCACCGGCATCTTGAACTTGGTGCCGTGGGTGGCGTTGATCTGGTCCTGGTAGACCTCGACGTTCATCTGGCATACCGGGCAGGGGGTCACGATCATGTCGGCGCCGTGGTCGTAGGCCGACTCGATGATGCCCTTGATCATCTCCTGTGACTTCTCCGGCTCGGAGAAGGCCAGCGCGCCGCCGCAGCATTGCACCTTCTTCTCGTAGTCCGGGATCGAATCCGCACCCAGGGTCTCGACCAGCTTGTCCAGGTACTTCGGATTCTCGTAGCTCTCGCCGGCGATGCCGAACGGACGGTTGGTCTGACAGCCGACATAGCCGGCGATCTTGATGCCTTCCAGCGGCTTCTTGACCTTCTCGCCGATCGCGTCGTAACCGATGTCCTGGATCAGGACCTCGGCCATGTGCTTGATCGGGGCGTCGTTCTTCAGCGTCAGGCCGGCCTCGGCCAGGGCCGTGTTGGTCTCGGCCAGCAGGCCCTCGTCGTGCTGCAGGCGCTCCTGGGTCTCGCGGGTGGCGAGCCAGCAGGCGGCGCAGGTGGCGACGATCTCCTGACCGGGGTTGTGTTCCTCGGACAGTGCGATGTTGCGTGCCGACAGCGCCAGGCGCGGCAGCTCACCGCCACCGGCATAGCCGATCGAGGCCGAACAGCAGTTCCAGTCCGGGATCTCGTTGAGCTGGATGTCCAGCTCTTCGCACATGGTCTGCACCGAGACCAGGTAGTTGGACGAGGATGCGCCTTTCTGCGAGGAGCATCCGGGGTAGAAAGAATATTCACGTTTTGCCATGGATACTTACTCCTGTTACCGCCGTGCTTGGCGATGCGGGCGTCTTCGAGTTCCTGGGCCTTCTTGATGACCTTCTGGAACCCGGACAGGTCTTTGACCGCGTGACCGCCCAAGATCTCCATGGGATTCATGCGCTTGGCCTTCAACATGGCAAGGCCGATGTCCTTGTTCTTCAGTGCGGTCTTCATGCCTTCGCCGAACCTTCGAAGTACAGGTCCACGCCGAGCTTGAGCTCGTTGACGCGACCTTTCTTCATCAGGTTGTCCCAGAACAGCTGGGCGAACTTGGCTGTCGGCTGACCCTTGGGCACGATGCCCAGGCGCTTCGCGTAGTGCGCCAGGCCGTGCATGATGTGGGTGATCGGCAGTTCGCGCGGACAACGCACGATGCAGTTGTAGCAGGAGGTGCACATCCACATCGAGTCGGACTGCAGCACCTCGTCACGCTTGCCGGCCCGGATCATCATGAAGATCTTCTGCGGGGTGTGTTCCCAGGCATCGCCCAGCGGACAGGAGCCGGCGCACACGCCACACTGCATGCACATCTTGACCCACTCACCCTCTTCGACGTTCTGCTCAACTTCCGACAGGAAGCTGTTGCGATACTTGTCGACCATTGCATTGTTCATATCGCTCATAACCAACCTCGCTTAGAACTTGAAGGGGCTCATGCCCACTCTTTCGACGACCTCTTCCATCTCCTTGATCAGGCGCGGTGCGCGCTCGATGTCGGTGATGGCGACCTCGTGCACGATCACGCGCTCGGGTTCGAGATTGAGGGTGGACAGGGTGTCGCCGACCTTGGCCATACGCTCGGCGGCCATGGCCGAGCCACGTACGAAGTGACACTGGTAGTCGTCACCACGCTGGCAGCCCATCATGATGATGCCGTCGTAGCCGTTGTTCATGGCAGTCGGTGACCCATGACAGCGAGACCGAACCAAGGCAGCGGACCGGGATGACGCGCGCCCAGGGGCTGATCTCCTGGCCACTCATGGCGGCCTGGTCGAGTGCCGGGTAGGCGTCGTTCTCGCAGGCCAGGACCAGGATACGCGGCTTCTCCTCGAACTCGTCCGGTACCTCGACGTTCTTGATCTGCTGGCCGACGGTATCGATCGAGTAGTTCTCGAACGAGATGACGCGCACCGGGCAG
This sequence comes from uncultured Gammaproteobacteria bacterium, assembly GCA_963719025.1. Classification (GTDB taxonomy): domain Bacteria; phylum Pseudomonadota; class Gammaproteobacteria; order Chromatiales; family Chromatiaceae; genus Thiosocius. The sequence goes on along the minus strand of CAVRBK010000042.1, from coordinate 65,842 downwards.
GCGCCCATGCAGGTACCGCAGCGGCGGCAGCGTGACTCGTTGAACTGCGGGTAACGCTGTTCGTCTTCGTTGATCGCGCCGAACGGGCATTCCACGGTGCAGCGTTTGCACTGGGTGCAGCCTTCCTTGCGGAACGACGGGTAGGACAGGTCACCGACACGCGGATGGGCGGCCGAACCCTGGCCGGCATTGACGGCCGCCTGGATCGCCTTCATCGCGGCGCCGGTAGCGTCGTCCTGGGCCTGCTTGATGTCCATCGGACGGCGTACCGGGCCACAGGCGTAGATGCCGGTGCGGCGGGTCTCGTACGGGAAGCAGATGAAGTGCGAGTCGGTGAAGCCCCACTTCAGCTGCGGCAGGTCCGAGCCCTGGCGATAGTCCAGTGCGAGGATCGAGTCGACCGGGATGGCGATCTCGGCGGCATCGTTCGCATCGGACTTCTCTTCGTCGCTCATGCCTTCCTGCGACTCGTTGGCCGCATAGGGATCGGGGCCGGAGTTCGGCACCATGCCCAGGTCGAGCACGACCAGGTCGGCGTCCAGGCTGACGTCTTCGTCGAGGATCAGGTCCTTGAAGCTGACCGATGCGCCGTTGCCGGAGCTGGTCACCTCGCCAACCTCGCCCTTGGAGAAGATCACCATGCTCTGCTGACCGGAGCGGTAGAAGTCCTCGCCGGCGGCACCCGGGGTGCGCAGGTTGTCGAACAGGATCGTGGTGTCACAGTCCTTGCCGTTCTGGGCCTTGAAGTACATGGCCTGCTTGATCGCGATCAGGTCACCGATGCCAGAGTGGTAGGGCAGGTGGCCTTCTTCGGTCGAGGCCTGGCCGGCGTTCTGCACGAACACCACCGATTTGACCTCTTTGCCATCCGACGGACGCTTGATCGGGCCGTCGCCGGCCGCCTTGGCCAGGGCTTCAAGCTCGACGTTGCTGACCACGTCGGCGTTGCTCGAACCGAGTGAGGGGATCACCGAGGCGTCGAATTCCTTCCAGCCCGAGGCCTGGATGATGGCGCCGAAGTTCTCGGTGCTGGTGCCGCCCGACTCGGTGGTGATGTCCGCCGAGAAGCGACCCGGTGCGCCCGAGGTCTTGGTCAGGGTGCTGTTCATGTGCACCGTGATCAGATCGTTGCCTTCAACTGCCGCGATCATGTCGGCGATGTCGTTGTCCATCGGCATCGGCAGGTCGACGTTGGTGCCATTGGACACACCGTCGGCCGCTGCACGACCCGGGATACGCTTGTGCCACTTGGCCGCCCAGCCGCCCAGTTCGCCGGTCTTCTCGACCAGGTGTACCGGGAAGCCCGCCGCCGCGGTTTCGAGCGCCGCGGTCATGCCGGTAACGCCGCCACCGACAACCAGGATGCTCTTGGTCATCTCCTGCTCGCCAGATGTGCTCGGCTTGGTCATGAACTTGACCTCGGCGCAGGCCATGCGGATGTAGTCGTCCGCCATTTCCTGCGTGGTCTCGCGATTCTCGTCGGTATCCGGACGTGACCAGATAACGCCTTCACGCAGGTTGGCGCGCGACATGGCCACGTCGTTGAAGCTGAATGCCTCGACCTTGGCCCGCCGCGAGCATGCCGCGATCATGATGTGGGTGGCGCCATCGTTGTCGATGGCGTCACGGATCGACTGCACGCCTTCCTTGCTGCACAGCATCTCGTGCTGCACGCAGGTGGCCATCTTGCCGTCGCGCTTGGCGGTCTGTTCCAGCTGGCCGGCGTCGAGACGCTCGCCGATGCCACAGCCGGTGCAGACAAAGCCTGCCATTTTCTTATCGTCTGCCATTGCTTAGCCCTCCGCTCCTGCAACCCGATTTACCACCTGAATGGCCTTCAGGGCGGCGCCGGTTGCATGCTGTACTGCGCGGTTCACATCCAGTGCGTCGGATGCCGAACCCGCGGCGAACACACCGCCGTTGGCGGCGTCCGGCTCGATGAAGCCTTCACGATTGATCACGATATCGACCGGGAAATCGCTCTTGGCGACCGACGGCTCCATACCGGTGGCGAGAACCACGAGATCATGGGTGTTCTCGTAGCGGTGATAACCCTCGGTGTCCACGCCCTTACAGATCGGATTGCCTTCCTTGTCGGTGATCACGTTGGCGACCTTGGACTTGGTGAAGGTCACGTTTTGCATGTTCTTCACGGTCTGGTAGAAGTCTTCGAAACGGTCGATCGCACGGATATCGATGTAGTAGATCGTCACCTGGGCGTCGTCGTAGGCGTCGACCACGTAGTGGGTCTGCTTCAGCGAGGCCATGCAGCAGATGCGCGAGCAGTGATACAGGTGGTTGCGGTCACGCGAACCGGCGCACTGGATGAAGGCCACGTTCCTGGCCTCTTTGCCGTCCTTGCGCACGATCTTGCCGCCGGTCGGACCCTTCGGGTCGGCCATGCGCTCGAATTCGACGTTGGTGATGACGTTGTCGAAGCGGTCGTAGCCGTAGGGCTGGATCTTGGCCGCATCGTACGGCTGCCAGCCGGTCGCCCAGATCACCGCACCTGCCGGAAACCTGATCTCGCGCTCTTCCATGTCGAGGTCGACGGCACCGTACTTGCACGCGTCTTTCGCCTTCTGCGCGTCATCGGTGCCGATGATGCGCGGGTCGATGACGTACTGCATCGGATGGGCCATGACGTGCGGCAGGTAGGCGCCCTTGCGCTTGCTCATGCCGTAGTTGTACTCGTCGTCGAACTCGGTCTCGACGGCCTTGGCACAATCCCCGCAACCGGTGCAGTTGTCGTTGACGTAGCGCGGTGCCAGCTTGACGGTCGCCGTGTAGGCGCCCGCTTCGCCCTCGATCCCGGTCACCTCGGCCATCGTCAGGATGGTCAGGTTCGGGTTCATCTTGGCCCGGCGCTGGTTGATCTCCAGCCCGCAGGTGGGGTGGCAGAGCTTGGGGAAGTACTTGTACAACTGGCTTACTCGGCCGCCCAAATAGGGGCGCTTTTCGACCAGCACGACCTGCTTCCCGGTCTCGGCGGCTTCAAGTGCGGCTGTCATGCCACTGATGCCGCCACCGACGACGAGAATGGTCTCGTTGGTGGCTACGACTTCCGTCATGGATAGTCCTCCGTCGCGGATAGTGATGAATCTTTTCGTGCGACCGGGCCCTGGGGTCGCGATCGCAGGCGGGCCAAACGGCCCGGAATTCTTCAATGTGGAAGACCGGCGCGCCTGGGGGCGGAAGCCGGTCTTTTCAAGGACCGACAACGATACTCCCGTTGGCAGCCCATCGCTATGCGCGAACAATCGAATTTTCCGATGCACTAATAGACGCCGCGTATGCACCTAAGGCATTGATTTATTGAGTGCGACGCGTTTGCGTTTACGTGGGAGAAGCCCTTTTTTGCCGTCAGCTGGATTGGATCAGACCATGCCTCCTTTTTCGCTTGCCGGGTGGATTCCCGCCTGCGCGGGAATCACGGATTCTGCCGCGTTGTGTCGCAATGACAGCCGCCTGCCGCCATTCCGGCGGATGCGCCGCATCAGCCCGCAATCCAGGTTGCGCTGCGTCCCAGCGCCTCACTGCGCGGCCCGCAGGTGCCGGCCACGCCCCGGCAATGCCACGATGGACCGCAGGGTTGTCTCGAGCCCGGGCGCTGGTTAGCCTTCGCAGCCGAAATAACCCACCGCGCAGCTCCGGAGTCAGACCTTTGACCGACGCCAAGACCCTCCGACCGGAAGAGAACTACATCACCGACGAGCCGTATTATCAGCCGGTCGGCGACGAAATCGATGTGTTCGAGGCCGCCTACCGCAACCACCTGCCGGTACTGCTGAAGGGGCCGACCGGCTGCGGCAAGACGCGCTTCATGGAGCACATGGCGTGGCGCCTCAAGCGCCCGCTGATCACCGTGTCCTGCCACGACGACCTGACCGCGTCCGACCTGGTCGGGCGTTTCCTGGTCAAGGGCGGCGAGACCACCTGGGTCGACGGGCCGCTGGCCCGGGCGGTGCGCTCCGGCGCGATCTGCTATCTCGACGAGGTGGTCGAGGCGCGCAAGGACACCACCGTGGTCATCCATCCGCTGGCCGACGATCGCCGGGTGCTGCCGATGGAAAAGATCGGCGAGCTGGTCGAGGCGGCCCCGGGCTTCTGCCTGGCGATGTCGTACAACCCGGGCTACCAGTCGGTGCTGAAGGACCTCAAGCAGTCGACCCGCCAGCGCTTCGTCGCCCTCGAGTTCGACTACCCGGACGCCGGTCCTCGAGCAGAAGATCGTCGAGCGCGAGTCCGGGATGGACGCCGAGTTGGCCGGGCGGCTGGTCAGGTTCGCCCACATGACGCGTAACCTGAAAGGACAGGGGCTCGACGAGGGTGCCTCGACCCGCCTGCTGGTGCACGCGGCCAAGCTGATCCATTCCGGCGTCGATCCGGTGGTCGCCTGCCGCGCCTCCGTGGCCCAGGCCCTGACCGACGATCGCGACATGCTGGTCGCGGTCAACGAGCTGTCGTCGTCGCTGTTCTGAATGGCCGGCCACCGGCTTGGCGCGGTGCCGTGGTTCAAGTTCACCTTGCCGTATGCCGCTATCCTCGGAGTGAGGCGGCGCCGATGGTGGCCTGCCCAGCGGATTGTGTGACCGATCACACGGTCAGCGGCCGATAAAGCGGCCATGGTTTAACCAGACCGGGATCGGGCGGGCTCATCGAGGGCCCGGTTTTTCTTTCAGTGTCGCCGAGATGGCCGGGGAGTGCAGGATATGCAACGCGGGTTCACCCTGATCGAACTGATGATTGCGGTGGCGATCGTCTCGATCATCGCTGCCATCGCCATACCGGTTTACAAGGGCTACATCGCCGAGGCGCGAATCGGCACCGCGATCAAGGACATACACCAGATCGAACTGGTGTTGAACGACCTCGCGCTGGATTCCGATCTGGCCGCGCTGGATGCCAACAACACGGCGGTTCGCGGCGTCTACCTGCTGGCGGGCCAGGTCGTGCTCGGCGCTACCGCCACGGCGCCGGCGGGCGCCCGGGCCTGGCTCGATCCTTGGGCTCGTATCTACCGCTACCAGCGCCCCGGGGTGAAGACCGACCCCGGCGGTGCCGTCTCGAACAACAGCACGCTGCCGCAGGGCTACGACCTGTTCAGCCAGGGCCCCGACGCAACGGCCTCTGGCGACGATGTCATGCGCGGCTGCAACGGCGATTTCGTTGGTTTTGCGTCTGACCACCCGAACCCCTGCTGATCCCTCAACCGCCTTTCCCCCGCGGGCCGGCCCGCTGGCTGCCATTGTCACCGGGCGATCTGGCGACGGATTGCGCGGCGCGCGCCTGTCCCCGGCCCTCTCCCGTCCACCGACAAATCATCACTGCGGCAGACCCGTTGTGCCTGTTTTGGTCCAGATCAAAAACTTTCGGTGAATCTGTGATAGAAATAAGCTATGTTTTAATGGCTTACATAAGAATTCTAATTAATCGGGGGAGAATGTGGCTGTAACTCGGTTGTTGCTTTCGCTGCTCTTCGTGGTGACGGCGGCAATGGCTCATGCGGGCAGTGCGCGGATGCAGCTGGACATGGGCTCCGGGCTGGTTGCAGAGGCCGAATACTGGCCGGGTGCCGCGGAGAAGCCGGCCGTGCTGATCCTGCACGGCTTCCTGCAGACGCGCGAATTCCCCACCGTGCGGCGTCTCGCCGAATCGCTCGCCGATGAGGGATACAGCGTGCTGACCCCGTCGTTGACCCTCGGCGTGAGCCATCGTCGGCAGAGTCTGGCCTGCGAGGCGATTCACACCCATTCGATGCAGCAGGATGTGGCCGAGCTGCACGCCTGGACCGACTGGCTCGCCAGGCGGGCCGGCAAACCACCGGTGGTGATCGGCCACAGCACGGGCGGTATCCAGTTGGCTGCGCTGCTCGATATGGTCGACTCGCCCCCGATCGATCACGCCCTGCTGATCAGCCTCACCTATTTCGCCGATTTCAGTGGTGGCGCCAGTGCGGCGGAGATTGCGGTCCGTGCCCAGAGCTACCTGGCGGTCAGCAGGGCAGACGAACTCGATAGTTTCGCCCTGGGTTATTGCCGCGACTATGTGACCACGGCGGGCAATCTGATGTCTTACCTGTCATGGGATGGCGAGCGAGTGAGCCGGGCCCTGCGCGACAGCCCCGTACCGGTGACGGTGATTTTCGGTGACAGGGATGATCGCATTGACCGCCGCTGGCTGGATGCACTGCGGGGCAGTGCGGTGCGGCTTCGGCCGGTCAAGGGGGCCAATCATTTCTTCGACCTTGCACACGAGTTCGATCTTCTGGACGAGGTGGTCCGTGTGATTTCCGGAGTGAACCATGGCTAAGATCCAACGCGGGCTTTCTATCGGCCACTACGCCCTGATCATGGTCGGGCTGGTGCTGCTGGCCTTCGTCGGTTACGGCACCTTCACCTACAGCGAGTTTCAGCGTCTGCGCGCCGATATGGAGGCCACGGCCAATGCGGCGGCCCAGGAGGAACTGTCGGTGGTCATGAACCATATCGTGCTGGAGGCGGAACAGGTCGCCGATCGTTTTGCCGACTGGGAAGAGGTGCAGCAGCAGCTGCGGCTGCCCCGCTACTACGCCTACTGGCGCAGCCGACGCATGCTGGGCGCCACTTTCCTGACCGAACAGGTCTCCAACGCCGAGGTCTACGACCGGCAGGGCGAGGTGCTGGCCCGGTTGGATGGCACCGGAATGCCGATCCGGATGAGCCTGCCGCCACCCCCCGCCTACGTCGACTACTCTGGCGCGGAGCCGAGCCTGCTGGTGTTCGAGACCGTTTTTGAGGATGTCGAGGAGGACCAGCGTCGACCGCTGGGGTATGTGGGTCTGCGTGTCGCGTTCCTCGACAAGCTGCGTGAGAGCTATGCCTACCGCTATGTCGATCCGCAGTCGATACGTTTCGAGCGCCCCGGGGATTCGACCCTGACCTGGAGCGAGTTGCAGTCTGCGCTGCGTTTCACGCTGCGCGAGAATCCCATGGACGATGCGGTGACCGGCCTGCTGTCGGGTGCGATCGTCAAGCTCAGCATTATTCTCGGCGGTTTCGCACTGACCCTGTTTCCGGCGCTGGTGTTCCTTATCGTGCGCCCGCTACGTGCGATCTCGAGCCATATCGACCGCCTCAAGGACAGCCCCGGAGGCCTGATTCTCGACGAGTTGGCCGGCGTGGTGCCGATCGCCGAGACGGAAAAGATCCGCCTGTCGCTGAACGAATACCAGAGCCAGCTGCTCGAGGTGCACTCCAGCCTGGAAGAAAAAAGCCAGGAGCTGTGGACGATGGCGCATCACGATGCGCTGACCGGGACGCGAGAACCGGCGCGCCTTCGACGAGTTCATGCAGAACCTGCCGCAGCATGCTCGGCGAGCGCGACGTCGACGTGTGTTTCGCGCTGTTCGACGTCAACCACTTCAAGGCGATCAACGACTCCTACGGTCACAGCGTCGGTGACCAGGTGCTCAAGGTGATCGCCAGCCGCATCAGTGCGGTGTTGCGGCGGGGTGAGGAGCTGTTCCGCATCGGCGGCGACGAATTCGCGGTGATCCTGCTCGACTGCGACGAGGACTCGGCGCTGCGCATTGCCGAGCGTTGTCACGAAAAGATCGTCGGTTACGATTTCAGCAAGCTCGGTGTGCGCGAGCCGCTGCGCATCAGTGCCGGCCTGGCGAATGCGCGGGTCGACGATCTCGACGACCTGCAGACCCTGCAGTGGAAGGCCGATGTCGCCATGTACCGCGCCAAGCGTCCGGGACATGCCAACGTGGTGATGTTCACCGAGGCGCTGGCGCGCGGATTCCGAGGGCCTGTTCTCGAGCTGGGTCAACACCGCGGTCTACGATGCGGTGATCTACGGCAGCGGCCTGATGCATGCACTACCAGCCGATCGTCGACCTGAACGACGGCACCATCTGCCACTACGAGGCGCTGGTGCGGATACGAACAGGATGGCGAGATCATCCTGCCGTCGAACATCTTCCCGGTCATCGAGGCGCGTCGCCTCGAGGTCGAGCTGGATCGCGCGGTCGTGCGCCGCGTCCTGGCGGACCTGCGTGACGGCCGGGTGCAGATCGGTACCGGGGTGTCGATCAATCTGTCCGGCCCGTCACTGGTCCATGACCAGGTGTGCAACTGGCTGGGCGAGTTCCAGCCTTTCCTCAAAGACTACCGGGTGATGATCGAGGTGACCGAGACCGCGCTGATCACGCAGATCGGCCTGGCCAACGAAAACCTGTCGAAACTGCGGGCACGCGGTTTCGAGATTGCGCTCGACGACTTCGGCAGCGGCTATTCGTCGGTGCGCTACCTCGCCAGCATGCCGGTCGACGTGGTCAAGTTCGATATCACCCTGGTCCAGGGCCTGCAGAACGAGACGCACCGCAACATGGTCACCCACCTCGCGAAGATGATCCTCGATTCCGGTCATCAGCTGGTGGCCGAGGGCATCGAGGACAAGGCCATACTCGACGCGGTGCGTGCCGCCGGGTTCGGCCGTGGCCAGGGGTACCTGCTGGGACGTCCGTCGGAAAATGCCAGCCTCTCCAGGGTCGTTTTCGACAATGTGTCGAACTTTCCGACCGACCGGCGGGCCTGAGTCGCGCCCGCCCCGGCTTATTCTGCGCAAGCCGCGCGGTTGACCGCCGGGCCCCGGCCTTTTAGGTTCGGCGCTGCAGTGCCGGGGTGCAGGGAGTTGCACCACCGGTGTCCTTGACCTCTCCGTGATCCAGAGCCGCAGGCCTTTCCCTTGAGTCGTTCACCGCTAGATGCCCCAACGATCGTGACCCGCCTCGACGAGTGTCTCGAGGTCGAGTTCACCTTTATCCACACCGAAGGGCTGGCCGATGTGCTGGCCGGGATGTCACGCGAAAAGCAGGACTTCGTGCTCGAGTGGACCCGGCGCGCCGCGGCGACCAACACCGAGCTGGCCTTCCAGTTTGCCAACCGGGCGAAAGAGGCCCTGCACGAGGTCGAGCCGGATGTGGTTTCGGCGTGGTGCCTGCACGCCATGGACAGCTACGACCGGCAGGGGCTGCAATCGGCGATGACGGTGATCCGCGACCTGGATGGCTTTCTGGCGGTTGGCTATCAGCGCGCCGCGGGCTCGGTGTTCGAGGAGGCGGTGCCGATCCTGCTGCCGTTCGTGCAGGGGCTGGAAGGACGCCGGCTGAAGATAGAGCCGGGCGAGGTCGCCTGGACCGATGGCGAGGTGATCTACCTGCCGGAGATCGTCGCCCGCCTGGACAACGAGGTCGACAACTTCCAGCTGTTCAAGTCCATCGTGACCCACCTGTGGGCGCAGACCCGCTACGGAACGCTGAACGCGAACCTGCCGGAGTTGCTGGCCGGCTACCCGGACGCGGCGCGCGCCCAGGCCGTGTTTCACGCGCTCGAGACCCTTCGCCTGGATGCCATCATCGCGCGCGAGTTGCCGGGACTGTACCGGCGGATGTGTGCGCTGAGCGAGTCGCTTGGCGATCCACCACTCACCGGCGGATGGCAGGATGCCGCCCTGGCGTTGGCGCAACCCGAAAGCCGCCTTGCCGACAGCCTTGGCTGGCTCGACAACCTGCACGCGGCGCCACCACCGCAACGCTGTTACCAGGGACAGTTGAACCCGGCGGCCGCCTGGGCTGCGCGCGAGAAGCGGCTGGAACGCGACAAGGCGCGGGTGCGCGAGACCCTGCGGGTGATCGCCGAAGAGATCGCCGAGGGGCGCGCCGACCATGCGCCACCCGAGCAGTTCGAGGTGGACCAGGCGGAAGAGGCGGATGTGCAGCAGCCGCTGCAGCTCGAGGTCACGCTGGCCGAACAGCCACTGCCGGTGCCGGATATCGTGCGCGAGCAGCTGACCTCGATCCTGCTCGACCTGGGCGAGATCCCACCCGAATATCTGACCCCGGCGGGTGAAGGCGAATACGACGCCAGCCTGATCGATGACCAGGTGCTCAACCCGGAAGATGTCTGGGCCGGCACCTATCACGAGGAGGGTGCCTTCCTCTACAACGAGTGGGACGTGGTGCGCCAGGCGCACAAGAAGAACTGGTGCGTGCTGCGCGAGATCGAGGTGGTGCCCGCGGAGACCGATTTCTACCGCGCGACCCTGGGCAAGTACGCCGGCTTCGTGCGCTCCCTGCGCCGCACCTTCGAGATCCTGCGCGGCGAGGACCGGCTGCTCAAGCGTCAGAGCGACGGTGAGGACATCGACATCGATGCGCTGGTCGAGGCCTGGGGCGACGTCCACATGGGGCTGGAGATGACCGACCGCCTGTTCACCCGCATGCACAAGGAGGAGCGCAATATCGCGGTGATGTTCATGGTCGATATGTCAGGCTCGACCCGCGGCTGGATCAACGATGCCGAGCGCGAGGCCCTGATCCTGCTGGCCGAGGCCCTGAACACCCTGGGTGACCGCTACGCGATCTACGGGTTTTCCGGGTGGACGCGCAAGCGTTGCGAGGCGTTCCGGATCAAGGACTTCGACGAGCCCTGGGACGAGGCCGTCATCGGCCGGGTGTGCGGTATCGAACCGAAAGACTACACGCGCATGGGTGCGCCGATCCGCCACCTCGCCCACAAGCTCAACCAGGTCGAGGCGCGCACCAAGCTGCTGGTCACCCTGTCTGACGGCAAGCCGGATGATTACGATCTGGAATACCGCGGTGAATACGGTATCGAAGACACCCGGCAGGCGCTGTACGAGGCGCGCCGGGACGGTATCCACGCCTACTGCATCACCATCGACCGCGCGGGGCAGGATTATCTGCCGCACATGTACGGGGCGGCCAACTACACTGTGCTCGACGATGTTGCGAAGCTGCCGACCAAGGTGTCGGATATCTATCGCAAGATCACAAGCTGACCCGGCCTGCCCGGGGCTGTCCGGATGTTGCAGTGCACATGTCGTGGCCGCGGGAATCCCCGCATTGCAATGGCGCCCGTGGCTTGGCAACCTCTGCGCAGTCGTGGCCGGCTTGGCTCGATGACCGCATCCCATGGCTCATGAACGTTACGTGTCTCATGCACGGACGGCCGGGGTGTTAAAAAAGTACCTACAGGGGGATATCGATGAAATCACGTTTCTGGCTGCTCGCGGGCATCCTGCTGACCGGCAGTGTATGGGCCGTGCCGCACTACGGTCCTGGCCCTGCGCCTTACATGGGCCGTCCGGGCGGTGCTGCACAGGTGTCCAATCCGGCAATCGCGCTGCGTGCCGGTGTCGACAGGCTGATGGCCTTTCTCGGGGCAGAGAACACGCCATCGGATGAGGCCCTGGCGGCGTTTCTCAACGCCGAGATTGCCCCGTTTTTCGACTTCGATCACATGGCCAGGTCGGCGGGTGGTCGCCTGTTCGAGCGCATGGACGAGGCCGAGCAGCAGCGGGTTGCCAATGAGATCAAGCGCTCATTCCTGACCAAGATGGCGGAAAAGCTCTCCGGTTACAGCAACCAGCAGGTGCGTTTCCTGCCGCCACGCGCGGCCAACAGCGGCCGTACCGCGCAGGTCAGCGTGGCGATCCTCAACCCCGGCCAGTATCCGTCGCGTCTGGATTTCCGCCTGTATCGCACTGGACAGCAGTGGCGTGTCTACGACGTGTCGGCCAATGGGCAGAGTGCGATCGTGCACTATCGCCAGCAGATGACCCGCCAGGTCCGTGAGCGGCGGATGCAGCAAATGCGGCAGATGACGCCGCCGGCACGCCCAAAGATGCCGCCGCTGCATACCTACGACCCGCGCTTCGTCCGCTGAGCGGGGCAGTGCGCTGATGCGACCAGAACCGGGCCCGGATGCCCGGTTTTTTTGCGCCGACGCTCAGCCGTCGATCAGCCTGTCTAATGGTCTCGAGCATGGCAGTCGGCGTTGGTGTAATCGACAGCGACCGGCCAGATGCTGCTACCGGTCTGCAGTCGGAGACTGGGGAAGCTGTCGGCGCCCATGCCCCTCGCACGCGCGATCTCATCGTCCAGCCGCTGTTGCGTCCGCGGTGCGCGCAGTTCCGCGAGAAAGGCTGTGCGATCGAGCCCCAGCTTGCCGCGCCAATGACGTGAGTGTCGATTCGTCCGACGGGTTCTGTGCCTGAAGGTAATAGGCGTTTTGGATCGCACGGATCATCGTGTCCTCGCTGTCCGGGTCGCAGCGGCGGGCGGCGACCACGGCGCGACAGGCCGGCCAGGTACTGCGGCGCGGTTTGCAGTCGGTCCAGAAATCGAAGTTGAAGCGCGTCCCGGGGATGCGTTGCTGAATCCGTCGCCAGGTGTCCTGAAGATTGTTCTGCATCTCGCGGCGCCATCGGCTGATCGCTGTCGCTGGCGAGACCACCGAGCAGGCGCTCGAAGGCCAGGCCTTCGGGCAGGCGCTGCAGCAGTGTCTCCAGGACAGGTCGAAAGCCCCAGCACCAACTGCACATCGGGTCGTGGATGTAGATCAGTTTGCTTTCGTCAGTCATGAGGTGCCGCTGCTGGAGTTGATTTGAACTTCACCGGGATAACGGGTTCCAATGGCGTGGAAATACAAGCCAAAGCCAAACGTACCAGCAAATGCCGATGGATGACGAACAGCAGAGCACCCAGCGAACCGGTCGGTTCATGCTGATCATGGCCTGGGTGGGTGGTCTCGCGCTGCTGACCCTGCTGTTTCAGGACATCCTGGAGACGCGCCTCAATCCCAATACCGCGCCGGTGGTCGCGCGAGGGTGCGGACGGGCGGGCGCCAGGTCGTTACTGGAGCGCAATGCCCAGGGGCACTATGTCGCGAGCGGCCGGATCAACGGCTTTCCGGTGACCTTCCTGCTGGATACCGGTGCGACCGATGTCGCGATCCCCGAGTCGCTGGCCGAGCGCCTGCGTCTGCAGCGGGGCGGTGGTGGCATCAGCCAGACGGCGAATGGCCCGGTGGCCGTCTGGCAGACCGAGCTGGACGAGGTGCGCCTGGGGGCGATCAGTCTTGCCGGTGTACGTGCATCGATACTGCCGTCGATGGGTGCGGACGATCCGGTGCTGCTGGGCATGAGTTTTCTGAAGCAACTCGAGTTCACCCAGCGCGATCGCCAGTTGATTCTGCAGCAGGCGCCCTGATCGTGGGGCTCGGGCCCGCTGGGGCGGAAACAAAAAAAGCGCCGCGGAAGCGGCGCTTTTTTTGTTTCCGGGATTTACCGCTCAGCCGATGGTATCTTTCAGCGCCTTGAGTGCGGTGACCCGTACAACCGTCGAGGCCGGCTTGGCGGCAATCTTCATTGCCTCTCCGGTAGCCGGGTTGCGGCCCATGCGCGCCTTGCGGGCCGGCTTTTTCACGCGACGGATCTTGACGCCGGTATCGGGGATCGTGAACTCGCCAGAGCCGCGGCGTTTCATGTGGGACTCGACAAGTTCGCCGAGCTTGGAGAAAACACCGGCGACGTCTTTCTTCGAAAGCTCTGTCGATTCGGCGATGGCGGCGATAATCTGCGTCTTGGTCTGCTTGGTGGTGATTGCCTTCACTGCCGGTGCGGTGGCGGCTACTTTCTTCGTCACTTTCTTTTTAGCGACTTTCTTTTTTACTGCCATGTAGGACTCCTGCTCGATTGGTGGGGAAACCGCAGAAAACATAGCATAGAAAAAGAGGGTGCAATACAAGGAAATGCCGTGTTTCATGCGGTTTATCGCAAAAAAACTGCGTTGGATGTGTTAAGTCTGTCGAGTCTCAACTGCTGGAGGTGGGGTGTGGCTAATCGCCTGGTTTTCTTCTTCGTGTTGCTGGCAACCCTGACGGGGCCGGTTGCTGCCGCAAAACTTGCCGGTGTCGATGTGGCCGATCAGGTGCGCATCGCGGGATACGATCGCCCACTCCTGCTCAACGGTGCCGGCATCCGCAAGAAGTTTTTTATCAGCGTCTATGTCGGCGCCCTGTATCTGCCGCAGCCGCAGAAGGGCGTCGGTGACTTGCTGGTAACGCCACCGGCCAACCGCGTGGCGATGTACTTCGTCTACAGTGAAGTGGCAAAGCGTCGGCTCGATGGTGGCTGGCGCGAGGGTTTCGAAAACAACGTCGATCCCGCTCAGTATGCGGAACTGCGGCCTCGGCTCGAGCGTTTCGTCGCGCTGTTTGGCGATATGCACGACGGCGACCAGGTCTGGCTCGACTATGTGCCCGGCGAGGGAACCCGGGTATCGATCAACGGCGTGCGCCAGGGGGTGATCGCCGGCGCCGATTTCAACGCGGCGCTGCTGGCAGTGTGGCTGGGCAGGTATCCGGTCAGCGAGTCGCTCAAGAACGCCATGGTAGGGGTCGATAACAGTAGGCGCCCGCCCGAAGTCGGGGTACCCGATAACACCTGGATCTTATGGAAAACGCCGCACGCATGTCTGAATCGCCCTCGACGAGGAAATGGCAAGTCTGCGCGACCTCGTGCCGCTGCACACGCTGCCGGACGATGCGCTGGCCGATCTGAGCGAACATGTGGTTTTCGAGACGATCAAGCAAAGGCCAGATCCTGTTCGAACGAGGGCGACACCGATCACGAGAACGTCTATCTGCTGAAAGGGAAGGTCGTGCTGCTCAGCGGCCGGAGCGTGGTCGAGCGGATCAAGGCGGGTACCGATACCGCACGATTCCCCCTGGCCCACCAACTGCCGCGCAAGTTTTCCGCGCGTGCCGATTCCAAGGTCCGCATCGTCCGTATCGACAGTCGTCAGCTCAGCGACATGCTGGCGCGCACGCGCACCGTCGACTACCAGGTCGCCGATTTCGACGAGGCCTACCGAAGACGACTGGATGAGCATGTTGCTGCAGTCGCGCGTGCTGCAGCAGGTGCCGGCGTCGAACATCCAGCGCGTCATGATGAGCGTCGAGCAGGTCGAGGTCGCGAAAGATCAGGACCTGATCCGCCAGGGTGATCCGGGCGATTTCTACTACATGCTGACCAGCGGGCGGGCGGTCGTCCGGCGCGACAACGGCGACGGCAAGGGTCCGGTCGAACTGGCCACGCTGGGGCCCGGCGATGCCTTCGGCGAAGAGGCCCTGCTGTCGGACAACCCGCGCAACTCCACCGTGACCATGCTGCAGGACGGCAACGTCCTGCGCCTGAGCAAGGCCGATTTCCTCGACCTGATCCACAATCCGCTGCTCGACCGGCTCGACATGATGCGCGGCCCAGAACAAGGTCGATCAGGGCGCCTTGTGGCTGGATCTGCGCAGCAGCGACAGTACGACGCAGTCGCATCTGCCCGGTGCGATCAACTTCCCCTTCGAATCCCTGCGTTACCAGGCATCGAGCCTGGCGCCGGATCGTCATTACGTGCTCTACAGCAACACCGGCGGGCGGGCGATGGCCGGCGCCTTCCTGCTGACCGAGCGCGGCTTCGATGTCTCGGTGCTGGACGGCGGGGTGCGCGACGAGGCGATCAGCGAGGCGGTGGATTCCGGTGCACCGGTGGTGGTACCGCCGGTCGAGACGGCTGCCGAGGACGAAACCATCCAGCAGCGCATCCGCGAGGCTGAATCGCGTGCGCAATCACTCGAGCAGCAGCTGAAAGAGGCGCAGCGCGACCAGGACAACGTGAATGCCGAACGCCAGCAACACCTCGCCCAGGTGCGGATGGCGGTCGACCAGGCGCGGCGCAAGCTGGTGGAGACGGAACAGCAGAAGCGCGAGGCACTGGACGAACGGCAGCAAGGCCTATGCCGAGATGGAGCAGCTGACCAGCAACCTCGAGGCGATCGAGAACGAACGCGCCTCGCTGCGTGATCGCATGTCGGAGATCGAGGGTCTCGACAAGCAGCTGCAGGCGCGCCTGAGCAAGGCCGAGCGTGAACTGATCGGTGAACGCGAGCGCGCCGAGTCGGCGACCAGCAGTCTCGAGGAGTTGTCTGCACGACTCAGCGAGCTGTTGGAAAAGCGCGAGCACGAGCGTGAGCAGCATGCCCACGAACGCGGTGAACTGAAGGAACGGATGACCGAGCTCCACATGGAGCTGGAACAGGCCCAGATCGATCTGCAGGAGGCCCAGGCGGCATTGGCCGCGCGCGATGCCGGGGTTGCCGAAGAAGGTGAGATGCTGGCGGCGTTGCAGCAAAGGCTGAGTGACGCGGAGAACGAGGCGTCGGGCGTTGCCGCAGAGCACGCCGCCCTGCAGCAGACCAACGAGACCCTCGGCCAGCAGATTGCGCAGTTGCAGGAGGGGCAGTCGGCGCTGGCCGGGTTGCAGGAGCAGCTCGAACAGCGCGATGCCGCCGCGCGGCAGGCCGAGCAGGCGTCGCAGTCCCGTCTGGAAGCCCTCGGTATCGAGCGTGACCAGCTGCGCCAGCAGGCGGAAGAACTGGCGGCGCAGGCGGCACAGGAACGCGAACAGACACAGGCACGCATCGATGAGCTCGAGCGCGCCGTGCAGGCCGCCCGGGATGAGCTGCAGGAGCAGCTCGCGCAACGGGATGCCAGCGCACAACAGGCCGAGCAGGATTTGCAGGCGAAGCTCGAGGCCCTTGGTGACGAGCGTGATCAGTTGCGCCAGCGTGCCGAAGATCATGAGGCGCGGGCGGCGCAGGACGCAGAGCTGGCCCAGTCGCGCATCGGCGAGCTTGAGCAGGCCCTGCAGGCGGTCGAGGCCGAACAGAATGCCAGCCGCGAGTCGCATCAGAACGAGTTGCAGGCCGCGCAGTCGGATCTCGCCGGCCTGCGGGATGCGCTCGAACAGCGCCAGGTTGAACGCGACCAGCTGCAGGAGACGCTCGATCAACTGCGTGCCGACAGCGGGCAGACCGTTGACGGGCTGAATGCCGAGATCCAACGGCTGCATGACGACAGTGAAGCCCTGCAGCGACAGCTTGCCGACGGTAACCAGGAGGCCGGTGCGGCGATCGGGCAGGCGCAGGCCAGGGTCGCCGAGCTCGAGGCACGACTCGGCGATGCCGAACAGCAGGCGGTGACCCAGCTCGCCGGCAAGCAGGCCGAGCTGGATGAGCTCACTGCCGCACTCGATGCGGCACGGGCCAGCGGTCAGGAAAAGGATACGGCCCTGCAGGCTGCCGAGGAGGCGCGCTCTGCGCTTCAGCAGTCACTCGACGACGGGTCTGCGGCGCATGCGCTGCAGCTGGTCGATCTGCAATCCGAGGTCGAGGCGCTGCAACAGGCAGGGTCGGCCCTGCAGGAGCAACTGAGCGCGGACGAGACGCAGGCCGGAGCAGCGCTGCAGGAGGCCCAGGCGCGTGTCGCGGAATTACAGCAACGCCTCGATAGCGTCACCGAAGAAGCGGCGGCGCAGCAGGACGGGCAGCGCGCGCTGCTCGCCGAGGGACAGGCGGAACTCGATGCCCTGCGCGGGCGTTATGACGCGGCGGTGGGCGAACAACAGGGTGCCCAGGAGCGGCTGCGCGAGCTCGAGGCCGAGCTGGCGAAGCTGGTGGAAACCCGGGCCGATGAGACGGCCGTTGCGGAGGCGTCGCTGGGTGAGGCCCGGGCGCGTATCGGCGAACTCGAGCAGGCGCTCGGCGATTCGACGGGTGAGGCGGCGAGTGTGCAGCAGGCGAAACAGGCCGAGATCGACCGGTTGCTCGACGAACTGTCTGCCTTGCGCGCACAACATGAGGCGGCGACTGGCGAGCAGCAACGCGTCCAGGGGCGCCTCGACGAGGCCCTGGCCGAGCTGACCCGCCTGCAGGAGGGCGGCAGCGACGAGCTTGCCGGGCTGCGTGCCGAGCTGCAGCAGGTGCAGACGCAGCATGATCAATTGCAGTCCGAGCTGAACGACCGCGACCGCTTACTGGCGGAGCGCCAGGACGAGTTGGGGGCGCTCACGGGTGAACTTTCTGCGTTGCAGACCGAGGTCGGGCAGGCAGGCAGTGGCCGCGACGAAGCGGTCGCCCAGCTGCGCAGCGAAAAGCTGGAGCTTGAACAGCGCCTGGAAGAGCGGGCCATGGCCCTGGCGGCGGCGCGCGAGGAACAGGCCGAGCTGATCGAGTCGTTGAATGCGGCCAGTGCCGAGCGCGAGACCCTGCAGTTTGCGCTGAGTGAACATGAAGACGAACAGGCTCGCCTGGTCGATCTTGAAAACCAGGTGGCGGATGCGCTGCAGCGGCACGAAACCGAATTACTCGCGCATGAACAGCGGCAACGTGAGCTGCAAAATGAGCTCGACCTGGCCATGCAGCAGCGCGCAGACCTGCAGGACGAGATCGAGCGCATGCGGGCGGTTGCCGACATTTCGGCGGCGCGCGGTGACGATGCGCTGCTCGGAGAGCGTGATCGCCTGCTCGCGGACCTGGCGGTGCGTGACAGTGAAGTGGAACAACTGCGCGGCGTGATCGAAGAGTATGTCGACCAGATCCGGGCGGCGCAGTCCGGCGATGGCGATGACGGGAACGAGGTGGCGGCATTGCGCACCGAACTCGAGATGGTGCGTGAACAGGCCATCCGGGACGTTGCCCAGATGCGCGAGCAACTGGCCGCAGTCGAGACGCAGAAACGTCGCATGCAGGCGGCGGGCGGCCGCGAAGCGATCTCCCTGGAGTCGATGCGCCAGCGGATCGAGGAGCTGGAGTCGTCGTTGTCCGAGCGCCAACGCGAGCTGACCGGGGCCGACGAATCGCGCCATATGCTCGAGGACGAACTCGAGGATGCCAATCGCCAGCTCGACAGTCTCAAGCGCGAGCTGGAAAAGGCCCAGGTGGAGGCCGACGAGGCGCTGTTCAGCCGGCGCGAGGCCGAATCGGCACGCGATCAGCTACAGAAGGCCCTGTACAACCTGCAGGAGAACGCCGACGAGGCCCAGGTCACCGATCTGCGCGATCATCGCCTGGCCATGGGCAACCGGCCGATCGGCATGGATACCATGTCCTCCGGCAGTCGCTGGTTGCCGGCCGCAGTCGGCGCCGGCATGGTACTGGCCGGCCTCGAGGCGCTGAGCGTGTTCAGCGGCAACGGCGAGCTGTTCAGCAGTTTGTTGCGACTGGGTGGTCAATGAGTACAGAAGGTCGGGTGCGCCACGCCCTGTGCGGCCTGGATGAGCTGAACGAGCCGGGTTCGCGTGGTTTCGAGATCGATGCCGGCGACGACATGCCGCTGAGACTTTTCGTGGTGCGCAAGGATGGTGTGCTTGCCGCCTATCGCAACAGTTGCCCGCACACCGGCGCACCACTCGAATGGCTGCCGGACCAGTTTCTCGATCTGGACAACAGCTTCATCCAATGCGCCATACACGGTGCACTGTTTCGTCCCGAGGATGGTTATTGCCTGCGTGGTCCCTGCGTTGGCAAGTCACTGCAGCGCCTGCCGGTAGAGGTGGTGGACGGGCAGATTTTCTGCGCCGTCTAAGCCCCGTGGCAAACAGCTACCGCGCTGCTGTCGCAGGCGTTTTCCCGGCCAGCTATTCGCAGCGGGCCAACAGTTCGAGGATCGGCATGGCCGCGATGTCGGCGGGCGGAATGTTCGGTTGTGCCTCGCGGGTGACCGCTTCGTGCACCGTCAGCAGACCCAACAGGGCGACCCGGTCAGACATCTGCCGGTCGCCGTGGGTCGGTTGCGGATCGCCGAATTCGATTGTCTCGCCTGTCACCATATCGTAGTGCGTAACCATCGTGTGTCTCCCGGATCGACTGCCTTGAACAGGGCGCGATAACTGCTGCGCCTGCCTGTGTCTGCTCCTTACTCCCTGTAGCGGCATGGCCGGTCCCGCCTTGAGGGGCGGCGCGGCCGATTCGGCCGCACGCGCCGCTATCAAAGGGTCTCGAACAATACGACCGCGCGGCGTGATGGTTTGTTTCAGTGGCCTGCCCGCTCAGGGTCCGGGGTTGGGATGGCGACGGTGGATGGCCTCGATCTGATCGAGGATTTGCGCACCCAGCGTGAGGTCGATGCTCGCCAGGTTGGCCTGCAGTTGCGTTGTCGTGGTGGCACCGATGATGTTGCTGGTAACGAAGGGTCGGCTGGTGACATACGCGAGGGCCATCTGTGCCGGGTCGAGACCGTTGTCGCGCGCCAGTGTCACGTAGTCGCGAGTTGCCTTCTGTGCCTGCGGATTGGAGTAGCGATCGTAGTGGGGATACAGGGTCAGGCGTGCGCCGGCGGGTTGTGTGCCGGCCAGGTATTTGCCGGACAGCACGCCGAAGGCGAGCGGCGAATAGGCCAGCAGCCCCACCGACTCGCGATGGCTGATCTCGCCGAGCCCGATCTCGAAGGTCCGGTTGAGCAGGCTATACGGGTTCTGGATCGAAACCATGCGCGGCAGATCGTGTTTCTCGGCCAGCGCGAGATACCGCATCAGGCCCCATGGCGTCTCGTTGGACACCCCGATGAAGCGTACCTTGCCGGCTTCCACCAACTCGCCGAGCGCCGCCAGGGTGTCGAGCAGCGGCACCTCGTCGTCGTCCTCAGCGACGGCCTGGTAACCGAGTTCGCCGAAGAAGTTGGTTCGACGGTCCGGCCAGTGCAACTGATAAAGGTCAATGACATCGGTCTGCAGACGCTGCAGGCTGGCATCGACCGCGACCCGGATGTTGGCGGCATCGAGCCGGTTGTTGCCCCCGCGGATATACGGCATCCAGTCACGGCCCGGTCCGGCGACCTTGCTCGCGATCACGACGCGTTCGCGACACTGGCGTTGTTGCAGCCAGCGCCCGATGATGCGCTCGGTATGCCCCATGGTTTCCTCACGCGGCGGGATCGAATACATCTCCGCGGTGTCAATGAAGTTGACCCCGGCGTCGAGCGCCATATCGAGTTGTTCGAAGGCCTGCCTTTCCGTGTTCTGTTCGCCGAAGGTCATGCTGCCCAGGCACAGCGCGCTGACCTGCAGGCCGGTGTTCGACAGGGGACGGTATTGCATCGTTTACACTCCAGACTATGACGATTTACCAAAGCTGATGGAATTTTCCGGACAACTCTTTCCCACCCCGTGGCTCTGGGGCTTTGGCGTACTGTACGTCCTGGTACTCGGCCGCGCATTGCGCTGGGCGGACTGGCGGCGCCTGGGCCATTCCGATCAGCAGAACGTGTTTCTCGGCGCCGTGGTGGCGCTGCTCCTATTGTGGACCATGCGCACCGAAGTGCAGCCGGGGTTCGTCTGGCATCTGTCCGGCATGGTGACCCTGACCCTGATGTTCGGCTGGTCGCTGGCGATCCTCGCCGGCAGCCTGGCCCTGTTGGGCATCACCCTGGTCGGCCTGAACGACTGGGCCGGCTTTATCCCCTCGGCGATGGTCTTCATCGTCCTGCCGGTCGACCCTGACCCAGATGATCCTCGGGCTGGTGCGCGCCTATCTGCCGAAGCACTATTTCGTCTACGTCTTCATCAACGCCTTCCTGTCGGGCGGACTGGTGGCCGTGCTGGTCGCCTTCAGTGCAACCGGTCTGCTGCTGTGGGTCGGGGCCTTTTCGCTGCAGCAGCTGGCGGACACCTACCTGCTGTTCCTGCCGCTGATGTTCTTTCCCGAGGCCGTGCTCAACGGCTGGCTGATCTCGATCATGGTCGGCTTCAAGCCGCACTGGGTGGGTTCCTTCCGCGACGAGGAATACCTGCACGGCAAGTAGGCGGGTGGTGCGGTGCCGGGGCGTGCAATCGACGCCGCCGATGTCGTCGCCGCCCCGTCGCAGTAAACTAGCCCGTCAACACGGATCTGGGGCGGGACATGAGGAGAGGTCATTGAGCTGGTGGGGAAAACTGGTTGGCGGTGCCTTCGGCTTCATGCTCGGCGGGCCACTGGGCGCCCTGCTGGGTGCGGCGCTCGGGCACAACTTCGACAAGGGCCTGAAGCAGCTGCCGGACGACGGCCGCTTCGAGGCCGGCGATCGCGAGCGCGTACAGACCGCGTTCTTCACCGCGACCTTTGCCGTCATGGGGCGGGTCGCCAAGGCCGACGGGCGGGTCAGCCCGGAAGAGATCCGCATGGCCGAGGCGGTGATGGACGAGATGTCACTCGACCCGGCGATGCGCAAGACTGCCATCGGCCTGTTCAACCAGGGCAAGTCAGCCGATTTCGATCTCGATGCGGTGCTCGATCAGTTCCGCCGCGAGTGCCATGGTCGCAGCACGCTGATCGGCATGTTCGTCGAGATCCAGCTGCAGGCGGCCTACGCCGACGGCAACTCGACCAGGCCGAAGACGCGCTGTTGCAGCACATCTGCGCGGCGCCTCGGCGTGTCGGAGCTCGACTATCGCCGGCTCGAGCGCATGGTGCGTGCCGAGCTGGGTCTTGGTGGGGGTGGCGGCCAACGTCGTGGTGCCGGCGGCGGCGTCACGCCAGACCTCGCTGCAGGCGGCCTACGAGGTGCTTGGGGTTTCCAGCGACGCCAGCGACGCCGAGGTCAAACGTGCCTACCGACGGCTGCTCAGCCAGCATCATCCGGACAAGCTGGTCTCCAAGGGGCTGCCCGAGGAGATGATGAAGGTGGCCTCGCAGAAGACCCACGAGATCCGCCAGGCCTACGAGCGGATCCGCGACGCCCGCGGCACGCTGACCTGCCGCCCCGTTGCCGGGAACCTTTTGCCGGCATTGCGTCCGCAACACCGGGCTGCGCGGCCGGTAGACTTGGACACAAAAAGAGCATGACCGGCGCAGCCGCCAGACCCCTTCCGGAGACAGCAATGAGCGACACCATGGACCCGTTGATCCTGAATATCCTGTATGCCTGCATGGGCGGGTTCCTGACCCTGCTGTTCATGTGGCTGGGCTGCAAGGTGTTCAGCCACATCGTCAATTTCAGCATTCCGCAGCAACTGGCCGAGGGCAACATGGCGGTCGGGCATGATGATCATGGGGATCTTCATCGGTATCGGCACCGCAATGGGGCTGGTTATCGGCCTGGGACTGAACTGAGCGATGCGCAGCCGCGCCTGGCTCTGGCTGTTCGCCGCGCTGCTGCCTGCGCTTGCCGTCGCGGGCGTCGGTCGTCACGTCAAGGATGCGCACTGGACCAACAAGTACGATCCACTGTTCCGCAAGTACACCAAGCATTACTTCGGCGCCCATTTCGACTGGCACTGGTTCAAGGCGCAGGGCATCGCCGAATCCGGCCTGAATCCGGACGCGAAGAGTCCGATGGGTGCGCGTGGAATCATGCAGATCCTGCCGTCCACCTACCGCGAGATAAAAACCAAGAATCCTTTCCTTGCCGGGATCGAGGAGCCGCGTTGGAACATTGCCGCCGGGATATTCTACGACCGGCAGTTGTACCGCAAGTGGAAGAAGAAACGGGACATCCAGACCGCGGAACGTCTGAAATTCGCCTTCGGCAGCTATAACGCCGGCTACGGAAACGTCCACAAGGCCTATCGACGGGCGGAGCGCAAGCACGGCGAGGTGAAGCGTTGGAAACACGCCTCACCGTTTGCGCCGCGCGAGACGCGCCTCTACGTGAAGCGGATAGAACAACTGATGCAGGACACTCACTAGCCTGCATCAGTTGCCCGCGGGCGGGTGGCTCAGCGTTGCTGCCAGTAAGGTGTGCGGTAACCCGGATAGGCCGAGGGGTAGCGCGGACCATAGGCCGGCGGCGCTGCCGGGTAGGGGTAAGGTGAGAAGCGATTCTGTGCGGGACGCGCGGCACGGCTCTTTTCCATGTTGGCCTCGTGCTGTTCACGCTGCAGGCGCGCCGCTTCCTCCACCTTGGCCTGGCGTTCTTTCATGTAGTCATCGAAGCGGTTGCGCATCGCTTCACGATAGGCATTCATGGCATCCGACGATGCATAGCTGCTGGCGGCCGGATCGCTGCCCTGTGGTGCGGCGGCAGCCATTTCAGCCGCTTCGGCTGCGCCTGGCAGTGTCGTATCGGCAGGCTTAGCTGCGACCGCTGGCGGTGGGGCCTGTTCCGTGATTCTCAGCGAGGCCGTCGGGGGGGCGGCGACGGCGCTCATCTCGACGGCCGGAGCCGCGCCAAACCCGGCCTGCGGCGCGGCGCTCACAGGCGCTTCCGTGACAGCCGCTGGCGGTGTGTCCGCTGCGACAGGCTCAAGCGTCGGGGTTGGGGCCGGGGCTCTAGTGCTGGTCGGCGCTGCGGCCACCGGTGCGGGTTCTGCCGGCGCTGTGACGGCGGATGGCGCAGGTGTTGGATCCGCCAGGGTGACGAGGTCCGCCGGTTTGCTATTGGCGGCCTGCAGCAGGGCCTCGCGATGGGCGCGCATCTTCTCGCGCATCGCGGCGTGACGTGCCGCTGTGTCGGTCATCGCGTTTTGTCCGCCGTCCGCTGCGGGCGCGGTATCTCCGGCCGCGATCCCGGCCGACGGCGTTGCTGGCGTCTGTGCCATGGCTGCAGCCTGCCAGGGCGGCGCGGGCGGCATGCCGTAGCCCTGTTCGAGTGCCCGTTGCCGGAGCTGCTCATACTGGGCGTTACGGTAGTCTTCGCGCGCGCTCCCCCGCAGGGTGTTCATCGCCGCGCTGTGGGCGGTAACCTCTTCGGCGCTCATGATGCGGAACGCGCCAGGTGACTCCGTGGCTGCTGCGGTGTTCACCTGAAAGGCGAGCATGAGGCCGAGGGCAGTCAATTGGGTGGGATAGCTCATAACGGTTTACCTTGCCGTAATGCGGGACTTTCTATTCTAGCCCGGAATGCCGTGCGCGGGCGTCGCGGCGGTTGTGGACGGCTCAACCCCGCCGTTCGACCCCCAGCTTCTTCATGCGCGAGCGCAATGTACTGGCCGGAAGATCGAGGATCTCCGCGGCGCCGCCCTTGCCGGCGATCGCCCAGCCGGTGTGGTCGAGCACGCGGCGGATATAGCGCGCCTCGTTGTCGGCCAGGGTCACGAAATCCTCGTCCTCGATCGCCACCTTCCCAGCAGCGCTGGCGGCTGGCACGACGCCGATCCCCGAGTTGACCAGGTGTGGCGCGATCGGCACCACCGTGTCACGCGCGAGGATGGCGGCGCGCTCGATCACGTTCTGCAGTTCGCGGATATTGCCCGGCCAGTGGTAGGCGAGCAGCAGCTGCATGCCGTCTTCGGAGACGCGCGAGAAATTGCGCCCCTGGGCGCGCGCCTGGTCGGACAGAAACTTCGTCACCAGCAGCGGGATGTCCTCGCGCCGTTCGCGCAGCGGCGGCACGGTCAGCGGGAACACGTTCAGGCGGTAGAACAGGTCCATGCGAAAGCTGCCTTCTTCGACCATCTCGACCAGGTCGCGGTTGGTCGCGGCGATCACCCGGACGTCGACGGTGATCGCGCTCTCCGAGCCGAGCCGGCTGATCTCGTGTTCCTGCAGCACCCGCAGCAGCTTGACCTGGGCGTCCGGTGGCAGCTCGCCGATCTCGTCGAGGAAGATGGTGCCGCCGTCGGCCAGTTCGAAATGGCCCTGGCGCTGCTTGTTGGCGCCGGTGAAGGCGCCCTTTTCGTGGCCGAACAGCTCGCTCTCGATCAGCGTGGGCGTGATCGCGCCACAGTTGACCTTGATCAGCGGTCGGTCGCGGCGTGCGCTGAGGTCGTGGATGGCGCGCGCCATGGCCTCCTTGCCGGTGCCCGATTCGCCGATGATCAGCACCGAGCTGTTGGTCGGCGCGACCTGGTCGATCTGATCGAGCACCGACTTCAGCGCCGGTGCTCTCGCCGACGATGCTGTCGAAGCGCCCCTCGTTCTTGACCTCGGCCTGCAGGTAGGCGTTCTCGGCCTGCAGCCGGTCGCGCAGGGTCTCGACCTCGGCCAGGGCCTCGCGCAGCTGCGTGTTCCTGGCGTTTGCGCTGGGTAACGTCGCGGAACGCCAGCACCGCGCCCTGTACCTCGCCGCCGCGCTTGATCGGCGTGCAGGTCCAGCTCACGGCGAAGTGGTCACCGGCATGGCGCCAGAACACGTCGCTGTCGCTCTGCTTGGCGACGCCCTGCTTCAGGGTCTGGTAGATGCCGGTCTCGATGAAATGGTAGGGGCTGCCGTCCCAGCGCGCATACAGGTGCAGCTCGTGCAGCGAGTGGCCGATCAGGGCATCCTGCGGAAACCCGGTCAGGCGCATCGCGGCGGGGTTGGCGAAGGTGATGCATGCCGTCGAGATCCAGGCCGTAGATGCCGTCGCCGACCGAATCGAGTATCGGCTGGTTGGCGGCCTCGAGCTGGCGGTTGCGCTCGGCCAGTTCGGTGCGCAGGCGGGCGATGGTCAGGTGGGTCTCGACCCGCGCGATGACCTCTTCGGCCTGAAACGGCTTGGCGATGTAATCGACCGCGCCGAGCGACAGGCCCTTGATCTTGTCGTCGGTGTCGTCGAGCGCCGACAGGAAGATCACCGCGATATCGCGGGTCTGCGGGCTCGACCTTGAGCCTCTCGCAGGTCTCGAAGCCGTCCATGCCCGACATCAGGATGTCGAGCAGGATCAGGTCGGGCTGCGCCCACTGCGCGACCTTGAGCGCGTCTTCGCCGCTCTTGGCCACCAGCAGCTTGTGGCCGAGCCCCTTCAGCGTGCCGAACAGCAGCTGCAGATTGGTCGGATTGTCATCGACCAGCAGGATGGTGCTGTTGTGCGGGGGCGACGGATGCAAGAGATTGGGACGCTGCTACAGATGATCGCTGCATGATAGGAGAAAAGCTCGACGGGTGTCATGCATCGGCGTGTGTCGTCCGGTCGCTGGGGTGGATGCGTTCGGACAGCTGGCGCAGGCCGTCGAAATCGAACAGTCGGGTCATCAGGGCCAGGTTTTCGACCTCGGCGCGCGGCGCGGCCGGGTTGTCGGTCAGTTCTTCTGCGAGTTGCATCAGGCTGCCGATATCGCCGAGTTCGATCGCTGCGCGCATGCGCTCGGCGCTGTCGAGGGCAAGTGGCTGCGGCCAATCGGCAGAGACCGGGGGCGGCTGGCTGCCGAGCTGCGCCGCCGCGCCATCATGCGGCTCCGGGGGGCACAGCAGGGCAGCGACGGTCGTGACCAGTTGACCATGGTCGAACGGCTTGGCCAGAAAGGCATCGAAACCGGCCTGACGCGCCTTGCGTGCGAAATCGGGGAAGGGCGTCGCGCTGACCGCCACGATTCTGGGTTCGCCGACGGCTATCAGGCGCAGTTCGCTGGCGGCCTCCTGAGCGTCGTTGTCAGGCACCCGCACATCCAGCAATACCAGGTCGAATGCCTCCTGCTGCAGGCTCTGGTGGGCGATCTCCAGGGTTTCGGCGGTCATGACCCGGCACTGCGGTCCGTCGAGCAGGCCGGCCAGCATGTTACGGCCTTCCTCCATCGCATCCACGGCCAGGATGCGGCAGTGCAACTCCGGCGGCAGCTGCGGCTCGGCCGCTGGCGCGGTGGCTGCGGCAGGCAGGGCGATCCGGCCCGTGGCTGTCGGTAGGGGATGCGGAAACGGAAGCGGCTACCGACGCCCGGGCGTGCTGTCGACCGGCAGGGTCTCGCCGCCGAGCAGGGTGATCAGCCGCTGGTTGATCGCCAGGCCGAGACCGGTGCCATCCACCACCTGGCCCTCGCGCGCCTGACTGAACGCATCGAAGATGGTGTCGAGCTTGTCTGCCTCGATCCCGATGCCGGTGTCCGCCACCTCGAACGTCAGGCAGTCGGCGCCGTCGGGATAGGCGTACAGGGTTACCGCTCCCCGGGTCGTGAACTTCACGGCGTTGCCCAGCAGGTTGAGCAGGATCTGTTTGAGTTTGACCGCGTCGGTCAGCGTGCTGCCCGGCAGATCGGGTGCCAGTTCGAGGTTCAGTTCGAGGCCCTTGTTGTGTGCGCGCTGCGCGATGATCATGTGCACGTCGCCAATCAGCTGGTGCAGGTCCACCGGCTGGATATCCACCTGCAGCTGCCCGGCCTCGATCTTGGTCAGGTCGAGGATGTCGTTGATCAGGATCAGCAGGTGCTGGCCGCAGCGTTCGATTGCCTCCAGGCTTTCGCGCTGCGCGGCACTGGTGGCGGCGTCGCGGCGCAGGATCTGGGCATAGCCGAGCACGCCGTGTAACGGTGTGCGCAACTCGTGGCTCATGTTGGAAAGAAACTCGGACTTCGCCCGGCTCGCCTGCTGGGCCTCTTCCTTGGCCTGCTCCAGGGCAGTCTGCGTCTTGCGCGTCTCCTCGACCTGGCGCAACAGTCGCCGGTTGCTCTCGCTCAAAGCGGCGGTGCGTTGCTCGACCCGCTGCTCCAGAACCTCGTGGGAATGGCGCAGCTGCTTCTCGCGATCCTCGATCTCGTGAGCCATGCGTCCGATTGCACCGGTCAGGCGTCCCAGTTCGTCGTCCGTTGTTACCGTTGGCGCGACAATGATCTCACCGCGCGTTATGGCGTTGACGCTGTCGTCCAGCGCTTTCAGCGGTTGGGTGATCCGGCGCGCGACCAGGCCGATAATCAGGATGATGGCCGCCAGCGACAGGGTCAGCCCCATGGCGACCACACCCACCTCGTGGCGCGCAGACGCCAGCGCAGTGGCCGTGGGGGTGACCGCGGTGATGCGCCAGGGAAAACCGGGCAGCTGGGCGCTGACGGTCCAGTAGGTCTGCCCGTCCGCAGCGGCGCTGGTTTCGACACGCTGCGTTTCGGCGGGAAACTGCAGCGCGTCGGCGAGCGCAACGGTTTCCGCAGCGGCCCCGAGCGGTGCCAGCAAGCGGCCTTCATCGCCGTTGACGAACAGGCGCACTCCAGCGCTCTGCTGTTTCGCCAGTTCGGCGTAAATACCGGCAACCGGCAGCTCGACCCAGGTCTGACCAAAGCGCTGACCCTGTCGATAGATCTGTCGATTGAAGCGCAGGCTCTGCGCGTCGACATGCCAGCCGGCGCTTTGTCCGGTAATCGCTGATTCGGCGACCAATTCGCCAGCTGGTGCGCCGCGGCGCATCAGCGCGCTGCGTGGCGGCCTGCCGTAGGCCACCGCCGCGCTGTCGGCGACCGGTGTGCGCCGCAGGCCGTCGATCAGGTGGGCGTAAAGCAGTGCCTGCGACTGTGCGGGGTCGGCAAGCACCAGGTCGGCGATACCCTCGGCCAGGGCCGGTGCCTGTGAAAACAGCAGTGCCAGGCGTGACGCCTGGTGGCGGGCATGTTCCGCCAGCCAGTCCTGGGCGTAGGCGCTGTGCTGATCGCGCACGTGTGTCACGCCGATGGCGAACAGCAGCGAATAAACCGCCACCACGGGCAGCACGGTAAACATGATCAGCTTGCTACGAATGGACATCCGCACGGCATTGATTCCTACGTGGGGCGGCGTGGCATCGGCCCGGCGCTGCCACGGATACCCTGGTACCCGTTGTGCCTATGGTATCCGAAGGCAAAAAAAACCCCCGTGAATTCGGGGGTCAGTTCCGCAGAAGCGGAATTCGTACTTATTGTTACTCGGAGAACACTTCGAAATTCTGTTCGCCCTGGTGATGCTCAGGCGTGTTTATGCTGGTTTCCGTCTTCCTGTTTGCCAACGCCGATCAGCTTCGGCAGCGACAACACAGAAAAGGCCCCGGAAAACACAACCATTCCAACAATCAGTAACGGGGGAACCTCAAGTCCGAGCAAAGGACCTGCAATCGCCAATAACATGGCGGACAGCCAGGCGATGAGACCTGCGACGCTCAGCATGGTGCCGGCGCGGTCGTCTGGCTGGTTGGCTCCCGACGGTGAGTAAGAGGTATGCATTTTGTCCACCTTCCAATGATTCCTTCTGTCTGACTTCTTTTTCAGCAGAGCGCTTGAGACGCTTCGTTTGGGCGATCTATGTTAAGCAACCTTTGTGCCAGCCGAGTCATTTGCAGTTGAAACAATGACTTGGTGCCGGTTTTAGGCCGAATTAAACGACCGGGAGCGGTAATTCGACGCGAAATGCCGCGTCGAAGGATATTGGCGCGAAATATCGCGCGAACTGTCGCAGCAAGACCAAAACCGATCGCCGGATCCTGGCCGCTTCACCACCGATCTGCCCGATTCTCCAGCGCGGTCTCCCTGCATGAATCGCTTGCTGCGGGCAACGGGGCCCGATACGGATCAATGGAGTACCGATCGTTGCGGACATGTTTGCTTATTCGAATTTATTAATCTTTTGTCGGCAGATCGGAGCAAACTGCCCGCTAATCAAGGCGTAAAGGTGCATCGGGCGTGACCGGGGTTTTGCCGACGCGCGGTTTTGGGGATTTCTAGAGGGTTATCCGGGGTTGTGCTGTGACACCCGTCGCAGTAATTCAATTCCTGCCTGCCGATCGGTCCATCTGGCCGACCTTGTGCTTTCGTTTCGGCGCGAAATATCGTGTCCGGTTAAACGGGCGACGTTTCGGCGGCGTGTGTTACGACGCTGCTCGCGCTGTCGGCGGCCAGGGCGCGCGCCGCATCCGTGTCACCGGCCCGCGCCAGTGCGACACCCATGCGCCGCCGTCGAAAGCTGACCGGCTTGCCGAACAGACGGATCTCGGTTCCCAGGGGTGTGAGTGCCGCGGCCAGGCCGTCGTAGCTGATGGCCGGGGCGTCGACGCCGCCGTAGATGACGGCGCTGGCCCCGGTATGGGCGAGACGGGTGTCCACTGGCAGGCCGAGCACCGCGCGCGCATGCAGGGCGAACTCGCTCTGGAACTGGGTTACCAGGGTGACCAGTCCGGTGTCGTGCGGTCGCGGACTCACCTCGCTGAACAGCACCTCGTCGCCGCGTACGAACAGCTCGACGCCAAAGATGCCGCGGCCACCCAATTCGTCGGTGATGCGGCGCGCGATGTCGCGTGCCCGCTCGAGCACCGCCGGGCTCATAGCCTGCGGCTGCCAGCTTTCCACGTAGTCGCCCTGTTCCTGGCGGTGCCCGATCGGGGCGCAGAAGGCGGTCTCGATGCCACCATCGGCGGTCACTGCGCGCACCGTCAGCTGCGTGATCTCGTAATCGAAACGGACCATCTCCTCGACGATGACCCGGCCGTGATTGACCCGGCCGGCGTCCAGGGCATAATCCCAGGCAGCGGCAATATCATCGGCCGTGTCGGCGGTCGACTGGCCCTTGCCGGACGACGACATGACCGGCTTGATGATGCAGGGGAAGCCGATCGCGCGGGCCGCGTCCTGCGCCTCCTGCAGGCTGTCGGCAAAGGCGTAGGCGGAGGTCGGCAGGCCGAGCGTTTCGGCGGCGAGTCGCCGGATGCCCTCCCGGTTCATGGTCAGCTGGGTGGCGCGTGCGGTCGGAATCACCTCGGCCAGGCCGTCGCGCTCGATCTCGGCCAGCATATCGGTGGCGATGGCCTCGATCTCGGGGATGATCAGGTGCGGCCTTTCCGCCTCGACCAGGCGGCGCAGGGCCTCGCCGTCGGTCATGTCGATCACGTGGGCGCGGTGGGCCACCTGGTGGCCGGGGGCATTGGCGTAGCGGTCGACCGCGATCACCTCGACGCCATAACGCTGCAGTTCGATGATGACCTCTTTGCCCAGTTCGCCGGCGCCGAGCAGCATGACCCGGGTTGCGGTTTCGCTCAGGGGGGTTCCGATACGCATGTTTTCTCTCCGGATCGATGAGGTGGCAAGGGTAGCGGTACCGGTCGGTGTTGGCGAGGGGGGCCTTCTTGCACGCGCTGTTTCCTGGACCTGTAGCCGGATCGTGAGGACAATGCCGCGGTACGCCGGCTGTTGACAGCTCGACGGCATCACGCAATCACGGACCCCGGGATGAACGAAAAAATCGAAACGATTGCCATCGCGGACCTGATGGCAGA
Source organism: uncultured Gammaproteobacteria bacterium (assembly GCA_963719025.1). Taxonomy (GTDB): domain Bacteria; phylum Pseudomonadota; class Gammaproteobacteria; order Chromatiales; family Chromatiaceae; genus Thiosocius. The sequence goes on along the minus strand of CAVRBK010000042.1, from coordinate 34,328 downwards.
GAGCGGTGTCGGCTTCGGCACCAGCGGCGCACGCGGCCTGGCGGACGCGATGAGCGACCGGGTGTGTTACGTCTACACCATCGGTTTTCTCCAGTACCTGGAAAAGGCCGGCGCGATCCGGCCCGGCGATGCGGTCGCGGTGGCCGGTGATTTTCGTCCCAGCAGTCCGCGAATCATGGCGGCGGCGGCGGCCGCGATTGCCGATCTCGGCTACCAGCCGGTCAATTGCGGCAACGTGCCCAGCCCGGCGGTTGCCGGCTATGCCTTCGCAGAGGGTATCGCCAGCCTGATGGTTACCGGCAGCCATATCCCGGACGACCGCAACGGGATCAAGTTCAATCTGCCGGATGGCGAGGTGCTCAAGCGCGATGAGCTGGGCATTCGCGAACAGACGGTCACGCTGGCGCGCGCACGTTTCGACGACAGCGGCCGTTTTATCGAGCCGCCGGAGATACCGTGTGTCGACAGTGCGGCGAGCCGCCACTACGTCGCGCGTTACCTGGATTTCTTCCCCGCACAGTGTCTCGCGGGCCAGCGTGTGATGGTCTATGAGCACTCCACGGTTGCCGCCGGCGTGATAACCGAGGTGTTTGCCGGTCTCGGCGCCGACGTGGTGCGCCGCGGCTATTCGGAGGCCTTCGTTCCGGTCGATACCGAGGCGGTGCGGGCCGAGGACGAGGCGCTCGCCCGCGCCTGGGCCGCGTCCGAACGCTTTGATTTGCTGGTGTCGGCAGACGGTGACGGCGACCGTCCACTGGTCGGTGACGAAACCGGCGAATGGCTGCGCGGCGACGTGGCGGGCGTGCTGGCCGCACATTTTCTCGATGCCGAGACGGTCGTGACCCCGGTCAGCAGCAATACCGTGGCAGAGAAATCCGGCTGGTTCACCGAGGTGCCGCGTACGCGTATCGGGTCGCCGTTCGTGATCGAGGGCATGCAGGCGGCACTCGACGGCGGCGCCGGCCGGGTGGTTGGCTACGAGGCCAACGGCGGGTTCCTGACGATGACGCCGATCGAACGTGACGGTCACATCCTCGCCGCCCTGCCGACGCGCGATGCGATTATCGTGGCGTTATCTGTTCTGTTGCTCGCCATTCGCCAGCGGTCTGCCGGTCTCGCAGTTGTCCGATCTTCTGCCACCGCGCTTCACCGCCAGTGACCGGCTCAAGGCGTTTCCCACCGAGCTGAGCCATGCGCGTATCGCGGCGCTGGCGGCGCAACCGGCATTGGTGGCGCAACAGTTTCCGCAGCTTGGCCTGCCGGCCAGTGTCGATCAGACCGACGGTTTGCGTATGACCTTCGCCAACAAGGAGATCGTTCACCTGCGTCCTTCCGGCAACGCGCCGGAGTTGCGTTGCTACACTGAGGCGGACACGGCCGAGCGTGCGCGATCCCTGAACCGGGAATGTCTCGGTACGCTGGACGGCTGGCGCCAATGATCAGGGGCAGTGCCGCGGCGCATGGCAGGCTCCGCCAGACCTCAGAGGAGATCGAATGCACGAATACGACGAGAAGCGCGGTTATCCGAGGATACACATCGAGTGCCCGGCCCGTTTCGAGGTGGTCGGACAGCGAACGGGTGGCGCGATCGTCAAGAACCTCAGTGGGGGTGGCGTGTTGATCTGGATCGAGCAGGAGTTGGTGGCGGACACCGCGTTGAAGATCGAGATCAAGCCGGTCAACGACATCACTGCGCCGCTGTATGCCGAGCTGCGGGTGGTGCGTTGCACGCCGGTCGCCGAGGCGGCGGGCAGTTTTGCCGTGGCCTGCAAGATCAGGCGGATACTTGGGTGAGCGGTGTGCTCGACGAGGTTGTCGCCGAGATCGCAGCGGCGCCGCATTCGGCCGCAGCACTGACCCTTTATGCCCTGGTCTCGACGCTGGAGTTCGAGCAGGCCGGCTACCTGTTCAAGCTGGCCAAGCTGCGCGACCTGTCCGCGTCACAGCGCAACCTTGCCTATCGCCTGATGGAGCTGATGGCGACCGAGGCCAACCATGGTGCCGAATGGCAGTCGATCAAGGCCAGGATGGACCAGCTGGTGCGCACCGGCTGACGATTGCCGGCACTGCGGCCGGGCGTTCGCCGCCCCGGGGACTCAGGCCTTGGCGGGGCGACGCGAGGCGATGAAGCTCATGCGTTTCCAGGACTCGCGCTGGTATTCCTGCAGGGTGAAGCGGTCGGCGATCGATGCGGCCCATTCACTGAATGCGCGCTGTTCACCCTGGTAGGGGCTGCCGCGGTACGAGAACCAGTCGTCGAAGATCAGCACCGTGCCGTCCTGCAACAGATCGGTGACAAAGGCCAGCACATCGCGGGTTGAGCTGTAGAGGTCGGCGTCGATCCATATGACGGCCGCCTTGCGTATGCCCAGCTGCTGCCGGGTCTGTGCCGTGCAGGTCCGGTCAAACCAGCCGGGGACCATCCGAACCCGCTCCGCCGGTACACCGCCAGCGGCGGTTCGTGCCTGAAACTCCTCGACCGAACAGGCGTACTGGCCGGCCGCGAAATCCTGCGTGGCCAGGTCCTCCGCGGCGAGTGCTGGCAGGCCCTCGAAGGAATCAAAGGCGAAGAAGCGCATGCCTTCCCACGCGGCCTGGCGTTGCGCGCGCGCCGCGCTCTCGTGTTCGCCACCGGCGTTGTGGCGGATGCGTCGCTCGAACTGTTGTTGCAGGGCGTGGTAGGCGCCGATAAACGACTGGCCGCGGTAGACGCCGAATTCCAGGTAGTCGCCCTCGATGATCTCGCAGGCGACAAACTTTGCGACCTTGTGCATCAGCGGTGATGCGTCAATACGGTGGCCCTGGGCCGGTTGGTTCCGGTGGTTGGCGCTTAGCGCGTTGAGCAGGCGTCTGAACATACCCGGGTCAGCGGTAGTCAGGATTGGCGGTGACCCCCCGCGGCATGACGAAGTCGCGCGGTGCCTGGTATTCGAGTACCTCGCGCGCCTTGTCGTCGATCAGGATCGACAGGCCCTTGGCCGGGTAGAACCAGCTCACCGCCTGTTCGCCTTCCTGCAGCGTGGCCGCCGGTTCGCCGAAGCGGTCGCGGAGGAATGCCGGGTCGAGATTGCGCGTGCCGGGTATGTAGCTGACGGCCAGCAGGCGGCGTTCGGCATGCGCCTCTGGGCCCTCCTGCAGCGGATACTTCCAGTCGCCGCTGGGCGAGCCCTCGCGCTTGGCGGCACGGTTTCGCAGGGTTTCGAGCTCACCGTTGTCGATCGCCAGCCGGGCGATGATCTTGGCGTTGAGGGGGCCGAACCGAACCGTGCCGAAATAGGCCTCGAGTGACATCGGGCCTTGCGTGGGCTCGAAAACCGCAAGGCCTTCGACGCCGCCGAACTTCTGCATCGCATCGGCGAGCGTCGCTGTGCCCAGCTCGAGGTCGAGCACGCGGCTGCTGCCATTGGCGTGCGGTGTGATCTGCCAGGGCAGGTCGGTGCGCGCCTGCATGGCATCCGGCCCGGGTGGCGGCGCGAACAGCTGGAATACGGCCAGCAGTACAGATCACGATTGCCAGGATGGTCAGTGGGATTTTCAATGTCCGACCTCGCGGTCTCGGACGCCGAGCAGGTACAGGATGCTGTCGAGGCCCAGGGTGGAAATGGAGTGGCGGGCATTCTCGCGCACCAGCGGTTTGGCATGGAAGGCGACGCCGAGTCCGGCGATCGACAGCATCGGCAGATCGTTGGCACCGTCGCCGACGGCGATGGTCTGGCGCATGTCGATGCCGAGGTGCTCGTGCCATGCCGCGCAGCAGCTCGGCCTTCTTCTCGCCGTTGACGATCTCGCCCTTGACCTTGCCGGTCAGCCGGCCGTCGACGATGTCGAGCTGGTTGGCCGAGACGCAGTCCAGTCCGAAGCGGTCCTTCAGGTGGTTGGCAAAATAGCTGAAGCCGCCGGACAGGATGCCGACCTTGTAGCCGAGCCGCTTGAGGTTGGAGATCAGGCGCTCGGCGCCCTCGGTGATCGGCAGCTTGTCGGGCAATCTCGTCCAGCACGGCTGCGTCCAGCCCCTCGAGGGTGGCCAGGCGCCGGCTGAAGCTCTCGTTGAAGGGGATCTCGCCGCGCATCGCCGCCTCGGTGATCCCGGCGACCTGTTCGCCGACGCCCGGCCGCCTTGGCCAGTTCGTCGATCACCTCGCACTGGATCAGGGTCGAATCCATGTCGAACACGATCAGGCGACGGTTGCGGCGGTACAGGTCGTCGGCCTGGAAGGCGACGTCGACCTCGTCGTCGCGGGTGATGGCGAGCAGATCGTGGCGCAAGCTGCTCGAGATCGGCGGCATCTCCGCGGATCGAAAACTCGACGCAGGCGCGTGCGTCGCGGATTGTGTTCGCGCAGCGAGAAGCGTCCCGACAGGCGGGTGATCGCATCGATGTTCAGGCCGTGGCGCGAAACGACCGCGGCGACATGGCTGATGTTGGCGGCGCTGAGCTTGCGCCCGAGCAGGGTCACGATAAACCGTGGGCGGCCCTGGCTGGCCACCCAGTTTTCGTAGTCGTCCTCATCGATCGGATTGAAGTCGACGTTCAGCTTGTGCTGGTGGGCCAGGAACAGCAGTTCCTTCATTACCGCACCGGATTCGGCGGCGTCCGGTACCTCGATCAGCATCCCGAGATTCAGCCGGTCATGGATCACCGCCTGGCCGATATCGAGGATATTCACCGCGTGTCGCGCGAGGGTCTCGGTGAATTCGGCGCTGACGCCCGGGTGATCGGCGCCGCTGATGTTGAGCAGCAGGATGTCACGCATCAGTCTTCGTTTCCGTGGTACAGCTCCGGTTCGAGTTTTGGCGGCATCTGCAGGTGAAAACCCTTTTCACGCAGGTCGCGCATCACCTCGTCGACATTCTCGCGCGCGAGTCTGCGCTCTGGGCAGAGTTCCAGTTCGATGACCAGTATCGGCTCGCCGAAGCGCGCCAGCAGGGCGGCCGGCACCTTGTCGAAGGCATTTTCCTCATTGAGATACAGATACATCTCCTGTTTGCGCGGGCTGCGATAAACCCAGCAAGGCAGGTTGCTTTCGGCCATGTCGTGATACCTTGAGAACAAAGCGAAATTCTAACTGTTTTGCCGGCATTCTGCGGCACAAAGCGTGTAGCGGCGGCGTGTTGCGGAACTTGCGGCCATGCCGGCGACTCTGCATGAAGGGACCAGCAACAATGCTGCGCCGACCCGCTTGCAGCTCGGACACCCCGCAGATCAGGGTGCCAGGCGCCCGTGATGACCCGCTGTCATGCGGCCCTGATGCGCGGCGATGGTGGATCCAGGGTTGCCGGTTGTTCAAGGGCGCGGCCGGCAGGAGGCAATGTCGAGTATGACGGTACAAATCAAAGACTGGCGCTTGCCGGGCCTGGCGCTGTCGGTGCTGCTGCTTTTCGGCTGCGCGGGCAATCCGCCCAAGGGACTCGAGGCGGTTGCGTCGGATGCCCCGTCACAACGCGCGGCGCAGGCGGCCCCCGACCGCTATCGTGGCGCGACAGTGCGTTGGGGTGGCGAGATCCTGGGGGTCAGCAACAAGGCGAGTCTTACCGAGGTCGAGGTGTTTGCGCGGCCGCTGTTCGACGACGCCGCGCCGCGCCCCGACGGTGGTGAGGGCGTGCGGTTCATCGCCCGGGTCGGCGGTTTTCTCGATCCGGCCGATTATCGTCCGGGCAAACGCTTCACGGTGAGGGGGCGGCTGGCCGGTGTGATCGAGCGCGCGGTAGGCGAGTACCCCTACCGTTACCCGCTGGTCGAGGCGGTACAGCATCATCTGTGGCCGGCCTATGAGCCAGCGCCGCCGCCGGCGCCGTACTATGATCCTTGGTGGCCCTGGGGACCTTGGGGGCCTTATCGTCGATGGCCTTATGGTTGGTGAGATATGAAGCTGTGGTTGTGGATTTCGTGGTTTGTCGTGCTCCTGGCCGGTTGCGCCGGGCAGCCGTTTACGGTCGAGCGGAGCCCGACGCCGAGCCAGGTGGTGCGGAGCGGGGAAAGCGGCTCGGAGATGCACTGGGGTGGACGGATCGTCACGGTCAAGAACCTGCGCGACCGCAGCCTGGTCGAGGTGCTGTCTTTTCCGCTCGACAGGAGTGGCCAGCCGCAGACAGATGCGGCGCCACAGGGTCGCTTCATCGTTGAGAGGACCGGTTTTCTCGAGCCGCACGAATACGCGCCCGATCGCCTGCTCGAGGTGCGTGGTCGGCTCAGCGGTTTCAGCGCGGGGCAGGTGGGCGATGCGGCCTATCAGTATCCGGTCGTTATTGCCGACCACCTGGTGCTTTGGCCTGAGCGCGCCGCCGCCGGTGCGGCCTCACCGCGCATCAACTTCGGTTTCGGTGTGAGCAATCACGGCGGCGGGGTCGGGATGGGGGTCGGGTTCTGATCCGCGCTACGGTTTGGCCTTGTCGATCGGCTTGAGCTGGCGTCCCTGGATATGGGCGACCAGCACCATCATCAGCTTGAACAGGTTGCGCAGGCGCGTCGTGAGATCGATGGCTGACGATCTGGCCGCCAGTTTTTTGAGTGTCGCGATCCGTTCATAGACGTTCTCGATCAGCTTGGCAGTGTGCCAGCTGCGGTAACGCTCGAACTCGCGGATGGCGGCATAGGTAGCGCGCTCGAGCGTCTTCTTTTGCAGGCTGTTGAGGTTCAGGCCCGCCTTGCCGGCATTGACGTACTGGACGGTTTCCAGGCCATCGATGATGGCGCGCTGGTCGAGCGATTCACGCAGTCCCTCGCGCAGGAAAGCCAGGTTGTGCTGCATTTCGATCAGCAACTGGCCTTGCGAGGACTTGCGCGCCCGGTACTTGGCCTGTTCCTTGTCGTAGATATTGTAGAGATCCTGGACGATGGTCATCTGCGGTCTGCCCGATTGCTGGGTCGTGGTCGAGTTGGCGTTGTCGGTGTGATCAGAGGCGACTGCGCAGCAGCCCGGCCAGTTCGGCGTCGCTGAGCACCAGCGGGTTGGTCTGCATGCTGCCGCCGCGACAGTTCGCGACCACGCGGCCGATATCCTCTTCGCGCATGCCGAAGTCGCCGAGCCGCGGCAGCGACAGCCGCGAGGTCCAGTCTTCCAGCAGTTCGACCAGGCCGTCCTGGGCCGCCGCTTCGCTGGTAAACATCCGGCCGCTCAGCAGGATGCCGGCCTCGGCGTACTTGCGCAGTGCCGGGTGATCGGGCTCGCGCTGGCGCAGGGCGTCGATGTTGACCCGGGTTGCCGCGGCGACCAGGGTGCCGCAGACCACGCCGTGCGGGATCGGGAAGAAGGCACCCAGTGGCGATGCCAGGCCGTGCACCGAGCCCAGGCCGCACTGCGCCAGGGTGATCCCGGAGCACAGCGAGGCATAGGCCATCTTCTGGTAGCCCTGCTGGGCGAGCGGATCGTCGGGTGTCCAGGCCGGCCAGAAGCCGTCGCGGAAGGCCTGCATGGCCGATGAGGCCAGTGCGTCGGTGAACGGGCTGGCGCGCAGCGACACGTAGGATTCGAGCAACTGGGTGAAGGCATCCATGCCGTTGGCGGCGATCAGCGCCTTCGGGCAGCTGTCGAGCAGGCTCGGGTCGACGATCGCGATCTCGGCGACCAGGCGGTTGTCGCGAAACGATTTCTTGAAGCCGTCGGCGCCCTGGCGCGACAGCACCGCGTTCTTGGTCGCCTCGCTGCCGGTGCCGGCCGTGGTCGGTACGGCGATGAACGGCACGGCCGGTCCCTGGTAGGGCAGGCCGCGACCGACGCCCTTCGAGGTGATCGAGCACGCTGTTGCCGCGGAATCAGCAGGCCGGCGATGGCCTTGGCGGCATCCAGTACGCTGCCGCCGCCGATGCCGATGACGGCGTCCGGCTTGCTGGCGTGATGCGCGCGACCGCGTCATCGACCAGCTCGGGCGAGGGCTCGCCATCGACGATAACCTGCTGCCAGGCGATGCCTTTGTGGGCCAGCGCGTCGATCAGGTTCTGCCAGCGCGGCGTCTGCTGCAGCGAGCGGCTGCCGGTGACCAGCAACACCTGTCGGCCATAGCCCTCGATCAATTCGGGCAGATCATCGAATACGCCACTGCCGAATCGGATCTCGGGCAGGCGCGCGACATTGAAGGCACTGAAAGGGTTCACGTTGATGACCAGGCTCGGCAAGGGGAGAAGGCGGCATTATCACCCATCGCCGGCTGTCTGGGATAACCGGGAGACGCCCAGGCAAGCTCCGGATCCTCGCCTGCGCAGGGATGACGTCGAAGCGTGTGATCGGGATGATGCCGAAGCGTCTGCTTGGGGGTGACGCCTCTGCTCGCAACAGCTCAGTCCAACGGCATCGCCGTTGCCCTTCAACCGACGTTGAGTACGTCCGCTTCTTTTTTGCCGCCGACATTCAGGCGGATGCGCAGCGCCAGGTTGTTGCGTGAATCGGCGTGGCTGAGCGCCTCTTCCAGGCTGATCGCGCCCTCGGTAAAGAGATCGTAGAGCGACTGGTCGAAGGTGACCATGCCGCGTTGCTCGCCCTGTTCCATGGCCTCCTTGATGTCGTGGATCTTGCCCTTCTGGATCAGTTCGGCGACATAACTGGTCTGCAGCAGGATCTCGACGGCGGCGCGTCTTCCGCCATCCTTGGTGGGGATCAGGCGTTGCGAGACCACCGACTTCAGGTTCAGCGACAGATCGTTGTACAGCTGCCGATGGGCGCTGTCGGGGAAGAAGTTGATGATGCGGTCGAGCGCCTGGTTGGCATTGTTGGCGTGCAGGGTCGACAGGCAGAGGTGGCCGGTCTCGGCGTAGGCGATGGCGTGCTGCATGGTGGCGGCATCGCGGATCTCACCGATCAGAATCACATCCGGTGCCTCGCGCATGGCGTTTTTCAGCGCGTTTTCGTAGCTCATCGAGTCGAGACCGATCTCGCGCTGGTTGACCACCGATTTCTTGTGCGGGTGCAGAAACTCGATCGGGTCCTCGATCGTCAGGATGTGGCCGGTGGTGTTCTCGTTGCGGTAGTCGATCATCGAGGCGAGGGTGGTGGACTTGCCCGAGCCGGTGGAGCCGACCACCAGGATCAGTCCGCGCTTTTCCATGATCAGATTCTTCAGGGTCTGCGGCAGGTTCAGTTCCTCGATGCTCGGGATCTCGCCCTTGATATAGCGGATCACCATCGAGGTATCGCCGCGCTGGCGAAACACGTTGACGCGGAAGCGGCCCAGTGATGCGACCGAGATGGCCAGGTTGCACTCCATGGTCGCCTCGAACTCACGGATCTGCTCGTCGCTCATGATCGAATAGGCGAGTTGCGACACGACACCCTGCTCAAGCTTGGTCTCGCCGATCGCCGCCGTCTGGCCGTTTATCTTGACGTGGGGACAGGCGCCCGTACTGAAATACAGGTCCGAGCCGTTGCGCTGTACCATGAGGCGAAGATACGGGGCGAGTTCCATGGCGTCTCCGTGGGTGTTTCTGGTCAACGAAGATCAGCGGCCGTCGGGTTCAAAAGTTGAGGAGAAAAGTGATGACGGGCGAAACCCTGCAGGCCATGTACCGCTATCCGGTCAAATCATTGCGCGGCGCCTCTTTCGAAGGTCTCGAGGTGGGCGGCAAAGGCTTTCTTTTTGATCGCGAGTGGATGGTGGTCGACGCGGCAGGGGCGCTTCCTGACCCAGCGTCAGCAGCCGCGGATGTGCCTGGTCGACACCGGGCTGTCGGCCGATGGTGTGCTGCGCCTGCAGGCCCCCGGCATGCCCGAGTCTGCAGGTGCGCGACGATGGCAGCGAGCCTGTTCAGGTGACCGTCTGGCACGACAGTGTCGCGGCGCGCCGGGTCGATCCCCTGGCGGATGCCTGGCTCAGCGAATTCCTGCAGCAGCCCTGCCGGCTGGTACGTTTTCCGGCAGACCGAACCAGGGCGGTCGATGCCGACTATGCGGCGCAGGGCGATCAGGTCGGGTTCGCCGATGGCTTTCCTTTCCTGCTGATCTCGCAGGCCTCGCTGGATGATCTCAACGGCCGTCTCGATCAGCCTGTCGAGATGTTGCGTTTTCGACCGAACCTGGTGGTCGACGGTTGTGCGCCGTATGCCGAGGACGACTGGCGACGTATCCGCATCGGCGATCTGATCTTTCGCGTGGTCAAGCCGTGCTCGCGTTGCATCATCCCGACCATCGATCCCGCGACTGCCGAGCGCGCGGCAGAGCCGCTGCGTACCCTGATGACCTATCGAAAACGCAACAACAAGATCTACTTCGGCCAGAACCTGATTCAGGATGGTGAGGGTGAACTCAGGGTGGGAATGCCGGTCGAGGTGCTCGAATGATCTCCAGCGAAGACGTCGTCGCCGACACCCGGCACTGGTTGCAGCGGATCGTGATCGGTCTGGGCCTGTGTCCGTTCGCCGCGGCGCCGTTCAGTGCCGGGCGCATTGCCTATACCGTGTGCGAAACGGGCGACGATGAGGCTGTCTACCAGGCCTTCGTCAAGACCCTGGAGGGCCTGCTGCTTGCGCCCGTCGGGGAGCAGGAGACGGCGCTGTTGATCGTGCCGCAGGGCCTGGCGTCCTTCGATGACTATCTCGATGTACTGGAGATGCTCGAGCAGGCGATCGAACATGGCGGCTTTGCCGGCATGGTGCAGTTGGCGAGCTTTCATCCGGCGTATTGTTTTGACGACGCGCCAGCCGATGACCCGGCAAACTTCAGCAACAGATCGCCCTTTCCGATGTTTCACCTGATCCGTGAGGCCGAACTGGCGGCCGCGCTGCAGGCGTATCCGGACCCGGAGAAGATCCCGGAGCGCAACGTGGCGCGTCTCAGGGAGCTGGGTGTCGAGGGCATTCAGGCCCGGCTGAAAGAAGACTGATCCGGCGTTCCGCCGGGGCTCGGCTGATTTTCCGCTCAGTGGCGCAGTATCAGCTGCGGTTCCATGTTGACCTCACCATCGATTTCCAGGGTCGCGTAGCGCTGCTGGTCGGGACTGGCGACGACAACCAACGGTGCCTCGAACATCGGTCGACGAACGAAGGCGAGTTGCCATCCGAAGTTTTCGATGTTGCGCAGGGCGTTCCTTTGATCCTGATTGAGCAGGGATTCGAGGTCAGGTGGAACCGGCGGCGTCTTGCCGCGGCGATCCGTTTGCGTAGCGCTCTCAAACGTAACAGACATACAGTTGACCTTTTATAGTTTTCGCTGTTTGTCTCGGCGTTTCTTTTTAGCTTAGCCGCTTTTTGGTGGTTTTTTGCAGCCCTGACAAAATAGGAAATACCTTCGCGCTATTTCCAATGATGTTGTCGTTGTGGATCGGTTAGGCTCGTCGGATGGTGTGCCTGGTCGGTCCCAAACCGTGTTGCCTGCTGGATGAATAGCGAACTGCTTTTCGTACTCGTCAGCCTGCTGGCCGCGTTCGTTCACGGCGCCTTCGGATTCGGCTTCCCACTGCTGGCAACACCGCTGCTGGCGTTTGGCTTCGACCTGCGAACGGCCATCCTGTTGACCCTGGTGCCGACGGTATCGATCAACCTGGTCAGCATCCTGTCGGAAACGCATTGGCGTGCCGCCCTGCGCGATTACTGGCCGATCCCGGCCTTCACCATTGTCGGCAGTTTCATCGGTACCCAGATCCTGTTGCAGGTCGATCCGGAACCGTTTCGTCTGCTGCTGGCGATCGTGATGATCGCTTACCTGGTCAGTGACCATCTGCATCGTGGCGAGCGCCCGGTGCGGGTGCCGAAGTGGGGCATGGCCCTGTTCGGACTGTTGCTTGGCCTGTTGGCCGGTGTGGTCAACATCTTTGCACCATTGGTTGTTGCTTTCGCGCTGTACACCCAGATGCCCGCGGCGTTGATGGTGGCGACCTTCAATCTCAGCTTTATCACCAGCAAGTCCGGTCAGATACTCGGCTTCGTCAGCCAGGGTGCGTTTTCGTTCGACACGGTATCGCTGGCACTGCTGGCGCTGCCGTTGATCCTCGCTGCCCTTTGGCTCGGTATCCGACTGCGCAAGAAGGTCGAGATGGAGACCTACCGGGGCATGCTGCGCGCGGCGCTTTGGGTGATATCGCTGGGGATACTGATCGATGCTGTGCACCGGCTGTATGGCGGCCAGTAGTCGTTCAGCCGTCGTTCAGCCGTCTTTCAGTCGTCGAGGCTGCGTCGCAGTTTCTTCAATCGCCCATGCTGGGTCTTGCGATCCATGCGTTTACTCTGCGAAGACCGGCTTGGCTTGGTCGGCCGGCGCTTCTTCGCGACCCGGCCGGCCGCGACGATCATCTCGCGCAGCCGTTCGATGGCATCCGCGCGGTTCTTTTCCTGGGTGCGGAAACGTTGCGCCTTGATCACCAGAATGCCGTCCTTGGTGATCCGCTGATCCTGTGAGGCCAACAGGCGTTGTTTGATCGCATCGGGCAGCGATGAGCGGGCGATATCAAAACGCAGGTGCAGGGCCGACGAGACCTTGTTGACGTTCTGGCCACCGGCGCCCTGGGCACGGATGGCCTGCCAGTCGAGTTCGTCGTCCTGCAGTGAGAGCGTGTTGCTTATGTGCAGCATGGCCTTGCCGTCAATTGACCGGGACAAGGCGCAGCAAGGCGCCGTTGTCTGCATCGGTCAGCAGATAAAGAAGGCCGTCAGGGCCCTGGCGGACATCACGGATGCGACCGACATCGCCCTGCAGCATCCGCTCTTCGTGCACAACATCTTCATCGTCGAGTTCGAGTCGAACCAGCAGGCGGAACTTCAGCGAGCCGACAAACAGATCGCCCTGCCAGCCAGGGAATGCGGCGCCATCATAGAACGCCATGCCGGATGGGGCGATCGACGGCACCCAGTAATACAGCGGCTGGGCCATGCCTGGTTTGTGCGTGCCTTCGCCAATCGGGGTGCCGCTGCCGTAGTTCACGCCATAGGTGATGACCGGCCAGCCGTGATTGATGCCGGCCCGTGGCAGGTTGATCTCGTCGCCGCCCTGCGGTCCGTGTTCGTGGGTCCACAGGCGACCGCTCCGGGGATGCAGCGTGGCACCCTGTATATTGCGGTGTCCGTAACTGAAGATCTCCGGTTTCACGTCGCTGCGATCGACGAAGGGATTGTCGGCGGGTATCCGACCGTCATCGTGCAGACGGATCACCGAACCGGCATGGTCGTTCAGGTCCTGCGCGCGCGGGCGATCGCCGCGATCGCCGAGGGTGATATACAGGTAACCCTCGCGGTCGAATACCAGGCGCGAGCCAAAGTGGTGACCGCGCGTGGATTTGGGCGTCATACGGAACACCACCTGCGTGTCGTGCAGGCGGCCGTCGCGCAGGCGCCCGCGTGCCACCGCGGTACCAAAGCCGTCATCACCGGCCTCGGCATAGCTGATGTACACCCAGCGGTTTTCGACGAACCCCGGGTGCAGGACCACGTCGAGCAGACCGCCCTGGCCGTGTGCCCGGATCGCCGGCAGTCCGCCGACCGGCCTCGCGAGCAACTCGCCGTTGGCATCGATCATGCGCAGGCGGCCGGGACGCTCGGTTACGAGGTAACCACCGCCGGGCAGAAACGCGACCGACCAGGGATGTTCGAGACCCTCGGCAACGGTTTCGACGCGGAATCTGGCCTGTTCGCTGACCACGACCTCTGCGGCCGACACGCTGCCGGCAAACCCGAGGGTCAGGGAAAAGAGGATCTGGCAGAGTTGGCGTAATGACATGACGAAGATGCCCGATTGGAACGTACGCTGTCGATTCTGGGCCGCGGCCGCGGCATGCTCAAGCGATATCGCCTGCGCGCGCGATCAAGCCGGTCGACTGCGGCCGCGCATTCACTGCAGCGAGGCGACCTCGTGGTGAGCGCGCTGCAGGGATGCCAGTTGCTCGCGGATCGGCGGGTGGGTGCCCGGATCGTTCCCGCCAGCGCGCTCCCGCACCACGGCTGCCATCAGGTGCTGCCAGTTCCGGCTGTTGCTGACCAGTTTCGCAAGGCGCGAGGCCGCCTGCGCGCTGGCAGCCCCGCGGAGAGTGCCTGTTGTTTCACCGGTCGCGAAATCGCTGGATTCGGCCATCAGCTCGCTTGGCAGGTCGCTGAGGATGGCCTGCGAGAGCAGCGACGGCAGGCCGCGCGTGTCGGCCGTGCTGCGCGCGATCATGCGCATGGCTTCGAGCCGATCTCCCTGCAACCCGGCGATGGCCGCGCACTGTGCCCGGCTGCGGGCCCGGGCGGCCCGGTCGCTGAGGGTGGCGATAATCCCGCGGGCGGCGAAACGTTGTCCGCGACCGGCCAACAGGGTCGCCAGTTCGGCCCGCCTCAGCTGGCTGGCCAGCGTTGAGCCTGCGCCGAGGTCTGCGGCCTCGACCGCCTGGTCGAAAAGCTGCAGCTCGGCAAAGGCATCGCTCAGCGTTGTCGCCAGCCCGTCGGTCAGTTGCCCCTGCTCGCCGACACTCAACATGATGGTACGGATGCGTTTGGCGATAGCTCGGGCGGTCTCGGCATCGCCCCTGGCCTGGTAGGCGACAGCCAGATGGGCGAGGGCAGACAGTCGCTGTTCGGCGCCGGGCAGGTCGCGCAACAGGGCATTGGCCGCGGCAAACCAGTCGCTGGCCGTGCGGTCATACTGCAGCCTGTCGGCATTCATCGCGAGCAGTGCGTAAACGGCAATCGCATCGACCGGCGTTACCTGCCGGGCATCGAGCAGGTCAAACACCGCCGCCCTGGTCAGCCGCGCGCCACCTGGCTGGCGATCGGCCCGTGCCAGTTGATCAAGCACCATGAGGTCGACCAGTCGCTGCATGACCGGCTGTTCGCGACGCATTGCCTGGGTTTGCTGCAGGTGTTGTGCGACCGCGGCATCCGCCGTCGGCAGGTCGCTGGAAACGATCGCTCGCAGCAACATCAGTCGTTGCGGCGCGCTGGCGGCCAGTTCGGATGCCTCGAGCGCCTCGACGAAACGTCCCTGATCCGTCAGCGCCTTGGCCAGATGGCTCACCCGCTGCGCGTGCAACGCGCCGGAGGTGCTGGTGCGTAGCCAGAAGGCGACCGTCTCGTCGATCGTTCGGCCTGCCTTGCCGGCGACCAACGCGGTGTTGGCGGAGGCGTCGGGGTGGGGCAGCGCGCGGCCCGCCGCGGTTGCTGGCGCGTTCAGCCATGGCTCGGGATCCTGAGCTGCCACAGCCGAGCCGTCGGGTTCCCTGGCGTTGTCACCCGGGGTGGGTTCCGTGATCTGTTGCACCAGGCGGTCGGCCAGGTACAGGGTCTGTTGCGGTTCGAGGTCACGGTAGACATGGGTGGATTCGCGGTTGCCCGCGTCGGCGGTTACCACCCCGGGCAGGGCCGCATCGGGCATGTTCAGCCAGGTGCCCATACCGGCGGCACCCACCGCGATCAACAGCGCCGCGGCGGCGATCGATTTCCACGGCGCGTTGAGGCGATAGCGCAGGCCGAGTTCGCGCCGCACCTCGGCCTCGATCTGTTTGCGCAGGGCGTCTTCGCGCGCCTGCTGTGCGCGCAGGCCGGCTTTTTCAGCCTTGGCCTGCTCGGCCGCCAGAATACGTTGCCTGATGCGCTCGCGTTCGCGCTTTTTTTGCGCTACCTGGTCGTACTTGGCCGCGACCACGCCACATTCCGGGCAGGTTGTCGGCAGGGCCTGCTGGACCGGTAGTCGAATGCTGTGGCCGCAGGCGCGGCAGTGAAAGATATGAACCTGTTCGGCGTTTTTGTCGACCAGCTCCCAACTCGCCCAGTCCGGCGTCTCGGTCGCCTCGGCATCTTTCAGGCGGCAGCGGGCGCCGAAATAGGTCAGGGAGCGGACCATCCTGTCGGCCTGCTCGCGGTTGTCTGAGTTGAGCAGGGTGACGCCATCCGATGCGTCAAACAACGCGATCAGCTGCCGCGTATCGAGTTTGAGCAGGCGCTGCACCTCGCGCATGACCTCAAGGCGGCGCTCGCCCTCGGCCGCCGTGCCGAAAAACTGCACGGTATAACGCTTGTCCATTTCCGTTACTTCCCTGGATACAACATTTCCTCACTCAAAGTATAACGGACTTGCCCGTGTCCCCGCTCAGTTCGACCGGGTTGCCTGCTCCAGCGCCTCGGCAGCGTTCATCCACTGTTCCTCGGTGGCATCGATCTGCGAATCCAGTTCCCCCTTGCGTAGCAGCAGGGTCTGCAGACGATCCTTGGCGGCGGCCTCGTAAAGCCTGTTGTCGGCCAGCTCGGCCTCCAGCCGTCCGCGCTCGGTCTGCAGTTTCTCCAGCAGCGCCTCGGCGCGCTCTACGGCGCGCCTGAGCGGCTGCAGCGCCTTGCGCTTTTCGGCCTCGGCGCGCTTGCGCTCGCGCCGCTGCTCGGCCGAGTCCTCGCCGCCGCCAGACACCTTGGCCGGCGCGTCGGCACGGTTATGCGCGGTCAGCCAGGCCGGGTAGGCATCGAGTTCGTCGGCGAACTCGTCGACCCGCCCGCTGTGCACCAGCAGCAGCTGGTCGCAGGTCACGCGCAGCAGGTGGCGATCGTGCGAGACGATCACCATGGCGCCGTCGAAATCCTGCAGCGCGGTGGCCAGGGCCTGGCGCATCTCCAGGTCGAGGTGGTTGGTCGGTTCGTCGAGCAGCAGCAGGTTGGGACGCTGGTAGACCAGCAGGGCCAGCACCAGGCGCGACTTCTCGCCGCCGGAGAAGGGCGCGACCTTTTCCAGCGCCTTGTCGCCGGTGAAGCCGAAGCCGCCGAGGTAGTCGCGCAGCGGCCTGCTCGCTGGCCTCGCGGTCGAGCTGCTGCAGGTGTTCGAGCGGGCTGTGTTCCGGGTGCAGCTGTTCGAGCTGGTGCTGCGCGAAGTAGCCGATCTTCAGGTCCTGCGCGGCGCTGCGCTCGCCGCGCATGCGGTGCCAGCTCGCCGGCCAGCAGCTTGATCAGGGTCGACTTGCCGGCGCCGTTGGGGCCGAGCAGGCCGATCCGGTCACCCGGTGTCAGGACCAGCCGGGCCTGTCGCAGGATCGTGGTGCCGGCGTAGCCGGCCGCGCAGTTGTCCAGCGTCAGCAGCGGGTGCGGGTTCTTGTGCCGGCGGTTTGAAGCTGAAATGGAACGGTGAGTCGACGTGCGCCGGCGCGATCAGCTCCATGCGCTCGAGCGCCTTGATCCGGCTCTGCGCCTGGCGCGCCTTGGTCGCCTTGGCGCGGAAGCGCTCGACGAAGCTGTGCATGTGCGCGATCTCGCGCTGCTGCTTGTCGAAGGCGGCCTGCTGGTTGGCGAGCTGCTCGGCGCGCACGCGCTCGAAGGCGCTGTAGTTGCCGCTGTACAGCGTCGCGCGCTGTCTGTTCGATGTGCAGGATCTGGTTGCACACGCTGTCGAGAAAATCGCGGTCGTGCGAGATCAGCAACAGCGTGCCGCGGTACTGCTTCAGCCAGTTCTCGAGCCAGATCACCGCGTCCAGGTCGAGGTGGTTGGTCGGCTCGTCGAGCAGCAGCAGGTCCGAGCGGCACATCAGCGCCCGCGCCAGATTCAGGCGCATGCGCCAGCCGCCGGAGAAATCGCCAGCGGGCGTTGTCTCGTCGCCCGGCCTGAAACCCAGGCCCGCCATCAGCTGTGCGGCGCGGCTGTTCGCCTGGTAGCCGCCGATATGCTCGAGATCGGCGTGCAGCTGGGCGATCTGTTCGCCGTTGCCCTGTGACTCGGCGTCGGCCAGCCGGCGCTGCAGTTCACGCAGGCCGGTGTCGCCGTCGAGCACGTACTCGATCGCGGCCTGGCGGGTGGCCGGCGATCTCCTGGGCGACGTGGGCGATCACCCAGTTGGCCGGGCGGCTGATGTCGCCCGCGTCGCTGCCCAGCGTGCCCAGGATCATGGCGAACAGGCTCGACTTGCCGGTGCCGTTGGCGCCGGTCAGGCCGACCTTCTGGCCCGGGTGGATCTGGAAGGTGGCGCGCTCGAACAGCAGGCGTGGGCCGCGGCGCAGGGAAACGTTGTCGAACTGCAGCATGGAGACAGATGAGAGGGTGAGAAGCGGCTGGACCGGGGATTATATCCTGCTGGTTGCCGGACAGCCTCAGGCGCGATCAAGCCGGCGGTAGCCGATCGCCTCGGTCAGGTGGGTGGTGTCGATGTGCTCGCTGTCCGCCAGGTCGGCGATGGTTCTGGCGACCCGAAGGATGCGATGAAAGGCGCGCGCCGACAGGCCGAGCCGCTCGATCGCATCGCTGAGGAAGCGCTCGCCGCCGGACGGCAGGCGGCAGTGCCGCTTCATGCCCTGCAGGCCGAGTCGGGCATTGCCACGGCCTGGCGCCGCTGTTGCCGGTCCCAGGCCTGTTCGACCCGCTGGCGCACCTGCGCGCTGGTCTCGGCCTGGCCGTCCAGACCGTCGAGCAGTTGGTCGTGCGGCAGTGCCGGCACCTCGATCTGGATGTCGATACGGTCGCGCAGCGGGCCGGAGATACGTCGCTGGTAGCGTGCCGCCTGCTCGGGACCGCAGCGGCACAGGCCCGCCGGGGGTCGTTCGCATAGCCGCACGGGCAGGGGTTCATCGCCGCGATCAGCTGGAAGTCGGCCGGAAACTCGGCCTGGCGCGCGGCGCGCGAGATCAGGATCCGGCCGGTTTCCAGCGGCTCGCGCAGCACCTCCAGCACACTGCCGGCGAACTCGGGCAGCTCGTCGAGAAACAGCACGCCGTGGTGGGCCAGCGAGATCTCGCCGGGCTTGGGTGTGCTGCCGCCGCCGACCAGGGCGACGCCGGAGGCGGTGTGGTGCGGGTGTGCGAAACGGGCGCTGGCGCCAGCTGCCGTGGTCGAAGGGCAGGCCGGCGACCGAGCGGATCGCCGCGCTCTGCAGGGCCTCGTCGTTCGTCCATCGGCGGCAGGATGCCGGGCAGGCGGCTGGCCAGCATCGACTTGCCGCTGCCCGGCGGGCCCATCATCAGCAGGTTGTGGCGGCCGGCGGCGGCGATCTCGAGCGCCCGCCTGGCCTGCGCCTGGCCGCACACGTCGGCCAGATCGGCGAGCTGGGTCGATCGGCGCCGGTTCAGGCGTGCCGCCGTCCGACGGCGCGTATGCTGACTGTCCGCCGCAGGTGGGCGGTCAGGCCTGAGCAGGTGATCGACCGGGTAGATCGTGCAGGCCGCTGACCAGTCTTGCCTCGTCGAGGTTTGCACTGGGCAACGCCAGTCGGCACTCGCGGTCGCGTCGCGGCGATGCGCGATCGGCAGTATGCCGCCGACCGGGCGCAGCGCCCCCGCCAGACTCAGTTCACCGATCAGTTCGTAGCCCGTGCGGCATCCTCCGGCAGCTGGCCGCTGGCGATCAGGATGCCGACGGCGATCGCCAGGTCGAAGCGGCTGCCCTGCTTGGGCAGGTCGGCCGGTGCCAGGTTGACCGTGATGCGGCGTGCCGGAAAATCGAAGCCGCTGTTGAGCAGTGCGCTGCGCACCCGGTCGCGGCTTTCCTGCACGGCCTTTTCCGGCAGGCCGACGATATTGAAGGCCGGCAGGCCATTGGCCAGGTGGGTCTCGACCCTGACCAGTGGCGCGTCGATGCCGAGCGCTGCCCGGCAGAAGGTGGTTGCGAGTGACATGCTTCCCTGCCTGTCTGTTGTCAAAAGGACCGGCGTCCTGCCGGTATCAGTGAGCCCTGCGTCAATCGCCCGCACCGGTGGCCAGTCAAGCCCAATCAAGGTCTATCGGGCCAGTGGACCGCAGCGGCGCGTTATTGCGGATCGAGACCGCTCGGGGTTTCCCAGTTCTTCAGGCGCCGCAGATAGAGGCTGACCTTGCCATCGCCGTAGTACCAGAATTCAAACTTCTTGACCGTTTTCCGGCTGTCGGGCTCGCCAAGAAACTCGACCACCTGATAACGGGTCATGCCACTGTCGAGACGCTTCCAGTTGGCCGCTTTGCGCCATCCGCCGGGCGCCGGCTGCACCTTGCGCGCAATGTTCACGGGTACGCCCTGTTCCACCTCGCGCTCCAGTTTCTGGACCCGGACCTGCAGGTCCTGCAACTGCTGCCTGAGGGCCGCGATATCGCGACTTTGCTGGGTCTCTTCTGCCGCGTGGGCCGCTGGCGTGATCAGCAGTAGCGACAGGAGAAGGACCTGGGGAAGGCGGGTAAAGGCTTTTGGCTCTGGGTACGGCATCGGATATTCACTCGGGATACGACTGGGGTGCAGAGAGATTAGCAAAACAGGCCTGATTGCGTCGCGTCTGCAGGCCGGCCAGCAAGATCGACCAAGCCTGAAAGTGGTCATTCATTTCCCGTCAGTTCCCTCGAGCGCCGTGATGCGCGCTTCCAGCACCTTGAGCTTTTCCCGGGTACGCGCCAGCACGGCCTGCTGCACCTCGAACTCTTCCCGGGTGACCAGGTTCAGTTTGCCCAGCGCGGATTCGAGTCCGGCCCGCACGTTGCGCTGCAGATCGTTCTGCAGCACCTGGAAACCACGCGGCATGCTGTCGGCAACGCGCTTGGAAAGATCATCGAACAACTTTGGATCGAGCATGGCGCCCTCGTCAATCTGGGTGCAGGGATTGGGTCGGTGCAGGTTAGGAAAGCACGAACGCCTTGTCCAGGGAGGTCGTGTGCACAACTTTGGTGCATCAAATTGGTGCATCCTTGCTCGAGCGGGGCTATGTTGGTGCATAAGTTGTTGCTTAAATCCAACAGCTCGCTGTCTAAAGTAATGAAAACGCAACAAAAAACGACAATTGGCACGAGTTCTGCTTTACTGACGCCAGTCGCTCGTCTAGCAGTGAACTGAAAAATTAACGAACTACTCTATAGGGAGTCATTCAAATGAAACTCAATAAAATTGCCATCGCCGTCGGCGCACTCGTCATCTCGGGTTCCGCCGCAGCCGAATTGTCCGCCAACATTGGCGCAACCAGCAACTACGTCTGGCGCGGTGTTACCCAGACCGACGACGATGCGGCCTTCTCCGGTGGTCTCGATTACGCCCATGAAAGCGGCTTCTACGTCGGCACCTGGGCATCGAACGTCGAATTCGGCGATGACACGACTGCCGAGGTCGATCTGTACGGCGGCTTCGCCAACGAAGTAAGTGGCGTTGGCTACGACGTCGGCGTCATCTACTACGCCTACCCGGGTGGCGATGACCTCAACTTCACCGAGATCTACGGTAGCCTGAGCTTCGGTCCTGTGACCGCCGGCATCAACTACATCGTCGACTCCGAAGTCGCCGATACGACGGTAACGAAACCTTCATCGATGGCGACATCTACTACCACGTCGGTGCCAGCTATTGATATTGCACCGACCTGGACGGTTGGCGGCACCGTCGGTTACTTCGATTTCGACGATGACGGCGTTGCCACTACCGATACGTCTTACGCGCACTACCAGCTCGACGTCGGCAAGAGCGTCGGTGAATATCGGCGACTTCACCTTCTCGGTCTCCGGCCGCTGACGAGGAAAGTCGGCGACGACGATGCGAAGGTGTTCGTTTCCTGGGGTAAGAGCTTCGAGTGATCCAACATTCTGAAACGCCTGCCGGCACTCGCCTGAGTGCCGGCTCGTTCCAAAGTTTAGGAGAAGTACAAATGAAACTGGTTGCAGCCATCATCAAGCCCTTCAAGCTGGATGACGTGCGCGAAGCCCTGTCGGACATCGGCGTGACGGGCATCACCGTGACCGAAGTCAAGGGCTTCGGTCGTCAGAAAGGCCATACCGAACTGTATCGCGGCGCCGAGTACGTCGTCGATTTCCTGCCCAAGATCAAGGTCGAGATCGCGATCGACGACGACCAGCTGGATCGCGGTCATCGAGGCGATCAGCGCCGCCGCCAAGACCGGCAAGATCGGCGACGGCAAGATCTTCGTCTACGAGCTGAGCCAGGTCATCCGTATCCGTACCGGTGAGTCCGGTCCGGAAGCCCTTGTAATCCGGCTGGAGATTTCCAATGGAAAACAACATTTTCGAACTCCAGTACGCCATGGATACGTTCTATTTCCTGGTCTGTGGCGCACTGGTTATGTGGATGGCGGCAGGTTTCGCCATGCTCGAAGCCGGTCTGGTCCGCTCCAAGAACACGACCGAGATCCTGACCAAGAACGTCGCGCTGTTTGCCGTGGCCTGCATCATGTACCTGGTGTGCGGTTACGCCATCATGTACGGCGGCGACTACTTCCTCAGCGGCATCGCCGAGGTGGACGCAGACGCGGTGACTGACGCGACTTCAAGGCGTCCGCCGAAGACGGTTTCGGCGGCGACTCGGTCTACTCGGGCGCCTCTGACTTCTTCTTCCAGGTGGTGTTCGTCGCCACCGCCATGTCGATCGTCTCCGGTGCCGTGGCCGAGCGCATGAAGCTCTGGGCCTTCCTGCTGTTCGCCGTGGTCATGACCGGCTTCATCTACCCGATGGAAGGCAGCTGGACCTGGGGCGGCGAGTCCGTGTTCGGTCTGTACAGCCTGGGCGATGACTTCGGCTTCTCCGACTTCGCCGGCTCCGGCATCGTGCACATGGCGGGTGCGGCTGCCGCGCTGGCCGGTGTCCTGCTGCTCGGTCCGCGCAAAGGCAAGTACAGCGCCGATGGTCGGGTCAACGCGATCCCCGGTGCCAACCTGCCGCTGGCCACGCTGGGTACCTTCATCCTGTGGATGGGCTGGTTCGGCTTCAACGGCGGTTCGGTGCTGAAGCTCGGCGACATCGCCAACGCCAACGCGGTCGCCATGGTGTTCCTGAACACCAACGCGGCGGCTGCCGGCGGCCTGGTCGCGGCCCTGATCGTCGCCCGCCTGCTGTTCGGCAAGGCCGACCTGACCATGGCGCTGAACGGCGCCCTGGCCGGCCTGGTGGCGATCACCGCCGAGCCGTCCACGCCGACGCCGCTGTCAGCGACCCTGATCGGTGCCGTCGGTGGTGTGCTGGTGGTGTTCTCCATCCTGACCCTGGACAAGATGAAGATCGACGATCCGGTCGGTGCCATCTCGGTGCACGGTGTGGTCGGTTTCTGGGGCCTGATGGCGGTGCCGCTGACCAACGAGGGTACCAGCTTCCTCGGCCAGCTGGTCGGTGCTGGCACCATCTTCGTCTGGGTCTTCGGCGTCAGCTTCGTGGTCTGGCTGGTGATCAAGGCGATCATGGGCATCCGGGTCACGCGAAGAAGAAGAGTACGAAGGTGTGGACCTGTCCGAGTGCGGTATGGAAGCCTATCCCGAGTTCACCGGGGCACGTGGATCAGGCGCCTGATCCACCCAGGTATCCTTACCTGAACAGGGCGCCTCCGGGCGCCCTTTTTCATGCCTGGCGTTACTGTGGACTGCCGTGGGGATGGTGGCGATCGGGGCTGGCTCAGACGATCGGCGGTTCTTCGATCATCTCCGGTGGTGTGATCGTCGGAGCCATCCTGCATGGCATCGAGGTGCTGTTCGAGCAGCGAGGTCTGGCGGGTGCGGCCGACGTGGAACAGCGGCCTCGCCTTCGAACACCAGTGGCAGGTTGGCGCGGCCGATCACCACGCCGTCGAACGGTGCCGCGATGCGGGATCTCGGAATCGCCGGCTCGGGTCGGCTGACCATTGCCAGTGTATCGCCCTTGCTGACCAGGGCGCCGAGTGCTTGCCTGGGCACGCAGGATGCCGCTCTGCGGTGCGCGTTGCCAGCTGCTCGAGCGCAGGATCGGCGCTGGGCTTGCTCGGGTTGCGTTTGACCGGCGGCAGCATGGACAGCTGGCGCAGCACATTGACCACGCCGCGCACGCCGATCTGGATGCGACATCTCCTCGAAGCGCAGGGCCTCGCCGGCCTCGTAGACCATGACCGGGACGCCGATCTCGGCCGCCGAGCCGCGCAGCGAGCCGGGCGGGGCGGCCGAATGCAGCAGCACCGGTGCGCTGAACGCCCTGGCCAGCGGTTCGAGGACCGGATCGTTGATGTCGGCGCGGATCTGCGGCAGGTTGTCGCGATGAATGGCCGCGGTATGCAGGTCGATGCCCGAGGTCCGCGCGGGTCACGACCTCGGTCATGAACACATGCGCCAGGCGTGCCGCCAGCGACCCGCTCTCGCTGCCCGGAAAGCTGCGGTTGAGATCGCGCCGGTCGGGCAGGTAGCGCGAACGGTTGTGGAAGCCGAACACGTTGACGATCGGGACGGCCAGCAGGGTGCCGCGCAGGCGTTTGAGCTGCGGCATGCGCAGCAGGCGGCGAATGATCTCGACGCCGTTGATCTCGTCGCCGTGTACCGCGGCGCTGACGAACAGCACCGGGCCGTCGTGATCGCCATGCACCACGTGCACCGGCATCGCTTACCGGGTCGTTGGTGTACAGGCCCGGGCAGCGTCAGGTTGACCGACCTGCGCGCTGCCGGCGGCGACCGACGTCTCGCCGATCTCGAACCGGCACGTTCTGCGTGCGCCATGTCAGCCTTTGCCGCGGGTACGCGGTCTTGTTGGGTTGGTGATTCTTTTCGATGAACTCGATGATCATGCCCGGCGACGTCCTTCTCGGTGGCCGTCTCGATGCCCTCGAGTCCGGGCGACGAGTTGACCTCCATCACCACCGGCCCGTGGTTGGAGCGCAGGATGTCCACGCCGCACACGTTCAGGCCCATGATGCTGGCGGCACGCACCGCGGTCGAACGCTCCTCGGGGGTCAGCCTGATCAGCGCTGCCGAGCCGCCGCGGTGCAGGTTGGAGCGGAACTCGCCCTCCTTGCCCTGGCGTTTCATCGCCGCGACCACCTTGTCGCCGACCACCAGGCAGCGGATATCGGCGCCGCCGGCCTCCTTGATGAACTCCTGGACCAGGATGTTGGCCTTCAGCCCCATGAAGGCCTCGATCACGCTCTCGGCGGCCTTTTGCGTCTCGGCCAGCACCACGCC
Source organism: uncultured Gammaproteobacteria bacterium (assembly GCA_963719025.1). GTDB lineage: Bacteria > Pseudomonadota > Gammaproteobacteria > Chromatiales > Chromatiaceae > Thiosocius. Next base: position 9,607 of record CAVRBK010000042.1, on the reverse strand, counting down.
GATACCCTGGGTGCCTTCCAGCAGCTTGATCACCACCGGTGCGCCGCCGACCATCTTGAGCATGTCCTGCACGTCGTCGGGCGAGTGGGCGAAGCCGGTCACCGGCAGGCCGATGCCCTTGCGCGCCAGCAGTTGCAGCGAACGCAGCTTGTCGCGCGAGCGGGTGATGGCGACCGACTCGTTCAGCGGGTAGACGCCCATCATCTCGAACTGGCGCAGCACCGCGGTGCCGTAGAAGGTGACCGATGCGCCGATGCGCGGAATCACGGCATCGAAGCCGGTCAGGTTCTCGCCCTTGTAATGGATCGACGGGCGCATCGAGGTGATGTTCATGTAGCAGCGCAGCGCATCGAGCACGCGGACCTCGTGGCCGCGCTGCTTGGCAGCCTCGACCAGGCGGCGGGTCGAATACAGCTTGGGGTTGCGCGAAAGGATGGCGATCTTCATTTTGTCTTCCTTAATTTGTCGGTTTTGCCGTCCTGCGAGATAGGACGCGGACGGGATCGACGCAGAAGCCGCCAGCACTCATGGCGGTGCGACCGAGCAGCATGCGAAAGCGCATGGTATCGCGATTGGTCAGGGTCAGTTCGATCAGTCATCGAAGTCCCGCAGCACCAGCCGGGTCTCGATGACGATAGCGCAGTCTCGCGGTGGCCACCGGAATCGGTGACCTGGCGCTGATCGAGGATCTCGGCCTCGCAATGCAGTACCTCGTCGTCATTGCGCTGCACCGGGTGGACACCGAAACGCACCCAGGTCGCGTCCGTCGCGCCTGCAACGGGTCGACGTAGAAGGCATGCAGACAGGAGGTGCGGGCGCCGGTATCGACCTTGGCCTTGATCCTGCCGATGCCGAGGTCGGGCAGTGCCAGCCATTCACGCCAGCCGAGCAGGCGTCGCTCCGTTGGTCATTGAGGTTCGTTCTTCGTTGTCTGCCGCCGTCCGCATCGCCGCGCGGCCTTCTGGTACGACCCGTTGTGGGAACGGAATCTCGATACCTGCCTCGCGGAAGGCGTCGTCGATGGCAAACAGGATATCGCTGCGTACCGACAGTCTTGTAATCGACGTTCGCGATGAAAAAGCGCACCTCGAAGTCGAGCGAGCTGTCGCCGAATCCCATGAACATAAACGCGCGGCGCCGACACCCGCGGATCATGCAGCACCGCCATCGGGTGTTCGCGCGCGACCTTGTTCAGTATGTCGCGCACCTTGCGGGTATCCGTGCCGTACGCGACGCCGACCGCACGTTGACCCGGCCGAAGCTGTCGGACAGCATCAGGTTGGTGACCTGGTTGGAGATCAGTTCCGAGTTCGGCACCAGTACATCGGCACGGTCGAATGTCTGGATCAGCGTGTAGCGGATACTGATCTTGCGTACATAGCCCTCGGTGCCGCCGACAACCACCCAGTCGCCCGGGCGTACCGGGCGTTCGAACAGCAGGATCAGGCCGGATACGAAGTTGTTGACGATATTCTGCAGACCGAAACCGATACCGACCGACAGGGCGCCGGCCACGATCGCGAGGTTCTGGAAATTCAGCCCGGCCATGCTCAGGGCGAGCATGATGGCGAGGCCGATGATCGCGTAGCTGGTCAGCGACGACGATCGACTGGCGTGCGCCTGAATCGAGCGACGTCCGGGTCAGCCAGCGTTCGCCGAGTTGACGACGCAGCCAGCGTGCAATCGTCAACAGCACCAGGAAAGCCACGATGGCACCGAACAGCTTGCCTGGCACGATATGCACTGCGCCGATCTCGAAGCCCTGTTGCACCCAGTCACGCACGATCGCCTTGTCCGAGGCCGAGACCTGCCAGGCAAACATGAGCCAGTAGCCCAGGCCAACCAGTGCGGCGATCGTCAGCAACCAGCGCATGAAGCTGATGCCGCTGACCTTCTCACCCGGCTGGTAGCCTAGAAAGTGACGCAGCCCCGACTGACTCTGGTCCGCGGTATCGCCGAGGGCATTCAGCACGTGACTGAGTGACGACAGGGTCAGCCACACCAGCAGGATGCCGGCGCCGGTGCCGTAGACGCCGAGGGTGAGAAAACCGCCAAGGTTGTGATAACCGACCCAGTCGACTACCGGGCCGGCCAGCAGGGCGATCGAGATCGGCAGCATGATGCTGCGCAGGGTGACCAGTTCCTCGCGCCCGGACAGGCGACGCAGCAGCCACATGGCATTGCCGGCGAGGGCGAGAAAGAACAGGCCGCGCAGCAATACGAACGCGTATTCCGGCAGGTACTGGCGCGGGCCAATCAGCATCAGCGCGCCGGCAACCAGCAGGAGATCCATCAGCAGGCGCGCCGGCATGCCCGAGTTGCAGCGCAGGCGACCCTGGCAGATCAGCAGCTGCAGCAATGGGGCGAAGCCGACCGACAGAAACAGTGCCGCGGCAATCACGCCAAGCGGTACCGCGCCACCGGCATAAAATGTAGCGGCGAAGGCCAGCAGGCCGACCAGCCAGGGCGCCCGTCGTTTGTACATGCGCAACAGGATGGTGCGCCGCCGGGGCGCCGTGGTCTCGTCCTTCGCGGGCAGCGGGAAGCGTTTTTGCAGTGCCTTGAGCAAGGCGAACGACAGCGGGAGCAGCAGACCGGCCAGGAGGAGGCCGATCGCCACTGCCGGCCATGGCTCGAAGGTCAGCCTGCGTACCTTGTCGAGATCGAGGCCGTTGACCACCGTGTCCTTGAACGCCTGCAGGATGTCACTCTTGCGGTTCAGCATTTCTTGCGAAAGGAGCTGACGGTGTTGCTGCGCAAAGGCATCTTTCAGGTCGCGGGCACTCAGCGACAACAGCTTGCAGCGCGCGAGCTGGCGTTCTGCAAGCTGCTGTTCCACGCCCAGCTGCTCGCGCACCTTGCGAATCTCGCCTACAGCCTTTTCGTCGGGTTGGCCAAGCGCCTTCAGTTTCTCCTGCACGCTGGCCAGACGGTCGGTGAATTCGACCACGCAGTTCTCGGCACGCGAGCGAAGCTCGGTGACCGTTTCCTGCGCGTCGGCCAGGGTGGTGTCGTCCGGTGGCGTGCTGGCCCAGGTATCCCTGGCCGTTTCGAGTGTCTTCAGACGCTCCTCGGTGGCCAGCGACCAGCGCGCCAGCTCGGCGTCGTCAGCCCGTGCCGGGCCGACATGGGCCAGGGCCGGCAGCATTGCCAGCGCCACGAGCACAATCCGCACCAGCTTCGACGCAGCGATCATCGACAACACTCCCGGTTTGTCGCAAAAGAAGAAGGCATCTGATCCGGCGCATTATGCGCGCGGCCTGCAAGGCGGGAAACTGCCGTTATCATAGGGCCAACGAGTCCAGCCGGTGTATTGCGATGTTGCGTTTGTTCCTGATGGTGTTGTGTGTGCTGCCAGCCCTCGCCCTGGCGGCCGAGGTGTATCGCTGGACCGATGACGCCGGCCAGGTGCACTACGGCCGCCAGCCACCGCCGGGCCCCGCCAAGCGGATCGATCTGCCGACCGGGGTAACTGGCCCGGATACCTCGCAACTCGATGACGCGCAACGGCGTGCCCGGCAGCAGCGCCTGCTCGATGCCTATGCCTACGAGCGTGAACAAAAAAACCTGCGCGAGAACCGCAATGCACAGCGCGAGCAGGAGCGCGCCCTACAGTGTCAGCGCCTGCAGCGTCACTGGCGTCGCCTGAGCCACCCCGGGCCAATCTACTTGACCGCGGACAATGGTGAGCGCCGGTACCTGGACGATGCCCAGCGTGAGGCGGAAAAAGACAAGCTGCGCCCGGCCTATGTCGAGGCCTGTGGCGAAGCCCCCGGGTGATGCGGTCTTGAGCGTCAAACAGGAAACAGCCGCATGGGTGATCCTGCTGCATGGCATGGCGCGGTCGGCGCGCTCGATGAAGCCCCTGGCCTCAGACCTTTGCCGCGCCGGTTACCGGGTGCGCAACCAGGCATACCCAACCCGTCCGCATGATGTCGACGAACTGTCGCGGCGCTACGTCGCACCGGCGATAGATGCCTGCCGCGACGGGACTCCGATCCATGTTGTGACCCATTCGCTGGGCGGCATCCTGATCCGCGCCTATCTGCAGAATCACGCCCTGCCGCCGGGCAGCCGCGTGGTGATGCTGGCGCCGCCCAACCAGGGGAGCGAGGTGGCCGATCATGTGCGCGGCTGGCCGCTGTACCGTTGGTGGATGGGCCGGGTGGGACAACAGCTCGGTACCGGCCCCGACGCCATTGTTCACCGCCTGGGCCGGATTGATGCAGAGCTTGGCGTGATCGCGGCGAATCGGTCGCTGCAGCCCTGGTTTTCGCGCTTGTTGCCGGGTCCGGACGATGGCGCCGTGGCGGTAAGCAGTACCCGCTTGCCGGAAATGCGCGATTTCATCGTGATCGATACCTCGCATTCGCTGCTGATGTTCAACCGGCAGGTGCGTCACCAGGTGTTGCAGTTCATTCGCAAGGGTCGTTTCGAGCACGCCCGGCGGTAGTTCCGGCGCGGCGCGATTGCCGGCGTCGGTTCAGCATTCGGCCAGCAGCGATGCCATCATTCGCTCTGCCTGCCCTGCATAGCCGCCACCGAACAGGTTGAGGTGGTTGAGGATGTGGTAAAGGTTGTACAGGGTTTTGCGCACGGCGTAGCCGCTGTCGAGCGGCCAGGCATTGCGGTAGGCCGCATAAAAATCGCTGCTGAACCCGCCGAACAACTCGGTCATGGCGATCTCAGCCTCGCGGTCGCCGTAATAGGTGGCCGGGTCGTAGATCACCGGGGAACCGTTCGCGTCGAACGCCATGTTGCCGCCCCACAGGTCGCCGTGCAGTAGCGCGGGAGGGGGCGCATGATCGATCAGCGCATCGCAGCGTTCGAGCAACCTGTCACCCAACTGCTGCAGGTGCCCGCCATAGCCGTTGCGTGCCGCCTCCTCGAGTTGAAAGCCAAGGCGCCGTTCGCGCCAGAAGCTGATCCAGTCGGTGTTCCGGTTGTTGTGTTGTGGGGTCGCGCCGATGGTGTTTTGGCGATCCCAGCCGAAGGCGCCGGCAGTGCAGCGGTGTAGCGCGGCCATTTGCTCGCCGGCCAGCCGCCAGCCGGCGGCACTGCCCCGGCCCAGCGCGATGTGCTCGATCACGATGAAGCTGACGCCGTCACGGGTGCCGCTGCACAGTGCACGCGGGACGCCGATCGTCTGGCTGTCGGCCAGTGCATCAAGACCGGCGGCCTCCGCCTCGAACATGTCGAGCCGGCTGGCCAGGTTGGTCTTCACGAACCAGGTCTGCTGGTCGTCAGCGAGTTTGAAGGCGTCGTTGATACAGCCACCGGCCAGGCCTGTGGGCGGGGCGGGGTTGAACGCACGACCGGTATGCGTGCTGATCTGTACCGCGATGTGCTGCCAGAGACTCGAGGGCACCTCTAACACCCCTTGACCGGCACCCTGCACAACATCATCCGCGCTCGCCGCGTTGAAGGCCTTCGCAAGAGCGCGCTATCGCGTGCGGTCTTCGCCTTGCCAGCCCGAATGCTGTCGCCCACTAACTCACCCGGGATTTTTACAGATGCCCTCAAGACAGGCTGGCGGCGCAAAGGTCAAGCCGGTCGCGCAACGGGCTGCTGCGCGGGAAGTGTGCGCGCAGAAACTCCATCTGGTCGGCGAGTACATTGCGGCCCTGCAGGAAAATGTATTCTGCATGGGTCGGTTTGAACGGGATTGCCAGCAGTTGCATGCCGGCCTGTTCCGGGGTGCGGCCAGCCTTGTGGTTGTTGCAGCGCACGCAGGCGGTCACCACGTTGCTCCAGCGGTTGCGCCCGCCCTGGCTGATCGGGGTGACATGATCGCGCGACAGCGAGCGATGGCCAAAGTGGTCCCCGCAGTACATGCAGATATGGTTGTCGCGCTGGAAAAGGGTCTGGTTGTTCAGTGGCGGTGCATAGCGCGAACGCATCTGGTGATTGCCATGGGTTGCGACGATCGAATTGATCTCGACCGCGCTGCGCTGCCGGCTGACCGCGTTGATCCCGCCATGCAGAGTGAACAGCGGCTCGCCGCAGACATAGGCGATCATGCCGAGAAAGTGCAGCCGCGCCGCCTGGCGATAGTTGATCCATTCCAGTGGCATGCCGGATGCATCGGTACGCAGTATCTGCTGTGACAGCCCAAACACGTTGGCACTCCGAAGCGCATTTTTTCGTTTATTGCATGGAATGCCGCTGGGTTTCAAGGGCCAGATGTCATGACATTCAGCGCCGCTGCGGCGTGTTGCCCGGCCTGACCCAGCGCCTGCGGGCCTCGCGGCGTTGTGCCGGGCTCATCGATTGCCAGCGCTCGCGCAGCTTTTCGCGACGTTCCTTTGGCAGCGAGCGAAACCACTCGCGACGTTCGCGCAGGCGGTCGCGCTGTTCGGGCGGCAGGGAGCGGAACTCGCGCAGGCGGTCGCGCAACAGCTGGCGCTGCTGCGGTGACATGTCGCGCCAACGCTGCAGATTCCTGCGCGCCGTCTCGCGCTGCTCGGGGCCGAGTTTCTGCCAGCGTTCAACACCGCGCAGCAATGTCCGCTGGCGTTCTGCGGGCAGTTCGTCCCAGCGTTTCTCGAGGCGTTGCAGGAGGCGTTGCTCGGTGTCGCTGAGCGCCTGCCACGGCGTTGTCGAATCTGCCGTCACCGCGGCGGCATACAGCAACAGTACGTTCAGGATCAATAGCTTGAGGGTGTTCATTCGGTTGCTCCCGGTGCGGCAGGTGGCTCATCCGCTCCCACAGTGCCTGCCGGCTCATTGGCTTGCAGCGGCTCGAGCAGCCGGCCGTCGTCAGTCTCGACAAATTCGGCCAGGTACTCGAGCAATTCGATCGAGGGCAGCTCTTCCGCAGGGCCGCTCATTGCGGTCGAGGACAGGCTGAATCCCAGCACGAACAGCGGAAGCGGCCTCATGCCTTGCCGGCCCGGGCCTGCTCGGTCTCCAGCCAATCGAAGAAGTCGAGGTCCTCGACCAGTTCGAGGTCTTCACCGATCGCCTCAATCTCGAACTCGGTCAGCAGGGCATCCGGGTCGGGCGCCTCGATCGCGGGGATCAGCCACAGTACGGCGGCGACGACGGCAGCCGCGGTGGCACTGCCCAGGACGGTCCCGTAGCGGCTGAGGAACGGGCGCCGGTATGCGGCGGCCAGCGCGCTGTAGCGTGCCTGAGTCAGTCTCGATTGCGTTGCCGCATCGAGCCCATTCGCCCGGTCATCCAGCGCAGTGACGGTTTGCTGCACAATTTTTTCGGTCTCATCGGTCATCGTGATGATCCTCCAGACGTTCCCGCAGGTTGGCAAGTGCGCGCGAGAGATGGGTTTTTACGCTGCCTTCCGAGCACCCCATGGCAGTCGCGCGCCACCCACAAGTCCTCCGGTTCCACCGCCCACAGTGCCACCGGTACCGCCACCCACAAGGCCTCCGGTGCCACCACCCACAAGGCCTCCGGTGCCACCGCCCACAGTGCCTCCGGTACCGCCTCCTACAAGTCCTCCGGTGCCACCACCCACAAGGCCTCCGGTGCCACCGCCCACAGTGCCTCCGGTACCAGCCTCCTACAGTGCCTCCGGTGCCACCACCCACAAGGCCTCCGGTACCACGCCCAACAGTGCCTCCGGTACCGCCTCCCACAGCGCCTCCGGTACCTCCACCGACAGTGCCTCCGGTGTCTCCGGTGCCGCCTCCCACAGTGCCTCCGGTAGTTCCAACCCTCTCGCCGACCATGGCACCCACACAACCGTGTAACCTATCTCCAACTGTGCGTGCACTCTTGATTCGGGTGCGCAGCAAGTGCTGTATCAAGTCCAGCGGACCTGGATACTCCCGGATCTCCACAAAACCTTGCCTTGGAGTGGATCACCAATCTAGACACTCGTTACGTATGTCCCGATGATCCCACTCTCAAGCAGCGTTACAGTCTTGCCGTGTTTTATTACTCAACTCGTGGAAATCGGTGGCTCATGTGTGATGCACCGGATGATTTTGACAGTGAAATGGACATTGCTGCAGCGAATGCACGGTGTCGAATCGAACCCATTCCGGGCACGGGATCCGATGCGTGGTTGACTCCTAGTAGTGAATGTATGTGGGGTGGGGTGATGTGTGGAACTGAAGGCACAGTGATGAGTATTGATATTGGTACGTGTATATGTGACTTGGGCTCTGCCGTGTATTTGGCCGAAAGAATGGGCAGACTCACTCTTATTATATATGCACGCAGAACGTAACGGTCTCTCGGGCTCACTCGCCACAGAACTCCAGGAGCTATCCGACCTCGAGAACTTATTGCTGGAGAATGGTGTCATTTCAGGCGTCCTTCCGACACAGCTGGGTACATTGACAAACTTGGAGGTCATTGACTTGAACTTTAATCTAATTGGAGGTTCCCTTCCAGAGGAGCTGTACAATCTCTCCAATCTCCGTCAATTGGATCTCAACGACAATGCCTTTACCGGAGGATCTGGCACCCAAGTAGGGAACCTGGACAATTTGAGCTTTTTACAGTTGCATCGGAATGAAATGACGGGTGAAATTCCAACACAGGTTGGGGCGCTAGATATGCTTGGTACGTTGTTGACGTTTTGGTATTGATCATTCAGTGTATAGTATAACGCCTCTCACCATAAATGAATCTCATGTGTTTTTACAGAGGCGGCTTCTTTTCACTTTAATGGCTTTGAGGGCACCATGCCCGCTCAAGTTTGCGCTTTGGTCGATTCGGGTGTCCTGACATCCCTCACGGCCGACTGTCTCGACGATTTGCAGGGGCCCTTTGTCGAGTGTACTTGTTGCACACAGTGCTTTTGAACATGTGCGCGTGCCAAAATCTCATTATTAATAAATCATGCATAACTCTTCCAGTGAATATCATCATGGACTTCATAACAACAGTTGAATAATTTGAAAAATCATCATAATTGAAATCATATTTTGACTTTCAACGAATTTCTTTTGCATCTATCTATAGTTTGTGATTTGTCCTGAGGTGGAAGCTGTCAAAGTGCTAGTGTGGGAACTCTATGTTGGGGGCTGCGCAGTTAGTTTACCATTGAGTCAAACGGCCATTTTAGTCAGCCATCCTGGTAAGAACTTTCGAAACCTCCTTGCTCATGGCAAGGTCGTCAGTGAACACTGAGGGTATATCAGTGACAAAGAAACGTAAAAAACAACTAGGTTACGAGTGCCACTCCTCTAAAATCTTTATGTGGGTGTCGGTTATAGTCTCTCTAGCGAGAGCTCGTTGAGAGATAGTAGTTTGTGGTGAGCTGGGAAACGGGAATGGATTCTGGTTGTGAAGTCGTAGATCCAAACCCGGACTGGACGATATAACGCACACAAATTCTCTTTTATTAGGGTCTTTTTTAAAAACTTTTTCTTCTTTTTTTAAAAAATTATCTTTTTTATTAAATCGTCTGACCGTCGCTTTCGGTTTGCAGTTCTCTTTTTTTATCTGCTTCTTCGAAAAAGCTCATTTTAAGTTGTAGTATTGAAATTCCGCGATACTGTCTCATAAACTGTACAAAGTAGAACTTCGCCTCTTCCACACATCATCCTGAAAAGCAAGCGACGACCATGATCGGACCATGAGCGGATCCTCTCGTGGGATCACCTGGAAGACAGATCAGAAGCTGAAACTCAAC
>CAVRBK010000041.1:0-11763 GCA_963719025.1 uncultured Gammaproteobacteria bacterium | reverse complement strand
CCCGCCGCTGCGATTCGAGGGGCGCATCGCGAATCCCGATGGCGGTCGCGGGGGGCGCCAGCCCGGCAACAGCCTGATGCAGCGCTTTTTGCAGAACAGCCCGCTGGCCAACGATCCGTTCTTCCGCGGCGGTGGCCAGCAAAAGGATCCGTTTGGCATGTTTTCTGACCCCGGAAAAGTCGTGCGTATGTTGAGTCCGGCGGTGAAGCTGACCGTGCGGCCGCGACCCGCCGGCCAGGCAATCTGGTTGCCGGCGACCGATGTGCGCCTGCGTGACAGTTGGGCCGATGCGCCGCCGCAGTTGCGTGCCGGCGAGCCGGTCAGCCGTACCATCACGATCGAGGCGGACGGACTCAGTGGTGCGCAGATCCCGGCGCTCGATCTGCCCGAGTCCGCGCCGCTGCGGGTGTATCGCGAACCGCCGGAACAGGTCACGCACAGCGACGGCCAGCGCCTGGTCGGTATCAGTCGGCAGAGGCTGACCTACATACCGGCGGCGTCCGGTCCGCTGACGATCCCGGGTGTGGTCCAGGCCTGGTGGGATACGACCAAAGATGCTGCGGCGCAGACCGGGTTGCCGGAGTGGCAGCTCAACGTGGCGCAGGGTTCTGCCGCGTCGGCGGCCTTGCCGCAAACGCCGGCCCAGGCGCCACCGCGTGCGTCATCCCCTGTTGCCACTCCCAGCGATGCTACGCCTGCGGCAGTGCAGCCGCCGATGGACGGCGACCCGACCGCGTATTGGCCATGGGCAGTGGCCTTGATGGCCCTGTTGGCAGCAGCGGTCGTCGTATGGCTGCTGCGTCGTCGTGGCCCCGTTGCAGCAGGCGTGGTCGTCGCGGCAAGCACAACACCTTCGTCAGTCCCGCGGCAAGGCAAACGGCCTGCCGCTGCCGATCGGTCCAAGGCCCTGCGTGAGCTCGAAGCCGCGTGCCGCGCGCAGGATGGCGCGGCGGCATCAAGCGCGTTGCTCGCACTGGCTGTGATCCAGTGGCCGGACAATGCACCGCGCAACCTGGCGGATCTCGCCGCACGTCTCGCGGTGGGTGCCGAGCAGGTCCTGGCGTTGGACCGACATCTGTATGGCGCGGGCGGTGAACTATGGGATGCTGATGCGCTGTGGCATGCCGTCGGCAATGGCCTGCAGGCGCAGCCGGCGCCGTCAGATGTGGCGGGCAAGGATCTGCCGCCACTTTATCCGCACCAGGCATGAGCAGTGTGGTGATCCTGACCCGCGTGATCTGCGCAGTGAGGTCGACATGCGTGTACTGATCGTCGAAGACGATGCGAACACCGCGGACTTTATCGCCAAGGGATTACGTGAGGCCGGCTATACGCCGGATTGCGCGGCGGATGGCAAGGAGGGGTTGTTCCTGGCACTCGAACAGACGTACGACGTAATCGTGCTCGATCGCATGCTGCCGGGGCTCGATGGCCTGACCCTGCTGCGCACGCTGCGTGGCGCCGGCAACAATACCCCGGTGCTGCTGTTGAGTGCGCTCGGCGAACTGGACGACCGGGTCGATGGTCTGCGCGCCGGTGGCGACGACTACCTGGTCAAGCCCTTTGCGCTGGTCGAATTGCAGGCACGCCTCGAGGTCCTGCTGCGGCGTGGCGAGGTCAAGATGGCCGAGCCGGTGCTGCGCCTGGGCGACCTCGAACTGGATCGTCTGACGCGCAAGGTGCGCGCGCAGCGGCAGAGAGATCGAGCTGCAACCGCGCGAGTATCAGTTGCTCGAATACCTGATGTTGCACGCCGGTCAGGTGGTGACGCGCACCATGTTGCTCGAGGGTGTCTGGGACTATCACTTCGATCCGCAGACCAACGTCATCGACGTGCATATCAGCCGCCTGCGCGCCAAGCTGGACAAGGGCGAGGAACGACCGCTGCTGCACACCGTGCGCGGTGCCGGCTACTGTCTGCGTGATGCCGGCAGCGCGGTCGACCCCTGATGAGCCTGCGGCTGCTGCGCAGTTTCACCTATCGTCTGGCGCTGACCTACCTGTCGCTGTTCGGCGTATCCGTATTGCTGCTGTTGATGTTCATCTACTGGTCCACTGCCAGCTATATGAGCCGTCAGTCCGATGCCCTGATCGAGGCCGAAATCAACGGTCTCGCTGAACGCTATGACCTGAACGGTATGGATGGCCTGATGCGCCTGATCAATCAGCGCCTGTCGCGGCAGCCGACCGGGCTGTCGATCTATCTCGTTGCAAGCAATACGGGAACGCTGCTGTTGGGCAACCTGAATCGGTGGCCGGCAGAGCCTGCGGATGCACAGGGCTGGATAAATATCCGCCTGCACAATGCCGAAAGCGACATCGCGGCCGTGCACGAGGGACGCGCACGCCGCTTTGCCCTGTCCGGTGGTTACCAACTGCTGGTCGGACGTGATATCTCGCCGTTGAATGCGGCCAAGGATCGTATTGTCGTTACCCTGGCCTGGGGACTGGGTCTGACATTGCTGCTCGGTGGTCTGGGCGGTTGGTGGATCAGTCGGCGCATGGCCAATCGTATCGAGACCATCAACCGCACCAGCGGCGAGATCATGCAGGGTGACCTGTCGAGACGCATGCCGATGCAGGGCACCGATGATGAGCTGGACCGCCTGGCGGCGGCGCTGAACCAGATGCTCGATCGCATACAGACGCTGATGGAGGATGTGCGCCGGGTGTCCGACAACATCGCGCACGATCTGCGCACGCCGCTCGGGCGTCTGCACAATCAGCTCGACACGCTGCGCGGCGAGGTGCAGGCGGCCGGCCTGGACACAGCCAGCGTGGAACAGGCGCTGGGTGAGAGCGAAGGCCTGCTGGCAACCTTCAATGCCCTGTTGCGTATTGCGCGGATCGAGGCGGGTTTTCGCGCCGAGGGATTCGCCGCCGTCGACCTCGCCGCATTGGCCAGCGATGTGGCCGAGTATTACGAGCCCTTGGCCGAGGCGCGTGGCCAGGCACTGCTGGTCGACACGGAGTCCGCGGCGCAGGTGTCCGGTGATCGCGACCTGTTGTTCCAGGCGTTGGCCAATCTGCTCGACAACGCGATCAAGTACACACCGCGCGACGGACAAATCATTGTCAGCGTGACGACACCGTCCGACAGCATTGCCGAATTGGCGGTGTGCGACAGTGGCCCGGGGATTCCGCCCGCGGCGCGCAAGCAGATCTTTCAGCGCTTCTTCCGCCTGGAAAGCAGTCGCTCGACACCCGGCAGTGGCCTCGGTCTGAGCCTGGTCGAGGCGGTGGCCCGGCTGCATGGGGTCGAGCTGGTGGTGGCCGACAATGACCCGGGTACCCGATTCGTGTTGCGCTTTGCCGGTCTGCACGAGAAAGCATAGCGCCGGCTGTGTCAGTCGAGGCGTTTGCTGAACCTGAGTATCGCCAGTGCCAGCGTCACCAGCAGGAAGAGCAGCAGGGCATAGATCTCGGGCAGCAGGTGGCCGATTTCGGCACCGCGCAGCAGGATGCCGCGAATCAGGCGCACGAAATGGGTCAACGGCAGTATCTCCGCCAACAGCTGCGCGACCCGCGGCATGCCGTCGAACGGGAACATGAATCCCGACAGCAGGATCGACGGCAGGAAGAAGAAAAACGTCATCTGCATGGCCTGAAACTGGGTCTTGGCCAGGGTCGAGATCAGCAGTCCCAGGCTCAGGTTGGCGGCGATGAATACCAGTGACGCCAGGTACACATCGCTGAGCGCGCCGGCCAGCGGCACGTGAAACAGCAGCTTGCCCAGCAGCAGGATCAGACTGACCTGGATCACGCCGATGACCACGTAGGGCACGATCTTGCCGATCATCAGTTCGCTGCTGCGCACCGGCGTGTTGATCAGCATCTCGAGGTTGCCGCGTTCGCGTTCGCGCACGATCGCCACGGCCGTGAACAGCACCATGGTCATGGTCAGGATCACGCCGATCAGTCCGGGCACCACGAACACCGCCGAGCGTCGCTCCGGATTGTAGAAATTGCGCACCTCGAACAGCCCGCCGACCCTGGCCTGTGTGCCCGGCTCACGCAGCGACGGTGCTGGCAGACCGATCAGGCCGCGTGCCGAGGCGAGAATCACCGGGTCGCTGCCGTTGACCAGCAGCTGCGCGGCGGCCCGATCGGGATCGGCCAGCCGGCGTTCGAAATCCGCCGGAATCAGGATGCCGAGATCGACCTCGCCACGGTCGAGCAGCACGCGCAGTTGTTCGCCGGTGGTCACGCTGGCGACGATGTCGATCACCTGGGTCGCCTGCGCGTCGGCCAGCAGGCGCTGCGATAGCTGCGTCTGCGCCTGGTCGGCGACCGCTGCGCGCAGGTGTCGCACATCGGTGTCGATGGCATAACCAAACAGCAGGATCTGCAGGATCGGGATGCCGACGATCATGCCGAAGGTCAGACGGTCGCGACGCAACTGCTGCACCTCCTTGCCGATAATCGCGAACAGGCGGGTGATGCAGCTGTTCATGTCGCTGCCTCCGGCGTCTGTGTCGGATTGCGCGTGGTCATGACGAACACGTCTTCCAGGCTGGCATGGGTTAGGCGCGCGTCGCCGGTGATGCCGGCTGCATGCATCAAGTTCTCGACGAATGGCTGTGGCTGCGCCTGCTCGCGGCGCACCAGCACCCGCAGGCGGCTGCCCAGCTGGGTCACGCTGATCACGTCCGGAGCATTTTTCAACAGTTGGCGCAGCTGCCGCGACGCCGTTGCCTCGACCTCGATCACGGCGGCGTCGACCGCGGCCATCAGCGCATCCGGCCGGTCGTCGGCGACCACGCGGCCGTTGTCCAGAATGGCCAGGCGGTGACAGCGCTCGGCCTCGTCCATGTAATGGGTCGAGACCAGGATCGTGGTGCCGGCATCGACCAGGTCGAACAGGGTCTCCCAGAAATCGCGTCGGGTCTGCGGATCGACCGCGCTGGTCGGTTCGTCGAGAAACAGCAGTTCCGGTTCATGCAGCGTGGCCGCCGCCAGCGCCAGCCGCTGCTTCTGCCCGCCGCTGAGTGTGCCGGCGAACTGCCTGGCCTGTCGGGTCAGGTTGTAGGTTTGCAAGGCAGCGTCGACGCGCAGGCGTCTTTGCCTGGCCGGCAGGCAATAGATGCGGGCGACGAACGTCAGGTTCTCATACACGCTGAGGTCTTCGTACAGCGAGAAGCGCTGCGTCATGTAGCCGATCTTGCGCTTCAGTGCCTCGGCCTGTTCGGGGACGCGGTAGCCGAGCACCTGCGCATGGCCTTCGCTGGGGGTCAGCAGGCCGCACAACATGCGGATCGTGGTCGACTTGCCGGAGCCGTTGGGACCGAGAAAGCCATAGATGCTGCGGCGTGGTACCTGCAGGTCGAGATGATCGACCGCGGTCAGCGAGCCGAAGCGTCGGGTCAGACCGCTGGCCCGGATGGCGACATCCTCAGTCATTGCCGCGCGTTGCCGGAGGGGCAGCGGAGAAATCCACGCGCACCGGCACACCGCCGGGCAGCTCCGCTGCCGCGGCATCGTCGAGCACGACCTCGGCGACATAGCTCAGGCGCGACCGGTCGTTCTGGGTCAGCGAGTAATACGGGGTGAAGGTCGCATCCGAACTGACCATGCGCACGCGACCACTGAACGCTGTGTCATTGCCATCGACATAAACGCGTGCCGCACTGCCCGGCGTGACCCGACTACGCACGGGTTCCGGAACATACACCCGCGCATAGGGTTGTTCGCCGGCCAGCAGCACGGCCAGTGTTGCACCGGCGGGTGGACGCTCGCCGAGATGATAAAGCACGTCGTCGATACGACCGGGGCGTGGTGCACGCAGCGTGAGCCGTTTCAGGTCAAGCTCGGCGCCCACCAGCTGCGCGTCGAGCTGGGCGACCTGTGCCTGCGCCTGTTGCAGCTCTTCCACGGTAGTGCCGGCCAACAGCACCTGCAACGCAGCCCGCGACACATCGTGACTGGCCAGCGCGCGGTCACGCTGGGTGCGGGCATTGTCGACCGCCTCCTGGCTGGCGAGTTTGCGCTTGATCAGGTCGGACACGCGTTGCAATTCCAGTTCGGCATTGGCCAGATCGCTGTCATCACCGCGCAGACGTGCGCGCGCCTCTTCGATCTCCTCGGCGCGTGGCCCACGCTGCAGTTCGGCCAGGCGTGCCGCCGCCTGGGTGCGCTGCGCAGCGGCCTGTGACAGGCGCGCCTGGAAGCGCTGCGGGTCCAGCTGCAGGATTGCCTGGCCGGCCTCCACCAGCTGTCCTTTCGAAACCTGGATGGCGGTGATCGGTTCGCTGACCTCGGCACTTAGCACGACCCGTTCCCACTCCAGCAGCCCGACGGCATCATGCTCGGCGTCTGAACCGCAGGCGCCGAGCAGCGCAATCATGCCTAGCAGTGTGACGGCGTTTCGCAGGATTCGATGGTTCGGCACGGCGGACGTCCTTGTTGGATCAACGATGAGTGAGTCTGCCGGCGTCTCTTCGGACTGGCAGCGGCGGGAACACATGTGCGGCCTGCACGCTGCGTTGCTCAGGGCAACCGGCTGACGCTGTCGGCACCTTGCCACAACAGACGTCGTTGCAATGCCTCCGGGTTGTGCTCGCCACAGTGGATCAGGAGCAGGGTCTTGTCGTCCATGATCGCCTGGTGCAGCCGTTCGAGCTTTTCCTCGGGGATGCCCAGTCGATGGAAAGCAATGCCGAGTCGCGTGGCCACTGCCGAGCCGGCCATGACACCGGCACCCAGCGCCGCGCCGGCGATCGTATTGATGATCGGCCCGGCGAGCAGCAGGGCGCCAACGCCGGGGACGATCATCAGTCCGCTGATGCCGGCGAGCAGCCCGGCCAGCGAGCCCCACAAGGCGCCGTGCTCGCTCCACACGCGGATTCGTTCGGCTTCGTCGCCGTAGCTGACGCCGAGAAAGTCGTCGCCATGCCCACCGGCCCGGTGCAGCAGTGATACCTGGTCCATGGGAAAGTCCTGCTCAATCAATTGTTCGACCACGCGGGCAGCACGATCCGGCGTGTCGAACAGCGCCGCGATCAGGGGTTCATTATAGGTTTGTGCATCCATCGGATCACCTCAATCTTCGGCGCCGATTCGCACCGTGAGCACGTCACAACGGGCGCTCAGGGTGACCGCCCTGGCGGTCGATCCCAGCAGCCGCGCGAGTCCGCGATGCCCCTGTGTGCCGAGCACGATCAGGTCTGCGTTCAGTGCCTCGGCCTGCGACAGGATCATCGACTTCGGCGATCCCAGCAGGACTGCATTGGGGATGTCGCCGGCATCGACCTCGGCGATCAGGGACTGCATGCGCTTTTTCGCTGCTTCGACCAGTTCATGGTCAAGATCCATATCGTGCGCCAGGACCATCAAGGGGTCGTAGGCATCGTCATACTGGACGCGGCTCTCGACCGCGTGCACCAGGTTGATCTGGCTGCCGTGACGCTTTGCGAGGTCCAGCGCGCGGCGCAACACGCGCACCGAGTGGCGGGAGAAGTCCACGGCTGCCAGGATCTGCTGGTAGGTGTCGGGTGCCCGCCGGTCGAGCATGTCCTGCCGGTCGCTCTCGCGTAGCCAGTCCCAGGCATCGCCCACCAGATCCTGTTCGAAGAACCGGATCTCGGCGCTGGTAAAGGGTTTGGCCATTCGCGTCATCCAGCGCTGCAGCGTGCCATGTCCGACAATCGCGATACGTTCGAAAGCGTCTGCATGCTCTGTGCCGAAACGAAAATCGTCGTATGCGGCAGCCAGGTCCCAACCGTCGAAGTCGACCAGTTCCAGCAGCATCGAAACGCGACCATGCGTGTTGATGAACTCACTGAGACGCGGCAGGAAGGTCTGGTAGTCGGCGTGGCTGAGCTTGCCGCTGAGACGAAACGCGACCAGCTTGCCTTCGTTGATGGGTATCTGTTCGATCATGGCGGTTTCCCTCTGCGGATGATCTGATTGTTGTTGCCGGCCCGGTCGCCGGACGGTCGATGCGCCTGACAGCTGTGTCGGCAATATCCGTTTGACAGCTGTTGCGGGCGCAAAATCCGTGCTGTGCAGATTTTTCTTTCTGTCTGACGGGCCGCGAGCCGCGCTCGATCAAAGCCAGCGTTTGCGCCAGAAATAGATCAGCATGCCGGCGGCGACGACCAGCATCAGCAGCCATACCAGCGGGTAGCCGTAGTACCAGTCGAGTTCCGGCATGGCCCACGGGCTTTTGCCGTTGCCACCGAAGTTCATGCCATAAACGCCGACGATGAATGTCAGCGGGATAAAGATGGTCGCGATCACGGTCAGTACGCGCATGGTCTCGTTCATCCGGTTGCTGATGCTGGACAGGTAGATGTCGAGCATGCTGGCACTCATGTCACGATAGGTCTCGAGCAGATCCATGACCTGGATCGTATGGTCGTAGCAGTCGCGCAGGTAGAGCTGGGTCTCGTCGCCGATCAGATCGCGATCTTCGTGCAACAGCGCATTGAGCACCTCGCGTTGTGGCCACAACATGCGCCGCAACAGGATCAGCTCGCGTTTGACGGTGTGAATATGCACCAGGGTATCGCCCGCCGCGTTGGCGACGATCTTGTTTTCCAGGTCCTCCAGCTCCAGGCCAAACGCCTCCAGCACCGGAAAGCCCTGGTCGATGACGGTGTCGAACAGCGCATACAGCAGGTAGTCCGGGCCCCGGGCACGCAATTTTCCGCCACCTTCCTTTAGACGCCGCAGTACCGGCTCAAATGGATCGGTCGGGCCTTCGCAGAAGCTCAGCACACAGTTCCTGGCGCAGAAGAAACTGACCTGGTGGACTTCGACCTGGCGCTGCTCGAAACGTGGCAGGGACAGGATCGCGAACACCTGATCGTCAAACTCTTCGACCTTGGGTCGTTGCCCGGAGTTGTGGACATCCTCCAGCGCCAGCGCATGCAGATCGAAGTGCCTGCCGATATGGTCCAGCAGGTCGGCCGATGGACGTCCCTGCACATGCAGCCAGATCAGCGGCTGGGTATCGCTGACGCGCGTCTGCTGTGGCTCGAAGTCATCCCCTTCGGTTACATCGATCGCGCTCTTGCCATAGCGCACCAGACGCACACGGAAGTCGCTTTCGGTTGGCGTCTGATGCTGCTGTAGCGATCCGGGCGCGGTGCCGGGTGGATGATAGCGTTTGTCGAAATAGGCCATCTCGGGTTCTCCTAGAATTACCTGCACACGCTATTGACGATGCGGCTAGCTTGCGTATCGGGCAGGATAGCAATCTCGTAGTTGCGTGTTGGCGTGTCAGTCGATAACTGCAGGGTCAGGTGGCGGCTTTTCATTGGGAAGTCGGGTAGCTGGGCAACGTGGACATTGAGCCCAATGTCGCGTGTGGCCGTCTCTCCTTGTCCACCCTGATCCAGCTGCCAGGTGACGCGCGTTGCCAGCGGCAGACACAGGGCGAGGCGTTTGCTTGCGGGCAGGATGCGCACCGGGGCCGTCGCCATTGTAGCGGTACCAACAGGGGCCCTGCGGCAACTCCACGCGCAGCAGTGCGTCGAGCAAGGTTATCGTGTCGGCGATCAAGGGTGCGTCGGGCGCGCGCAGGCCGTAGCGCACCAGCTGCAGGAAATCGCCGCCGATCTGTTCGCCGGCGGACAGTCCCGGGTCGTGACTGCGGTTCTTGATCGGCGCGACGCGGGCCAGCACGCTGTCGTCGAGCAAGGCCTCCGGCGGCGTGCTGCGCAGGTAGTGGCCGCGAATGCCATGCCGCTGATCCAGTTCGGTGGCCTGTACCGCTGTCCAGTCGTCCAGGCGCGCATTCCAGTAGTCGGCGAGTTCGAGCACGAACGCCTCCTGTGCCGGCGGCAGGAAACGCGCACCCGAGACCAGTGCCGCGATGCACACGGCCATGGTGAAGGTATTGACGCCGTTGTTTTCCTCCCAGCGGTCCTGCGGACTGACCGGGCCCTGGCGGGCGATGAAACCCAGGGCACGCTGCACCATGTCGATCACCTCGATGCCATCGAGCGCGTCGCGGTCGGCCAGCGTGCCGGCCAGTAATACCGGAAAGGCGACCTCGTCGAGCTGGATGCCGGTCCAGTACGATGTGCCACCCAGCCATTGGTTCTGAAACCAGCTGCCGTCGGCACGCTGTGTGGCCAGCAGGTAGCGCAGCACATCACGCGCCTCGTCTTCGGCGCCGAGCGCAAGCAGGGCCCCGGCGCATTCGGCCAGGTCGCGCGGCCAGACCAGGTGATAGCCGGGGCGCTCGGTGCGCCGGGCGCCTCATCGGCGATGAAGTCGTCAATCATGCTTGCTGTCCGTGTCGGGTTCGACTTGCGGATGCCATTGGCTGGGCGCGAGCCATGCCCGACCATCGCTGGCGATCAGGCGCTCTGCCGCCTCCGGTCCCCAGCTGCCGGCAGGGTAGTTGGGGAAATCGGGCGCCGGGTTGGCCTGCCAGGTCTCGATGATCGGCATCAACAATTCCCAGGCCGCCTGCACCTGGTCGCTGCGCATGAACAAGGTGGCGTCGCCCAGCAACAGGTCATGCAGCAGGGTTTCATACGCCGCGGGACTGGGTTTGCTGAAGGCCTCGCCATAGGCGAAACGCATATCGACCGGACGCAGGCGCAGCGGCGAGCCGGGCTCCTTGGCCATGAACTTGAGGATGATGCCTTCCTGCGGCTGGATCTGCATGACCAGGCGTACGGGCTGTGAGTTGACACCGGTAACGGCAGGAAAGGCATTATGCGGCACGTCGCGGAAGCGGATCGAGATCTCCGAGGCGGCGGCCGCGAGGCGCTTGCCGGTACGCAGATAGAACGGCACGTCCTGCCAACGCCAGTTGTCCACCAGCAGTTTGACCGCGGCATAGGTCTCGATCTCGGAATCCGCTGCGATGCCGGGCTCGTCGCGGTAGCCGGGGCTATGTTCGCCCTCGATCCAGCCTTCGGCATACTGTCCACGCACCGCATGCGCGGCCACGTCTTCCGCACGGATGCGGCGGCAGGCGCGAAGCACATCCAGCTTCTTGTTGCGGATGTCATCGGCGTCATAGGCGACCGGTGGCTCCATTGCAACCAGACACATCAGCTGGATCAGATGATTCTGCACCATGTCGCGCAGCGCCCCGGCATGCTCGTAGTAGCCGGCGCGGTGACCGACGCCGATTTTCTCGGCCACGGTCACGGTCACGTGATCGATGTAGCGTCGATTCCAGATCGGCTCGAAGATCGGATTGGCGAAACGCATGGCCAGGATATTCTGCACTGTCTCCTTGCCGAGGAAGTGATCCATTCGATAGATCTGGCGCTCTGAAAAGTGCTGCCGCAGCGTCTGGTCGATCGCGAGGAACGACGCGAGGTCATGTCCCAGGGGTTTCTCAACCACGATCCGCGTGTGCGCCTCGTCCTGTTGCAGACCGGCCTCGGCGAGGCCATGTGCGACCGCATCGAACAACTGCGGCGGTATGGCGAGGTAGTAGATGCGGGTTACCGGTCCGCTTGCGCTGCCTGTGGTGTGTTTCGGCCAGGTGCAGACGTTCGAGGCACAATTTCCTACACCAAATGGAAGGCAAAAACAACAAAGGCAAAGAAAGAAAGAAGAAAGAAAAAGAAAAAGAAAAAAAAAAAGAAGAGGAAGGAAGGAAAGAAAAAAAAAAAAAAAAAAAGAAAGAAAGAAAAAAAAAAAAAAAAAAAAAAAAAAAAAAAAAAAAAAAAAAAAAAATTTTTTTTTTTTTTTAGGTTGGTGCAGGTTTGTGCAGGTTTGTAGGTTTGTAGGTTTGTAGGTGTGCAGGTTTGTAGGTGTGCAGGTGTGCAGGTTTTTTTTTTTTTTTTTTTT
>CAVRBK010000040.1:0-9694 GCA_963719025.1 uncultured Gammaproteobacteria bacterium | reverse complement strand
ATCAACCACATCGCGGCGGTCATCCTGCCGCCCTCGGTGGTCTTCTTTTGGATGCTTACCGTTCCACCATCCCCTTATTGCCGGCGCCTGTATGAGCGCTGTGTCTCTGGCTGCCGTTCAGTTGATCAGAACGGAACACTTAATATTAAACATGAAACATTCGCTGTAACATCGTGACCCTTAAAATTAGAAGCATATGCCCATATATTTTTGGCATGCTGAACCCATGAATGTAACATTCCTTGGATAGGAGGATGAGAGGTGCTCAAAAATGGAATAAGGGTCATCAGCAAGAAAGGATTGCACTATATCATCGAAGATAGCGGAAGGGACCGCCAAGCCGATGGCATCGCCGATCGCAGTCTCCTTGCCCGCCAGGCCGACCTGCGCCTCGCCCAAAAGGGTTGAGACGGTCCGCCGATCGAGGGTCAGCGGTGCCTGCAGGTAGGCCGCGCGGCCAAACAGGATCAGGCCGAGCCGGTCGCCGACGCGCCGCTGCACAAAGTCGCTCGCCAGCAGCTTGACCGCGGTCGCCCGACTGACCTGGCGCCCGGCGATCAGCATGTCATCATTGGCCATCGACCCGGACAGGTCGATCGCCAGCATCAGGCTGCGCCCGGTCACCGGTAGCTGGATGGTCTCGCCAAGCAACTGCGGTCTGGCCGCCGCCACCACCAGCAACACCCAGCCGACAATCGCCAGCCAGCGACGCCAGGCAGCCGGCCGCGCGCCGGCGCGCAGCACGCCGGACTGCGCCAGCAGCGCAAGAAACGGCACCCGCAGCGCCACCGTCGGGGCCTGCGCCGCGCGCGGCAGCAGCCACCAACTCAGCAGCGGCAGCGGCAGTGCCGCAAACAACCAGGGCCAGGCAAACTCGACGCTCATGCGCGACCTCCGACCCGGCGCGACCTGGTCGTGAGATCCGGCATATTGCGCTGCAGCCATCGATGGATCGCCTGCATCAGGCCGCGTACGTCGACGCCATCAGCCAGCCTGCGCTGGTATTCGGCATCGCCCAGCACCCGGCCGGCACCGGACGAGAACGCACCGTCACCCCCGGTGCGGTCGAGAAACGCCAGCCATGCCGTGCCGTGCAGCGCAGCCACCTCGCGCCGTGGAAATTTCAGCAGCGCAAGGCGCTTCAGGATCGCCGACAGTCCGGCCAGGTGCTCGGGTGTCGGGTCCGCGATCAGGGTCTGTTCCAGTGCATGCAGCTGCGCCAGCACGGCACGCTGCCGACGCCGCCTGCGCTGCGCGCGCAGCAACCACCAGACGCCCAACAGCAAAACGATCAGCAGCAATGCCGCCAGCAACCACCATCCCGGAGCCGGCGGCCACCACGGTGGCGACGCAGGGATATGGATGTCACGCAGCTGCAGGGCCTGTTCGGTCGTGCTGGCCATCACGCCACCCTGGCCCGCGGGCGCACCAGCGCCGCGCCACTCAACAGTGCCGCCAGGCGGTTCGCGACGCTATCCCCGGTCGACAGCTCCAACATGGGCACAGCACAGCGTTGCAGGATGCGCCCGACCCCGGCATGGTGCTGCGCCAGCGCGGCCTCGTAGCCGCTGCGACTGCTGCGCGGCGACGCATCGAAATCACGCCGTTCTTGGCCATCCGTGAGCACATACCGCCCCGCGGGCGGCGCCGTGACCTCCAGCGGATCGAGAACACGCACCGCGAGCAGGTCACTGTGGCGACGCAGGTACAGCAGGTGCGAGATGCTTGCCTCGTCGAGCGTGTAGAAATCGCTGAACAGGATGACCAGACTGCCGGGACGCGCCAGCCGACGCAGGCGCAGCAAGGCGCCATTCAGGGCCGTTGGATCCATACCGCCGGCCAGACCGGCCCGCGCATCGCTGTGCGCCACGAGTTGCCGGATCACCCGCAGAATGCCACGGCGCCCCGACTGTGGCGGCAACTCGTGGTGACCCTGGTTGAACAACAAGCCACCGACGCGGTCGCCCTGCGACACCGCCGCCCAACCGAACAAAGCGGCCGCGCGTGCGGCCTGCACCGCCTTGAGCGCGCCACGGCTGGCGAAGTACATGCCCGGATTGAGATCGACGCACAGCATCACCGGACGCTCGCGTTCCTCGCGGAACACCTTGGTATGCGGTTCGCCGGCGCGCGCCGTCACCCGCCAGTCCATCGCGCGGATATCGTCGCCGGCCTGGTAGGCGCGCGACTCTTCGTAATCCATGCCGCGGCCGCGCACGCGTGACAGATGACCGCCGGCACGCCGCGCGCGGGCGGTCAGGGTATGTAGCGGCTGCAACACCGAGGCCGCGCCGGCGAGTTCGATCAGGTCACGCGCGCTGACCGCCAGCGAGGCGTCATGCACGACATCCGCGCCACGCACACCGAACAAGGGAGAATGATTCAGCGCCGCCATGCTCAGGCCACCGGTACCTGCGCCAGCAGGGTTGAGACCACGTGATCGGCCGTGATGCCCTCGGCCTCGGCCTCGTACGACACCAATACGCGATGGCGCAACACATCCGGCGCCACTGTCTGCACGTCGGCCGGCGAGACATAGTCGTTGCCCTGCAGCCAGGCGTGTGCCCGGGCACAGCGATCCAAAGCGATCGTTGCACGCGGGCTGGCCCCGAAGGTCACCCAGCGCGCCAGGTCGGCGGCATACGGCGTCGGGTCGCGCGTCGCCAGCACCAGTTGGATCAGGTACTCCTCGACCGCCGGCGCCATGTGCAACTGCTGTACCTCGTCGCGCGCCGCAAACAGCTGCGCCCGCGTGACCTTGGTCGGCACCGATTCCGCCTGACGGCGTTCGCGCCGGCGTGCCAGTTCGAGGATTGCGCGTTCGGTATCCGCCGCCGGGTAACCGACCCGCACATACATCAAAAATCGGTCGAGCTGCGCCTCGGGCAGCGGATAGGTACCTTCCTGTTCGATCGGGTTCTGCGTTGCCATGACCAAAAACGGTTCGGCCAGCGGATAGGTCTGACCGCCCACGGTGATCTGGCGCTCGCCCATCGCCTCGAGCAGCGCGGACTGGACCTTGGCCGGCGCGCGGTTGATCTCGTCCGCCAGGATCAGATGATGAAACAGCGGACCGCGTTGAAAATTGAATTCACCGCTCTGCGGGCGGTAGACCTCGGTACCGGTCAGGTCACCGGGCAACAGATCGGGGGTGAACTGCAGGCGCTGAAAATCCGCCTCCAATCCCGCTGCGAGTTCCTTGATCGCCGTGGTCTTCGCCAGGCCCGGCGCACCTTCCACCATCAGGTGACCATCGGCCAACAGTGCAATCAGCAGACGATCGACAAGTGCGGCCTGGCCAAGCACCCGTGTCTGCAGATAAACCCGCAGACGATAAAAAGCCTGCGCATTGACACTCGCCGACTCGGCCAACGGGGTTTGAGCAGCAGGTTCGTTCATGATCATTTTCCTCGATTTTTGACGCGTCTGGGCGGCTCGGGCACAACGCCGAGCCCAGTCCCCGGCACGCGCGGTTCGTGATGGCTGCGACCATTACCCGGACAGTTCCAGCGCATGCTCCATCGCCTCAGTATCCTCAAATTTTCAGCGCAGACCGGACGCCTGTTCGGGCAGGGCCGACCTATTCGCACCCTTGGCCCCTTCTGATGACCGACTTTAACCCGTCATCACTAAACTGCGGATGGCTGGCAAGTTACCCTTTTGTAATGTTGCAACATCCGTTGCCCTGCAAAGGCAGCGTGCAGACAACGATGGCAGGCCCCGCGTCAGAGTTGATAAGCCGTCAGCAGCACCAACCCCTCCAACGTCTCCTTCAGCATACTGCTTGACTGCGGCTGCCAAAGCTCACATTGACCACGTACGCCATCGATCCAGTCGGCAACACCTTCGATTTCGGAGCGTCCATAAAACACCGTCATCAATTCGAAGTTCAGGAACAGGCTGCGCAGATCGAGGTTAGCCGACCCCACCAAGGCATAGCGATCGTCGATCACGATGCCCTTGGCATGCAGCATCGCATCCGGCAGCAGCCAGGCCGAGCCGCCTGCCTCGACCAGCTGGCGCAGAAAACGGCTGCGGGCAAGATCCGCAAGGCGATGGTTGGACCGGGCAGGCATAACCAGATCGACCGCTATGCCGCGCCGCGCCGCCACACACAGAACGGTCTGTAAAACCTCGCCAGGAACGAAATAAGGCGTCACCACAGCAACCCGCCGCCGCGCACCCGCGACCAGCATCACCAGCAGGTCATGCAGTGCATCGCCGACCATATCCGGCCCGGAGGGAAGCAGTTGTACCCGCGAACCGGCGGTTCGCACCGGGTCAGACGATACCGGTAACGAAACTGCTTGTTCGTGCGCGGCAAAGGCCCAATCGGCCTCGAACAGGTTGCGATAATGGACGACGGCATCACCGCGCAGATCGAAGCTCAGGTCGTACCACTGGGTGAGTGTTTCGGATTGCAGATACTCGGCGGCAATGTTGCGGCGGACGCGGCCGGAGTTACCCGCTCACCGATACGGAGATCGGGCGACAGCGTCGGACTCAGACCGAGCGGAATCTCCGTTCAAGCCGGCAGGCCAGCACGTTGCAGGGTTGCGAGAATGGATTCATAGGGCTTGACGAATTTCGCGATCCCCTCCTGCTCCAACTCCTCGTCGATCACACGCATGTCGATCCCCAGGTCCGCCAGACGATGCATCACCGCTGGCGCCTGTGCGATAGCCTGGTCGATCCGCGCCTGGGGCTTGCCGTGGTCGCGGTATGCATCGAGGGTTTCCAGCGGCAGTGTATTGACGGTACCGGGCGCAATCAGTGCCTCGACATACTTGATGTCGCTGTACTGCGGGTCCTTGGTGCCGGTGCTGGCCCATAGCAGCCGCTGCATGGCGCCACCGGCTGCTTCGAGGCGGCTCCAGCGCGGATCTTCCATCATCTCGCGCAAACGACGGTAGGCAAAACCGGCACTCGCGATCGCTGCCTGGCCGCGCACTGCACGCGCCGTCTCGAGGTCCAAATCGCCCCTTTTTACCCGGTCATCGAGCACGCCATCGACCTTCACATCGATACGACTGACGAAAAAGCTGGCGACCGACGCAATCCCCGCCAGTGGCAGCCCGGCCGCCTGGCGCGCCTCGAGCGCACTCAGATAGGTCGAGAGTACTTCGAGATAGCGGCCGACCGAGAACAACAGGGTAACGTTGACGTTGATACCCTCGAGCAACAACTGCTTTATTGCCGGCAACCCTTCGCGGGTGCCCGGAACCTTGATCATGATGTTGGGTCTGTCCAACCGCGCCCATAGATCGCGCGCCTCACTGAGCGTCGCATCGGTATCGCGCGCCAGCAGCGGTGAAACCTCGATGCTGACATAGCCGTCGCGACCACCGGTGTTCGCATAGACAGCGCGCAGACTGTCTGCCGCCTGCGCGATGTCGTCGAGTACCAGTTGCCGGTAGGCTTCTTCCGCGGCCACGCCATCGGCTTGCAACCCGGACAAGGCGCCGGCATAGGCATCACCGCTGGCGATAGCCTTTTCGAAGATGGCCGGATTGGAGGTGAGGCCCGCAAGCTGGTCCTGCTGAATCAGCGCATCGAGCGAACCGTCGAGCAAGAAGCTGCGATCGATATAATCGAGCCAGATGCTCTGACCGATGGCATGCAGGTCGAGTAGCGGATTGGTGTTCATAGCGGTTCCTTTTTTGTTGGCTTCCATATTGACGGCTCACGCAATGACTTCCGGCGGCACATGCTTTTTCGTTCTCGCGCCGACTGGCGAAGGTCGCACCGGTGCATCGCAAACCCTGAGATGGCTAACGGGATGGGTTAGTTCCGCAAGCACCAGCGACCAGCGGGCGGTGCGGCCAGTCACTCCAGGTGATCCATCAGGTACAGGGCCACACACAGTGCGATGCTACCGAGCAGCAGCCACAGCGCACCGAACAGCCAGAGCGCGAGCGGCACCGCGAGGTAAAAAAAACGCATGCCGAGCGTGTAATGCAGGCCGCCGCGATCAAGCAAGCGCTGCACGGTTACCAGGTCGCCCTCTCCCTGTTCGGGCTGCGGCACATTGATCTCGATGCTGACATGATTGTAGTAACGAATTGCAACAGCGAAGTTGAAAAACGCAAACAATAGCGTTGCAACGATGGTGAACAACTTCAGCGTGATCAGGCCGGGGTTGGCCGAGCCGAGAAAATTCAGCTGATGCAGGAGCTCGGGCTGTTCCGGAATGGTGGTCAGAAAATGCAGCGCGCCGGTTGCGATGAGGATTGCCGTGGTCGCCAGGAAACTCGCGGCGGTGCTCCAATTGCGCAGTGTCTGCACGGCCAGGATGTCGCGTCGCTCCTGCATGATCGCACGCACCCATTCGCGTCGCTTGATCGTCGAGTACCCAATGATGGTGCGCAGCGGTCTACGCCTGACCTCAATCGCAAGCCACAGGTAGTAGCCAGCGAGCAGACCCCCCGACGACAGCAGAGAAACAATCTCGAACAAATTCACATCAAGTACCCATCAAAGGAAATCATCGTGTCAACACGCCCTTCAGCCCACCGGAAATCAGGGCCGACACGTCGAGCAATACCGCCGGCAGACCAAGCCCACGCGGCGCTGCCAGGTACTTTGGGCGCCACTCTGGCTGAAACTTGGCCTTGTAGGCACGCAGCCCCTCGAAATTGTAGAAGTGTTCACCATGCCGATCGCAGAGCTCACGGAACTCCCAGGCCAGAGCCTCGCGCGTCGCATCGCAGCCGATTGGGTCGCCCATGGCTATCCAACTGCGGCCGCGCACCTGATACATCATGAAGCCATCGCCCATGGCACTGAACAGCAGACGCTTGTCACCAACGAGCGCAAGGGCCGCATCGGCATGCGGCGAGTTCGCGACCAGCGCTGCGGTCTGGTCCAATGCGGCCTTGTCAGGCAACCGCGGTACCGATGGCCGCGGCCGCAACAACTTAACCAGCGCATACAGGGTACCTGCGACAACAACGACCAGCGTCGCGCGCAAGAATCTTGGCGCATCACTTTGCAGCGCAAACTGCCACCAGAGTTGCTGCGAATAATCGACATGCCGGTAGGCAAACAGGCCAAGCCAAAGACTGCCACCAAGCGCCATCATCACAAGTGCGATCCATCCCGCGGACATAGGCAAAGCGATCAACGAAGCATCGCGCCGAAAGGCATCCCGACCGGCATGCAGTGCGCCGAGCGCTACTGCGGCAATGGTTGCTTCTTCATAGTCCAAACCTTTGCCGAGTGATGTGACGACGCCCACGAGCAAGGTCCAGAATGCCAGGTGATAGGCGACGTTCACACGCCGATAAAGACCCTGCGACAACACCATCAGCGCAAGCCCTGCCAGGCTGGCCGTCATATGTGAAATCTCGAGCACCGGCAGCGGCAGCAAGGCACCGACCAGTTCGATACGTTCGCTCTGGCCCGGGGTAGCGCCGGAAAACACCAGCACCGCCCCTGCGACAAAGGTAAGCGCAGCGAGAAGTTGCGGAGAAATGCGCCCTACCACGGTACCGGCCAGAGCCAGGCCGCGTCCGATCGGCGCCCGCCGAATATGCAGCTCGCGGGTGATGCCCAACAGCGCGGCGAGCAGCAGCGGCAACAGGTAATACAGTGCCCGATAGGCGAGCACGGCGCCGAGCAGCACATCGCGTGGCGCATCCGGCAGTGACAGCAACAGCACGCTCTCGAAAACGCCCAGACCACCCGGTACGTGACTTAGGATACCGGCGGAGATTGCCAGCACATAGATGCTCAGCAGTTGCGGGTACGAGATGCCAAGTTCCGCAGGCAACAGGGCGAAAAGAACCCCCGCCGCAAACGCAATATCTGCCAGCGCAAACAGCAGTTGCAGCGACGTTATGGAAGGCCGTGGCACCGCCAGCTGCCAGTTACGCAGGCGCAGTGGCGCACGCCAGAGCGCGCCCCAGGCCGCGTAGCCCAGCAAAGCAGTCAGTATCAGCACACCGACGACCTGTAGCAGGCCAACCGGCAGATGCAGCACCAATGCGGCCTCGGACGTCGCCAGCAAAAGGATCAGTCCGACCACAAAGCTGACACCCAGGCCAAAGGCCAGCCCGATCATGCCGATCACCGTCGCCACCTCGGCGGCCGAAAGCCCCGCGGCACTGTACAGGCGGTAGCGCACCGCGCCGCCGGACAGCATTGCCGCACCCAGGTTGTGTCCCACTGCCGTGGCAACGAATGAGGTCAGAGCAACATCGGCGTACGGTAGGCGATGGCCGATGTAGCGCAGGGCCAGCCAGTCATAACCGCTCAATGCGGCATAGCTGGCGAAGGTAAAACCGAGTGCGATTAAGACCGCGTTCCACGGTACCGCACGAAATTGCATGACGACATCAGCGAAATGCACCCCAGCGACTTCGCGATGAAGAATCCACAGCGCAACAAGAAAAAGCGCAAGCCCGGCAATCGCCCACGCGAGCTGGTGCACGATCGCTGGAAATCGGGAGGCTTGTGGTTTTTCCATCAGGGTATCCGAGGAAGACAGGTCTGCGTGCCACTATACGGGGATTGCAAAGACGGTCGCCGGGGACCGGTACATGTCAACGTCGGCAAACACTGATCTGCAAGTGCGCACCCGATCGCCGATCAAGACACTCGGGTCAGCCGTGAAATGCTGCCGAACCTGGCAGCGTCAAAATCACACGGAGGTTCGGTCAGCCGCCATCTGTCGGGCGCAGGTTGTGCGCCGTTGAAATCAGCACCAGGCCGGTAAACACCAGATTAATGCCGACCATCAGCCCCAGCGCCCACGCCGCGGTTCCGGGCAGACCGATCAGGATCAGGGCCCCCAGCAACACAGGCAGTAAACCGCTGAGCAGCAGCCAGACCCATCCGCGTACACCGCGCAGTGGCAGCACCACCGCCAACTTGAAGACACCCTCGACCAGGAACAATACCGACAACACAATGGTCAGGGTCAGCACGCCCTGCATCGGATTGATCAACAGCAGCAGACCCACCAGCGTATTCAGCACAGCGATGCCCAATTGCCACCAGAAACGCGTCGACAGCGAGGTACGCATGGCTTGTATGCCCAATGCCAACCCGCCAAGCAACAGCAGCCAGCCGAGCGTGAGATCGATCGCCAACGCAGCAGCCAGGGGCAACACCACCGCCAGCGAGCCCAGTGCCAGCAACACGATGCCGGCAATGCGAATGTCCCGCCAGTGCTCGCGCAACTGATCCATGTCGATCGAGATAATCCTGCCATTGTCGTTCATTCAGGTGGCCTCCGTTGATGCCTCTGGCTCCGAAACTGAGCCCGCGTCATTTTCCCAGATACGAAAACCACCTTTAAAGGCATTCTGGTTTTCCCCGCGGCGCACTCCGGCGGGCAGATCCTGCAACAGCCGCACATTGCCCCCGCCAATGACAATGTACTCAGGCTCCAACTCAGCCTGCAGCCGGGCCACCACCTTTTCCACCGCCTTCCGCCATTTCTTTTTTCCGACGCGCTGCAACGCAGCCTCGCCAACATAGTCTTCAAAGGTATGTTTCTTGTACGGCAGGTGGGCCAGTTCCATCGGCTCGAGAATCCCGTCGACGATCATCGCCGAGCCAAGCCCGGTGCCCAGCCCGAGGAACAGCATCCGCCCACCGGCATAGCTGCCGAGCGCCTGCATCGCGGCATCGTTGACCACCCGGACCGGGCAAGCCATGGCCGCGGTGAAATCGAACCCGACCCACCCCT
>CAVRBK010000039.1:0-3387 GCA_963719025.1 uncultured Gammaproteobacteria bacterium | reverse complement strand
CCCGCCAGGTGCAGGAACTGCTCAGCTCGATCACGGCGCTGAGGATGTACGTCGAGGCGGCGATCGATTTCCCCGAAGAAGAGATCGATTTTCTTGCCGACAGTCACGTCGCTGCGCAGTTGTCGGAGCTGATCCAACATGTCCGCGATCTTCTGGCGCGGGCGAATACCGGGCGCCTGTTGCGAGATGGCATGACCCTGGTGATCGCCGGCCTGCCGAATGCCGGCAAGTCGAGCCTGATGAATGCGCTGACCGGGCAGGACAGTGCGATCGTCACCCATGTACCGGGGACCACGCGTGATGTCCTGCGCGAACAGATCGCGATCGATGGACTGCCGCTGCATATCGTCGACACCGCCGGTCTACGGGATGCCGAAGATGCGGTTGAGCGCGAGGGCGTGCGCCGCGCGCGTGACGAACTGGCCAGGGCCGACCATGCCCTGTGGGTGTTCGATGGGCGTAGCGATCCGGCGGCAATGGGCCTGGCAGATGCCGGCCTGCCCGAAGGCCTGGCGCTGACACGGATCCGCAACAAGGCCGATCTCACCGATTCGCCGTATGGCGTGAGTGAACACGACGGCATCACCGAGATCAGTCTCTCGGCCAGGACCGGTGACGGTATCGCCCTGCTGCGCGAATACCTCAAGGGACTGGTTGCCTACGACGGTGCCGCCGAGGGCGATTTCAGTGCCCGCCGGCGACATCTCGATGCCATCGCGAGAACCCTCCAATTACTCGAGAATGGTCAACTCGCCCTGACCGAGGGTCGTGCCGGTGAACTGCTCGCCGAGGATCTTCGACTCGCCCAACTGGCACTGTCGGAGATCACCGGCGAGTTCAGCGCCGACGACCTGCTCGGCGAGATCTTCAGCAGTTTCTGCATCGGCAAATGAGCGCTGTCAGCGCGATAGGATTCTTTGATTCGGGTATCGGCGGGCTCAGTGTTCTGCGCCATGCCGTGGCCGCCGTCGACGGTATCCCGCTGCTGTATGTCGCGGACAGCGCGCATGCCCCATACGGTGCCAAAGACCCTGATTCTGTGCGCGCGCGGTGTCGGCAGATAACGCGCTTTTTGATCGCACAGGGTGCAGGGGCCATCGTGGTTGCCTGCAACACGGCCACCGCGGTCGCGGTCGAGCAACTGCGCGACGAGTTTGCACTGCCGATCATCGCCATGGAGCCCGCGGTCAAGCCGGCCGCGGCGGTGACCAGAAGCGGCCAGATTGCGGTTCTTGCCACCCGCGGTACCCTGGGCAGTGATCGCTACGCCCGCCTGCTGTCCGACCACGGCCGGCAGATCACGATTCACGAGCGGGTCTGCCATCACTGGGTCGAGGCGGTCGAATCGGGTGAACTGGATACACCGCGCGTGTTCGATCTGGTGAACGCGGAACTGGCGCCGCTGCATCGTATCGGCGTCGATACCTATGTACTGGGCTGTACCCATTTTCCCTTTCTGCTGCCGACCATCCGCCGCATCGTCGGTGAAGCGACGCACCTGATCGATCCAGGCCCGGCGGTGATCGAACAGCTGCGTCATCGTCTCGCACTGGGTTCAACCGTCGTACCGGAGGCATCTTCGGTCAGTGCCTTCAGCAGCGGCCCCACAGCGGTTTTGCAGCAACAGCTGCGCGATCTGCTCGGTCGGACGGTGGAGGTTCAGTCGCTGCCGGTCTGACGTCGCGAGCGCATCCCGTGCCATGGCAGGTGGAGTCGCCGGATCCTGCGTCGCAGTGCCTGAAGTTGTTGTACGTCATGGCGAGGCCCGTAGCGCAATTGGGTATACAGCCGGCCGATCACCGACAGTTCCTCGGCCTGAGCGGGAAACGCCGCACGGGCCGCGGTACACAGGGTATCCGGGCCCTGCCACGCCGCGGCGTCGAGACCGGCACGCTGCAGCTTGTGGCGGAAGCGTTGCCATAGCGCCGGCAGCGGATCGCTGCGTCGCGGCTTCGGCAGGCGGCTGAGCAGATAGACCAGGGCGATCGCCGCCGAACAGGCGATCAGCAGCGCGGTTGCGAGGCCGAAGCCACGCAGGTCGCGCAGGCCAAAGACCTCCAACAGGCTGCGCTGTCGCTCGGCGGTGAAACCGACCACCCAGCGATGCCAGCCGAGATCGACCGCGTCGGCCAGCCACGCCGCATTGCGCCAGATGCCGCCGAACAGACCGGCGGTGCCGGTCTGGAAGATCACCTCGTCGCCATCCTGCGAACGGTTGGCGTCGATCGACTGTTCGATGCGTTGCGGGGCGACCGCGGCAGTTGGATCGACCCGCCACCAGCCCAGGGTTGGCACCCAGACCTCGGTCCAGGCGTGTGCGTCGGACTGCCTCACCACCCAGTGATCGGCATGCGGATTCTTCTCGCCGCCCTGGTAGCCGACCACCACGCGCGTCGGAATCCCCGCCAGGCGCATCAGCAGGGCGAAACTGCCGGCGTAGTGTTCGCAGAAACCGCGCCGCGTCTCGAACAGGAAACCGTCGATTGGATCCCCCTCCAGTGTCCCCGGTGCCAGGGTGTAGACGAAGGGCTCGTTGCGGAAATAATCCAGCGCCTGCCTGACCAGCTGCAGCGGCCGTGCCGGATCCACCCGCTTCTGCCAGTCGCTCACCAGTTGGCGGACCCGCGGTGAAACCTGCTCCGGCAGCTGTAGCGCGAGGCGCTGTTCGCGCTCGCTCAGGCTCTGCATGCGAAAGTCCGGAACCGAGACCGCCCGATAGGTCCGGCGTCGATTGACCCGCTGTTCGCCGACCAGTGCGTAATTGGTGTTCAAACGGGTCTCGGGCGGGGTTGAGCGCACCACGTCGAGACCGAACAACCAATACTCGCCGGTGGGTTCGAGTGTCATCTCGTAGTCGATTCCACCCTCCCCGCCTGCGCCGGGCACCGCCGCGGCGAGCGCCCGCCGCCCGGCACTCCAGCGCCGACCATCGGTTTGCCACAGCACCGGCCCACGCCAGTAGCGTTCGGCCGGTGCGGGCACCTTGTCGAGAAAACGCACGCGGAACGCAGTGGCGTTGGAGCGGCTCAGCCTGCCGATGTCGCCGAGCGTCATCTCGTCGCTGATGCCGGTTACCGCGCTCTGGGTATTGATGCCCCACAGCGGTGACTGCAGGCGCGGGAACAACAGGAAGACCACCAGGGCCAGCGGCAATGCCGCGGCCAGCATGGCGGCGGTATTGCGCATCTGTCCACGCAGCTCAACCCGCACCCGGTTGAGCCCGACCTGGATGGCGATCAGCACGATCACGCCGCCGAACAGGTAGGCCGCCAGCCAGAGCGACTGGTCGTACAGAAACTGGGTGAGCACCAGGAAGTAGCCGAGAAACACGGTGACATGGATGTCACGACGCGCACGTGATTCGAGCAGTTTGAGCCCGAGCATCAC
>CAVRBK010000038.1:0-14542 GCA_963719025.1 uncultured Gammaproteobacteria bacterium | reverse complement strand
GTCGGTGGCGTCACCGGCATCCTCGCCGGTGTGGCGGCGGTGTCGTTTCCACCAGCGGGCGTGGTATTGGGTGGTGGTGCCATCCTCGCGACAGCACTCGCCGGTTCCGGTATTGGTGCCTGGCTATCGAGCATGATCGGGGTGGATGTCACCAACACCCAGGTCAAACAATTCGAAGAGAACCTGAAGAAGGGCGAGATCCTGTTTCTGGTGGATGTGCCAAAGGAACGTGTCGAGCAGATCGAGGCGATGGTGAAAACACATCACCCGGATGCGGACATTGAAGGCACCGAGCCACATATTCCGGCGTTTCCCTAGTCGGTGGGATTATGCGGGGAAAAGGTGCTCGGAACACACGAGCTCCAAGGCTCCGGTGCTTGCCAGCTGGCTACCGCTAACCGCTGTTACATAGGGCGAATTCGAAGCCTTGATTAGGATTCGGCGGCGGAAGCATTGCGTTTAACGTTTGCACAGTTGACTCGGGAGTTTGTTATGAAAACCAGTTTTAGAGAGACATTGGAGACATTGGTCAACGAGCGGATTGCGGAAGGAGCAGAGCCGCAGGAGCTTTTCGAAGAGCTCAGCCGCGAGGCAAATCTCGTTTTCGGTCAATACAACCTGGAGTACCAGCTCGGATTGTTCGAGAAATCTGAGAAACCAGCATAGGCATAGCCTCGGAAAAGTCTGCGCCGCGCAAGAACCGCGGAGTGGCCTTCGCAACCCTGCAGCTCAGGGCGACGCCGCGAAGCCATCTGCAAATGATCCGTTGCCGTCGTTCAGTCTCAAACCGATTCGACATGGCCCGCATCCGGAAAATCCCGACCGCTGTTGCTTTGGACATTCAGCGGTAGAAACTCACCGCGTCTCCACGTAATTCGCGGTCAACCTTACTCAGCACCAGCCGAACAGCAGCAAAGATGAAGAATGCCCCTACCACCAGGGCGATCAGCAGCACTGTGCCAACCGACGGGGGTATCGCAACAACTCCGGCAGTTACGCGGCGTGGTCTAGGATCCCAGCTTGTCCGTCAGATAGGCGATGCAGCCATCCAGACTCGCCAGTCGCGGACATTCGATCTCCGGAATCTTGATCTCGAGACGCTTCTCGAGCGTCAACACGAAGTTGAGATAGTCCACGGAATCGAACTCGAACTGGTCACGAAAGCTCTTTGCAGGGTCGAGGTTATCGAGATCGGCGTCGGGCGCTATCTGGCCCAGCACCTCGAGGGTGATCGATCGGATTTCGTCTTTGGTCATTGATTCGCTACCGCATCAGTCCTGCTTCAACAATGTTGACGTGTCACCCTCTGGCAATCCCAGTTCCCACGCCTTGAGAAGCCTGCGCATGATCTTACCGGAACGGGTCAGCGGAAGATAAGTGCGGAACTCGATCTCCCGGGGCGCAACAGCGGCACCCAGCCGTTTGCGTGCATGCGCCAGCAGCGCACGCTGCAGCATCTCGTCTTGCTCATGGCCAGGCTTGACGACGACGAAGGCCTTGACGACCTGACCGACGATCGGGTCCGGCTTGCCAATCACGCCCACCTCCGCCACCGCCGGATGCTCGAGCAACACACTCTCTACCTCGAATGGACCGATCAGATGCCCCGCCGACTTGATCACATCGTCAGCCCGACCCACAAACCAGAAGAAGCCGTCATCATCGCATCGCGCCAGATCACCAGTCAGGTACCAGCCATCAGCGAAGCACTTTCGATACCGCTCTGGCTCGACCAAGGTACTCACGAAACATTGAGGGCCAGCCGGACCGCAGGGCCAGTTCCCCTTCCTGGTTGGCTTCTTCAGCCAGGTCAACACCACCATCGTCACGCCGGTGCACGATCGCGGCCTGCACCCCGGGTAACGGGCGTCCCATCGAACCCGGCTTGATGTCCATGGCGCGAAAATTCGCGATCATGATGGCGCCGGTCTCGGTCTGCCACCAATTGTCATGCAACGGCAACCCGAAGGCCTGCTCACCCCAGTACACCGCATCTGGGCTCAGGGGCTCTCCGACACTGGCCAGGAAGCGCAGGCTCGAGAAATCGTATTGGTGCAAGACATCAATCCCCAGGCGCATCATCATGCGCACCGCGGTCGGCGCCGTGTACCAGACGTTCACCTTTTGATCCTGCAGAATCCGCAACCATCGCTGGGCATCGAAATCGGCGGTGTCGACAATCAAAGTCGCACCCGTTGTCAGCGGCGCTATCACACCATAGCTGATACCGGTTACCCAACCGGGGTCTGCGGTGCACCAGAACACATCCTGCGGATGCAGGTCGAGCGCGAACTTGCCGCTGGCGTGGTGGGCAACGACTGCCTCGTGCGCATGCACCGCGCCTTTCGGTTCACCCGTTGTGCCGCTGGTAAAATGCAACAGCGCCGGCGCCGTCGGATCGGTCGGGCCAATCGCAAAGTCCTCATCGGCCGCGGCCAGCAGCTGAGAAAAATCCTGCGTTCCCTCTGGCAACGGCGTATCCGTCTCATCAACGATCAATACGTGCTGCAGATCAGGTAGCGAATCCCGCAGCGCTGCCACCTTGCGCGCATACAGCGATGCCGTGGTCACCAGCACCCTGCCCTTACCGATCGTCAGGCGCGTGTGTATCGGTTCCGGACCAAATGCGGAGAACAGGGAGCAGAACACGCCACGGTGTTTCCAGGTACCAAGCGCAGTGAAAAACAGTGCCGGCGTGCGACCCAGCAAGGCATAGACGGCCGCACCCGGTTCCACCCCGAGAGATTGCAAGACATTGGCGAAGCGGTTGCTGAGCTCGCCCAGTCTCGCATAGCTGATGTCCTCGCTGTGCCCGTCACGATCGATACAGCGCAGCGCAGCCCGATCCCCCAGCCCTTTGCGAAGATGGCGATCGACTGCCTCATAGGCAATATTGAGTCCGGCCCCGCCCGGCAAGCCATCGAGCTCCTGGCGTGCCGCCTGCCAGCTGAACCTCTGGCAGGTCGCCTCATAATCGGCCAGATTGGGTGGCACTGTGTCTGGCGTCAACTTTTTCCTGATTAATGACCTGTTGTTCATCACTCTGTCTGAATCAGTGCTGATCTTGCGACATACTGGCATTGTGAACCGAACCGCACACAACTTTGCGATCACTGTATCGCCAAAATAGAAGCACCGCACGCATGAGCATCCGCAATCTGGACTACCTGTTGAAACCCAAATCAATCGCGCTCATCGGTGCCAGCCGGACCGCCTCATCGGTCGGCGCCGTACTAGCCAAGAATCTGTTTCGGGGTGGTTTTGACGGACCCATCCTGCCGGTCAACCCAAGGCATCGTTTTATTCAGGGTGTGTGGGCCTACCCCGACGTCGGCAGTCTTCCGCTTACCCCAGACCTCGCGGTGATCTCGACGCCTGCATCCACCGTGCCTGACATCATCAAGTCACTCGGCACGGCCGGAACCAGGGCCGCCGTCGTGATCAGTGCCGGCTTCGGGGAGACAACCGGGAGCGGTGGCCACGAACTGCAACAGGCAATCCTGGATGCCGCGCAACCTTTCAAATTGCGCATCGTAGGCCCGAATTGCCTGGGGATCCTGATCCCCGGCCTCGGCGTAAATGCCAGTTTCGCCCAGACGACACCGGAACCCGGCCACCTGGCCTTTGTCACACAATCGGGTGCAATCGCGACGTCAATCCTGGATTGGGCCCAGACCCATGGCGTCGGCTTCTCCCATTTGATCTCGCTGGGTGACATGGCCGATGTCGATTTCGGCGATGCCCTGGACTATCTCGCCAACCAGCGCGAAGCACGTGCGATCCTGCTCTACATCGAGGCCGTTTCGGACGCGCGCAAGTTCATGTCGGCCGCGCGTGCCGCTGCCCGCATGAAACCGGTAATCGTTGTCAAGGCAGGTCGTTATCACCAGAGTGCCAAAGCGGCGACCTCACACACCGGCGCACTCGCCGGTAACGATGATGTGTACGACGCGGCCTTTCGTCGCGCCGGCATGTTGCGGGTACACAGCCTCGAGGAACTGTTCGACGCCGCCGAGACGCTTGCGATGCAGTGGAAACCCACGGGCGACCGTCTCGCCGTGCTGACCAATGGTGGTGGTATCGGCGTACTGACGACCGATGCGATTGTCGAACAGGGCGCATGCATCGCCGAACTCGCGCCACAGACGATCGAGCGTCTCAACGACGTACTGCCCGCCGCGTGGTCACATGGCAATCCGGTCGACATCCTCGGCGATGCCCCCGGCGGCCGCTATACGCAGGCATTGGAGATCCTGTCCGAAGATACCAATATCGACGCTACGCTGGTCCTCAACTGCCCTACCGCGGTGGCGTCCAGCACCGAGGCCGCCAAGGCCGTGAT
The DNA here is from genome assembly GCA_963719025.1 of uncultured Gammaproteobacteria bacterium. Taxonomy (GTDB): domain Bacteria; phylum Pseudomonadota; class Gammaproteobacteria; order Chromatiales; family Chromatiaceae; genus Thiosocius. The sequence continues at coordinate 10,200 of CAVRBK010000038.1, read as the reverse complement.
CGACGCGGTTGGCAACAAAGAAAGCATGCCCATCTTCACCAGCTGGGTGGGCGATGGATCGGCGAGAGAGGCCCGCCACCTGTTCGCTGGTCGGCAAATCCCGACCTACAACACGCCCGAACAGGCGGTGCGCGCCTTTATGCACATGGTCAACTATCAGCGCAACCAGACCCTGCTGATGGAGACACCGCCATCGATCCCCGAAGACTTCACACCCGATCCAGAGTTGGTTCGCGGCATCGTCCAACAGGCGCTTGCCGACAACCGTGCCTGGCTCGACGAGCCGGAGGCAAAAAAAGTACTCGCCGCCTATGGCATCCCTGTGGCCAAGACACGACTGGCTAGCACGCCCGACGAGGCGGCGGCGTGCGCGGCGCAGATCGGCGAGGCCGTGGCCATCAAGATCGTCTCGCCTGACATCACCCACAAATCAGACGTCGGTGGCGTCGCACTCGACCTCGCCAGCCCCGCTGCGGTGCGCGATGCCGCACAGGCGATGCAGGCAAGGATCACACAGCTCCAGCCTGAAGCGCGCCTGACAGGATTTAGTGTACAGCCGATGGTACGTCGTCCCGGTGCCTATGAACTGCTGATCGGTGCAACCGAGGATCCCCAGTTTGGGCCGGTGATCCTGTTCGGACAAGGTGGCACGGCGGTGGAAATCATCAACGACAAGGCGCTGGCGCTGCCGCCATTGAATATGCGGCTGGCCCACGAACTGATCACAAGAACGCAGGATCTATCGACTGCTGCAAGGATACCGGCATATGCCGGCGGTAAATCTCGATGCGATCGCCATGAGCCTGATACGCGTGGCACAACTGGTGATCGACATCCCGGCTATCAGGCAGCTCGACATCAATCCGCTGCTGGCGGATGAATCCGGCGTGATCGCATTGGATGCCAGGATCAATGTCGGCACAGCACAGGAATCTACCAGCACGCGCCTGGCGATCCGTCCGTACCCGAAGGAACTCGAGGAGATGATCCCGGTCGGCGACGGTCGCGAGATCCTGCTGCGCCCGATCGTGCCAGAGGATGAGCCTGCGTTACAGGCAGCATTCACCAAACTCACGCCGGAAGAGGTCCGCCTGCGTTTCTTCATTCCAATGAAGACCCTATCGCATTTTGCGGCAGTCCGCTTCACCCAGATCGACTATGACCGCGAGATGGGGCTGATCCTGACCGAGCCCGGCCGACCGGGAACGACCGAGATCTTCGGCGTCGCCAATATCATCGCCGACCCCGACAATCTCGGCGCCGAATACGCCATCGTGGTCCGCCACGACATGATCGGCCTTGGTCTTGGCATCGTGCTGATGAGACGCACTATCGACTATGCGCGCAACCGCGGCATCAAGGAGATCTTCGGTGATGTGTTGAGCGCCAACCGACCCATGTTGAAACTGTGCAAGATCCTTGGATTCACTCAATCACGTGTTCCCGATGATCCCGGTGTGGTCCGGGTAACGCTGGCACTGTAGATGGCGCGGATGTCAGAACCAGTAGAAGAAGCCGTGAAATCTGTCAGTGTCTATGCAGGGGATCGGCTCGGCGACTATAACTTTGGCGCCGATCATCCCTTCGGTCCATTGCGGCATGACGCCTTCCTCGCAGAGTTCCGCCGACTGGGGCTGGAACCACAATGCCGAGCGGCACACCCGAGGATAGCGCACAGGGCCGAAATCGAGCGCTTTCACACAACGGAATATGTTGACCGGGTGGCGCATGCGTCGGCGATGGGCACAGGGTACCTCGACGGTGGCGATACCCCGGTCTTTCCCGGTGTCTACGAGGCCGCCGCCCGGGTGGTCGGCACCGTGCTGCAGGCCGTCGCTGACCTGGTCAATGGTGAAACCCGTCGCGCCTTTGTCCCTATAGCCGGCATGCATCATGCGCGGCGGGGATCTGCCGCCGGTTTTTGTGTGTTCAACGACTGTGGCGTTGCCATCGAGACCTTGCGTCTACAGTATGGTGTTCGGCGCATCGCCTATGTCGATATCGATGCCCACCACGGCGACGGTGTCTATTACTCTTTTGAAGATGATCCGGACCTGACGATCGCCGATATCCATGAAGACGGTCGCTTTCTGTATCCCGGGACCGGTGCAGTTGAGGAGACAGGCAAAGGCGCGGCGCAGCGGTAGCAAGCTCAATTTTCCGATGCCACCAAGGGCCAACGACCGGATGTTTTTCGACGTCTGGAATTTTGTCGAAGAATTCATCGATAAGGCGCAGCCGGAGTTCATCCTGTTCCAGTGCGGTGCCGACAGTCTGGACGGCGACCCGATTACCCACCTGGCCTACAGCAGCGAGGCCCATCGACATGCAACGATCCGCCTATGCGAGCTGGCCGATCGGCACTGCCAGGGCCGGCTGCTGGCACTGGGTGGCGGTGGCTACAATCTGAAGAACCTCGCCGATGCCTGGTGCGCGGTCGTGAAGGCAATGATCGAGGCTGATGCGCCATGAGATGCGGCCTCAGTTCGAATTTGACGACCAATGTCTGCGCTGTTTTTGGCGCTAGAAAGTAGCTTCCATGCGTTGGACCAAGGCCCTCCTGACGGGGTGCACTCGTTCCCGGCCCACTCAGCGTAGAATCAAGCTGTGAGGGCCCTTGCTCGTTTTGAAACCGATTAGGGATGCAAGATTCTCGGGAAGAATTCTGGTTGATTTGGTTTCCGTGCGTAATGGCGGCAGTCGTGATCGCTGCACTTTATTTCGCAGGCAAGCTCTTGCCCTGACAGCATGCGGCAAATGACGGCAGTTGGCCGGAGGCTGCCGGTGGTCATCGGTCCCGCATAGCTGCCGATGTAACCGCATGATTCTACTGAGGGCGAAGTCTGCAACAATCTATCTGCTGATCGTACTCGCCACCCTGATCGTCAATCGGGGCGTCCGTGGGAGAGCGCCAGAGTGCACCAGCTGAGCGGTGTGTGAGTGACTTTAGGACCTTGAATCTCGCTGCGAGCCGCCTTATCAGGTCAGACCGACGATCGGCGTGGACTCCGACGGAGGCGAAGATGGTCTACCGTCGGACGAAAAGGGTGTCTATCCTTCCTACACACGAGCCGGATATAAGTTGCATGGCATCGAGTCACGCCGGGGCGGTCACAGCGATGCCTCAGGCGGCATCTGCAAACCGCTATTATCAGCAACGATCGCAAGGCAGCGGTCGTGCCGGTACCGAAGAGTTATTGAGTCACAGTAAGGAGAAATCAATGACGAAAGCATACGATTCAAAAAGACTGCTGCTGGCCGCCTTGCTAGCGGTTTGTGCATCGACCGCCCAGGCAGGATGGCAGCTGGTCTCCGACCAATCCCAGCTCAGCTATACCACGACGAAGGTATTCCCGGGTGCTGAGAAGAGTGCAGCCGAGAACAACCGCTTTGCGCGACTCGAGGGGGAAGTCGGCGACAACGGTGTGGCCAAGGTGCGCATCCTGCTTGATAGCGTCAACACCAATGTCGCAATCCGTGACGAGCGCATGCGCTCGATCGTGTTTCAGACGGAAAAATTTCCGGCCGCAATCGTATCCGCACAGGTACCGGGCACGGTTCTTGGCGCGCAGGGCCTTCATCAGATAGACCTGACGCTGCAACTTGACCTGCATGGCATGCAGAAAGCGATGACAGTACCGGTGCGTGTGGTCAACGAAAGTAACCGGCTTCTGGTCACATCGATGAGTCCGGTGCTGGTCGATGCCGCCGACTTCGGTTTCGGTGAGGGCATTATGGAGCTGACTAAACTTGCTGGCCTCATGTATATCCCGACCACAGTGCCCGTGTCTTTCAACCTGGTGTTTCAGCAATAGGCTGAGGGGGGTTATCCGAACTTCGATGCGCCATTGAACCGATGACGCGTGCAGCCGGTTTCGGAAGGTAGGAACTGGGAATATGGCGAGCATCGGGTAGCTTCAGCTGAAAGGAACACGGCTTCTGTACCAGCTGAAGCGCCCGGCGTATCGTCGGGGTTCCGCATGCCGGTGGATGAGGTACCTGCCGAATAGCCGGTACGCCAAGGGGTGTTGAGCATCCCGCATCCGCTGCATTAGCAAATCGCCAGCAGGCTGATGGGCCGGGCTCTCGGTCGCTGGCACCAATGGCAAAAGCGTGTTGAACTCGGCCTGACGCACCGCACAGCTCATAAGGTTGCCCATCAACGGTATTTCCGCCTCAATCCGGCCAATTTCCGACTAAATTTAAGATCTGGTCTGCGCCAGGCAGCTTTGCGTAACCCGGCGGGGAAGAGCAGCGTGAGTAAACATAACAATGAGCTGAGTGGCTCATCGTGGAAATCGAACACGTCGCGGACGGGCAATGGAAGGCACTGGACGATCCAAGGTATTCATCTCTTATTCGCGATTGGATCTCGCGTTTGCAAACGAGCTTGCCACAGCGCTCGAGTCGTCTGCTGATTTTGAGATCCTCATCGATCGTGTTGGTATCGGCCACGGGGAGGCTTGGCGCGAGCGCCTGGGTCGACTGATCGTCGAATGTGACACCCTGGTGTTCGTGCTGTCGCCCGACAGCATCGCATCCGATGTCTGCGCGTGGGAGATCAGCGAGGCACGCCGGCTGTCCAAGCGCATCATCCCGGTGCTTTGGCGCGCGGTGGACTTTTCGCAGGTACCGGACGATCTCAGCGCCATCAACGCCGTGCCGTTCGACGGCGAATACGCCGTCAGCGGGCTACCAAAACTCGTTGCCGCCCTCAACAGCGACCTCGACTGGCTGCGCGAACACACCCGGGTGGGCGAACGCGCCATGGAATGGGGGCAGTCGGAGCGTGCCTCGGCCTACCTGTTGCGTGGCGCAGCCTTGTCCTCGGCGCGTGAGTGGCTTGCCGCCAAGCCCGCCAGTGCACCACCACCAACGGAACTGCAGCGCGAGTTCATTCAGGCCAGCGAACAGGAACAGAGCCAGCTGCTCAGCGATGAGCGCCAGCGTCTGCAAGCGTTGGAAAAAGCCAAGGCGACCGCCGAGGCCGAACGCGATGCGGCACAGCAGGCGCGCGCCAGCGAGGCCAGGTCGGCCCGCCGCGTGGTACGTGCGACAAGAGCCGGATTGATTGTCGCGCTCGTGCTGCTGCTCGCCGCTTTGGGTGCCGGCTGGCTCGCCTCATCAAAAAGCGCAGGACGAACGCGATGCAGCCAAACGCGCCGCATCGGCGAATGAGCATGCGCTGAAACAGCGCGATGAGGCACGCCTGATCCAGTCGCGATTTCTTGCACGCGCGGCGCGAACTCAGCTGACCCAGGGCGACACTGCCAACGCCATTGCGCTGGCGCGCGCGGCACTGCCGAATGATCTTGCGGATCCGGATCGTCCCTTCTCCATCGAGGCAGCCCAGTTCCTCTTCGATGCCTACGGAAAGATTCACGAGCAGGCTACCCTGCGCGGCCACACCGGCGATCTGAAAGGCGCATTGGCATTACCGCACGAGCGCATTCTCACTTGGGGCCGCGATGGCACAATACGCTGGTGGCGCCAGGACGGCACCCTGCTCACGACCGTGGTCGCGCATACGCATCCTGAAGAGCCTCGCAGCCCGAAAGATACCGGTGTTCACGGCGTGATTCGCCTCGACGACGGCCGGCTGTTGTCCTGGGGCGTCGACAAACAAGCAAAGCTGTGGACCGACGATGGCAGCCAGATTTTAAGCTTCCTCGATGAGGAACCATGGATTCGGCTTGAGCGTTTGCGTGACGGGCGGATTGGCGCAGTGATCGGCAACGAATATCGCGTTTTGAGCGCCGCACTCGATCCGCTGCTGGTGCTCAAGAGCCCGGGGCCCGGCCTGCGTGGCGCGACCTTGCTGAGCGATGGTCGCTTTCTTACCTGGCAGGCGAAGACCGCGATGCTGTGGCAAGCGGATGGCACAGGCCGGTGCCCGACTCGAGGGCCACGAGCGCAACCTGCTTGGCAGTTTCGAGCTGTCCGACGGACACATCGTCACCTTTGAGAATGGCCCGAGTCTGCGCATCTGGTCGGCCGACGGGCAGCTCGATAAGGTGATCGAAAAGGCGCATCTGCATGTGCCACCCTGGGATCCGTTTGCGTTTCCGCTGCGCGACGGGCGCTTTGTCACCTGGGGCCAGGAGGCGTATCACAATGACGTCTGGTGGTCGCGCCTGTGGACCGCTCAGGGGGATTCGGTCCCGTTGGTCGAGGCGAGCGATTCGCCATTGCGAGGACTTGAACTGAACGATGGCCGCCTGCTGCTCGGGACTAATTCGAAAACGCCGACCATCTGGCAGACCAATGGCAAACGCGGCCCGGCGCTGCGCGGTCATGAACAGGCCGCTTATGGCGCCGTGCAGTGGCCCGACGGTCGGATCGCGACGTACGCTGCCGATCACACGGCGCGCATATGGAGTCGCGATGGCACGCCGTTGCTGTCATTGCGTGGGCACGAAGCCGGTGTATCGGGCATAGAACCACTCGCCGGTAAACGCTACCTGACCTGGAGCTCAAGGGATCAGACAGCGCGGATATGGAATGAACAGCCACAGCCGCGCAGCGTGCTGCACTTTACGGGTGGCGATGCAAAACATGTTCAGCAACTGTCGAATGGCTCACTCGCCGTACTCACCAACAGCGGATCGATTGCAATGTTCGGTGCTGACCTGGCCCCCGGTCCGGTACTGCGCAACCAAGCGCGAGAGGTCGTCGAGCTTTTCGAACTGGCAAACGGTCAGCTGATCACCCGCGGCGAGAACTACTCGAATCGTGAATCCGGTCCGGCCTTGCGACTGTGGAACCCGGACGGCGAACTCGTCGCAGAGCTGGCCGGCCCGGCCGCAGAATTCGTGCATGTGGCGCAGTCGCCTGCCGGGCGGATCATCGGTTTCGAACGCGCGGGGCAGGTGTGGTCATGGCGCGCCGACGGACAAGCAGAGCGCACGCATGAAGCCGGCGAAGATGTGCAGTTGTACTGGGTGATGCCGTTACACGATGGCCGCTTCCTGTCTTTGGCCTATGTTGGCGAACACCGGCTGCAGCTGTGGAGCGCCGAGGGTGAACCGGGAAGAAACATCCGCCTCGACAACGCCCCTAACGCCCCGAAGCAGATCCTGTCCCACGATGATGGACGCATTTCACTGATCCACCACAGTGGCTTGATCCAAACATGGGACGAAAATGACCAGCAATGGTCAGTACTCGATCTCGGAGCGGGCGCACGTACCGACGCGGCATTCGCGCTGCGCGGTGGAAAAATGCTGTTGAATAAATTTGGCGGTGACCTGGTCGTAGTGAACGCCGATCATTCGGTGCGCAAGCACCTACATGATGCAGAACCTGACGGTTCTTACCAGCGACACAACATCGTCCAGCTCGCCGACGGCAGACTATTGGTGTCGAAATCGGGACAGGGCACGCGGCTGTGGAGCGCAGACGGCGAGCCGGGTCGGCAGATGCTCGACTGGGAGATTGCTGGTGCCTCGCTGCTCGCCGATGGGTCGTTCGTCGTGTGGCCAGCGGGTGATGACAAGACCCTTCAGATCGTCGGCCCCAACGGCGAGCCCGGTCCGTTGCTGCGTGGCCACGAAGCAGGCATCGAGCAGGCAATCCAGCTTGCCGACGGGCGAATCCTGAGTCGGGCCGAAGACGCCAGCGTGAGAGTCTGGCCCGGAGCGGTCGACCAGGCGATCGCCTGGGCTGATGGTGTAATTGCGAGGCTGAACCCGCTCACGATCGGCGAGCGGTGTGAGTACTATCTCGAGCAACCAGAAGCATGCGCGGGAGCCGCCGATCGCTGATTCGCATGTGCGGCGCAGTCGCCAATGGCCAAATTGCCCAATCACAAGCCCATCGTTGTTATCTGCAAATCTGGAACTCGGGCAACCGCAGCAGTTACTGCGCTTAGGCGCATTGGTTTCACTGAGTCGTACGTATTGAAAGGCGGATTGAAGGGGCTCGCCGTTTACCTTGGTCCTAAAGAGGCCAATGAACCGCTTGGACCCAAGACTGCAAATCGCTAATAGGCATGATGCACGACAGAGACCGGCCCTCCTCATCTACGGAGGCCGGCCTCGTTGCCAGTTGATAAGACGGCTCGCGGCCAACAGCGGCCGGAGCCGGATCGGATGCTAAACGACCGCTTCGGCCGATTATGTAGAGCTCAACATAAGGCCGAACAACAGACTGCAGACGTGCCTAGGGTGAACTTCCGCAACGGTCGCACTGCGGTCAAAACACCGCCCCCCCGCCGAACGCGCATACCCTCTACCCCCGTCCAAACGATGCCAATCGTAAGGTCGGCACTCCCGCAGGCGCTATGCCGCAATTTCGCATGCAGCGTATCCATCGACAGGCCCGAGGGTAACCGTCCAGTGTCGACGTTCGCTGAGCGACCGCATTGACACCGCGTAATGATACCAAACCGGTCCGGTGGGAATCTCGGCGATCGTATTGGGCATACGGGCCGCGTCTCAGGAGCACTGATCCGTAGCGTGAGCCACCGGCAGGGTCGGATTCGCGAGGACAACGCGGGTGCGGCCCGACACCGTTCCCACCAGTGACCTCGTTGCTCAGGTATCACAGCCGTCGCGCCGCAGAACCGTCGCTATGCGTCGTACCTGCTCGGCGATGACCATCTGCCCGATCGCCGGGCCCGGGCGGTGGCCGTTTTCGACAAACGTCGCTCCCGTCACATCGCGCGATACCGCGTATGCCTGGGTCAGCAGTGCCGCCTGTGGGTAATCGCAGTGCTCACGCCCTGCCCTGCCACGCGCGTCCGCCTCACAGATGAGAACAAGCAGCTCGACGATCTCCGGGTCGCGGTAGGCCCCGATGTCCCGCAGGAGCCGCGCGATGCCCGAGGCCTTCGCGTCCGTCAGACGGTGGCAGCGCAGGTGGTGTTCGATCGCGACACGCGCAACCTTGTCGAAGCGATTCGGTACCGCCATCCGGCGCGCCAACGCGCGCCAGGCCTCGAGCCCGCGCCGCTCATGCTGATGGTGTGAAGGCCAATTCTCCGGCGGCGTGAGCGCCTTACCCAGATCGTGGACCAGTGCGCCGAACCGTACCCGCGGATCGTCCGACAAGACCGCAGCCTGCTCGATCACCATTAACGTGTGCACTCCGGCATCAATCTCCGGGTGGTGTTCCGGCGGTTGCGGTACACCAAACAGCGCGTCGACTTCGGGCAATATGCGGCACAGTACACCGCTTTCGCGGAGCACCTCGATGAAGCGCTGTGGCGCCGGCGCGGCCATGGACTTCTCCACCTCTTTCCACACGCGCGACGGATCCAGCTGATCCAAAGCGCCCTGCTCGGCCAATTCACCGAACAGCGCCCGGGTTTCAAGGGCCAATGCAAAGCCCGGAAGTTGCGCGGCGAATCGCGCGCCACGCAACACCCGCAACGGGTCTTCGGCGAAGGCCTCGCTGACATGGCGGATAATCTTGTTGTCGAGATCCCGCGCACCGTTGAACGGATCGACCAGCCTGCCGCCGGGAGTTTCCGCGACCGCGTTCATCGTGAAATCGCGATTCGCCAGGTCTTCCTCGAGGCTGACGTCGCGAAAACGCGCCCACACATCACGCGTGTCCCCGGTCTGTGCCAACGAACGCCGCGCCAGCGCATGCTCGTCGCGGGTGTGAGGGTGCAAGAACACGGGAAAGGACTCGAGCACCCCGTCATTGTCCCGGCGACAGATCGCCTGGTAACCGGCGGCTTCGAGGGCGTCGGCCGAGCTACCGACAATCACCCAATCGTCGTCCGACGAGGGCTTGCCGAGCAGCCGATCGCGCACTGCACCGCCCACTTTGTAGCGCTGGATGTTCGTCACCAGCGTGCCTCCAGGTCTGGATCAGTCCGTTTGCGCCGGGGTCGCGAAACGCGGGCAGAATTGGAAGTTCTCATGCTCGCCAGTCTGCGCATCCCGAGTTGCGTTATGGAGCGCCGGCCTTTTGCTCTTGGTCGTCCGTACAACTTCCGTAGATGTAGACCACACGATGATTGATGGAGTTTGATCTGAAAACGCCTCTGTCACACCTTCTATATTGTCTTCGGTGACAACAGCGTACCGCCTTGCGGGCGACCGCGACCCGACAAGGCAGGCGAATTGCTCAGCACCAACGGATGAGCGCATTTCGAGTGATCAGAATAATGGCCATCTCTGGCCTTCGTGATTAGTTTCGCAGACATTTACATTGACGGATCAGCCGATTGTGGCTATAAAAATAGTCATG
>CAVRBK010000037.1:0-68946 GCA_963719025.1 uncultured Gammaproteobacteria bacterium | reverse complement strand
TCGAAATGGTACCTGCTCAGCGGCGCGATCCAGGCGGAACAGCTGATCGCGCTCGCCGCGATCATCCTCTCTACGGTGCTCAACACCGCGTATTTCATGCCGATCGCGTACGCGGCCTTCTTCAAGCCGGAAGATCCGTCGGAGACGCCGCCGAGCCACGGCGAGGCCCCGCTCCCGATCGTACTGGCCTTGGGCGCCACCGCCTCGTTGACGATCCTGGTGTTCTTCTTCCCGGACATCCCCTTGTCGCTGGTCAGGCAGATGGTGGGCACATGACAGATTTGGCAGACGACAAGAAGCCGGCCGAGAAGAGCGGCAAGACGCACTGGCTGTACCGTCCCGAGAACCTGCCGAGGTTGTGGATGATCCAGATCGCCGTGCTGCTACTGGCGCTGCTGCCCGAGTTCTTTATCGAGCATCACCCGCACATCGCCGACAGTGACTTCGCCCTGGACACCGGTTTCGGATTCTTCGCCTGGTACGGATTCCTGACCTGTGCCGGCATGGTCGCCGCGGCGAAGGTGCTGGGCATCTTTCTGAAACGCAAGGACACCTACTATGACGAGTGAGCTGGCGTTTCCGCCGGGCCTGATACTCGTCCTCGGCGCCGTCCTGATCCCGCTGCTCGGCGAGCGCCATCGCCTGTGGCCGTTGCTCGGGCTGCCCCTGCTCACCCTGGCGGCGGTATGGGGCATCCCCGCCGATGCCTCGGTACAGGTGGCGTTCCTCGACTACACCCTGGAACCGGTCCGCTCCAGCGCCGAGGGACGCCTGTTCGCGACCGTGTTCTCCATCATGGCGTTCGCCGGCGGGCTGTATGCCCATCGACAGGCCAGCACCACCGAGCTGACCGCGGCCTTCGTGTACGCGGGTTCGGCGATCGGCGTGACCTTCGCCGGCGACCTGCTGACCCTGTTCGTATTCTGGGAAATGATGGCGCTGGGCTCGACCCTGGTGGTCTGGTCGGCCGGAACCGCGGGCGCCTACGGCGCCGGCCTGCGTTACCTGCTGGTGCACCTGCTCGGCGGCGTGGTGCTGATGGCCGGGATCGTCGCCCACGTGGTCGAAACGGGCTCGCTCACGTTCGGTCCGATGCAGCCCGATTCCGTTGCCACGATACTGATACTGATCGGTTTCCTGGTCAACGCCGGCGCCCCGCCGCTGTCGGCCTGGATCGCCGATGCCTACCCGGAGGCGAGCCCGAGCGGCACCGTGTTCCTGTCCGCATTTACCACCAAGACCGCCGTGTTCACGCTGCTGGTCGGTTTTCCCGGCGCCGATGTGCTGGTTCCGATCGGCCTGTACATGGTGTTCTACGGCATCATCTATGCGCTGCTCGAAAACGACATGCGGCGCATCCTGGCATACAGCATCATCAACCAGGTCGGTTTCATGGTCGCGGCGATCGGGATCGGCACGCCGATGGCGCTCAACGGCGCGGCCGCGCACGCGTTTGCCCATATCATCTACAAGGCGCTGCTGCTGATGTCCGCCGGCAGCGTCCTGATGATGACCGGGAGGCGCAAATGCACCGATCTCGGCGGCCTGTTCCAGAGTATGCCGATGACCGCGTTCCACGGCATCGTCGGCGCGCTGGCAATCTCGGCGTTCCCGTTCACATCGGGCTTCGTGACCAAGTCGCTGGAGACCCAGGCGGCTGCCAACGAGGGCATGTTGCTGGTCTGGCTGCTGCTGCTGGCCGCCTCGGCCGGGGTCTTCCTGCATGCCGGCATCAAGTTCCCCTGGTTCGTTTTCTTCCAGAAGGACTCCGGCTTGCGGCCGGCGGAACCCCCGCGCAACCTGCAACTGGCGATGTGGCTGTTCTCGTTCTTCTGCCTCGGACTGGGTATCTACCCCGACCCGCTGTATGCAATCCTGCCGCACCCGGTCGACTACCAGCCATATACCGTGGACCACCTGGTCACCCAGCTGCAACTGCTGCTGTTCGCCGGCTTCGCGTTTTTCGTGATGCTCAAGCAGATGCGGCGGACCCTGACCATCAGCCTCGATTTCGACTGGTTCTACCGCAAGTTCCTGAAAGAGATCGGCAACGAGTTCACGGGGCGCACCAGCGAGGCGCGCAAGGCTCAGGAGGAAAGCGTGCTGGCCGGTGTGCGCGGCGTGATCGGCAAACTCTACGAGCACCATGGACCGCAGGGCATGCTGGCGCGTTCGTGGCCGACCGGCAGCATGGTGATCTGGGTGGCCGCCTTGCTCGGTCTGTCGCTGGTGCTGTATTACTTCTGATTACCCGATGCACGCGCCCGCCGACAACGCAAAAAGGCCACCGCGTTTCCACGGTGGCCTTTCTTTTCACCGCCCCTCGGGGCCGCGATTCGATCAGGAGGAAGACTTGATCTTTTCCTTGATGCGGGCGGCCTTGCCGGTCAGGCCGCGCAGGTAGTACAGCTTGGCGCGACGGACGTCGCCGCGGCGCTTGACCTCGACATCGGCGACGATCGGGCTGTATGACTGGAAGACGCGCTCAACACCCTCGCCGTGCGACATCTTGCGCACGGTGAACGATGAGTTGAGGCCGCGGTTACGCTTGGCGATGCAGACACCTTCGAAGGCCTGCAGGCGCTCACGCTGACCTTCAACCACTTTCACCTGCACAACCACGGTATCGCCAGGACCGAAATCCGGCAGGGTTTTGCCCATTTGTTCTGTTTCGAGTTCCTGGATGATATTGCTCATCGCCGCTGCTCCTGTGCCTCATGTGCCGCTGTGGGCACGAATGTATTCGTCAAGTAAATCGTTTTCTTCATCGCTCAGCACCCGCCCCTCGAGGAGGTCCGGCCTGCGCGACCATGTCCGCCCCAGCGCCTGCTTCAGTCGCCAGCGGCGTATCCGCTCGTGGTTACCGGAGACCAACACCTCCGGCACCGTGCGACCGTCGATATCCTCGGGCCGCGTGTAGTGTGGGCAGTCCAGCAGACCGTCCACATACGAGTCCTGTTCGGCCGAATCCACATGCCCCAGCACGCCGGGCAGCAATCGGATCACCGCGTCCATCATCACCATCGCCGGCAGTTCGCCGCCCGACAGCACGTAGTCGCCGATCGACCACTCTTCGTCGACATGCCGCCTCGATCAGGCGCTCGTCGATGCCTTCGTAGCGCCCGGCCAGCAGGATCACACCCGGCGCGACGTCATCTGCTGCGCCGCCGCGCTGGTCGAACCGGCGTCCCTGCGGACTCAGGTAGACCACCCGGCTGTCGGCGCAGCCGGCCCTGGCCGCCTCGATGGCCCGCCGCAGGGGCTCGACCATCATCACCATGCCCGGTCCGCCGCCGTAGGGACGATCATCGACCGTGCGGTGCGTATCCTCGGCGTAGTCACGCGGATTCCACAGTTCGAGCGTTACCTGTGCACGCTCTATCGCACGTCCGGTCACACCCAGTCGGATCGCGTCAAACATCTCCGGAAACAGGCTGATGACATCGAAACGCATACCTGTCGCCTAAAAATCCGGGTCCCAGTCGACCCGCATCATGCCAGCCTGCAGATCCACCTCGCGTACCACCTGCTCCCAGATGTACGGCACCAGCCGCTCACGATCACCTTTGACCACCATGACATCGTTGGCACCGGTCTCGAACAGCTGTTCGATGCGGCCGAGTTCCACGCCGTCAATGGTCTGTACCTGCAAGCCGACCAGGTCGGCCCAGTAATACTCACCGGGCGCTGCAGTCTGCGGCAGCACCGATCGCGGGATCGTGATCAACGCGCCGACCAGCGCTTCGGCCTCGTCACGGTCATTACAACCCGCCAGCTTGGCCACAACGGCCTTGCCCTGACGACGCCCGGCATTCACCTTCCAGCGCTGCCGCTCACCCTGCCTTTCCAGGTACCAGGGTGAGTAACTCACAATGTTTTCACGCGGGCTGGTATCCGAATGCACACGAACCCAGCCCTGGATGCCATGCGCCCCGGAAATGCGACCGAGGGTGACGAAACACTGCTCGTCACCCTCGGCAGTTACTCCGGTCGCAGTGCTGACCTTGTCGCTCACGGGGAGGCCTCGCGGCGTCTCAGCACGGGCAAAAAGTCCGGCAGATCAGTCCTGCGCGGTCTTGCGGTAGTTGTCGACCAGCTTGCGTGCACGGTCGCTCAACTGACCGCCGACGGAGACCCAGTGGTCAACGCGTGCCAGATCGATGCGCAGGCCCTCTTCGCCCTCAACCGCAACCGGGTTGTAAAAGCCGAGGCGCTCAATGTAGCGGCCACCACGTGCGCGACGCGAATCGGCGGCGACGAGATGGTAGAAAGGACGCTTCTTCGCACCCGACCTTGAAAGACGAATAGATACCATTTTACTGTTAGCCTTGAATCTGTCCTGGATACCCGGACCAGCCGGCCCGAGAGAAACGGCGTATTGTACGCATATTTCGGTCTTTGTGAAGTAGAAACGTGACCCCCGACAACAGCAAGACGAAAAAGCCGCAGATCCACCAGGGCGCGGGGCATAGCGCGCCCTATCCGGTCAGCCGGCTGGCGCCCGGTTTCGGTCTGCTCGACCTGGCCCGCGAGATCGATCAGGCCGACCAGATGATCAGCGGCGGCTCGGTGGCCAGTTGCAGGTGATCGCCGATCAGGTCAAGGCCCTGCAGGCCCAGGCGAGAGAGATCCTGGAGCAGGCCCGCGAAGATCAACGTCTGCACCATGCGCGCTGCGCGTTTCGACGCATTCCCGGGCGCACCTACCACCTTTACGAGGGGGCCGATGGCGTCGCCGGCCTTCTCCATGCTGTCACCCGACGACTGGCGGCGGCACGCCGCCGCAACGTTTCCTTGGATCGTACCGGCTGGAGGCAGACATGAGTTGGACGCCGGCCGACGGCGGTCGCCGGGATGACGACAGCCGGCAGCTGGTCAACCGCCTGCTCGCCTCAAGCGAATACGATCAGGGCGAGCCTTGATCCAAAGCGGGCGGGACGTAGATCAGGTGGACCTCGATGCGCCGGTTGCGGCGATGTGCCGCCTTGCTGTCACCCGGATCGCGCAGCTGCGTATCGGCCAGGCCGACCGCTGAAAGCCGCGCCTCCGGCAGGCCCTGCGAAACGAAATACTTGAGCACACTGAGGGCGCGTGCCGCCGACAGTTCCCAGTTGCTGGCGAAGCGCTTGTTGGTGCGCAACGGCCGACTGTCGCTGTGGCCCTCGATCCGCACCCGCCAGGGGAACGCGTCGGGCAGCTGCTCGAGCAGACCGCGCATCGCGGCGACCAGCGGTTGCAGCCGGTCCTGGCCCTCGGCTCCCAGCTCCCCCTTGCCGAAGATGAACACCGGATCATTGGCGATGATCAGCCGGTCGGGCCGGATCTCGTACAGCGCGGATACCGGGAGTTGGCGCCGCAAGGCGCGGAAAAATTCCCGCCTCTGGCGTTGCGTGCTCAGCGGGGTCACGCGCGCGCTGGGCGCGCAGCTCGGCCTCGAGCCGCTCGATCTGGGCCGTCTGTTCCTTGTTGCGCTGCTCCGCGCGCAGCAGCGCATCACTGAGATTCTGCAGGCTGCCCTCGATCGCTGCGGCATGCCGGCGCATCGCCTCGAGCTGCGCATTGCTCTGGCCGATCAGTTCTGCACAGGGGGCCGCCGCCAACACCGTGATGCGGCAACGCAGCAGCGCGAGGCCGGCAAAGATCCACCCGCTGTGACGCATGGTCAGAACGGGAACCCGCCCCCACCACCACCGGGTGGCATGCCGCCGCCGGGGAAGCCGCCGGGCATCTTGCCCTTCATGCCGCGCATCATCTTCGCCATGCCACCACCCTTCATCTTTTTCATCATCTTCTGCATCTGGGTGAACTGCTTCAGCAGCTTGTTGACGTCCTGCACCTGGGTGCCGGAACCGACTGGCGATACGCTTCTTGCGCGATCCCTTGATCACCGCCGGGAATGATCGCTCCTGCGGGGTCATGGAGTTGATGATGGCAATCAGTTTCTTGACCTCCTTGTCGCCGACCTGCGCCTTGACCGCATCCGGCACCTGGCCCATGCCGGGCAGCTTGTCGATCAGGCCGGCCATCCCACCCATATTGGCCATCTGCTCCATCTGTTCCTTGAAATCCGCCAGGGTGAAACCCTTGCCCTTGTGGATCTTCTTGGCCAGCTTGGCGGCCTTGTCCTGATCGACCTTGGTCGTGACCTCCTCGACCAGCGACAGCACGTCGCCCATGCCGAGGATGCGCGAGGCCACGCGGTCGGGGTGGAAGGGCTCCAGCGCCGTGGTCTTCTCGCCGACGCCCAGGAACTTGATCGGCTTGCCGGTGATCTGGCGAATCGACAGCGCCGCGCCGCCGCGCGCATCGCCGTCGGTCTTGGTCAGGATCACACCGGTCAGCGGCAGCGCATCGTTGAAGGCCTTGGCGGTATTGGCGGCATCCTGACCGGTCATCGCGTCGACCACGAACAGGGTCTCGACCGGGTTCAGTTCGGCATGCAGCGCCTGGATCTCGGCCATCATGTCCTGGTCGACGTGCAGGCGGCCGGCGGTATCGACGATCAGCACATCGACATAGCCCTTGCGTGCCGCGGCGATGCGCCGAGCGCGCAATCGCCAGTGGCTTCTGATCCGGGCTCGACTGGGAAGAAACTCGGCCTCAACCTCGGTCGCCAGCGTCTTCAACTGCTCGATGGCCGCCGGTCGATAGACATCGGCACTGACCACCATGACCTTTTTCTTCTCGCGCTCCTTGAGCATGCGCGCCAGCTTGGCCACGCTGGTGGTCTTACCCGAGCCCTGCAGGCCGGCCATCAGGATCACCGCCGGTGGCTGGGCCGCCAGATTCAGCTGCTCGTTCGCCTCGCCCATGACATGCACCAGTTCGTCGTTGACGATCTTGACCAGCACCTGGCCGGGGTCAGGCTCTTGCAGCACCTCCTCGCCGACGGCCTTCTCGCGCACCTGCTCGACGAAGTCCTTGACCACCGGCAACGCCACGTCGGCCTCGAGCAGGGCCATGCGCACCTCGCGCAGGGTGTCCTTGATGTTGTCTTCGCTGATCCGGCCCTGGCCGCGAACCTTTTGTAATACGCCGCCGAGGCGGTCAGAGAGACTGGCAAACATGGTTCCGATCTTTAGCGGGTCACGCCGACCCCTTGGCTGCACCATTATACGGATGCAGGCGTTGGAACGTTATGCCATGATTTGTTTCCGCATGAACATGACACTGATCGCACTTCCCGCCGCTGCCCTGTACTTTGTCGGCGGATTCAGTACCGGCCTGCGGCTGTTCGGCACCGGCGACAGCTGGCGCCCGCCGCGCAGCCTTGGCGTGGGCCTTGGATTTGCCGCCCTGACGCTGCACGCCCTCATGCTGTACTTCGAGCTGTTCACCGACGGTGGGCTGAACCTGAGCTTTTTCAACACGGTGTCACTGGCCGCCTGGACGATCGCCGGGCTGCTGCTGATCTCGGCGCTGACCAAGCCGGTCGAGAACCTGGCGATCCTGGCGCTGCCGCTGGCTGCGATCACGATCCTGCTCGACCTGCGATACCCGGGCATCCATCTTCTCGGCCGAGAATGCCGGCTGGGCCCTGCGCGTGCATGTCCTGACCTCGATGCTGGCCTACAGCCTGCTCACCCTGGCCAGCGCCCAGGCCCTGCTGCTGGCGGTCCAGGACACGCATCTGCGGCGCCACCATCCCGGTGGTTTCATCCGCGCCCTGCCGCCGCTGCAGACCATGGAGGCCCTGCTGTTCGAAATGATCAGCCTCGGCTTCATCCTGCTCAGCATCGGCCTGGTGACCGGTTTCGTCTATCTCGAGGACATGTTCGCCCAGCACCTGGTGCACAAGACGGTGCTGTCCATCGTCGCCTGGTTTGCCTTCGCGATCCTGCTGTGGGGCCGCTATCGTTTCGGTTGGCGCGGGCGCACCGCGATCCGCTGGACGCTGGTCGGCTTCGCCGTGCTGATGCTGGCCTATTTCGGCAGCAAGGCCGTGATCGAACTGGTACTGAAACGATAGACGATGTCCGCGGCAGCCTCAGCATAAAGGCTCGATGCGTGCCGGGATCGCCACAGGCGAAGGCGCCACATCGTGGCGGGGAGAGGGACAGCGGGATTCAGCGACCGGCTGACTGGTAGGCGTTGGAGGCCTTACGGCCTTTGCTGGCCAGACCGATTTCCTCGGCGACCCGATCCCGCGCCTCGACGCTCTGCGCCATCAGCTGCTTGTCGAGATCGAGGATTGCACGCACCCGGTCTGCCACCACCTCGTCGGCCGGGGCATGGGTGGCAAAAGCCTGTTCAAGCAGGCTGCGGCGTTCCGGTTCGAGCGCGATCACCGCGTCCCAGTCACCCGCATCACCCAGTGCCGCCATGCGCCGGCTCATGCTGAGTGCATCATCGAGCAGCTGGTGACGCGAGGCGACCATGGTCAGACAGCCTCCTGGCCGCTGGCATATTTTGTACCGCCGGAACCACGCACCTCGTCGGGCATCGCGTCCCAGGCACCCTTGATCTCGAGCAGCAGATCTATCACTTCGCCCAGGGCGTCCGGATCGTTCTGTGCAGAGGCATCGATCAGCCGACGGGTCATGTAGGCGTAGAGATCGTCCAGATTGACCGCTATCGGGCCACCGGCGTCGAGATCGAGACTGGTGCGCAGGCCATTGATGATCGACATGGCCCAGGTGATCTGTCGGCTTTTGCCTTCGAGATCATTGCGTTCGATACATCCCTTGGCAGTTGCCACCTTGTCCAGGGCACCTTCCATCAGCATCTGCACGAGACGATGAGGACTGGCGTAGGCAACTTCCGATTCCGCGGCGACTTTGCCGTATTTCGCCACGCCTGAAGGTTTTTTACCGTAGGTCATTTATTTGTTTCCGGGGTGATCTTGGATCACTAAGACTAACGGCACGTCGGATGGAAAATTGAGGGAATCCGAGTCACGAAAATACCGCGGATGACGTGCATCAAGCTGAGAAATTCTGCAGCAGGAAGGAGCTGGTCGACTGCAATGTCCCAACCAGTTGATCCAGCGCGGTATATTGCCGGCGCAAGGCCACTTCGCGCAGATCCAGCCGGCGCTCGAGATCGGCCTGGGCATCTTCCAGGCGACGTACGCGGGTATCGAGACCGTCTTCACGTGCATCGATCAGGCCGTCCTCGTCGAGCAGGCTGGCGGCCATGGCGTCGAAACGGAAGGCGTACCCCTGGTCGTCATTGGCAAACACCTTGGCGACACTGGCGAAATCAGAATCCAGCGCTTCAGTGAACTCGCTGGTGTTCAGGGTCAGCAGCCCGGTCTCCCGATCGGTCTTGATCCCCAGCTCGGACAAGGCGCTGAAACTGCCATCGAGCCCGACCGGCTGCGAATTCAGGATGCCGCGCATCTGACGTTCGACACTCAGCAGGGTGGAATCACCACTGAGCTCATCGGCCTGCAGGGAATCGATCGTGTTGAACACATTGTTGTAGGAATCGATGAAGGATTGCGCCGATTCCTGGATGGACGCCGTGTCACGGGTCACATTGAGGAGCGCTTCGCCCACCCCTTTCAGCTCGATATTCAGGCCATCGACCACGCTGCTGACGTTGTTGCTCGAGGTAACGATATCGAAGCCATCGATACTGAAGGCGGCATCGAGCTGGGTGAGGTCGACCATCGGATCGCCCAGGGTGTCTTCGTTGCGCGTGCTGAAATTGAAGGTCGCGGCATTGATAGCACCGCCGTAGGACAGTTGCACACGGTCGTCGTATCCGGACTCGTCGGCGGTCAATACGATCGCCTGGTTGTCGCTGTCGACATTGATGATCGACGCGGTCACACCAGGATTGTCCGCGGCCGAATTGATTGCATCACGGAGTTCGCTCAGGGTCTGAGCAGTGGAAAGGTCGATCGTCGCCGAATCGGTGCCCACCGTCAGGGTCAGTTCATCTCCCGCGCCACCACCGATGGTCGTGGTATTGCTCAGTTCGGCCGAACCCAGCTTGTGATTCTGCGCCAGGCGGGTGACGTCGAGACTGTAGATGCCACCCGCCGCATCGCTGTCGGCGCTCGCGGTCATCACATCCTCGTCGGAGGAATCGGTCTCGAAGCACCCGGAATTTGTCCAGGGAACTCAGGTCTTTCATGGCATCCTGGAACGACGAGACCGCGCTCTTGAGCGTGCCGTACGCTGAAATCTGGGCGCGGGTGTCAGACTCCCGTCGCTGCAAGGCGACCAGAGGCTGACGCTCGAGGCTCATCAGTTGGGTGACAATCGATTCGATATCGATCCCGGAACCCACGCCAGCTGCGGTGATCGACATATCGAATTACTCCTTCGTTCCAGTTGCTTCAGTTACCCGCAAACTCAAGCGGAGTCTTGGAAAAACACGCCCGCCGCCTCTTGCAGCCGCTTGCGCAGATGCATCACTTCTTCACTCGGAATCTGCCGGACCACCTCGTCGGTCTCACGATCGACAACCTTGATCACGGTGTCCCCGCTGTCTTGATCGACCGAGAACTTCAATTCACGGTGCAATTCGCGTACCAGATTATTGAGATCCGATACCACATCTTCGAGCGGTTCCGATTCCTTTTCGGCCGGTTCGGCCTGGCGGGCAGAGATCAGGATTGCCCTTCGCCTGTACGTCCGCTTCCGGACGTCCCGTTGGCGCAGTGGGATGGGTCTGCACCGCAGCCGGGTGAGCTGCTTTGATCATCCCTATATCGCTAGTCATCTTTATGCCCCTTTGTCAGCCGGGAGCCCCTCACAGCGGTAAACCGTTGCTGCCTGGTCCCCGGGCCCGCGTTTGGTGTCCCCCAACCGCGGTCCGACTCGTATTTGACGGTTATGCGAACCATCGTCGCATTTACCGTCTCTAGTCCATTTATCGTCCAATTGACGAATACCTCAAATCACGAGGTTCCCCAGTTTCTTATCGCAACAGCGACAACACGTTCTGCGGCAATGAGTTGGCCTGGGCCAGCATCGCCGTACCGGCCTGCTGCAGGATCTGCGTGCGGGTCAGGTTCGCCGTCTCTGCCGCGAAGTCGGTATCCATCACCCGGCTGCGGGCCGCGCTCTGGTTCTCGATCACGTTGGCGTTGTTGCGCACCGTGGCCTCGAGACGGTTCTGCTTTGAACCGAAATCGCTGCGACGTTCAGAGATTGCATCGATCCCGCTGTCGAGGATACTCGACCAATGAAGCCCCCTGGCCGCCTGCCCCGATCGACAGATTGCCGAGTCACGGAAGCAAGACCACCGCCCTGGGTGCTCTGCAACGTTCATGTTCTGGGTCGACACGGTGATCTGGTAATTGGCGCCGGCCTTGAACCCGACCTGCATCTGTCAGCGCGCCATCGGTGGCCAGCAGATTGGTGCCATTGAACTCGGTGGAGTCGAAGATCCGGCCGATCTCGGCCTTCAGTTCGTTGTACTCATCCGACAGAGAATTCTGGTCGGATGTGCTCATGGTGCCGTTGATCGACTGAACGGTCAGTTCCCGCATGCGCTGCAGCATGTTGGCGACTTCGTCGAGCGCGCCTTCTGCGGTCTGCAACAGCGAGATGCCGTCGTTGGCGTTGCGGTTGGCCTGTTCGAGACCGCGGATCTGCGAGGTGAAGCGTTGCGCGATCGCCAGGCCGGCCGCATCGTCCTTGGCGCGGTTGATCCGCAGACCCGATGACAGCCGTTCCAGCGAGGTCGCCATGCTCGACTGCGAGTTCATCAGAACACGCTGCGAGTTGAGCGACATGACGTTGGTGTTGATGACCTGTGCCATTTTCTTTCTCCCTTTGACCGGTCAGCAGCACATGCCGACCGGGGAGTTGAATCTTCTGGCGGATATACGATCGATCGTATCTACCGCCTCTCGATGACTGTCAGCCCCGGTTTAACGGAGCAGTGACAGCACGTTCTGCGGCAGCGAATTGGCCTGGGCCAGCATCGCGGTACCCGCCTGCTGCAGGATCTGCGTGCGGGTCAGGTTCGCCGTCTCGCCGCGAAGTCGGTATCCATCACGCGGCTGCGGGCCGCGCTCTGGTTCTCGATCACGTTGGCGTTGTTGCGCACCGTGGCCTCGAGACGGTTCTGCTTGGCGCCGAAATCGGCGCGCTTCTCGGACACCGCGTTGATGCCTTTGTCCATCAGGCTGAGCTTGCCCTGCGCCAGGGCGGCCGTCGATATGGTCCCTGCACCGAGCACCGAACGCAGACCGCCGCCGCCATACTCATGGCTGACATGTTGATCGTGGTAGCCGTGATCTGGTAGTTGGCACCGGCCTTGAAGCCGACCTGGAAGTTCAGGGTCTGCGCCGAGCCGAGCAGGTTGGTGCCGTTGAACTCGGTGGAATCGAAGATCCGGGCGATCTCGGACTTGAGTTCCTGGTACTCGTCGTTCAGGGATGCCCGGTCCGAGGTACTCACGGTGCCGTTGCTGGCCTGCACGCCCAGCTCGCGCATGCGCTGCAGCATGTTGGCGACTTCGTCGAGTGCGCCTTCCGCGGTCTGCAACAGCGAGATGCCGTCGTTGGCGTTGCGGTTGGCCTGTTCGAGGCCGCGGATCTGCGAGGTGAAGCGTTGCGCGATGGCCAGGCCGGCGGCATCGTCCTTGGCGCGGTTGATGCGCAGACCCGATGACAGTCGTTCCAGCGAGGTCGCCATGCTCGACTGCGAGTTCATCAGAACGCGCTGCGAGTTCAGCGACATGACGTTGGTGTTGATGACCTGTGCCATTTTCTTTCTCCCTTTGACCGGTCAGCAGCACATGCCGACCGGGGAGTTAAACATTGGCGGATATACGAGCTGTCGTATCTACCGCCTCCTGGTGGCTGTCAGCCCCGGATTAACGGAGCAGCGACAGCACGTTCTGCGGCAGCGAATTGGCCTGGGCCAGCATCGCGGTCCCTGCCTGCTGCAGGATCTGCGTGCGGGTCAGGTTCGCGGTCTCCGCTGCAAAGTCGGTATCCATCACGCGGCTGCGGGCAGCGCTCTGGTTCTCGATGACGTTGGCGTTATTGCGCACCGTGGCCTCGAGACGGTTCTGCTTCGCACCGAAATCGGCGCGCTTTGCAGAGACAGCGTTGATTGCGTTGTCGAGAAGACCCACGGCTGTCGATGCAGAACCGGCTGCCGTGATCGTGTTCCCAGTCGAATGGACGATGTAGGAGATGCCCCCGTTGGCCGCGGTCTGCGAGGCCATATTGATGGTCGAGACCTTGATCTGGTAGTTCGCACCGGCCTTGAAGCCGACCTGCATGGTCAGCGAATCGCCCTTGCCCAGCAGGTTGGTCCCGTTGAACTCGGTCGAACTGAAGATCCGGCAGATCTCCAGACGCAGTTCCTGGTACTCGTCGTTCAGGGAGCTGCGATCCGAGGTACTCATGGTGCCGTTCATGGACTGAACGCCCAGTTCACGCATGCGCTGCAGCATGTTGGCGACCTCGTCGAGTGCGCCTTCTGCGGTCTGCAACAGTGAGATGCCGTCGTTGGCATTGCGGTTGGCCTGTTCGAGGCCGCGGATCTGCGAGGTGAAGCGCTGCGCGATTGCCAGGCCGGCGGCATCGTCCTTGGCGCGGTTGATGCGCAGACCCGATGACAGTCGTTCCAGCGAGGTCGCCATGCTCGACTGCGAGTTCATCAGAACGCGCTGCGAGTTCAGTGACATGACGTTTGTGTTGATTACCTGTGCCATTTTCTTTCTCCCGTATTCCGATCAATCGCACGATTTGATCGAGGAGTTAGTCTTTGGCGGATATACGAGGTGTCGTATCTACCGCCTCCAGTTGGCTCTGCTTGCAAAGCCGGGATCGCTGAGAAACTCATCGATCCAAATCCGTGAGGCGGTTCAGGTTCAGGGTCGCGGGCGTTGTGCCGCTATGTGCTCGACGTGGCCTTGGTGCCACTGGAACCCTTGCATCGGGGTTCCGAAGTTGCCGCTTTGGGCGGCAGGACAATCCGGGCCGAGGCCTCGAACTGTCAACTTCCTGCGATTCCTCGGCGCTTGCAGCTGCCAGAAAAACCGTTTTTTGCCGAGCGGATATGCTGACCTGTGTTGAATCTGCATTTACCGCCTTCGCAACCTTGAGCGGCCGTTCATCAGCAATCTTTAATACCTAGAATCTCCAGTTTGCGTTTATTTTGCGGATCACCCTTACCCCCCTCGCCGGGCGTCAGACCGGGCGTCGGGCACAACAGACCGACTGTCGTTGGCATCGTTTCTGCATCCCAATTCCTCAAGCAGATTCAGCGTCAATTTTTTGTTGCCGCGAGCCCAGCGCCGCTAAGCAGTTGAGAACCGACGTTTTGCAGGAATTTCAGAAATCCAGGAGACCGCCGATGCCCTCTGCACAGACCATGACCGAGAACGGAGAAACCCATATGGAAATCGATAGCCGCTTTGGCGCCCAAGAGGTCGATCCCGCATCGATCATCCGTTTCCCCTCAGGCCTCGCCGGCTTCGAAGACCTGCATGAATTCAAGCTTTTTCATGAAGAAGGCACGGCCAGCGTGTTTTACCTGCAATCAATCAAAGACCCGGAGGTGCAGTTCCCCGTGGTCAATCCCGATGCCTACCAGGTGAATTACGAGTGTGTCCTGAGCGATGAAGAGTCTGCCGCACTTGAACTGGACGACCCGGCCGACGTCGCCGTGCTGGTCACCCTGGCGCAAGGCGGAGACAAGGACGCCGGCATCCATGCCAACTTCATGGGCCCGATACTGCTGAACACGCGCAAACGGGTCGGCATCCAGAAGCAGTTGAACCAGGTGAGCGGTAGCGTGGTCATCCGCGCAGAGTAAACCGCTGCCACAGGCAAGGGCCCGCCGGTCCCTTGCAAGTCGATGCGGCAAAGCCTTGCCACCTCGAGATCTACCGGCTGATCCTCCGCACGCAATGCGCCTTGCCCCGATCGATTTCTATCCTCGATCGGGGCTTTTTCTTGGTCATCCCCTACCTGAGCCGCGGAATCCATACCGATCGGCGATATCCGGCGCGCTTGGCATCAAGTTTGCTCTGTACCGGGTAAGCCGGCCGCGCGAGGTCGAATATCACCGCGCACAACGGCCCGAACCGGAACGACCATGAGGCCGCGAAAATGCCACAAGTAATCAATACCAATATGATGTCGCTGAACAGCCAGCGCGCACTCAACATGTCACAGAGCAGCATGCAGACGTCGCTCGAGCGCCTGTCATCGGGTCTGCGCATCAACCGCGCCAAGGACGACGCCGCCGGACTTGCCATCTCGGAACGACTTGGCGCGCAGATCCGCGGCCTGGAGCAGGCAAACCGCAATGGCCTCGACGGCATCTCGCTGATGCAGACCGCCGAAGGCGCGCTCGACGAGGTCGGCAACATGCTGCAGCGGATGCGCGAACTCGCCGTGCAATCGGCCAACGGCACGGTCAGCGCCGCCGACAAGAACTCGCTGAATGACGAGTACCAGGAACTCAAGCAGGAGATCGATCGGGTCCTCAACGCGACCGAGTTCAACGGCGTCAACCTGCTGGCAACCGAAGATGTGCTGACCCTGCAGATCGGGTTCAAGGCCGGAACCGGCAATTCGTATCAGATCAATGTATCGACGTTCAATCTGTCGGCCCGCACCCTGGCCAGCGGCGGGGTGCGCTCCATCACCTCCGGCACCGCGGCCAACGGCATCAGCACCGTGACCAAGGCACAGTCCCGTCTCGGCATGCTCGATCTGGCGATCGACTCGATCACACAGAAACGTGCCGACTTTGGCGCCAAGCAAAACCGGATTGAGGCAACGATCCGCAACAACGCCAACGTGATCGAAAACCAGAGTGCGGCACGCAGCCGTATTCGAGATGCCGATTTCGCCCGCGAAACGGCAAACCTGACCCGCACGCAGATCCTGCAACAGGCCGGCACCGCGATGCTGGCCCAGGCCAACCAGCTACCGCAGAACGTCCTGCAGCTGCTCGGCTGATCGACACCCGATCCCGCCGCCGCCAACCGGCGGCGGTCCAATCCCGTAAACCGTAGCGCGGGCATTTTCGGCGCATCCGAATACCGGCAGGTCACCAAAGCGGCTGTCGCGGCATCGACGATGCCGAACAGGCGGACAGGCAAGAAACGACCGGCGGCCAACCAAAAGTAACGGCAAAGGCTTGCCACCGTCGAGGCTCCCGGCCCTGCAACCACCCCGCCGCTGACCCGGAAACACGCTGCGCAGGATGCGATTTATCGCGCTTGAGCGCCGTTTCACCCTGCCACCCGGATTTTTTGCGTACTTGGCATCAAGCTTGCTGTACCCAGAGTGAGATGCAAACGCGCAGAGTCTGGCGACCCACGCGCGCTGCCTGAACCCGAACGACCATGAGGCTGAGAAGATGCCACAAGTAATCAATACCAACATGATGTCGCTGAACAGTCAGCGCGCACTCAACATGTCGCAGAACAGCATGCAGACATCACTCGAGCGCCTGTCCTCTGGCCTGCGTATCAACCGGGCGAAAGACGATGCCGCCGGCCTGGCCATCTCGGAACGACTCGGCGCGCAGATCCGCGGCCTCGAGCAGGCCAACCGCAACGGCCTGGACGGCATCTCACTGATGCAGACCGCCGAGGGCGGGCTCGAAGAAGTCGGCAACATGCTGCAACGGATGCGCGAACTGGCCGTACAGTCGGCCAACGGCACCGTCAGCGTGGCGGACAAACGTTCGCTTAACGACGAGTACCTGCAACTACGCGAGGAGATCGATCGCATCTTCAACTCGGCCGAGTTCAACGGCGTCAACCTGCTCGGCAAGACAGATTCGATCAACCTGCAGATCGGCTTCAAGGCCGGCACCAGCGGTTCATACCAGATCAAGGTTTCCACCTTTGATATGGGCAGCCGCACCTACGCCGGCGGGGGCATCTCCTTCATCATCGCCGGCACCGGTACCGCATCGCGCCAGATTTCGGCCACCAGCAAGGCGCTGTTCATGCTCAGCAAGCTGGATGCCGCCATCGACAATATCACCCAGAAACGCGCCGATTTCGGCGCCAAGCAGAACCGCATCGAGGCCACGCTGCGCAACAACGCGAACGTGATCGAGAACCAGAGTGCAGCGCGCAGTCGTATCCGTGACGCAGACTTTGCCCGCGAGACCGCCAACCTCACGCGCACCCAGATCCTGCAGCAGGCCGGCACCGCGATGTTGGCCCAGGCCAACCAGTTGCCGCAGAACGTTCTGCAGTTGCTCGGCTAGACTAGGGGCAATTTCTTCAACAGCGAGATGCGCTTTCAGCTATCGACCAGGAGGGCTGCGCCCCCCTGGTCGGGGCATCGAAACCGGCTGTAGCAACATGGACCAACTCCAGTTTTACGTTAACGGCTTCGGCGACCGGTATCTCTATGAGGTGAACCGCAGCGCCTTCAACCGGCTCGGCGCACCCGCGGTATTCCGCCAGCATTTCGGCGAAAAACTCGCGGCAAAAGATACCGTCTCGATCGTGATAGGCACCGATTCCGGTGTATTGGTGAGACACCTGCAGCAAATCGGCGTGCCCGAGGGCAGCCGCTTTCTGTTCATAGAACTCGATACGCTGTTGCCGCTGGTTCGCCAGGAACTGGCCGACGACGAGCTCGATGACAACATCCTGATCATCGGTGAGAAGGCACTGTCGGATTCACTCAAGGCGGTTCGTTTCTCCGACTACGCCGCGATCGGCATGGTCACGCTGCTCGAATCGGTGGGTGCCGTCGACGCCTATTTCAGTGCCTACCGCCACCTGGTGGCCGCGATCCGGCAACAACTCGACTCCATCCTGTGGGTCTACAACTCGCAGCTGAGCAATCCTTCCTTCATCCGCTGCCAGTTGCACAATCTGCTCGAGGAGCAGGTACCGGCGAGCGCGCTGAGCGGCACCTTCGATGGCCAGACGGCCGTGCTGCTCGGTGGCGGCCCGTCGCTTGACGATATCCTGCCCTGGGTCAAGGCACATGCGAACGACCTGGTGATCATCGCCGTATCGCGCATCGCGCGGCGCCTCAGCAGCGCCGGGGTAACACCACACATCGTCGTATCGATCGATCCCAACGACCTCAGCTTCGATATCAGCAAGGAAATGCTGCTGCTGGACCGGCGGATCCTGTTCGTACATGCCAATCACGTTTACTCGCAACTGCTGGCCCAGTGGCCGGGACGCAGCGCCTACCTGAACGATCGCTACCCCTGGAAGAGCAAGGCCGACGAGGACAACGTCAGCGCGGCGGGCCCGACCGTGACAAACACGGCCTTTTCGCTGATCGGTGCGATGGGTTTTCAACGCGTCATCTTCGGCGGGATCGACCTGTGTCACAGTGCCGAGGGCTTCTCGCATGCCAAGGGCAGCAACGAGTACGACGCCGGCCCGCGACTTGGCCAGGCCGACATGCGGGTGCTGACCAACGGCGGACGCAGGGCCGAGACCTCACCCGACTTCTTCAATGCGATCAATGCCTTCAGCGGCCAGGTGCAGAGCGCCCGGCAACACGGCGTACAGGTCATCAACCCGGCAGCCGGGTGCCGCCGTGATAGAGGGCGCCGACTATCAACCGCTGGACGATATCACCGTCGAGCCGCGCAACAGCGATCCCTTCGAGGCACTGCACGGCCAGTTGCCTGCCGACACCCCGCAGAGCCGGCGCCGGTTCATCGCCGAAACCCAGCGCGAACTGGCGCGGGTCAATGGTCGCCTGCGCAAGGTGATCGAGCTCGCCGAGGATGCCCTCGAATGCAACGACGGTCTGTTTGGCCGCAATGGCAAGACCGCCGACTTCAAGTACAAGAAGCGCATGGACAAGATCGAACGCCAGCTCGACACGCGGTTGAAAGACGTCAGCGAGATCGTTCGCACCTTCAGCTCACGCGCCTTCCTGTACATGCCACCGTCGGACCGCGAATGGACCGACGAAGAGATCGAAGGGGCAGGAAAGACCTACTACAACGCCTACCGCGACAACGCCAGGCTGCTGCTGCAACTGGTGGAACAGGCGCAGACACGCCTCACCGCAACCCTACACGAAGAGTCGGAGACACCCGATTTCGATTGCCTGCTGACACAATGGCACAACGACGCGACGCCAGGGCGCGCTATCGTCTGGCAGTACCGCCATCCCGATGTGGCACGACATATCCCTGCCGAATTCATCCCCCGCTTCGCTGCGCTGAAAACCGCCTTCGAAACGGCCATGCAGGAACGCGATACCACGCATGCCCGCAAGGTGCGGGACGAGGCGAGCATTGCCCCGGTACGCAGCAAGCTGCAGGTGCTCTTCAAGGAACGCAACCGCGACGAGCTGGCCGCCACGGCGGAGCAGTTGAAAAAAATGTCGGGTGACGAGGCATGCCAGCTGGAGACGCTGGCACGCGGCTACCTGGCGGAACTTGATCAGCAACCCGATGCCGCCTTCCAGCACTATGCCGGCCTGATCGACCTGGTGCGCGACGGCCTCGGGCAGACGGATGACGACGCATCCAACCCACGCCTGGAGGATGCGCTGGGCCGCATGATCAACCTCGCGTTGACGGCCGAAAACTATGACCAGGCCCTGCTGATCCTCGAGACCCTGTCCGGACTGGCGCCGAATTACCTGCCACAGTATGCCGAGCTGCTGCGGCTGACCGGCAATACCGAGGCCGCGATCACCGTGTATACCAATTACCTCGGACTGGTACCCGGCGACCTCACAACGATGTTGCGTCTTGGCAGGCTTTACCAGAGCATAGACGCCAAGGAAGCGGCCAGGACCGCGTTCAATTACGTGTTGCAGCAAGAGCCTGACAACAAGTCAGCGCAATCCCTGCTCGAACAGATCGAGACCGCCGCCTGAACATGCAAAAGATACTGGTCACCGGCGCAGATGGATTCATCGGATCGCATCTGTGTGAAGCACTGGTACGCGCCGGCCATACGGTGCGTGCGTTCGTCTATTACAACAGCTTCGGCCACTGGGGCTGGCTGGACAGCGCGCCGGCCGAAATCCGCGAACAGCTGGATATCTTCGCCGGTGACATCCGCGATCCACATGGCGTGCGCACCGCCATGCAGGGCTGCGATACGGTGCTGCACCTCGCCGCGCTGATCGGCATCCCGTACTCGTACCATTCACCGGACGCCTACGTGGACACCAATATCCGCGGCACCCTCAACGTGGTCCAGGCGGCGCGCGATCTGGATATCGAAAAAGTCGTGCATACCTCGACCAGCGAGGTCTATGGCACGGCCCGTTTTGTCCCCATCACCGAAGACCATCCACTGCAGGGGCAATCGCCCTACTCTGCCACCAAGATTGGCGCCGACCAGATCGCCCTGTCTTTCCATCGCTCGTTCGACACCCCGGTTGCGGTAATCCGTCCCTTCAACACCTTCGGGCCAAGGCAATCGGCACGTGCCGTTATACCCACCATCATCACCCAGATTGCCGCCGGCCAGCGCCGGATCAAGCTGGGCTCGCTGCATCCGACGCGGGATTTCAGCTTCGTGACGGATACGGTGCGTGGGTTCATCCGCGCCGCAGAGTGCCAATCCTCGATCGGCGAGGTCATCAACCTCGGCAGCAACTTCGAGATCAGTATCGGCGACACGGTCGCCTTGATTGCCGAGCATATGCAGGCCGAGATCGATGTGGTCAGCGATGATCAGCGCACGCGTCCCAAGGACAGCGAAGTGGAGCGCCTCTGGGCCGACAACCGTCGCGCTGCCGAACTGCTGCAGTGGCAACCCGAGTACGCGGGACGCGATGGCTTTGGCCGTGCACTGGCAGAGACCATCGAATGGTTCACCCGCCCGGACAACCTCAGCCAGTACAAGCACGATCGCTACAACATCTGAGCCGTGCGGCACGGACGGTTCACGGGCGTCCACCGAGTGGCCTGCCGTGGCCGGGGCTCATGCTAGACTGGGAAAAAATATCCTTAAACGGAACTGTCATCGACCACTTCGAGAGTCGATTCACAGGGGACCACACCTGGAGACACTGCTATCGTTCAACGCCATTCAGGAATTAGGCGACTTGGTCGATACACAGTAGGAACGGAACCCCAAGAACACAACAAATACTGGATCGCCATGCAGATGTACCCCTTCCTCCGATCTGTGGTGCTTGCCACCCTGTTGATGCCGCTGGTCAGTTTTGCCGTGACACTTGGCGAGGCCCGCGTGAGTTCCTTCCTCAATCAGCCGCTGGATGCCGAGATCGATCTGATCGGGCTGGCGCCAGGGCAACACCAGGACCTGCGCGTACGCATCGCCAACCAGCGACATTTCGACCGGCTCGGCATCGTCTACGAGCACTTTCTCAGCGACCTCAGTTTCGACATCGTGCAATCCGGCAGCCAGTGGCTGGTGCGCGCCCGCACGATCCGCCCGGTAACCGAGCCCTTTATTGATTTCCCGGTTCAGATGACCTGGCCTGGCGGCCAACTGATCAAGCAGTACACCCTGCTGCTCGACCCGGTCAGACAGGCCGCCAAACCAAAACTCAGCACCGCCCGTCGCGCCACAGCGGCACCCACGGCAAGCAGAACGGCAGCGGTTTCCTCACCGGCATCTCAAGGGTCAGCCAGCTACGGGCCGGTTCGCCGGGGCGAGACACTCTGGCCGATCGCGAAAAAACTGCGGCCGCGCGGCATCACCACCAAGCAGATGGCCATGGCCCTGCTGCGAGCCAACCCGCAGGCCTTCATCAACGGCAATATCAACCGGCTGCGCGCCGGCGCGATCCTGACCGTGCCGCCGATCGGCTTCGTCCAGGAAACGGATGCGCCAACCGCGCGCGATCAGTTTGCCGCGCAGACCCGCCGCTGGCAGGCGCCCGTCGCCACCTCGCCACGCGAGGTCGCCGTTGCGCCCGGCGCAGTCGGCAGCAGTGCTTCGGCGTCGACCGGTGCAAAACCCGATACCCCGGCGCAGGCGCAAAAGCCGTCCGCAACGGACGCCGCTGAATCGTTGGCCAAACTGCGCATCGTCACCGACAAGAAACCCGACCCGGCCGCCGATGACGACGAATCGATAAAAGAGCAGTTGCTGGTCACCATGGAGGAGATCGAGAGCAACCGGATCACCACCGGGGCGATCGAATCACGCCTCGCGCGGCTCGAAGAAGAGCTGTCACAGATGCAGCAACTGGTGAGCCTGAAGGACGCGCAGATCGCCGCCCTGCAGACCGAGATCGCAGCGCGCGACGAGATAGACAAAGCCGCCGTATTGGCCGAGCCGCAGTTGCCGGCCGCAAGCAAGCCGGACACCGCCACCCAAGCGGCAGCCGCGCCTGCGCAGGCGCCCACCCCGGTTCCCGCCCCAACGATAGCGAAGATCGAGCCGGTGCCGGTCGCCGCCGCGGCAGAACCCCGCCGCGCCTGGTATGACCAATACCTGTGGGTGATCTGGGCCGTGCTGGCCGCGCTTGGCCTGGCCGCGATCATGCTGATGATCCGCCGCCCTGCCCCGGCCAATCAGGATGTGGCCCTGGCCAACCTGCCCGATGTCGACAGAAGTCCGTCACCCTACGCCGCGCCGGTTGCGCCGGCCAAGGAAGAGATCAAGCAGGCGGAGCGCGACTTCCGCACCCTCGCCAGCGAACCCGAACCGCAGTTCGAAGGGGCCCCCAGCGAAGAACAGGCCCTGCCAGAACTGGATGTCACCGAGGTTGCCGAGGTCGAACACAAGATCGAGGGACTGACCAACTCGCTGCTCGACGAAATGCTCGAGAACGACGATCCGCTGGAAAAAAGCCCGGCGCCAGCGGCAGACAGCAAACAGACCGAGAGCGAGTTCACTGAAGACGACATCGCCTCCTGGGTCGAGGAACTCGGCGCCGAAGTCGAGCAGGCCGATGCCACGCCCGTAGAGGCGCGCAGCGCCAACGATGAGCAGCTGACCATTGATGACGACATCCCCAGCATCCTCACCGAACTCGACGATCAGCTGTCAGGCGCGGATGCCGCGCTCAACATCGAACCGGTCGGTATCGAGCTGGATCCACTGGACGAACCGCAGGAAGACGACACCTTCAGCATGAGTCTGGACCTGGCCAGGGCCTACCTCGAAATCGGTGACCAGGAGGGTGCCCGCGACATGCTGAAACAGGCCCTTACCGGGGCGCGCAACCCGGAACACCGGGTGCAGATCGAGGAACTCCTGCAGCAGATCCATTGACGGTTTCCACACCGCCACGTCACTGCACCACTCAACTGCTAGAATCGGCCGCATGGACGCCGGCATGAACAAGCCTTGATGCGAGTCTGCACCGTCACAGGCTCACGCGCCGACTGGGGCCTGCTGCGCCCGGTGCTGGCGCGGCTGCGTGACACCCCGACCGAGCTGTCGATCATCGCGACCGGCAGCCATCTGGAGCAACGCTTCGGCCACACCGTCGATCAGATCGAACATGACGGCTTTGTGGTCGATCAACGTGTCCCCCTCCGACTCAGCGGCGACGACAGCATCGCTATCGCGACTGCGCTGGGTAATGCCGTAGCGGGTATCGCCCGGGCCCTGCAGACGATCAGGCCCGACCTCCTGCTGCTGCTCGGCGACCGCTACGAAATCTTCGGTGCCGCCCAGGCCGCCCTGCTGTTGCGCATCCCGATTGCGCATATTGCCGGTGGCGACATCAGCGAAGGCGCCTATGACGATGCCATGCGCCACGCCATCAGCAAGCTGTCGCACCTGCACTTCGCCACCAATGCCGATGCACAACGCCGCCTGCTGCAGATGGGCGAGCAGCCCAATCGCGTTTTCAACGCCGGCAGCCCGGGCATCGATGCGATCCGGCAGAGCCCGCGCTGGGACCGTGCACAGCTGGAAGAAAACCTCGGCTTCAGCCTGCGCCGACAGAACCTGGCAATCACCTTTCACCCGGCCACTCTCGACCCGATCCCGGTCGACCAGCAGGCCGCCGCATTGCTCGACGCCCTTGCCACGCTGCCCGAGAACATCGGCCTGATCTTCACCGGCGGCAATGCCGATACCGGTGGGCAGACGGTCAACCGGGCCATCCAGGACTTTGTCAAAGCGCATGCGAACGCCTGTTTCGCCGTCTCGCTGGGACAGCGTGGCTACTACAGCCTGGTGGAACAGGCCGACCTGGTTGTCGGCAACTCGTCGAGCGGTCTGTACGAGGCGCCCTCGCTGGGAACCCCGACGCTCGATATCGGTCGCCGCCAGCAGGGACGACTGCGCGGCACCAGCGTGCGGCACACAGCGAACGATCCGGCCGCAATCGCCATGGCAATCACCGATCTGCTTGCACACCCACCGACGGACTTCGGCAACCCCTATGGCGACGGCACCGCCAGCCGGCGCATTGTCGACGTCATCCTCGCCATCGGGAATCCGCGCGAACTGCTGATCAAGCACTTCACGGAGATCGCACCGCCATGAATGGCGCAGATTCGGTCTACGTGATCGCCGAGGCCGGGGTAAACCACAACGGCGACCCGGCGCGCGCGCGCGACATGATCGATGTCGCAGCCGATGCCGGCGCTGATGCGATCAAGTTTCAGACCTTCGTACCCGCCGCACTGGCCAGCCGCGAGGCGACCAAGGCCGCCTACCAGCAGCGCAACGACGCCACTTCGGAGAGCCAGCTGGGCATGCTGTCGCGCCTGGCCCTCGACTTCGACAGTCACCATCAATTGCTGCAACACTGCCAGGCGCGCGGTATCGACTTCCTGTCATCCCCGTTCGACCTGCACAGTGCGCGTTTTTTGATCGACGACCTTGGCCTGCAACGGATCAAGCTCGGATCGGGCGAGCTGACCAATGCACCGCTGTTGTGGCAACTGGCGACACACGGGATATCGCTGATCCTGTCGACCGGCATGGCCACCCTCGACGAGGTGCGCCAGGCGCTCGGCCTGTGCTGCCTGGCCCGCGACGGCATAGCGCCGCTGTCTGCCCGACAGTGCAGCGCGGCGTTCGTGCCCGGCATGCTCAATGGACGGGTCAGCCTGATGCACTGTACGACCGAATACCCCTGCCCTGCCGACCAGGTGAATCTGCGCGCGATGGACACCCTGGCCGAGATGAGCGGCCTGCCGGTCGGCTATTCCGATCACAGTGAGGGCCTCGGTGTGAGCCTTGCCGCGGTGGCCCGCGGCGCGCGGATCATCGAGAAACACTTCACCCTCGATCGCACACTGCCGGGGCCGGACCACGCCGCCTCGCTGCAACCGGACGAATTGCATGCGCTGATCGCCAATATCCGTGTGGTTTCCCAGGCACTGGGAAGATCGGCCAAGACGCCGGGCGACAACGAGCTGCGCAATGCCAGGGTGGCGCGCAAATCACTGGTCGCCGCGTTGCCGATCCGCCGTGGTGAACCCTTCACCGAACAGAACCTGACCACGAAACGCCCCGGTGACGGACTATCGCCGATGCGTTACTGGGCACTGCTCGGCCAGCCGGCCGACCGCGACTATGCGGCCGACGAACTGATCCGGACGACCGAATGATCCGCCGCAGCCCGCCGCCAGCATCGACACCTGCGCCGCTCGATACGATCGACGAACTGCGCGCCCGGCTGCTCAGTCGCAGGCGCTTCCTGATCACTGCCGCGGGCGGTAGCGTCGCCCTGTTGTTCGGTCTGCAGGCGGCGACGGCCGAGCCGTCCAGCGACGTGGCCGCCGATCCCTGGCCGACCCTCGACGCGGTTCTACAGCACCTGCTGCCGAGCGAACCGGACAGCCCGGGTGCCGCCGAGATTAATGCCACGGCGTACCTGCGCTTCGTTGTCGGCGATCCGAGGGTCGACCGCGACGAGCGCGAGTTCATCGTTCAGGGCGTCAGCTGGCTGGACGATCTGGCTGGACAACAACATGGTGCTGGCTTCGTCACCCTGAACGAAACTGACAGGGAATCACTCCTGCGACAGATTGCGCGCAGCGATGCCGGCGAAAACTGGCTATCCACCCTGCTCAGCTACCTGCTGGAGGCGCTGCTCACCGCGCCGGCCTACGGTGGCAATCCCGACGGTGTCGGCTGGCGCTGGCTGCAATATGTGCCCGGTTTTCCGCTGCC
This sequence comes from uncultured Gammaproteobacteria bacterium, assembly GCA_963719025.1. GTDB lineage: Bacteria > Pseudomonadota > Gammaproteobacteria > Chromatiales > Chromatiaceae > Thiosocius. The sequence goes on along the minus strand of CAVRBK010000037.1, from coordinate 42,994 downwards.
CACCAAGGGCCGCAGCCGCTACATGGAACTGCCGCCGTGAGCCGCGATTTCGACGTCTGCGTGATCGGCAGTGGCGCCGGTGGCGGACCGATAGCCCACCAGCTGGCCAAGGCCGGTTACTCGGTGCTGGTGCTGGAGAAAGGGCCGTGGTTGAAAGAGCAACACTTCACCAAGGATGAACTGGCCTGCTGCCGGCGCAATGTCTACACGCCGCAACTGGCCGATGAACAGCACGTCATCGAACAGGCTTCGGGCGACGGTGAGCTGGTCGGCGCGAAGCGACTGCGCAATCCGGCTGGAGTTTCTGGAACGGCAACTGCGTCGGTGGCTCGAGCAACTTCATGAGCGGCTACTTCCACCGCCTCAAGCCGGTGGATTTCAAGCTGCTCAGCACCTTCGGTGCGATCGACGGCGCCAACGTGGCCGACTGGCCGATCGAGTACGCCGATCTCGAACCTTATTACGACACCGGTCGAGCGGCTGGTCGGCGTCTCGGGCAGAACCGACGGCCATGCCGATGCGGCCGCATGCGCTCGACTCGCCGACTTCCCCTATCCGCCAACCGCCGAACACCCGATCTCGGCACGTATCGACCAGGCGGCGCAGACGCTGGGCTGGCATGCCCTGCGGGTGCCCCGCGCGATCCTGTCGCAACCGGCGATCAATCGACGTTCCTGTGAGTACTCCGGCTTCTGCGGCAACTTCGGTTGTTCCAGCGGCGCCAAGGGCAGCTCGCGCGCCGCCCTGCTCGACCATGCGGTGGCGACCGGCCGCTGCGAGATCCGTCCGCATGCCAAGGTCTTCCGCATCGCCAGCGACCCGCAGGGCCGTATCAGCTCGGTCGACTACTATGACAGGGACGGCCAGACCGCAGCGGGTCGACGCAAAGATCTACGTGGTTGCCTGCCAGGCGATCGAGAGCAGCCGCCTGCTGCTCGCCTCGACCGGGCCGCGATTTGCCGATGGCCTGGCCAACAATCACGGCCAGGTCGGCCGCAACCTGATTTTCTCGGCCGGCGGTGCCGGCAGTGGCGACATGGTGTTTGCCGACTTCGATGAGACGCACCGTCGATCAGCTGCGCGTGGTCGGCCCCTTCGTCAACCGTGCCCTCGACGACTGGTATACCACCCGCGATCCGCAGCTTGGCACGATCAAGGGCGGCATCATCGAGTTCCTGTGGGATCACCCGAACGCGGTGGTGCGCGCCGAGAACGCCAAGTGGCGCGATGGCGAACTGGTCTGGGGCAAGCCGCTGAAGCGCCAGCTCGAGACCTGGTTCCGCACCGACCGAACGCTCAACTTCGAGGTATTCAACGACTGGCTGCCCAACGACGACTGCTTCGTCTCGCTGGACAGCAGCGTGCGCGACCGCTGGGGCAGCCCGGTGGCCAAGGCCAGGGTCGGCGCCCATCCGCATGATCTGCAGGTGGGCCGATTACTCGCCAACAAAGGCGAACAGATGCTCAGGCAGCTCGGCGCGCGACGGATCAGTTCATCGGTAGGGCCGGCGCCGCCGCCCAACCTGCAGGCCGGTGGGTGCCGCTTCGGCGACGCGGCCGAAACCTCGGTGCTCGATGCCGATTGTCGCGCCCACGAGGTCGACAACCTGTTCGTCAGCGATGGCAGCTTCATGCCCACCGGCGGCAGCGTGCCGTTCACCTTTACGATCTACGCCAACAGCTTTCGGATTGCCGACAGGATCATCGCGCAGCTCGGCGGGCCACGAGCAACCCCTGCCTGATTCAGAATGGCGCGTCGAAACGGCTGATCGGTTGCAGACCGCTGACATGTTTTTTCACCTCGTCCCACAAGGCCTGGTAGGCGCGACCGGCCGGGGAGCGTGGTGCATAGTCGGTTACCGGGCGACGTTCCAGCCCCATGCGCTCCACCTCGGAGGCATAGGGAATTGCCGTCTCCAGCACGCTGCAGCGCGGGTCGCCCGGGGTGGCGATCACGTCATGGTGCAGGCGCTTGCGACGGTCGACCATCGAATAGAACGCATGCACCGGCGTCTTCAGCTTGTGTCCTTCCATGAAGTCGAGCAGTTGCTTCATCGTGCGTAGCGACAAGGTCGTTGGAATGGTCGGCAACAACAGTGCATCGGCCGCACGAAAGATGTTTTCCGAGACCAGCGAGATGCTCGGCGGGCAATCGAGCACCACCAGGTCGTATTGTTTCGACAAGGGACGCAGCAGCTTCAACAGGCGCAACGCCGGCTTCTTGTTCTCGCCCAGCAACAGGTCCATGTTGCGGTAGGAGAAGTCCGCCGGCAGCAGATCCAGGTTGGGATAGTCCGAACCCTTTACCACGTCATCCAGGTCGCCCTTTCCCTTGATCAGCTTGATGCTGCCCTTCACCTTGGGCTTGACCCGCAGGTAGAAGGTAGCCGCGGCCTGTGGATCGAGATCCCAGATCAGGGTACGCAGACCCGACTGCGCCGCCAGGTGGCTGATATTGACCGCGGTCGCTGTTTTGCCGACGCCACCCTTGATGTTGTACACGCCGAGAATCTTCATGCCTTTTGTCTGCTCTTGTGCGCGTTCTTGTGTTTTTCGCTGTCCTTGAAAAGCCGCGTGTAACGATCGCGATTTTCTTCGGCATCGAACGCAGCGAAACAGCCGGCAAAGCGCCCATGTGCCGCCTGCTGGTGACGCAACAGGTCCGCCACCAGCGCGCCGATCGCCATAACGCTGGGCAAGCGCGCCGGATCGTCAGCTTTGAAGTCTGCGGCGAACTCCCGCAACTTGTCCGCCTGGACCTCGAAATCCTGAAAGTCTCCCAGGTTGTCGAGCAGTTCCTTCAACGCACGAACCAGCCCCTTGAGTTCCTGCGCCGGGTATAGGCTGCGAAAGAACTCAATCAGGTAACGCAGTTTCTTGCAGTCTTTGCGCAGCTCGTGCATCTCTTCCGCAGGACCATCGATGTGCACCGCACGACCCGCCTGCAGTACCCGCTTGTACATCTTCCAGATGCGTTGCGAAGCGACCCGCTCGATCGGCAGATCGGCAAACCAGCCCGGCTCACCCGGCATTTCATCGGCGTCGAGCAGCGCCCGCCAGTCGGCCACCAGGGTGCGCATCTCGGCCGAACCCAGTTGGCGTTTCAATCGGTTCTGTTCGGTGACATGCGCGGCGAGAAGACGCTGCTCCAGCGCATCGAGGTCGCCCGCCATGCTCGCCGGCAGACTGGCGCGATAGCGCGGCAGTTCCAGCAGAAACACATCGAGATCACGGGTCGGACCGGTGATCTGCCCGAGCCATGAGAAACGCTGTTTGAAATCCTCGACCACCGGATCGGGAAACACCCGTTTCACCTGGGTAAGGGCGGAGCGTGTGCGACGCGTTGCCACACGCAGATCGTGCAAGAATTCTGAATCGAGGTTCGCACGAGTCCCGCCGATGTTCCGCTCGAGGGTATCGAGCAGGATGCGGAATACCCGGCGCATCGCATCGACCGCCATGTGGTCGGGCCTCAGCGAGACGCTGAACTTCGACGAATAATCGCCGGGCTCACGACCAACGGCCGTGATCGCCTCATCAAAAAGGCAGTCGGGCGATTGCGGCCACTCCATCTCCTGGCCGATGAAGCGCAGCAATTCGGCATATTCGTCATCGTAACCACGCACCGGCACAAGGCGGATCCGCGGCCACAGGGCGCGTGGCTCCCGGACATCGTCGGAGGCGCACTGCATCTGCAGATACTGCACACGCACCACGGTCTTGCCGTCGTCGTTGAGCATGCGAAGGTCGGTCGCGGTGCCCTCCACAGCGACCAACTGCAGCAGTACCCGCATCGCAAGCAGGCCACTCACCTTTTCGCGCAAACCGCCTGGCGGCAGGTCGGCCGGCCAACCCGGTTGCTGGTCGAATTCGACGGATTCGAGCGGCTCACCACCGCTGGCGGCACGCAGCCGCACCACGGTGCCTTGCGGCGACCCCATCTGCAGCAGACGCAAGCCGGCCAGGTGCAGGCGCCAATCGAAACTGTCGAACAGTTTCAGGGTGAAGCCGGCAGACTCGTCGATGGCACAACGCGATTCGCCGCCGAGCAGGCTCGCAAGCTTGTCCACGTTGAAGTTGTGCGGTAACAGAAAACCAATGGGGGCTACTTCTTTATTCATGAGGAAGAGATCTTGATCAAAGGCAGCGGCGTAGCTGGCATGCCGCCGGATTGTATATACATTGTACAACACCCGAAGCCGCTTCGGATACTCGGAACCTTATGCCCCTTCGACGCTTCGAGCCACCCCGAATCGATAACGAATATTAGCTTCTGTTTAAATAGTGATGTATATTGTTGGGCTGGTTTCATGTCTTGAGTCGCGGCAGTATTCGGCACAAGCAGCAGAAAGCCGTGGCCGGCATCGCAAATACGGCCGCACAACAACACCCAAAGACAGACTTAACTCGACTTGGATAAGGAGAGCACCATGATCAAACCCATGCTGATGAGCAGCGCCCTGGTAGGCGCACTGAGCGCCCCGATGCTGCAGGCAGAGCAGGCGCCCGTCGCGCCAGCGCAACCCCCACAGCCGGCGCAGGCACCCGCATGGGTTGGAAGCGCAGGCCCGGCCGGCATGCAATTGCCGACCTGGGTGAAAGAGCGTCGCGCACAACTCGGGATCACTGAAGGCGCCGCCGCGCCAGCGCCGCAGGTACCGGCCTGGGTGACCGAGCAGCGCGCCAAGATGGTCGCGCCGACCGCACCGCAGGCCCCTGCCGTACCGCAGATGGCCGAGATGCCAGCCGCAGCGGCACCCGAGGCACCGAAGATGCGCGATGTGCCCGCCGCACCGCAGGTGCCGGCCTGGGTAACCGAGCAGCGCGCCAAGATGACCGCACCGACCGCGCCACAGGCCCCTGCCGCACCGCAGATGGCCGAGATGCCAGCCGCAGCGGCACCCGAGGCACCGAAGATGCGCGATGTGCCCGCCGCACCACAGGTGCCGGCCTGGGTAACCGAGCAGCGCGCCAAGATGACCGCACCGACCGCGCCACAGGCCCCTGCCGCACCGCAGATGGCCGAGATGCCAGCCGCAGCGGCACCCGAGGCACCGAAGATGCGCGATGTGCCCGCCGCACCGCAGGTGCCGGCCTGGGTAACCGAGCAGCGCGCCAAGATGACCGCACCGACCGCGCCACAGGCCCCTGCCGCACCGCAGATGGCCGAGATGCCAGCCGCAGCGGCACCCGAGGCACCGAAGATGCGCGATATGCCCGCTGCACCACAGGTGCCGGCCTGGGTAAGCGAGCAGCGCGCCAAAATGGTCGCACCGGCTGTCCCTGCAGCACCGCAAGTGCCAGCCCGGGTAACCGAGCAACGCGCCAAAATGGTCGCACCGGCTGCCCCTCAGGCACCCGAAACGCCGGCGATGCGCGACGTCCCTGCAGCACCGGAAATGCCGGTGGCTGCCATGCAGATGCCGCAGATGCCCGTTCAGGCTCAACTGCCCGTCCCCGTCTACCCGCCGTACGGGGGTGGTTACTACCCGAACAGCGGCTGGGGTAACAGCGGCTGGGGCAATAACTGGATGCCGTGGGGCAACAACAGCGGTTGGGGTAATAACGGTTGGGGTAACAACGGCTGGGGCAACAACTGGATGCCGTGGGGCAATAACAGCGGTTGGGGTAACAACAGCGGCTGGGGCAACAACTGGATGCCATGGGGCAACAACGGCGGCTGGGGTAACAACAGCGGTTGGGGTAACAATAGCTGGGGCAACAACTGGATGCCGTGGGGCAACAGCTGGGGCGGCAACGACTGGAACGACAACTACGGCAGCGGCTATGGCGACGGCTATGGCAACACCTGGGGCGATGGCTCAGGCGACGCCGCGGGCGACCTCGATTTCAGCTTCGCCCTGCGTGGCCGTGCATCCGGCGACATGCGCGCTCGTGGCGACGGTTACGGCTACGGCGATTCCCGTGGCTACGGTTACAACAGCAACGCCTACGCACCCTACTACCCGCCGATGGCACCGATGCTGCCAGCACCTGCGGTCGTTGAAGAGCCAGGTCCGCCCGATGGCGACAGCGACGGCGTCGCCGATACCACCGATCTTTGCCCGAATACCGCAGAGGGTGTCACTGTCGATGCACTGGGTTGCGACAACGACGCCCGCATCGTGCTGCGTGGCGTCAACTTCAAAACCGATTCCGACGAACTCATCGACGAGTCACTGGCGATTCTGAACGGCGTCTCGGCCACCCTGGCGGCCAACCCGCAGATCAAGGTCGTGGTTGCCGGTCACACCGACAGCGATGGCGACGATGCCTACAACAAGGATCTGTCGCAACGTCGCGCGCAGAGCGTGGTCAATTACCTGGGTGAGCACGGTGTCGACGCGAACAACATGATCGCCAAGGGCTTTGGTGAAGAGCAGCCGATCGCCGGCAACGACACCGCCGAAGGCAAGGCGCAGAACCGTCGGGTGGAGCTCAACCGTCTGTAAGCGGACGATCCATCGCTGACAGAAAAAAGGCGCGGCCTGCCGGCTGCGCCTTTTTTTCTGCCCGCAATATACCGCCGCGAAACCCCGAATACGGCGCCTGCAGGAGGGCGCCGATTCAGCCCTCGTCGATACCCTCGTCGATCGGGTTGTTGATGATTTCATGCAGGCGGCTGCCGGGGACGATCGAACTGAGCACCTCCCCGCCTTCGCGCTCGATAGCGGCGATGCAATCGTCGTAAAAGGCCTCAGTCCGCATGATCTGGCTCTCGTATGCTGTCATTTTCTGTCCCTTGTTCGTTGTTTGTGCAATACAAAAGGTAGATCGCCAGCGAATCAGCATCACCTACCGAAAGTGATGTATTGCCCAGGAAACCGGCTGCAGCCGTTCCACCGCCTCGGTCGCGGCGCACACAGGCCAAGCCTCAGCCGTCGCGACATAAAGCAGACAAAGGGCGCCTGAATCACTTCAGCCCGCCCGGGCAGGCGTGACCGGTGTCGCCTGCGCCCCACCCTGCGTCCGCAAGCGGCATGCCCCAAGCAGCATCGCTACCGCCCTAAAGAGAATGAAATTCGGGTCGCTAACCCGCACATGACAGAAAAACGGATCATCATCGGTGGCGGCGGGCATGCACTGAGCATCGCCGATGCTGCCGCCTGCCTCGGCCTTGAGATCCTCGGCTTCATCGCCCCGGATGCCGCCGACAAAACCAAACACGCCATACCCTGGCTGGGCACCAGCATCGCGGCCACACCGGCACTGCCGCATCGCACCCTGCTGATCAATGGCATCGGCTCGGCCGGACCGGTCAAGCGACACCGCTCTGTGTACCAGTCCCTGCGTGACGAGGGGCAAGTCTTTGCCGCCCTGACCCACCCCACAGCCGCCACGTCGGCACTGAATACCCGGTTTGGCGCGGCCTGCCAGGTACTCGCGGGTGCCGTGGTGAACGCCGGAGTAACGCTCGGCGACAACGTGCTGATCAACTCCGGGGCCATTGTCGAACACGGCTGCAGTATCGGCAGCCACAGCCATGTGGCCAGTGGCGCGACGGTCTGCGGCGACTGCCGGATCGGCGAATCGGTACACATCGGCGCCGGTGCCACACTGATCCAGGGCATCGAGATCGGTTCTGGCTCGGTAATTGCAGCTGGAGCTGTGGTTACAGCAAATGTCGAGCCTTTGACGCTGGTAGCCGGCGTCCCGGCCCGCAGGTTACGAAGCATAGATGAGCAAGAGCTGGCGTGACATCACCGTAAGTCCGACCGCAACCGTCCACCAGGCGTGGCAGGTTATCGATCGGGGCGCGATGCAGATTGCGTTGGTCGTCGACGCGTCCGGCCACCTCGCCGGCACCGTCACCGACGGCGACATCCGCCGCGGCGTGCTGCACGGCAAGGGTCTGGAGATCCAGATCACCGAGGTGATGAACGCCAACCCGACGACCGGGCTGGTGGAGGAAACACACGACAGCTGGCAGCGCACCATGCATCGGCATTCGCTGCGCCATCTTCCGATACTCGACACACAGGGGTGCGTTGTGGACCTTGTTCAATACAGCATGCCAATGGAGCCGGAACGGTCCACGCCGGTCGTGATTATGGCCGGCGGCCTTGGAACACGCCTGCGGCCACTCACCGAAGACACCCCCAAGCCCCTGATCCCGGTCGGCCCGAAGCCGGTGCTCGAAACCATCATCGAAAACTTTTCCGATCAGGGCTTCGTCAATATCTTTCTGTGCCTGAACTACAAGGGCGAGATGATCCGCAAACACTTCGGTGACGGGCGGCGCCTCGGCGTCAACATCACCTACCTGCAGGAAGACCGTCGGCTCGGCACCGCCGGCGCCCTGAGCCTGCTACCCAGCAAACCGGACGAGCCGGTCATCGTGATGAATGGCGACCTGTTGACCAAGGTCGACTTCGTCCGCCTGCTCGACTTCCACATCCGCCAGGGATTCATGGCCACCATGGCGATGCGTGAACACCAGCAACAGGTGCCGTATGGCGTGCTGAAAATAGGCGACGGTTACGTGGTCCAGGAACTGGTCGAAAAGCCGGTCGAACGCTACTACGTGAATGCCGGCATCTACATTCTCAACCCCGAAACCCTGCACCAGGTGCCCGACCAGAAGTTTTACGACATGCCCACCCTGTTCAACACCCTGATGAGCGGCGGCGAAAAGGTCGGCGGATTTCCGCTGCGTGACTACTGGGTGGACATCGGCCGCGTCGAAGACCTGGAACGCGCCAGCGCCGAATTTGCGGAGATGTTTGGTTGATCGACGAACTCAAGGTACTGGCGATCATCCCGGCACGCGGCGGATCAAAGGGCCTGCCACGCAAGAACATACTCGACCTTGCCGGTAAACCACTGATCGCCTGGACCCTCGACGCCGCGCAAGCTTCCGGCTATGTCGACCGCTGCATCGTCTCGACCGACGACAGTGAGATCGCCGATGTATGCCGCGCACATGGCGGTGACGTGCCCTTCATGCGCCCCGCAGAATTCGCCCAGGACGACTCAGACACCTTCGACGCCGTGCAACATGCGGTCGACCAGTTGCCCGGTTTCGATATCCTGATGATCCTGCAGCCCACCTCGCCACTGCGCAGCGCGGAAGATATCGACCTCACCCTTGAACAGCTTCAACTGCACCAGGCACCCAGCTGCGTCAGCGTCGTCGAGCCGGCCAAGAGTCCTTTCTGGGCCTACCGCATCGAAGAGAATCGGCTGCAACCGCTGATCGACCCGCGCTATGCACGCATGCGCCGGCAGGAACTGCCGCAAAGCTACGTGCTGAACGGTGCGGTGTATGCCGCCCGCACGAACTGGCTGCTACAGCACCGCAACTGTATGTCCGAACAGACCGTCGCCCACATCATGCCCGCCGAACGATCCGTCGACATCGATACGGAATTCGATCTGAAACTCGCCGCCTTCTACCTGGAAAACGCGGCCGAAACGGCCTGATAGCCCGCTTCACCGATCACCACTTCAGCAAGCCGACAACGGCCCGGTGGACCACCCGATTCCGCGGACATTGAATCGACCACGAAATGGCGCGATGATTTCCCCGGCAGCAGTCAGTCTGTCTATCTCGGAAAGGAATCGATGCCAGTGAAAGGGATTCACGAATCCAATCAAAGCGTTACCCCGCGTCGTTCGCGCCAGATCACATCGCGTTATACAGCGTCTGTCTATCTCAGATCAGGCAGACTCCGTCTATCTCACTGTTAGCCGTGAAAGGCAGGTGCGTGGAACACGTGTGCTAATCTCGCCTCATGAAGCAATGTCATGGAATGCGGAGAAAAACGCTCTGCTGAAAGCTGAGCGGGTGTTTCGTTCGAGGATGTGGTCTTCCAAGTATGGCTGGCGATAGCCTCGATACCGTTGAATCATCCCAATAAAGATCGTTATCCCGGGCGGTAGTTGTCTCGTGTGCTGCAGGATGCGCGACCCTTACGAACGATGCGATGACGCCAGTGGCCTTATCGTTCAGTGACGGGAGCAGCGGAAAGTGCAAACTGGAAAATAAGCGCGGGGTCTGGGAAGCAACCCTTCCGACCACCTCATCAATTCGGCGTTCTGATGATGTCTTGAAATATGACTGTGAAACTTCCGATGGAAGAACGGCGGTTGGGGCTATCCCCAGCACAATGGGCGGAAAAATTGTTGCTAGTGCGGTTTTTCTCGATTTCGGAATCGTCGATGCCATAACTGATAAACACAGAGAGTATCCCGCCAGTTTTGTAATTCCGATTGCTCGAGCATGAGGAAGAAAAACTCGAAGCCACGGCGAAAGAGAAGCCCACCAAATGAACAGGGGCCAAAGTCCGAATAGGTGAGTTTTCGCCGGCGCGTCTGGACTCTGATGCGCATAACAAGTCGGTCAAGCCATTCGTCGCTCTGCTCCTGATTCGGACGCTCACACTCCGCATTTGCTCGGGCATGGCTTCGCCATTGTTGCCCGAGCGAAGCGCTCCATGCTGAGCGCCGCTTACCTTGGCGTTATGTTTATAAAGGAACCCAACCCTTGCAGATACGCGAAGCAACCGAAGCTGATTACGAAGATATTTGGCCCATCTTTCATAAAATCGCTTCGGCCGGTGATACGTATGCATATCCTCGCGATGTCACAAAAAGCGAAGGGAAAAAGCTATGGATGGATTTGCCACGCAAAACCTATGCGGCGGAAAGCGGTGAGGAATACTGGGCACTTATTACATTAAAACCAATCAAGCTGGCCCAGGTAGCCATGTCTGCAATTGTGGCTACATGGTTCCGTCCTCTTCCCGAGGAAAAGGTGTCGCCACTGCCATGTGCGAACATTCCCAAAAAATGGCGGTTGAACTGGGCTACGAAGCAATGCAGTTCAATTTCGTGGCCTCAACCAATGAGGGGGCGGTGCGCCTGTGGGAAAAGCTCGGATTTGAAATTGTGGGGCGGCTACCACAAGCGTTCAACCATCCGTCGGAAGGCTATGTTGATGCGTTGGTCATGTATAAGTGGTCAAAAACATAACAAGTAGATTATGTCGCTCGCCCTTCGGCTCACTGGGACGCCTCACCGCTACGCGGCGAGCCGCCATTCTTGGCGTTAGGCACTAGTAATCCCCTTACTCGGAGGAAATAGCTCATGGCAGGAAATCCGGTAGCTATGGTTTGAAATCTACGTCGAGGAAATGGAAAGAGCCAAGGAATTTTACGAAACGGTTCTCGGCACCAATTTGGAGCAACTCAATGACCCCACAGATTCGGGGATGGAGATGTGGTCGTTCCCATCAAATATGGAGAGCTATGGTGCCGCCGGTGCCCTCGTGAAGATGGAAGGATTTGGCTCTGGAGGTACAGCACTTTGATTTACTTCGCTTGTGAAGATTGTGCAGTAGAAGAAGCGAGAGTTGAAAAGGCGGGTGGGCGAATAAAGCAATCGAAAATGGCGATTGGCGAGTACGGATTCCTTCTCGCATGCGATTGATGAAAAGCTCGAAGCGATATTCGATCAACTTGATGAGTCGAAATTCAACTGCAGTTCCGCATGAAATGAACCAAGGCTGATTGAGAAGCTGCGATGCCTGAAGGCAAGAAGCAGGTTGAGCCGCGCTCGAAAACAAGGCGTCGAAGTACTCGACGCCAGCGAAGTGGGAAGAAAAATGCCGCGACAAGCTGGAGAATAATGCGCCTAACAAGGCGTTCAAGCCGCTCGCTATGCTCACTCGGACGTCTACGCACTGGCCGCCGCTTAACTGGGCGTTAGCCGTAAAAAGACAATAGGCACACATTGTGCTAATCTCGGCCTATGAAGCCAATTTCATGGAATGCTGAGAAAAATGCTCTGCTGAAGGCCGAGCGAGGTGTTTCGTTCGAGGATGTGGTTTTCCATATCATGGCCGGCGATATCCTCGATACCGTCGATCACCCCAATCAAGAGCGTTATCCCGGGCAGCAGATTCATGTCATTGCCATTGAGGAATACGTCTATCTGGTTCCGTTCGTGGAATCGGAAGAAGAAGTTTTCCTGAAAACGATCATTCCCAGCCGAAAGGCAACGAAGAGTTATCTGGGTGAAGAAACATGAGCAAACTATCGAGTGAAGAGCGCGAGATTCTTGAGGCGTTTGAGAAGGGCAAGCTCAAGCGGTCTAAGAAAGCAGCGAATACGCAGAAGCGGCATCAAGAGTACGCGGAAGCCATGTTCAAAAAAGATGCTCGAATCAACATCAGGCTTTCGTCAAAAGATTTGCGTGGGTTGCAGAAGCGTGCCTTGGCAGAAGGTATTCCTTACCAAACCCTGATCGCCAGCATTCTGCACAAGTACGTCGAGGGCCGGCTGAATGAGAGCAACGGCTAACAAGGCGTTCCAGCGGACCCCGAACACTCCGCGGCTTTCTGCGAATGCCTTCGGCATTGTTTCGCAGAAAGCCGCTCCGCGTTCGGCGCCGCTGAACTAGGCGTTATGCGTAAAAAGGAATCTCAAAACCTGTGCCTATACCGGACTATCAGACGTTAATGCTTCCTGTGCTGAAACTCGCAGCAGATGGAAATGAGCACAAATTCAGTCACGCCGTAGAGGCATTGGCAGATCAATTTGCGTTGTCGCAAGAAGAGCGTAACGAGCTGCTTCCGAGTGGCTCACAAGCCGTCTTTAACAACCGCGTCGGGTGGGCAAGGTCGTATCTGAAACAGGCGGGGCTGCTAGGCTCTCCTAGGCGTGGCTTTTTCGTTATTACTGCAAAAGGGCAGCAGCTGCTGGCCAAAAATCCGTCCGAAATTAACGTTGCGGTATTGGAGCAGTATCCAGAATTCGTCGTGTTCAAGAATCGCAGAAAAGAGAAAAACGAATCGAACAATGAAACAACGGATACCGAAGCATCCGAGCAAAGCACCAAGGAAACCCCTGAAGATGCGCTCGCATCCGCGTACAAGAAACTCCGAGTGGCCCTGGAGGCAGAAATTGTCTCCGCTGTAAAAGATTCTTCCCCTTCATTTTTCGAAAGGGTTGTTGTCGATCTCCTGGTCAAAATGGGGTACGGCGGAAATCGCCAAGATGCGGGGCGGGCTCTGGGGAAAAGCGGCGACGGTGGCATCGACGGAATCATTAACGAAGATCGTCTAGGCCTGGATGTCATCTACATCCAAGCAAAACGCTGGGAAGGCACTGTTGGTCGTCCTGAAATTCAAAAATTCGCGGGCGCACTACAGGGCCAACGTGCGAGAAAAGGCGTATTCATCACCACCTCCTTCTTCACGAAAGAGGCAAAGGAGTACGCCTCAATGATCGAGTCAAAAATCATCCTCATTGATGGCGAGCAGCTTGCGAAGCTGATGGCAGAGAACAACGTAGGGGTGTCAACCGTTGGCATGTACGAGGTCAAAAAGCTCGACTCTGATTATTTCGATGAGGAGTGATCGCATAACAAGGCGGTCAAGCCATTCGTCGCTTTGCTCCTCATTCGGACGCTCAGCACTCCGCGCTTGCTCGGGCATGGCTTCGCCATTATTGCCCGAGCAAGCGCTCCATGCTGAGCGCCGCTTACCTTGGCGTTATGTGTTGAAAGGTGCCTGTGATACGTCCATCCGTCTATGAAGTACCCTGACAATCAAAATTTGGGATGCGGAGGCGATGTCGTAATAGATCACGTGGCTTTGGAATGGATGCTTTCGCAGATCCGAAGCTATGTATTCGCAGGAAACACCGAGCGCTGGAGAATCGGTCAGCCGGCGGAAAGCGTCGTCCATTCCTTTCAAGTAGAGCTTGCGCTGTTCTCGTCCCCACCGCTCTTCCGTAAACCTTGCGATATTTCGCAAGTCTGCCTTGGCGGCGTTGGTTAGCGAGAATGACCTCATTACGAAAAGTCTTTGTCCAGTTCCGCCATGAAGCTCTCGTAACTGTATTCGGCCGTCCCGCTCTTGCGGCCTTCGTCAATCAACCTGCGCAATGCGTCCAATTTTTCTTCTTCGGTTTCGAGCAAACGCAAACCGGCGCGTACTACCTCGGTAGCAGACCCATACCGGCCATTTTCAAGCTGAGCGGCAATAAACTGATCAAAGTGCTCGCCCAAGCTCATGCTGGTGTTCTTAGCCACTGGCATGTCCTCATCAATACCAATAAATACCATAACTATGGTAGTCACACATAACAAGGCGGTCAAGCCGTTCGTCGCTTTGCTTCTCACTCGGACGTCTGGTGCTCCGCGGCTTTTTGCGCATGGCTTCGCCATGATTGCGCAAACGCCGCTCCACACCAGCCGCCGCTTACCTGGGCGTTATGGCTTCAAAAGGCGAGATGAAACATTCATCCGTTTGTGTAGCACACGGATGACCTCAAGGGTTTGGTCAGGGGCGAGCTTGTAAAAAATCAGATGGCTACCCACCGGGAAAATTCGATAGCCCGAGCGAATATGGTCGCAGGTTTGGCCAAGCTCAGTGTTATCGGCCAATCGATGAAACGCGTGGTCGATTTCGGTCAGGTAATTGTTTCGCTGTTCATGGCCCCAAGTGTGCTCGGTGAATACAGCAATACCTTTCAAATCAGCTCTGGCTGTGGCCTTGATTCTGAAACGAGGCATCAGTGATTTTCGCCATCCAATTCCTCAATCAGGCCACTAAGTGAGTACTCAACAAAATCGCTTGCCTCACCTTCGTCAAGCATCTTTCGAAGGGTGGAAAGCTTGGTTTCTTCGTCTTCGAGCAAGCGCAGCCCCGCGCGAACAACCTCGCTGGTCGAGGCATAGCGGCCGTTTTCGAGTTGCGCGGTAATGAAGGATTCGAAATGCTCGCCGAGGGTAATACTCGTGTTTTTGCTCATTGGGGGGAATCCTCGAGAAGTACCAATAATTGGTACTATAGGCAGGCATAACAAGGCGGTCAAGCCGTTCGTCGCTTGCTCCTCACTCGGACGTCTGGCACTCCGCGGCTTTCTGCGCATGGCTTCGCCATTATTGCGCGAACGCCGCTGAACACCAGCCGCCGCTTACCTGGGCGTTGAGACTGTCGAATAAGTCCGCAATCGCTTAACGTCATTGGCATTGTCTAAATAGATCAGCACCGACAGCAGTTAGTCGAACACGGAGGAACGGATGCCCCGCTATAAACCCGTCAATCTGCAACAGGATGCTTTTGTTCCGATCTGCTTCGACAAGCAGATCCTTCCCGGAACATTTGAATACGCCTTGCACCATCTGTTCGAGCATAGCGTTGACCTGTCGGCGTTCGATGCGCAATACGACAACGACGCATTGGGTGCGCGTGCCTACCATCCGAAAGTGCTGCTGAAGATCGTGTTGTTCGCCTATGCGCGAGGCCTGATCGGCAGCCGGAGAATTGAGCAGGCTTGTAAGCAGAACGTGCAGTTCATGGCGTTGAGTGGTGAGGCAAAGCCGGACCACTCAACGATAGCGGCGTTTATCAGTCGCTCGCCGGACGCCATTCAAACCGTGTTTCGAGAGGTTCTACTGGTTTGCGATCAAGCGGGCCTGATCGGGCGTGAGCACTTCGCCATCGATGGCGTGAAATTGCCGTCGAACGCGTCGAAGGAACTGAGTGGCCGGATCGACGAGCTGAAGGCCAAAGTCAAAAAGCTGGATCGTGCCGTTGAACGGATGCTCAAGGCACACCACCTCGAAGATGCCCGCGATGCCCAGCCTAAGCTGGGCCCGAATGGCCAAGAGCGCAAGAGCAACGTCACCGACAACGAAAGCGCCAAGATGAAGACCGGCAAAGGCGTGATGCAGGGCTATACGGCGGTGGCCGTAACAGACGACAAACACCAGGTGATCGTCGAAGCCCAGGCGCACGGTGCGCCGCAAGAGCAGGAACTGCTGCAGCCGATACTGAAAGTCCTGCGGGAGAACTTTCAGGATGCCGGTCTATCAGGGAACGTGCTGGCGGAAGCAAAACTGACCGCCGATTCCGGCTTTCACAGCGCCAACAACCTCGACTGGCTCGAAGAGCAGCACTGCGATGCCTATGTCGCTGACAACTGCTTTCGCAAACGCGATTCCCGTGTTGCCGACGCAGACAAATACAAACCACCAAAGCCCAAGGTCTTACTTGCACCTGTCCGGCCGGTAAAGGGCTGTACCGCAATGGCGCCAACGTCACCATCAAAGGCCGAACAGGGATTAAATTCACCGCCCCAAAGTCGGCATGCGAGCCGTGTCATCTGCGACCTGAACACGCGAGATCAATCGCTGTACTGAATATCCGCACAGAAGACTGAAGGGAATCCGAGAAATGAAGGCCAAGCTGGTAGTGTTTTCAAAATCAGAAATTCGACAGTCTCGTTAGATGCCAAAAATGGCGAAGTCCAGTGCGTTCAGCAAATCATCGCGCATGTGGGAAAGTGAACCTATCGGAGCTTTCAGTTGTTTCTTGGGAATGGCAGAGATCTGAGGAGTTAAGCAGCAAAAGGTGCTCGTCCTGAAAAGTAACCTCCGGGGTCAATCCTTTCATGGCGGTGTCTTTAAACAGCGAGGCTTTGCCGAGCGGAATCACTATCCGTGTAGCAAGTTCTTCGAGGTATGGGCTTTGAATATCAACGAGGTATGGGAAATGTTTGCGAGTAGCGGTGCTCGGGTTTCTGAATACGTCGAACTGACCCATCAAAATTCCCGAAACTCATCGCCGAAACACCCGTTCTCATCTACGAACTCGTTGTATGCTCGAATTGCAGCTTTGTTCTCTTCGGCCCACTTTGCCGCCTCAGCTTGCGCCAACTGGCTTTCGAGAGCCTGCTCAAGTGTTGCCGAGAGGTTAATTTTCAGTGCACGGGTCTTGGCTAGTAAATCACTGTTTACACTGAGGTTTGTGGGTTTCTTTGGGGCGTTTTCATCGAATAGGCGGTGCATTTTTATCTCCAGTGGACGGCGAAACCGGAGTGCGCATCATAATGCGCATAGTAATGCATCTAACAAGGCGGTCAAGCCGTTCGCCTGCGGCTCACTCGGACGTTCAGCACTCCGCGCCTGCTCGGGCATGGCTTCGCCAGTTTTACGCGCGCTGTTATCTTTTTGGGCAAGGCTATTGCCGTTGCGGTCTGACAAACACATGCCGCCGGCTCGCCAAACCGTTACGCGCTTTGTCGGCCGCTGGCGCGAGGCGTCAGGCGATGGAAACCGACGATTTCCCAATCCAGAGACTAAGCTCTTCCTCTGTTAGATATCCTGAAGCAAGTTGCTGGTAAACAAGCACAGCTTCGGGTTCTGGGGCATTGAGTGAGTATCCGTTCAGTTCCAGGAACACGGCAGCTACGGTTAGCGCAATTCGCTTGTTGCCGTCTATAAATGGGTGATTCCTCGCAAGTCCGAAACTGTATGCTGCAGCCAGCTCAAAAACGGAAGGCATACTGTCGTAAGCAGCTTTCTGCAGGGGGCGGGCCAGCGCCGAATCCAGCAATGCTTGGTCCCGGATGCCTGACAGTCCGCCATGTTCAGCGAGTAGTGTTTGGTGAACTGCTTGTACGAGTTCGGGCAGAACCCAAACCGGGTCTCTCATTTGGCCAACTCATGCAACGTGTTGCGGTACTTTTTCATCACTTTTTCCGCCGCGCTCATTTGGGCATCAAAATCTTGCTGGTAGGGAGTGAGGATCAAGCCCTCTGGGCCATCGATCAAGTACAGCACGTCGCCTTTTTCGGCCTTCAGCTTCGTAAGCGCCTCTTTTGGAAGTACTATTCCCATCGAATTACCAATGGCGGTCACTTTTACCTTGAGCATTTTGAGCACCTAAGTACGTTATTACATATGTTATTACCAAGTATAGGTATGCCTAACGAAAAGTGCCAGCGGACCCGGGAAACTCCGCGGCTTTTTGGGCATGCCTTCGGCATAGTCCCCTCGAAACCCAATCCGTGTTCGGCGCTGCTGAACCAGGCGTTCCGGAACTACTGTAGATCATGCGCGAGATAACCGACTTCAAACCTTTCGTGCCCTCGAACGATTTCGAGGTTTCAAAGGCGTTTTATGAATGCATGGGATTCACAATCAATTGGGACGACGGAGAGGTCTGCGAAATCGATACAAACTTCGGTTACCGGTTTCTCCTCCTGCCGAAGAATCACAACAACTATGCGCACAGCCTGATGCTGCATTTCATGGTGAACTCCGCCCAGGAATGGTACGACCATTTCGAACGGGTAAAACTGATGGAAAAATTTGAAGGCACGAATGTTGCGCCTCCCGCACTGAAGCCCTGGGGATTACTGATAACCCATGTCTGGGATCCCGCGGGTGTCTTGCTCCATTTCGCTGAGCGACCCGATGCAGGCACCTGACAGGTGCCGACTGGCAATGATCTTATAGCCAAGGAAACTGAGAAAAGAATGAGCCTTTCTCCCTCAGAGTCACTGTTCATCGAGCGGCGGGAAAGGCTCACAAAGCATTGGCCCCTGTTTGGCGCGGGCAGTCTGTGCCTGGTTCTTGGCCTCGTCGCATGGCTATGGATCAAAGCGCCCTATTTCATCAACCCATGGATCGTATCCGATCGGCTTGAGCGCGGCGTCCTGCCTGAACCGATGATGGGCCTGATGGCCGCCATGCTGCCGATCGTGACACTGACGCTGCTGGTTTTTTCAGGCGTTGTCGTGATTCTCGCGGTTATCGCCTTGCGCAGGGAACGGCGCATGATCAGCCTCGTGCAGCGTGAAAACGAGAGCCGTCCCGATTGAGGCCCACAATTCAGGTTGTTGCATGGGACTTGCGTCGAATGCGCCGGAATATTCCTGACGATAAAGCCATCGGCCCTTACCGTCTGGCATTCATCTGCCACGTCGCGCCCCACCCTCGGCTTGCCCCGCGGCGCCCCATCGGACCATGAAGCATTTCGGCTGGGATATCACATGGGCGATAAGGTTGTTTGCCGCTTTGGTGATCGCAACCCCGTTGTTTTTGTATGCGCCTTTCACGGGACTGCTTTTGGTCTCGGCGATGTTGCTGCTTACCGGCGGATTACGCGTGCTGCAATATCGTCGCTTGGCGGACTGGATCATGGTGCCAGGCACACTGCTGCAGACCGATATCGGGACGTACCGGGTCTCGAGTGGCCAGTACGGTCGGCCCGATGCGTATTACTTTCCCCTTGCCCACTATGCTTACGAGTACAACAGCGTCGAAGGTGAATCGAACCAGTATGCGTATGACCGCCAAAGTATCTGGTCAAACGATATCGAAGCGATTCGGACCCTGATCGCCGATTTGCAGGCACGACAATCAATCGATGTCTATGTCAATCCTGCCCACCCGAACCGGGCGGTGCTGACGACAACCATCTCCGCGGCGCGATGGTCTCATGCATGGGCGCTCGTGGCTTCCGGCATCATCCTCGCATGCGCTGGCGCACTACTTTGGCGCTTCAGCTGACCTCACGGTGTCTTGCGACACTTGGCACATTGCCGGTGATGCTATGGTAGTGGCAGATCGATTCCCGTTAACCTACTTCTGCCCGTCTATCTGAAATGATCCAGGTTTTTCTTCGCATCCTCGTTTGGCTGTTGGTTTTCGGCATCGGCTACCTCGTTTTCGGGCCGACATTGTTTGATTCATCCGATAGTGCCAATCCATTCGAGAACCCCGCGACCCTGTATCTCCCTGCCGAAAAAACCAGGCAGCAGCTGGACTATGAGAAGTTGATCGAGGAGAGAAAACTGACACCGCAGGAATCAGCGCAGTACCTGGCACTGGTGCGTGAACGCCAATCGGGATTCTGGCGGCAGGAAGGCGTATCGGTCGAGCAGGCCTTGGCGGACGTGGCGCAAGGACGAAAAGCGCGGCTCGTCGAGATCCTGGAACGACGAGGGCTTTCACGGGAGGAAATTGCTATTTTCTTTGCCGTCGTCGAGCGTGACAATCCCGCGTTGCTGGAGGACCGGGAATGATGTTTGGCTTCGCATGTCGGCTGAAGCGCTAG
The DNA here is from genome assembly GCA_963719025.1 of uncultured Gammaproteobacteria bacterium. Classification (GTDB taxonomy): domain Bacteria; phylum Pseudomonadota; class Gammaproteobacteria; order Chromatiales; family Chromatiaceae; genus Thiosocius. The sequence continues at coordinate 23,139 of CAVRBK010000037.1, read as the reverse complement.
TTTGATGCCGGCTCTGTCACTGCCGTGTTTTCGCGACTGATTGCCGTTGGCTTGGGTAACAAGTGCCACTCTGCGCCATCTGGATTCCCGCCTGCGCGGGAATGACGATTGAAGAAATCGCTCGTGCGCTATGTGACCTGCTGGATCCCTGCCCTCCCCCACCTCACTGCTAGCGGATGAAGTTGAACAGACTGAGATCCTGGATCTTGATGAAGGCCTGCTGCGATGCCTGCAGCGCGGTCAACTGCTGCTCGAAGCGACTGATCGCTTCGGCATAGTCGAGATCCTCGAGGGTCGACTTCACATCCGCAATGGCCAGATCGAAGGCATCATTGGCGATTTTTTGATCGTCGATGGCATTCATCCGTGCACCGATCTTGGCGCGCGTATTGAAGATGTTGGTGAACGCGGTGTCGATGTCGGTCATCGCATCCGGGTAGCCGTTGCCCGATTCCAGGGTGGTGGCCAGGTCGTACAGCACCTCTCCGATATTGGTGGTGCCGCCATCCGCCGCGGCGAACCCCATGAACATGCTACCGGGATCACCGATCGCCACTTCGCGACTGTCACCGATCTTCACCATACGCTGGCCCTCGTCGCCGCTGTAGGTGAAGGTGCCTGCGCCGTTGTGCGAGAACGGCTGGGTCTGGCTCTGGTAACCGGCAAACAGATACTCGCCGTTCGCATCCTTGCTGTTTGCCAGCTGCAGGAAACTGCCCATATGTTCACGCACCTCCGCCGCCACGGCGGAGCGATCCTCCTGGCTCAGGGTATCGTTGTTTGCGCGCACGGCAAGTTCGCGCACGCGCTGCAACAGGTTCTCGACACCTTGCAGCGCCGTCTCCTCCTGATCGAGTCGGGCGGTCGCCGCATCGGCATTGCGTTGATACTGCGCCAGGCGGCTCTGGGCCTCCTTGAGGTCCAGAATCCGCACTGCCGCCGCAGCATCGTCAGACGGATTGAGGATGCGCTTGCCCGAGGCGACCTGCAGCTCGGTGCGGGAGAGGTCACGCTGTTTTTCCAGCATGGCGTCCACACCCTGGCGGAAAATCTGTGACGTTGAGACGCGCATGATTATCTCCTCACTGCAGAGAGCAACGAATCGAACAGGCTGTTGGCGACGCTGATGACCTGCGCTGCGGCCTGGTAGGCCTGCTGGAAGCGAACCAGGTCGGCCGCTTCTTCATCCAGATTCACCCCCGACACCTCGGCCTTGGCGGCCTCCGCCTGCGACAGCAGGTGTCCCTGAACCGCGGCGTTGCTGCCGGCCTGATGTGTTTTCGTGCCGACATCGGCAATCAGTGCGCCGTAGGTATTGGCAAGCGAGGCGGTGCCGCCCATCATCAGGTTCGCATCCTGCAGATCAGCCAGCCGGCGCGCATTGCGGTTGTCGCCGACACCCCCGGTGTTATCGGCGATCACGAAGGAATCGTTGACCGCGGGCGAACCGGTCACATCGAAGTCGAACGCGCCGAGACCGGGGATACTGACCCTGTAGTCCTGGCCGGCAACATAGCCTACGGAGGCCCCCAGCGAATTGCCGTTGGCATCGACGAACACGGTACCGGCCGGTGCGCCGCTGATCGCCAGCTGGTTGCCTGCCTGGTATTGAATCGCGATCGACGATGGTGTCTGCGCGCCCAGCAGCGTTATGCCAGTGCGCGTGGTCATCGCACCGCCGCCGACACTGCCGGTACCGGTGTTGCCCGCCAGGGCATTGATGCGTACCGCCTCGGCCGCCGCGATATCGCGTGCATTGCGTGACCAGCACCTCGATACCGCTCGCGCCGCCGCGGGTCGGCCGTACCCGGTAGGTATCGCCCGCCGCGCCGCCGCTAACAACGATACTCAGGCCATCCGCCGTCAGCGGGTTGGCCACCGTGCCAGTACCCGAAAGCGCGACGGACGAGGCGCTATCGAGATCGGTCAATGACCAGTTCGTGCCGTCGTAATCGAGTTGATAGTCATGGGTGGTCAGCAGCGAGACGTCATCGAAAGTCACGGCGATCGAGCCGCTGTTGCCAGGGTCGGCCAGCACTTGCGGTGCCGCCGTCGAGAAGAAATCACCGCCAAGTTCACCGTCGAGATCCATGCCCGTACGGTGCTCTTCATTGAAGAATGACGATATCCCGACGGCGACACGGCCGAGCGCGTTTTGCGCCTCATCGAGCACCTCGTCGCGGAATCTCAGCAGGCCGCCAATGCTGCCGCCACTCATCTGCGAGGTGACGTTGACACTCAGACCACCCGCCTGCTGGATGACCAGCTCCTTGTGATCGACGACCAGCGGATTGTTGGTTACGCCAAGCGTGTTGTACGACGTCCCCAGCACCAGCGGCTGTCCGGTGCCGATGAACACATTCATCGATCCGTCGTCCTGCTCCAGCGTCGAAACATCGGTAAAGCCGCTGAGCTCATCGACCAACTTGTCGCGCTCATCAAGAATATCGTTCGGCACACGCCCACTGCTCATCGAGCGCACCTGCGAATTGACCTCGGCGAGCGACTTGGCGATCAGGTTGACATCGGTGACCTTCTGTTCGAAATCGCCGTTGAGCTGCTTGCGAATATCCTCCAGCCAGCCGTCGAGCGAATTGAAGCGATCGGAAAGCTGCTCGGCGCGGTTCAGCACCACCTGCCTGGCCGGAATCGACGTCGGATCATCCGCCGTGTCGTTCAACGCGTTGAAGAACTGCTGCAGCATATCGTCGACACCGGCCGACGCATCGGCGATCACGTTGTCGATCTGCCGCGAACGTTCCTGGTAGACGGCATACTCCTCGTACGACGAGTTGTAGTCGCGCACCCGGCTGACGAGATAGTCGTCATAGGCGCGGGTGATCGATGCGACCTCGACACCGGAGCCGATATCCCCCTGCGGCGTCGGCCTGCGGTAGCCGGGTGCCGAACTGCACGACCTGCCGGCTGTAGCCTTCGGTGTTGACGTTGGCAATATTGTGCCCCGTCGTTTCCATCTGACGCTTGAACGCGTTGAGCGCGCTGATGCCGGTGTTGATGATGCTGGCCATGGCTTAGCTCCCATCGCATCAGTCGGATCAGATGGAGGTATCCTCCTGCGTTGCGGTGCGACGGGCATCCTGCATGGCGTCGCTGTCCAGATACCTTCGATCTTCTGTGCATACCGGATCAGTCGCGTAACCGGCCTGCTGCAGGGCCGAAAAATAGGCCGACGGATCGCCGGTTTTGCCCAGTGCCTCGGTGATAGCGCGGGTTGCGCTGCACGAAATTCGACATAGTCTGAAAAGCTGTGCTTCGAACGACTCGTAGGCGCGAAAGTTCGCCCTGGTCTTCAACGCCACGCCGTCGCGATACTCGAGTGTGCTGACCGGCACCTTGTCGCCGTCCCAGCGTGAATCGGCCTTGATGCCGAACAGGTTGTGACTGCTGTCGCCGCTGCGCTGACGCATCACGTGACGGCCCCAGCCGGTTTCCAGCGCGGCCTGTGCCAGCAGGGCTTCGGGCGCCAGGTCGAGCTGTGCGGCGGCCTGTTCGGCGGCCGGCCACAGTGTCTTGAGGAAGTCTCTGCTGGCGAGCCGTCGAGCAGACCGCTGACAGGCGTTGCCCGCTCGCTGGCAGCGACCTCGGCAGCCCATCTGCGGCGCCGGCCTGCGGCAGGCTGTACCTGGACCGGCATGCCGAGGTATTCCTGCGGCGACAGTTCCTGGTAGGGCGCGGCGATGCCGCCGCCCAGCTGGCGCTTGAGCACCTCGGCCAGGCCGATACCCTGCTTCTGCGACATGTCGACCGCGAGCTGCTTGTCGTACATCTCGCGGTAGAACTCGCTCTGCTTGCTGTCCAGCATGCCGCCGCCGAAGCTGGCATCGCGCATGCTCTTGAGCATCATCTGCACGAACAGCGATTCGAACTGGCGGGCGACCTGGTCGAGCGCGGCATCCTCGTCCTCGCGCGCCTTGGCCTTGCAGCGCGGCCAGCCCGGAGAAGTCGGTGTAGACCTGTGCCATGTCGATTTGCATGCTGCGTCCTCAGATCACCACGCAGGTCGGCCTTGAGCGCACCGGCCTGCTTCAGTGCCTCGAGGATGGCCACCAGGTCGCTCGGACCGGCGCCCACCTGGTTGACCGCGCGCACCACCTTATCCAGCGTGACACGCCGGGATCGAACAGGAACATGCGGCTGCCCGGGCTCGGACACCGCGACGTCGGACTGCGGTACGACCGCGGTCGTGCCCGCCGGCGAGCGGATTGGGCTGCGATACCTGCGGCGTTCTCGCTGATCGTCACCGTCAGGCTGCCGTGCGACACGGCCGCCGGGCTGACCCGCACCGTGCTGTTGATCACCACGGTGCCGGTGCGCGAGTTGACGATGACCTTGGCGACCGCCGCGGCCGGATTGACATCTGCAGGTTCTCGATCATCGAGACGAAGCCGACGCGCTGGCCGATGTTCCTCGGCGCGTTGACCTTGACCGACGTGGCATCGACCGGAAAGGCGGTACCGTCGCCGATCGCCTTGTTGATCGCGTCGGTGACGCGCTGCGCGGTGGTGAAATCGCCGGTCTTTCAGGTTCAGGGTCAGCAGGGCGTCCTGCGCCGAACGGCGTCGCGACGCTGCGCTCGACCGTGGCGCCGCCGGGAATGCGGCCCGGAGCTGGGGATATTGATCGTGACCTTGGAGCCGTCCGCACCCTCGCTCGACAGGCCGCCGACCACCAGGTTGCCCTGGGCGATGGCATAGACCTGGCCGTCGATACCCTTCAGCGGCGTCATCAGCAGGCTGCCGCCGCGCAGGCTCTTGGCATCGCCGATCGACGAGACGGTGACGTCGATCTTCTGACCGGGCTTGGCGAACGCCGGCAGGTCGGCATGCACCGTCACCGCGGCGACGTTCTTCGGGTTCAGCGTGGTGCCGGGCGGCACCACGATACCGAGCTGGGTCAGCATGCTGCGCAGGCTCTGCTGGGTGAACGGCGAGGAACCGACCTTGTCGCCGCTGCCGTCGAGGCCGACCACCAGGCCGTAGCCGAGCAGCTGGTTGTTGCGCACGCCCTGGATGTGTCGCCAGGTCCTTGATGCGCTCGGCCTGCACCGGCAGTGCCAGCCAGCACCAGCAGTGCGACGACCAGGAAGCCAGCAGGCTCGGGTAACGTCGATATGTGACTGCGTGCATTCATGACGTTCAGTGCCATCAGAATGGCATCAGTGCGGAGATGAAGAACTTCGCCAGCCAGCCCATCTGTGGTGGCCTTGGCGACCTGGCCATCGCCGACGTAGACCAGCGTTGCATCGGCGATCGTGGTCGATTCGACCGTGTTGTTCGGTGTCGATGTCCTCGGGACGGACGATGCCGGACACGCGGATGTATTCGTTGCCGCCGGTCATGCCGATGCGCTTCTCGCCGCGCACCCGCAGGTAACCGTTGGCCAGCACCTCGGTCACCATCACCGAGATCGAGCCGCTGAACTCGTTGTTCTGCGTGTTGTCGCCATCACCCGAGAAGTCGGTCTGCGGATGCCAGGCTCTGACCGAGGTCGTAGGAGCCAGTCCGGCCCGGTAGGTCGAACTTAGCGCATGACCGAACAGCGTCGGGTTGGTGATGCTGCGTGCTGTTGCTCTTGTCGACACCGTGCCCGTGTTGGTGTGACTGGCCTCGGTCTCCTCGACCAGGTTCACGACCAGGATGTCGCCGACCCGGCGTGCGCGCACGTTCTCGAACCAGCTGCGCTCGAAACCGGCCTGGAAGATCGCGCCGTTGCCCTGCGGCACCGGCGGGATCGCGGCCGGCGGCACCGCGGCAAACTCGGGATCGCGTTTCGGCGTCGAGTTGCAGCCGGCCAAGCAGCGCCACGGCGAGCAGCAACAGCAGCGTGCGCGATCCATGGCGTTGCGTCGCGTTGCCTGCGATGCTGACGGCTTGTTGCGCTCATGGCGATTACCTCAGCCCTGACGTCATCAGAGCTGCTGGCTCACATAGGCCAGCATGTCGTCGGTGGTCGAGATCGCCTTGCAGTTCATCTCGTAGGCGCGCTGGGTCTCGATCATGTTGACCAGTTCCTCGACCACGTTGACGTTGGAGCTTTCCAGCGAACCCTGGATCAGGGTGCCGGCGCCGTTGGTCCCGGGCGTGTCGATCTGCGGTGCACCGCTGGCGACGGACTCGCGAAACAGGTTGTCGCCGATCGCCTCCAGGCCGGTCGGGTTGACGAACTGGGCCAGCGTGAGGTTGCCGATCTGGGTCGGCGCATTGTTGCCGGCGACCAGCGCCGAAACCGTGCCGTCCGAGCCGACGGTCACGCTCAGCGTATTGGCCGGAACCGTGATCGCCGGCTCCAGCAGGTAGCCGTTCTGGGTGACCATCTGGCCGGTCGAGTCGAGCCCGAAGGAGCCGTCGCGCGTGTAGACGATGCTGCCGTCGGGATGGTTGACCTGGAAGAAGCCGTTGCCCTGGACCGCGATGTCGAAGCTGTTGTTGGTCTGCACGATGTTGCCCTGGGTGTGCAGCTTCTGGGTGGCCACGGTGCGCACGCCGGTGCCGATGTACAGCCCGGACGGCAGCGTGGTGTCTTCGGTCGAGTTGGCGCCGGCCTGGCGGATGTTCTGGTAGATCAGGTCTTCGAACACCGCGCGGTCGCGTTTGAAGCCGGTGGTGTTGACGTTGGCCAGGTTGTTGGAGATCACGGACATGCGGGTCTGCTCGGCATCCAGTCCGGTCTTGGCGATCCAGAGTGCGGGGTACATGGTGAAAACCTCTTGTTCTGGTGGCGGCAGCTCTGCGTCGGGATCCGCCGCGAAGATTCGTTCATCTGACTCTAGCGATAACGTTGCAAAACGCTTGCCAGCTTTACACCGGACGCACGATGCTGGCCGCGGCGCTGGCGTTTTCCTGCGCGGTCTTCATCATCTTGACCTGCAGTTCGAAGCGCCGGGACAGCTCGATCATGTCGACCATCTCGTTGACCACGTTGACGTTGCTCGACTCCAAAGCCCCGGAGACCAGGCGCTGCACGGGATCGGCCTCGGCCTCGCCGCCTTCCTTGAGGCGGAACAGGCCGTCATCGCCCTTCTCCATCTGCTCGTATTGCGGGTGCGACCAGCTTGATCCGGTCGATCACCGCCAGCTCGTCGGCTGCCGCACCCGAGCGGTCGAATCGACACGGTGCCGTCGACGCCGATCTCGATTTTCTCGAACGGCGGCATGGCGATCGGTCCGCCGTTGCCCATCACCGGCAAGTCGTTGCCGGTCAGCAGCAGGCCGTTCTCGTCGACCCGCAGGTCGCCGCGCCGGCTGTAGGCCTCGCCGCCGTCGCGCGCCTGCACCGCGAGCCAGCCGCCGTCCTTGATCGCGACATCGAGGTCGCGCCCGGTGTACTGGATGCTGCCATGGTTGAAATCGGTGCGCGGGACGTTCATCCATCGCGTAAACCCGGGTCGGATGACCGCTGCCGAACACCGGCATGCTGCGAAACTGGTTCAGGTCAGCCAGAAAGCCGGTGGTACTGGCATTGGCCAGGTTGTTGCTGGTATTGGCCTGGGCGATCAGCGTTTCCTTGGCGCCGCTCATGGCGACGTACAGCATGCGGTCCATGGTGCCTCTCCTGGGCCGGCCGGGCCGCGGACCGGGGCATCAGCCCCTCAGTCCGGCGCCCTGCCCGTTATGGCTATCGGATATTGATGATGGTCTGGGTGACCGAATCCGCGGTCGAGATCACTTCGGCATTGGCCTGGAAGTTGCGCTGCGCGGTGATCAGGTTGACCAGCTGCTGCGGCAATATCGACGTTCGATGCCTCCAGTGCGCCGGACTGGATCTGACCGAAGCTCGAGGTGCCGGCCTCGCCCAGCTGTGGCGTACCGGACGAGAAGCTCTCGGCCCAGTTGGTATCGCCGACCTGGCGCAGACCCTGCTGGTTGTTGAACTTGGCCAGGGCCACCTTGCCCAGCGCCGAAGACTGTCCGTTGGTGTAGCGGGCGAACACCACGCCCTCGGTGTCGATGTCGACACCGGCCAGACGCCCGGAGGTGTAGCCGTCCTGGCGACAGGTTGTTGACCGCGAACGACGAGCCGTACTGGGTGGTGCCGCTGAAATCCATGGTCAGCGTGAGATTGGCCGCGCCGGTACCGGGATCGAAGGCCGCGGTGAGATCCGACGTGGCCGCCGCGCCGTTGACCTGGGTAAGCGCACCGGTCGAATCGAAGTCGAGGGTGAACGGGATGGGTGCCGCCGGTGGAACGGCGTTGCCGGTCGGCGGAATGTTGTTGCCGTCGACATACAGGTACTGGTCCCAGGCATTCGTCCGCGGTCTTGCGGAAGTACATGGTCGAGGTATGCGCATTGCCCAGCGAATCGTAGACCGTGGTCGACGTCGAGCTGTTGTAACTGGCCGGGTTTGCCGGATTGAATGCCACCGCCGACGGCACTTTCGGATGCGTTGAGATTGAGTGCCGCACTGATGGTTGCCGGACGCATTCGGCGCACTCGGCGTGGTCGGCAGCTGCAGATCCGTCAACACACCGGTGTTGAAGGTCGTCGCGCCACCCACGCCGTTCACTGCCTCGTAGATCTGCAGCTTGTCGGCGGCATGATTGATCACGTAGCCGTCACGGTCGACGCTGTAGGCACCGGACCGCGTATAGGCCTGGGTACCGTCCGGCGCCTCGAGGACGAAGAAGCCCTGACCGCTGATCGCCAGGTCGAGGTTGTTGGAGGTGAAGTCGATCGTGCCCTGGCTGAACTGCTGGGCCACACGGGCGACCCGCACGCCCTGGCCGGACGGCGTTGGTGCTGGTGTCCTGGATGGCGCTCGCATACAGATCGGCAAACTCGGCGCGCGACTCCTTGAAGCCGTTGGTGGCCGAGTTGGCGATGTTGTTGCCGGTTACCTCAAGGTCGGTGGAAGCCGCGTTGAGTCCACTGAGAGCGATACGAAAAGGCATGATGGCTTCTCCGGTTAGTAAATCTGTTGCACGTTGTTGAAGGCGATCGGACCGAGGCCTTCGAGGTTCAGGGTCAGGCCGTTGCGGCCGTCGAGATTGACACTCTCGACCTTGGCGAACAGCTTGGTCTGCAGGTCGACCGGGCGGTCGTACTGGATCGCCTCGACGTGGACGGTGTAGAGACCGGGCGGTACGAAGTTGCCGGCCTCGTCGATGCCGTCCCAGGTGAAATCGAGATTGCCCGGTGCCGCCGAGCCCATCGGGATCTCGCGCACCAGCTGGCCGACCTGGTCGGTAACCCGCACCGTGACCTCCGGGCTGCTCTGTTCGAGGTTGACCTGTCCGCGCAGCGTGCCGCCGGTGTTCAGGTAGCCGGTGTCGACCGGTGCCAGCACCTCGCGCCCGACCAGCGAGCCCGCCTGCAGGGCCTGTCCAGAGGTGATCGAGCCGGCCAGTGATTCGAAGTTCTGGTTCAGCTGCTCAAGGCCGGTGACCGAGCCGAACTGGGCGATCTGGCCCAGGAAGTCGCCGTTCTCCATCGGCTTGAACGGGTCCTGGTTGTTCAGCTGGGTGACCATCAGTTTCAGGAAGGTGTTGAGACCCAGGTCGGTCGCATCGTTCTTCGGCGTCGCCGAGTTCTGCTGGGTGCCAGACCGAGACTGGCGAACAGATCGTCTTGTGTGTTGATCGCGCTCACGGTCCCTTATCTCCCGAGGTTGATGGTGGCGGACAACATCTGGCGGGTCGCATTCACCACCTCGACATTGTTCTGGTAGGCACGCGAGGCCGAGATCATGTTGGCCATCTCTTCGACAACATTGACGTTGGGGCGGTAGATGTAGCCCTCCTCGTCGGCCATCGCATGATTGGGCGCATACTCGCGTACCAGCGGTGCCTGGCTTTCGACCACCCCCGCCATCTGCACGCCGGTCGACGGGTTGCGCGAATTGACCTGGTCGAGCACCGCGCGGAACACCGGTTGGCGGGCGCGGTAGGTCTCTTCCATGCTGCTGGAGACCGCATCGACGTTGGCCAGGTTGCTGGCGACCAGGTTCATGCGCAGGTTCTGCGCGTTCATGCCGGAGCCGGCGATATCGAAAATCTTGAAGCTACTCATCAGCCGTTACCCTTGATTGCTCTCAACAGCCCCTTGATGCGTCCATCCATGAAACGCAGGCTGGCCTGGTAGCGCATTGCGTTCTCGCTGAATGCACTCTGTTCGCGTTCGACTTCGACGGTGTTGCCATCGAGTGACGGCTGTTGCGGAATGCGATAGCCCATCTGGGTGGAGGCGACAACGCCCTGGTCGCTGTGGATATGCCGGGCATGCGTGGATGCGAGGCGCACCGGTGGCGACATCTCTTTGCGCAACATCGCCTGAAAGTCGAAGTCGCGGGCCTTGTAGCCGGGGGTGTCTGCATTCGCCATGTTGGAGGCCAGCACCTCGGCACGCTTCGAGCGCAGGCGCATGGCGTCTTCGTGGATTCCAAATACATCATCGAGTTTCATCTTGCCGATCCCTGAACAACGGTTTCGCCTGTTATTGAGCAGGAGCCGTGCCAACCAGACCTAACACTTTAGAAACAGTGACTTAGGGAAATCACAAAGCAACTTCAGGGGGTAAGCGGCAAGCCTTTGCCGCCGCCGGGCGGCAAGATCAGGAGACGGACGCGGTACACCAGGCCGCCCGAGATATTGCGCATCTCGAACAGATCCTCATGACCGCTCATCGACTCGGTCGAGCCGAGAAACAGGTGCCCGCCGGGATTCATTGAACGGGCGATGCGCGACAAGATGTCGCGTTTGCGTTCCTGCGAGAAGTAGATCAACACGTTGCGACAGAACACCACATCGAATCGGCCGAGCATGTCGAACGACTTGAGCAGGTTGAAGGTGCGAAAACTGATGCCCTTGCGGTACTGCGGCGCCACCTCGATACACCCGCCCTTCTCGACGAAATAGCGGCGGCGCTGCTGATCGCTCAGGCCGCGTGCTGCAGACGCACCACAGTAGGCCGCGCCCCTGGCCTCTTCCAGTGCCGTCGCCGAGATATCGGTACCGACGATCTCGTAGCCCATGCTGCGATCGAGATGACCACTCTGCATGGCGTCCTGCAGGCAGATCGCCGTGGTATAGGCCTCCTGCCCGGTCGAGGCAGCCGCCGACCAGATGCGCAGGCGACTGGGTCTGGATTCGGCCAGGATACCCTCGGTGAGCACACGGTAGTGGGCAAGGTCGCGAAACCAGAAAGTCTCGTTGGTGGTCATCGCATCGATGACCGCGGTCTGCAGGCGAAGGGCGCCGAACGCGGTCAGCTTTTCCGCGAGGTCGCCGAAGCCGTCAAGCTCAAAACTGCTTAACAGGCGCCCGAGTCGGCTGACGACCAGGTATTCCTTTCCGGCACCCAGACGAATGCCGGCCTGTCGTTCCAGGAAGTCGTGGATCGCCCGGTAATCGGCCGCGTTCAGTGGCTTGGTCACGCTTCCCTCTGTGAACCCGTCTAGGCAACGCCATGGCCTAAACGTCGGCCCGGCGCTCCTCAGCATGTTGTTTGAGATGCTCCTGCACCATCATGGCGAGCGTATCCGGTTCCCACTTCGGCAGAAAATCGTTGGCCCCGACCTTCTCCACCATCGTCTTGTTGAATACACCGCTGAGCGAAGTATGCAGGATCACATGCAGGTGAGATAACTGCGGATGTTCACGGATCGCCTTGGTCAGCGAATAGCCGTCCATGCGCGGCATCTCGACATCGGAGATCACCAACGCCAGCCAGTTCTCGATGTCCATGCCCTCGTCGACCCAGTGCTGCAAATAGTTCGAGGGCCTGCTGGCCGTCATTCGCCGTGTCGTAATCGACCCCCATCTGGCTCGAGCACCCGGGTCACCTGTTTACGCGCCACGCTCGAATCATCGACCAGCAACACGTGCTGCTGGACTGTCGTGGTCGCGTTCCGTGATGATGCCCTCGGAGACATCCTCCTGACCGCCGACGACCTCTTTCAGCACCTTTTCCACATCGATGATCTCGACCAGTTCCTCGTCGACCTGGGTAACCGCCGTCATATAAGTGCCGCTGCGCGGCACCCTTGGGTGGCGGCAGGATCTCTTCCCAGTTCATGTTGACGATGCGGTCGACCGCAGTCGACCAGGAAGCCCTGCACCTTGCGGTTGTACTCGGTCACGATCACGAACTTGTCGCGATGATCCTCGATCGGCGGCGGCACCGATGGCACGCGCCAGATCCATGATCGCGATGGTCTTGCCGCGCATGTTGGCGATTCCGAGAACCACCGGGTGCGACTGCGGCACCGATGTGAGCGACGGGCACTGGATGACTTCCTGCACCTTGAACACGTTGATGCCGAAACGCTGACGCCCGCCGAGGCGGAACAGCAGCAGTTCCAGCCGGTTGTGTCCGGCCAGTTTGGTGCGCATGTCGACACCGTCGAGTAACCCTGCCATGTGGTTCTCCGACATCAGAAATGTGATGACCTGCGTAACGGCCTGGGAACTACAAGCTTTAGGCGGGCCGACACACGTCTGCCGGCACGAACCTTGCTGTTTAAATCCGCATGAGACCAAACAGACGAATAACTGACGCACGCAAGACAATCCTGGCAGTACTGCTGATCGGAGGCAGCGCCCAGGCCGCCGACCATGCGGTGCAGTCGCATGCCAGCATCCGCGAAGTGGCGAGGCAGCACGTGATGGCCTCGGCCGACCAGTTCACGGCCAGGCCCGATGTGCAGGTTGGCAACCTGGACAGCCGTCTAAAACTGCTCGCCTGTGACCAGCCGCTGGAGACCTATGACTCGCCGAACGGGCTGAGCGGCGGGCGCGGGGTGGTGGGCGTGCGCTGCCAGGGCAGCAAGCCCTGGAAGATTTTCGTTCCAGTGCGGGTTGCGCTGATGGACACCGTGGTGATCAACCGCCGGCCGATCGTGCGCGGGCAGACGCTACGGGCCGAGGACCTGATGTTGAGCGAAACCGACACCTCGCGCCTGCACAAGGCCTATTTCACCCGCATTGAGGATGTGGTCGGCCTGCGCAGCAAACGCGCAGTGAAAAACGGCACCACCCTGCATGCCGGCCTGCTGCGCCGCGAACAACTGATCAAACGCGGCAGCCAGGTCGAAATCGTTGCCATCACCAGCGGTCTGCAGGTTAGGATGCGGGGTAAGGCGCTGGCGGACGGTGGGCGCGGCGACCGGGTAAAGGTGAAAAACCTCAACTCCGGCCGCGTGATATCGGGGACGGTAACCGGCAACGGTGTGATCCATGTCCTCAACTGACTGCCAGGCGGCTCACGGAAATACTGCCAAAACGACTATTTCCGGAATGAATTTCACAACTTACGCTTGCTGAATAAAGTCCGTCAAAAGTCGGACGATACAGTAAACGTGAATCAAGTGAAGGTGTAACCGACATGGGCATCGAAATCAGTGGAAACAGCGGAAGGCAGCCCAGCGAGGCGGCTGAAGCCAGTAAATCTCAGACCAGCACAACCCAGGCCAGCGCGCCGCGAACCGGGAGTTCCAGCAAGAATCCAGGCTCGGGGGCCGACCAGGTAAACCTGTCCAACCAGGCTGCCCAGTTGCAGGCCCTGGAGGCGGAAATCGCCAACCTGCCGGTCGTCGATACGCAACGCGTACAGGACGTTCAGCGGACGATTGCCACGGGCTCATTCCAGATTGAACCGGCCGAAGTCGCAGACAAGCTGCTGACCTTCGAGGCCGGACTCAGTCAGGCGCAATAGGCCTATGGAAAGCGCCCAGCTGATCAAGGCCTTCAGTGCCACGGTTCAGGCCAGCCTGCATGGGCTGCAGTCGATCGAGCCGGTCCTGCTGAAAGAGCAGGCGGCACTGAGCGGGCGCGACGCCGAGGCGCTGGAACAGGTGGTGGCGGAAAAACTCGCCCTGCTCAAACAGCTGCAGAACAGCGTGCAGGCGCGCGATCGGCTGCTGCAGTCCGCGGGTTTTTCCGGCGGAAACGACGGCGGTGACAAGCTGGTCGCCGCGTTGAAGATCGAGACCCTCAGCGAGGACTGGGCAGCGCTCAATGCCCTCGCCCATACCGTGACCGAGCTCAATGACCGCAACGGCCAACTGGCCGCGCAGGGTCAACGGGCGACCCGCACCGCCATCGGCATCCTCACCGGCCGCGAGGAAAGCAACGACACCTACAGCACGCTCAAGCGTGGTCGCAGCGCGGTTGCCGGTTACAGCCTCGGCAAGGTCTGAGCGCCCGCAAAGCCACACAGCGCTGCGCGGACACCAACACCTGTTACGCAGTCCCCCCTGCTCGGGTTCTGGAAAAGGGGACGGGAAAAGGGGACGGATCTATTTAGATGCCATCAACGGAGAAAAGGGGACGGATCTATTTAGATGCCATCAACCGCCGCTTGTCCCACCCAATAACCTTCAATTGATACGCCCCCCCTGTGCTGCTGTCCCCTTTTACTGCTGCCGACCCAGCTGAACCAGAGATCGCCCGAGGGCCCTCACCGTTCGAACCGACAAGGGGCGGAGCGGCAATTCAGGCTACTTTCGGTTTACCCCGGCCACGACACTCGATCCTCCGCCCGATACGCCGCTCGATCTCGTCGACAAAACGCTGGTTCCCGGTCAACTGGTTACGCGCCCAGGCCGAGCGTAATAATGCAATTTCTTGATTCGATGCCCCCTGCTGCATATAGGCCTGATAGCGCACCCGACGCTGCGCCTCGCCATCGGCCAACGCCAGGTAGCAGGCATCCCGATCCAGCAAGTCACTCCCCCCCAGGCCCATACGCTCGCGGTAGCTCGACCAACGATACTGTCGCGGGCCGGCCACCATGTTGGCCCGCACCGGATTCATCTCCACATAACGGCAACACGCCAACAGGTAAGCATCGCGCTGAATCGGACTGGCCTTGAAACGCCCTTCCCACAGTGCACCACTACGACCTTCCTGTTTGTTCACGAACGCAGCCTGCCGCCCGGCAATCCGTTTCATCAGCAATGACACTGTGCGCGGCATCCTCGCCGGGCTCCAACACCAGGTGAATATGGTTGGTCATCAGGCACCAAGCGTACAGCTTGATGCCTAGTCGGATTTTCCACTCGGCCAGATTATCGAGATAAAACCGATAATCCTCGTCCGCGAAAAACACGACCTGACGATTGTGGCCGCGTTGGACAACATGGTGTGGGCAGTGCGGCACCAGCACCCGGGCTTTCCTTGGCATCCTGCCTCCCGTTCGGATTCCTTTCCTCCAACAGTCTATTACATAGGGGACGGATCTATTTACAGATCATCGTTCTTTGTTCACGCGTCGGTTGCGTGTAAATAGATCCGTCCCCTTTCGGCGTCCCCTTTCGCGGTCCGCGCTTTTGCGGTACCGATCATGCGTGACCAGTGACCGGTCTAATTGGTACAATTCGAAGTTATGTCCCCGTAGCTCAGCTGGATAGAGCACCGCCCTCCTAAGGCGGGGGTCACACGTTCGAATCGTGTCGGGGACGCCATTTTCATACCGGTAAGCAGGTAACCACCGACCATGGAGATCTGGCAGATTCTCGTATTGGCCCTGGTCGGCGTCGCCGCCGGCTGGCTCAACGTGATGGCCGGTGGTGGCTCCCTGCTGACGGTACCCGTGATGCTGTTCATGGGCATTCCCGCGCCGGTTGCCAATGGCACCAACCGCATCGCCATCCTGGCGCAGAACATCAGTGCGGTAACCGCCTTCCGGCGGCATGGTTTTTCCAATTTCCGACTCAGCCTGAGCCTCGCCGCTGCCGCCTCCCTCGGCGCCCTCGGTGGTGCCTCGCTGGGCGTGCACCTGCAGGGCGAGTGGTTCGACCGCACGGTGGCGCTGATCATGGTCGCGGTGATGATCCTGATGGCGACCGGGCGGGACCAGGCCAAGCCGGTCGGCGGGTCTGCCGAGGCACACAAGCTGCTGCTCGGCCACGTACTGATGATCGGCGCCGGATTCTGGGGTGGCTTTATCCAGCTCGGCGTCGGTTTCATCCTGATGCCGATACTGCATCGCGTGATGGGCCTCGACCTCGTGCGGGTGAACATGCACAAGGTATTCATCGTGCTGGTGTACACCGTGGTTGCGCTGTTCGTGTTCGCCTCCCAGCTCGAACTGCTGTGGTGGACGGGCGCAGGACTTGCCGTCGGCAATGCGACCGGCGGCTGGATCGGTGCGCACATGACGGTGACCCGTGGTGAAACCCTGATACGCCGGGTGCTTTACGTCGCGCTGACAGCCTTTATCATCAAGCTGCTGCTGTTCTGAGCGCTCGCGCGAAAAGCGCAGCACAATGCCCTTGTCTGACTCGCCTGGAGTTTCGCTGACTTGTCGCTAACCCGCCTTCCACTGCTGATCGCCGCCGGCCTGCTTGGCGCCTGTACGTCGATCGTGGAACGCCCAGCGGTGCCCGCGCTGGACCAGGCCGCCCGGTTCAGCGTCACGCTGCCGGCCACCGAAACGCGCAGCGACCCTACCCTCACCTGGTGGCGAGCCGCGGTGCCGGCAGACACCTGGAGCGATTCTGGAAACACAACTCGAGCGCAATCCGGCGCTGCGTCGCTCGGCAAACGAACAGGCCGCCGCCGCCGCGCGCCTGCGCCAGGCCGAGGCGGATGCGGGCCCGAGCGCGTCGGTGGACGCCGGCGCACGCACCCAGAAAACCGACACCGCCAGCAGCAACAGCCGGTCGATCAGCGCCGATGTGACCCTGCCCGTCGACCTTAACGGCGCGCTGGCGAAACGTCGCGCCGCGGCGCGTTATCGCCTGCAGGCCAGCGAGGCCGAGACTGCGCAACTGCGCTCGGACCTGGCACGCGATTACCTGCTGGCCCTGGTGGATGGCCGAGAGGCGCGCAAGCGCCTGACCCTGCTCGAGCAGCAACTGGGTGTCGCGGATACCCTGCTCGGTCTGATCGAACTGCGCTTTACCCAGGGACTGGCCTCGAGCGTCGATGTGCTGCAGCAACGCGATCAACGCGCCGCGATACGCCAACAATTACCGATCGCCCGGCGTGATGCCGCAACCGCCGACAATCGGCTGCGCCGGATTGCCGGTTCGACCCCGGGCGACGGTGTCCATAAAAGTAGCGGAGAACTGATCGACGTAGCCGACACCTTTGCCGCGGTACAGCCGATTGACCTGCTGCAGCGTCGCGGCGGATTGCGCGCCCAGCAGGCACGGATAGCCGCGGCCGACGCCGCCTTCGCCGCCGCGCTCGCCGATCGCTGGCCGACCCTCAGTGCCAGTGGCACCATCCTGCGCCGGGTGCTGTCCGGCGATTACTCGAGCATCCTGAGCGCGACGCTGGATGCCGCCTTCACCCTGTTCGATGGCGGCAACAAGCGCGCGATCGCGGCCGAGCGGCGCGCCGAACTGGCAGCGGCCGGCGAACGTTACCTGGGCGACTGGATCGATAGCGTGCTGGACGCCGACGACCTGATGCTCGAGGCCGGCAGTCTGGGCGAGCGCATCGTACTGTCCGAGCAGCGTCTCGCCTCGTCCCGGGTGCTGCTCAAGGCCGCACAACGCCGCTATGAACGCGGTGTCAGCGACTATCTCCCGGTACTCGAGGCGCTGCGTGGCCTGCAGCAACAGGAGCGCGATCACCTGGCCCTGCGTGCTGACCTGGCGCGCACCCGGATTCGCCTGCACCATGCCTTCGGCCACCTGCCAGCGGAGGGCACGCCATGAAACGCACCCATATCGCCCGCCTGCTGCTGATCCTGGTGGTCGGCGGCGGCTTTTCCTATGCCGCGTGGCAGCTGATGAACAGCGCACCGCAAAGCAAGCGCGAAAGACCGCAAGCACCGGTACCGCTGGTCGACGTGGTGGCCACGGTCGCGCGCGACCACCCGCTCCGCTTACAGACCACCGGTACCCTGGTGAGCGCGCAGGAACTCGACATCCGCCCGCAGGTCGGCGGCAGCATCCGCTCGATGCACCCGAATTTCGAACCCGGCGGACGCATACCGGCCGGTGAGACCCTGCTGGTGATTCAACCCGACGAGTATGCGCTGGCGATCGAGGCGGCCAAGGCCGATATCGCCAAGGCGCAGGCAGCGATTGCGCTGGAGCGCGGTCGCCGCGTGGTCGCGCGCGAGGAGCTCGACATCCTGCAGGGCTCGGTGACAATCGATGCCGCATCGCAGGCGCTGGCACTGCGCAAACCGCAGCTGCGCCAGGTTCAGGCGGAACTGGCCGCCGCGCAGAACCAGCTCAAGCGCGCCGAACTCGATCTGTCACGCACCCGCCTGAAGTTGCCCTTCGACGTGATCGTGCTGGAGCGTAACCGGGTCAGCGATGAGGTGGTCGCGGCACGCGAACTGGTCGGACGGGTGACCCGTGCCGATGAATTCTGGCTGGAGCTGCGGGTGCGACCGCAGGTGCTGCGCCACATCAGGGTGCGCGAGGGTACAAATGCCGGTTCGCGCGTCACCGTGTACGACAGCGACCGGGTATACGGTGGCGAAGTGGTCCGGATTCGCGCCGACCTTGCCGGCGATTCGCGTCTGGCCGGGGTGATTGTCGCGATACCGGTGGATCCGGCACGCGCTACGCAACCGCTGCTCGGCAGTTACGTGAAGGCCGAGATCGAGGCCGGCGCCATCCCGGATGTTATCCCGGTGCCACGTCGCGCACTGCGTGACAACGCGCGGGTCTGGGTGGTCGACAGCAATGCCACGCTGCAGGTGCGCGAGGCAAAGATAGCGTGGGAATCGGGCCAGCAGCTGTTACTGCACGCCGCGACGGTGCAGCCCGGCGACACGATCGTGACCAGTCGTCTGTCGGGCCTGGTGCCCGGCGCGCAGGTGCGGCAACGCCTGATCAATCCGCAGAGCGGCCGTGCCGCGGCGAGCCTTTTGGATGGCCTGGCGGATGACGGAAAATGACTGACACCGGCCCGCGTTTTCGACTGGTCAGCTGGATGGCCGGCAACCCGGTCGCCGCCAACCTGCTGATGTTCGCCCTGGTGCTCGGCGGCGTGCTCGGCTTCATGGACATCCGCCAGGAGATCACCCCCGACTTCACGCTGGAAACGATTCGCGTCAGCGTCGCCTATCCGGGCGCCAGCCCCGAGGAGGTCGAGGAAGGCATCGTCCTGGCGATCGAAAAAGAGCTGACCGGGATGAACGGCATCCGCACCCTGCGGGCCTCCGCGCCAGGAGGGCTCGGGCGCAGTCAATGCCGAGCTCACCGACGACGCCGACCCGGGCGAGGTGCTGCAGAACATGCGCAACGCGGTGTCGCGCATCACCTCGTTTCCGGACGACGCCGAGCCGCCGCGGGTCGAGCTGCGCGCAGCACGGCTTCTACGTGATCAGCGTTGCGGTCGCCGCCGAGCTGCCAGCCGGAGGACCTGTTCGGGCTGAGTGAGCGTATCCGCCGCGAGATCCTGCTGATGCCGGGCGTGTCGGAGATCAACCAGCGCGGCCGGCTGCGCCTCAGATCAGCGTCGAGATTTCGCAGGAACGCCTGCGCGCGCTCGACCTCACCCTCGGCGACGTGGCGAGCGGCGATCCGCAACGCCGCGCGCGACGTCCCGGCCGGTCGATCGAGACCGCCGACGGCGAGATCCTGCTGCGCACCGAGGGTCGGCGGGTGCGCGCCCAGGCGTTTGCCGATATCCCGATAAAGACCCTGCCCGACGGCTCGCGCATCCTGCTCGGCGACCTGGCGGAGCTGGTCGACGGCTTCGCCGAGAGCTCACAGGTGTTCGAGTTCAACGAGCGCCCCGGCCTGCGCCTGGATGTCTACCAGACCGAAAACCAGCGCCCGGTCGAACTGGCGGCGCGGGTGCGCGGCACTGGTCGACGAGCTGAACCGCGAGCTGCCGGACAGCGTCGACGATCAGCATCCACAACGACCGCTCCGAGCGCTACGCCGAGCGCAGCGAGATCCTGCTGAAGAACGGCGCGATCGGCCTGACGCTGGTGGTGATCACTGCTCGGCATCTTCCTCAACCCGCGGCTGGCATTCTGGGTCGCGGTGTCGATACCGGTCGTGTTCATCGGCACGTTCAGCGATCCTGCCGGAGATCGATGTCACGCTGAACATGATCTCGATGTTCGCCTTCATCCTGACGCTGGGCATCGTGGTCGACGACGCGATCATCGTCGGCGAGAACATCCACGCGAAACGCCAGCAGGGCCTGCCGGTACGCCAGGCGGTGCAGCGAGGGCGTCACCGAGATGGTGGTGCCGGTGCTGTATGCGGTGGGCACCAACATCATCGCCTTCATCCCGCTGATCTTCGTACCCGGCGCGACCGGCCAGTTCATGCGTCACCTGCCGATCGTGGCCAGCGTGGTGTTCGTCGTGTCGCTGATCGAGGCCCTGCTGGTGCTGCCGGCGCATCTCAACGACGAGAGCGACACGCAGGACAGTGCCTGGCGACGCTTCATCCACGGTTTTCGACGCACCCGGCGCTTTCACGACGCGCGTCGCCAACAGCCTCGACCGCCTGCGCGACGGCCCTTACCTGAGCGCCCTGCGTTTCGCCAGGCGCGAGCGTTACCTCACCGCGCTGGTGTTCAGCGGCCTGCTGGCGCTGGTGATCGTGTGGTATGCCTCCGGCCGTATCGACCTGAGCTGGCGTCCCGAGATCCCCGGCAACCGGGTCGATGCCGAACTGAACATGCCGGTGGATGCCTCGGTCAAGGAGACCCTGGCCGTGATCCGACGGATTGAAGCCGCCGCATTGCGGGCCGTCGATCGCCTGGGCGACCGCGATCAACATGTCGAGCAGCTGGTTCACCCGCGCCGGCGGGGGCAACGCCAGCTACGGTGATGTCAACGTCTATCTGGTACCCGACGAACAGCGGCCGTTTACCCAGGAGGAGTTCACCCGCGTATGGCGCGAGGAGATCGGTGACCTGCCCGAGGCGAAGTCGCTGTTCTTCGAGTACCTGATCGGACCCGGCGGCAACCAGGGACTGCGCATCAATCTGTCGCATACGTCGACGCCCACGCTGGAGACCGCGGCGCGCGAGCTGGCGCGAACAGCTCGAGCAGTTCAACGGCGCTGGTCGATGTCAGCGACGGGATTGCCGAGGGCAAGCGCCAGATCGGTTTTTCGCTGACCGCCGCAGGGCCGTGCCGTCGGCCTGACCGAGATCGAGCCTGGGGCGCCAGATCCGGCACGCATTCTACGGCGCCGAGGCGCTGCGCATGCTGCGCGACGGCTACGAGCTGAAGGTCATGGTGCGGCTGCCGCGCGAACAGCGCCTGTCCGTGCAGGACATCAACGACTTCATTCTGCGCGGTAGCGACGGTGTCGAGATTCCGTTGTCGCGGGCCGCCGATTTCGCCGAGGGCAATGCCTACAGCACGATCACGCGCGAGGACGGACAACGCACGCTGACCGTGACCGGCAGCTTCGACAAGGCCAGCGCCAACACGCGGCGCATACGCTCGGCGCTCGAGCAGGAGGTGCTGCCCGAACTGAAGGCGCGCTATCCCGGGCCTCGACTGGAACTTCGCCGGTGGCCGCCGCGATCGCAACCAGGCGATCAACGCGATCCTGTACGGTCTGATCTGGGTTGCCCTGGCGATCTTTGCGCTGACCGCGGCACTGTTTCGCAGCTACGCGCAGGCGGTCATCATCATGCTGACCATCCCCTACTCGGTCGGCGCGGCGATCGCCGGGCACGTCCTGCTGGGGTTCGATCTCAGTTCGGTCAGCATCTTCGGCATGATCGCCCTGGGCGGCCTGGTGGTGAACGGCGCACTGGTGCTGACCCTGCGCTACAACCAGCTGCAGCGCCGGCAATCGGGCAACCGCGCTGATCGAGGCCGCGCGCAGCCGCTTCCGACCGATCGTGCTGACCTCGATGACCACCACCGTCGGGCTGTTCCCGATGCTGTTCGAGACCTCGACGCAGGCGCGCTTCCTGGTGCCCATGGCGATCGCGCTGAGCTTTGGCACCGTCGCCTCGACCTTCGTGGTGCTGCTGCTGATACCCGCCCTGCACGAGATCTGGGCCGACATCTGCCGCCTGTTTGGTCTGCGCGAGCCGCCGGCGCATGACCGCCAGCCGATATCAGTCGACCGACGACTGACTGGCGTGGCCACGACGGTACTCGCCCTTGGATCGCCGGGCGCAGGGTTTTCAGCGCTATCGCCGAGCAGGATGCCGAGGGTCTTGTAGGTCTTGATCTGGGCGCAGCTGGTACAGGTATCGGGCTGATCGCCGGCCAGCGACAGGCGCGCCTCGAAAAAGGCCATATCGGCCTCCAGCGAGCACTTGTCAATTCGGTTGGCCATCATTAGATACCCTGTTTTTCATAGGCTAAGTTTAACAGCGAAAACCCGCCCCTCGGTTTTTTCCAAAACTTTCGAATCCCATGGGTCAGACAATGATCCGAATTAAATTTTATCGACCCATAGAAACAAAAACGCTGTGCTAGACTCCTCATAAACCCCGGTCAAGCCGGGAATTTTGGCTTTTTGCGCAACCTTTGGGTGATCGTCCTAAAATGTCCGAGTTTCTTGACCGACTGCGCCATTCATCTGCCTATTACGGCGCCAATGCACCCTTTATCGAGGATCTGTTCGAGGCCTATCTGAACGATCCGGCCAGCGTACCCGACAACTGGCGGAAACATTTCGACAGCCTGCCGCCTGTCAACGGCAGCCCGGTGTCGGACCAGTCGCATCGCACGGTGCAGAACGACTTCCTCGAAGCTGGCCAACGACGCCAACTCGCGGGTGCCCTGCAGCACCGGCCTGTCGGCGGTTGCCGCCGAGCGCCAGGCCAAGGTGCTGCGCCTGATCAACGCCTACCGCGTGCGCGGTCATCAGAACGCCAATCTCGATCCGCTGAACCTGCGGCCGCCACTGCCGCTGCCCGATCTGCAGCCTTCCTATTACGGCCTGGAAAAGGAAGACATGGACCGGGTCTTCAACACCGGCTCGCTGTTCGCGCCCGACCAGTTGCCGCTGAAGGACATCCTGGAACTGGTGCAGGAGGCGTATACCGGCAAGGTCGGTTCCGAGTACATGCACATCACCAACACGGAGGAGAAACGCTGGGTTCAGCAGCGTCTCGAGACCTACCGGGTGGCACCGGAACTCGATGACGAGCAGCGCCGCTGGATACTGCACATGCTGACCGCGGCCGAGGGCATCGAGAAGTTCATGCATGCCCGCTATGTCGGGCAGAAGCGCTTCTCGCTGGAGGGCAGCGAGTCGACCATTCCGTTGCTGG
>CAVRBK010000036.1:0-4206 GCA_963719025.1 uncultured Gammaproteobacteria bacterium | reverse complement strand
CGGCTGCGAGTTCGCCGAGGACCTGTCGAGTGCCGGCTACGCGGTGAGCGTGGTCGACCCCGGTGATTATCCGCTGGCCAGCCTGCTGCCCGGTGAAACCGCGGCCTTGCTGCGTGACCGGCTCCAGCGCAATGGGGTGCACTGGCAGTTCAACGCAAGGCTCGATGCGGTCGACCATGGCGGAGATCGCCTGCGCGCGACCCTGTCGAGCGGCGAGGCCTTTGAGACTGACCTGGTGTTGTCGGCCGCCGGCCTGGTGGCGAACACCCAGCTGGCGGAAAAGGCCGGTTTGGCCGTGAACGGCGGAATCGTGACCGACCGGATGATGCAGACCTCGCAGGCCGATGTCTTTGCACTCGGCGACTGTGCCTCGGTCGAGGGCCAGGTATATGCCTATATCGAACCGATCCGGCGCCAGGCCGCCACCATAGCGGCGGGTCTGCGTGGCGAGGACGAGCCGTTCGATATCAAGCCGCCGCTGGTCCGGGTCAAGACCCCGAGCTTCCCGCTTACAGTCTGTCCGCCCCGCCCTGTCGAGGGCCTGGTACCCCGGAGCTCGGATAACCCATCACGTATCGACTACCTGCGGGGCGAGCAGACCGTCGGCTTTGTGCTCAGTGGCGAGCAGGCCGGTGAGGGCATGCACCTGTACCGCGAGCTTTATGGCTAGTGGGCCAAGTGGAAAGTTCTGTAACGCTCAGCCGGCGCGGGCATCGGCGGCGCGGTGTGTCTCTGGCGCCAGGCTAGACCGCCAGGCATTGTCAGTACCATCGAGCATGCGGCGGAAACTGGCGGCATCGACCGGCTCGCTGAAGTAATACCCCTGCACCAGGTCGACCCCGCGGTCGCGCAGGTGGTGCATCTGTGCGGGCGTCTCCACCCCTTCGGCGACGATCTGCATTCTCAGGCTCTTTGCCATGGCGATAATGGCATCGACCAGGGTGCCATCATCCTGCCCGTTGCCGAGATCCTGGACAAAGGCCTTGTCGATCTTCAACACCTGCAGCGGAAATTTTTTCAGGTAACTCAGCGACGAGTACCCGGTGCCGAAGTCGTCGAGTGACAGGCTAACCCCGAGCCTGTGCAGGTCATCGAAAATCCGCAGCGTGTTCGGGGCATCCTGGACCATCACACTCTCGGTGATCTCCAGCTCGAGCAACGCCGGGGGTAAGGATGATTCGGCCAGAGACCGTTCTACGTTGGCAAGCAGGTCGATGCTGCGAAACTGCTGCGGCGATACATTGATCGCCACCTGTACCGGGTCTGCCCGCAGGCCCTGCCACAGTGCCGCCTCCGTGCAGGCCTGTTGCAGCACCCAGGTGCCGATCGCCTGCATCAGCCCGGCGTACTCGGCGACTGCGATGAAGTCGCCGGGCGGTACCACGCCGAGTTCCGGGGAGGTCCAGCGCAGCAATACCTCCGCGCCCTGGATGGCGCATTTCTCGATATCGATCTTGGGTTGGAACATCAGGTGCATCTCGTTGCGCTCCAGCGCCCGCCGCAGATGGGTCTCGATCACCAGGTGCTTCTCGGCCGTGGCCTGCATCTCGTTGGTGAAGAAGCGGTAGCTGTTCTTGCCCATCGATTTGGCGTGATACATCGCGGTATCGGCGTTTTTCAGCAGTTCCCCGGGCGTTTCCCCATCCTGCGGATAGACCGCGATACCGACACTGGCGGTGACAAAGATCTCGCGGTTGTCGACCGAGAACGGTCGGTTGAACAGGTCGACGATCTTGTGCGCGACCACCTTGGCGTCGCCCGGCCTGAGCAGATCTTCGCTCAGCACCAGGAACTCGTCGCCGCTGAGGCGCGCCGGGATGTCGCTTTCACGCAGCGTGGCCTGCAGGCGTTGTGCCGCCCGCTGTAGCAGTTGGTCCCCGGCCTTGTGCCCCATGCTGTCGTTCACGCCCTTGAAATTGTCCAGGTCGAGAAAGAACACGGAGACGTGGTTGTTTTTGCGCCGCGCATGCTCGATCGCATGGTCGATCTGGCTGAGGATCAGCGTGCGGTTGGGCAGCCCGGTCAACTGGTCATAGTGGGCGCGGTGGTTCAGTTCCTTCTCGTGCTGCATGCGTTCGGAGATATCGATGGCGACGCCGATAGCGCCGCGTTGCGTGCCGTCTTCCCCGGGAAACGGGCTGTAATGCACCTCGTAGCTGTGATCATCCAGTTGCAGCACGGTGACGAACGACTCGCCGCGCAGTGCGCGCTCGGTCTCGTAGAGGATCTGTGGCTCGGCGTGAAATACCTTGAGCAGGTTTTCGCCGGTGTGCGGAAGGCGCAGGCCTGTCTCTTTGCCGAGGCGGTTGCCGTCGATGAACGTGATGTCGGCGCGTTCATCGATGGCCCAGAGTGCGATCGGCGCACAGGACAGTACGGTGCCGATCATCGTCTCGGCCTCGTTGACCAGGCGGTTCTTCTCACGCCGCAGGTCGTCCACCAGGTCGGCATTGCGGTAGCGCAGGTCAAACGACTCCAGAACGGTGTCGGCCATGCCCTTGCCGGACTGCAGAAGAAACACCGCCATCAGTAAGATCAGCAGGCCGATCGACATCTGTGATGCGGTGCCGAAACTGAATGCCAGCACGCAGATCGGTGCGAGTGCCAGGAGTACATGGTTGCGATACGACGCGAAATCGGCCGTCATCGTGGTCAAGGCACCGGCGCTGACGCCGGCCAGGACCAGAAGCGTGACGACCTGCTGTGCCTCCTGTCCCGGTGACGGGTAGAACAGCAGGCCTGCCGTACCCCAGGCGGTGGCGGTGAACACGACGCCGACCCGGTAGGCGATCAACCATGTCCCGTTGCCGACCCGGCCCGTTTCGCGGCGGTGGTAGTACCGGGCGGTGAGCCCACGCAGCGCCAGCGAAAGCATCATCGCGGCGAGCCAGTAGAGTTTGGCGCCGGCCTCAGGCAGCGGCGGGTGGGACAGAACCAGGATCACTGCGACAACCGTCGTGATGACGACAGACAGGCCGACACGGGCGAACAGCAGGTCGAGGCGGTCGTTCAACACCGCCTCGGTGCGCACAAAGGCCTCTCCCTCATCGCCGGTCGCACGCGGTAGATGATCCCCGTCCTGCACGCTCTCCCCCGGGTAACCCTTTGAAAAGACAGCGACCACCCGGGATGAAACTTGACCACCTGCGGCGCGCCCGGGGTGGGCGAGGTGGGGGAAAGCAGGGGTCGAGCGCGTCATGTCGCCGGAAAAGGAGGCAGGCTAGTGGGCCAAGTGGAAAGTTCGTAACACTCAGGGCCACGTGCAGTGCGAGCAAGCGTGTCTGCAGGCAATGGCGCCCCTTGGCAAGGAAGCAACACAGTCGCGCTCGCAAGCGGCTCCCGAGGCCGCGCACAGCACGTCTGTGTTGCAGTCCTTGAAAGGGCCTGCCATTCCCTGTGACTCGCCTTGCACAATGCTTGTGGCGGCTACGTCAGCCCACTGGCGCCGGCCCCGGATCGGCGTCTCTTGCACAGCGTCTGGATGGCCTCGGTCAGGCGTGGCCCCGGCAGCGAAAGCTGCTCGGCGAGGCGGTCGTCGGCCCCCCCGTCGAACGTCCTGGCGAGGCGAATCCTGACACTGCCGCGCTGCAGGTACAGCGGCTCGTCCGCGATGTGGAACACGCCGAGCGGCAGGTCGGCGAAGCTGTTGCGGTAACCGGCGGCGCGCAGCACGTCATTGATCCAGTGTTGCGCCGCCCACGCTCATCGCCGGTCGGTCCCAGATAACGATATGTGCTGCCTGCGCGGGCAGGATCGTACAGGGCGTGCGAGTGGCGTCGATGAAGGCCTGCGCCGCGGCGTCGGCGACCGCGCTGCGCTCACCGAGCTGCCCGATTGCGCGAATCGCCCGCGCGATCTGTTGCAGGGTTCGCGGTTCGCTGAGAAACAGCGCCGATGCGCTACGTGCGATCCAGTCGAGGTCGCTTGCGCGGTTGCCGGATGCCCAGCCAATCACCAGATCGGGCTGCAGGGTAAGCAGGTGTTCGCGATCGAGGGCCCCGGGGCCACCAATCCTTGGCACGGCCGCCAGCGTCGGTGGCACCCTGCCGCCACTGGCGATCGCCACCAGCCGGTCGGCCAGGCCGGCGGCGACCACCAGCTCGGTGGCATGCGGGGCGAGGGTGACGATACGCGTCGCCGCGACCTTCAGCGTGACCGTTCGGCCGAGGTCATCGGCTACCGATATCGCTTGGACCGCTGCGCCGG
>CAVRBK010000035.1:0-7657 GCA_963719025.1 uncultured Gammaproteobacteria bacterium | reverse complement strand
ACGGGCGGCACTGCGGCGCAATCACATCGGCTTCGTCTTCCAGGCCTTTCATCTGATCCCGCGCCTTTCGGCTGCCGACAATATCGGCCTGCCGATGTTGCTGGCCGGTATCGAACCGCGGGAGCGGGCGACCCGCGTAAACGAGGTACTGGAATCGCTCGATCTGACCGATCGCGGCCACCATCGACCCGACCAGCTCTCCGGCGGACAGCGCCAGCGGGTGGCCATAGGTCGTGCGATCGTGATGCGACCCAGCCTGTTGCTGGCGGATGAACCGACCGGAAACCTCGACCAACACGCCGGCAACGAGGTTGTGGCGCTGCTGGAACAACTGAATGCCTCGGGAATCACACTGGTGGTGGTCACCCACGATCCGGCGATCGGCAAGCGCGCACGGCGGCGTATCCGAATGGTCGACGGGCGCATCGAAAGCGATACCCGGGCCGATGCGGGCAACTGACCTACTGCGTTTTGCCACCCGCTCGCTGGTCGGTGCGCGCACCCGCACGCTGTTGATGCTGCTCGCCATGAGTATCGGCGTCGCCTCCGTCGTGGTCCTGACCGCGTTGGGCGAAGGCGCGCGCCGCTACGTGGTCGGCGAGTTCGCGCAGCTCGGCACCCATCTGCTGATCATGTTGCCGGGACGTTCGGAAACCACCGGCGGCGCCCCACCCCTGTTTGGTGAGACCCCGCGCGACCTGACCCTGGATGACGCCCTGGCATTGCTGCGCAACCGCAGTGTGATGCGCGTCGCCCCGCTGACCGTCGGTAACGCCCCGGTCTCACGCGGCAGCCGTGAGCGCGAGGTCACGGTGATCGGTGCAACGCACGACTTCTTCCCCATCCGCCACCTCAAGATCGGCAGCGGAAGGCCCCTGCCGGAGATGGACCCGGAGCGCAGCGCCAATGTCGCCGTACTGGGTTCTGGCCTGCGCCAGGAGTTGTTCGGCAGCGGTCGTGCGCTGGGCCAGTGGGTGCGTATCAACGACAGGCGCTTCCGCGTCATCGGCATACTCGCCGAAGGCGGCGAATCGCTGGGTCAGAACCTCGGCGATATGGTGGTGATCCCCGTGGCCTCGGCGCAAAGCCTGTTCAATACGCCCTCCCTGTTTCGGGTCCTCATCCAGGCGCGCAGCGAGGGAGACATTGCGCGCGCACAGAGCGCCGCACGGGAGATTATCCGCGAACGCCATGATGGCGAGGACGACGTCACCATCATCACCCAGGACGCATTGCTCAACACCTTCGACGGTATCCTGCGTGCGCTCACCTATACCGTCGGCGGCATCGCCGGTATCAGCCTGGCGGTCGCCGGGATACTGATCATGAACGTGATGCTGGTCGCCGTCTCTCAACGGGTGGCCGAGATCGGCCTTTTGAAGGCGCTCGGCGCACCCGAGCGCCAGGTCCTTCGGATGTTTCTGGTCGAATCCATACTGCTTGCAGGCGCGGGGGCCGCACTCGGCGTACTGATCGCGGCGATTGGCATCTTCGCCCTGCGCCAGCTATTCCCGGTTTTTCCGATCGCCGCACCACTCTGGGCACCGCTGGCCGCGGTCGGTGTGGCCATCGCAACGGGCCTTGTGTTCGGCGTACTGCCCGCGCGCCGCGCTGCCAGGCTGGACCCGGTGCGCGCGCTGACAGGTCGGTAACAGAGCATGCGGCTGAACGACCTCATACACCTCACCGGCAGCGCGATCCTTGCGCATCGCACGCGCAGCCTGCTGACCGGCCTGGGTATCGCGGTCGGTATCGCCGCGGTGGTATTGCTGACTGCCATCGGCGAGGGCGTGCAGCGATTCGTGGTTCAGGAATTCACCCAGTTCGGCACCAACCTGATAGCAATATCGCCGGGCAAGACCCAGACCTTCGGCGTTTCCGGTGCGATCTTCGGCAATGTTCGCCCACTCAGCCTGGACGATGCCGACAGCCTCAAGCAGCTGCCTCAGATCCAGGACGTGGTGCCGTTCGTGCAGGGCAATGCCGCGGTGGAGGCGGACGGGCGAACCCGTCGCACCACGGTATTTGGTACCGGGCCGGGTGTTCCGGAGGTATGGCAGATCAAGCCGGCACTCGGGCGGTTCCTGCCCGCGGATGAGCCGCGCCGCGCGCGTGCCTTCGCGGTTCTGGGCAGCAAACTGCGCAGCGAGCTTTTCGGCACAAGATCACCGCTGGGTAAACGCATCCGCGTCGGCAGTGAAACCTACCGCATCATCGGCACCATGCAGCCCAAGGGCCAGATGCTCGGTTTCGACCTCGACGATACGGTCTACATCCCGGTGGCCAGGGCGATGGCGATGTTCGATCGCGAAAGCCTGATGGAGGTCGACGTACTTTACGCCCCCGGCAGCGACGCAGCAGAGCTGGCGAACCGGATAAAGTCAAGATTGATGGCCCGCCACGGCAGCGAGGACTTCACCATCGTCACCCAGGACCAGATGCTCGACGTCCTGGGCTCGGTCCTCGATGTCCTGACCCTTGCAGTGGGTGCGCTGGGCGCCATCTCGCTGCTGGTGGGGGGTATCGGCATCCTCACCATCATGACCATCTCGGTGAACGAGCGCACTCCGGAGGTCGGTCTGTTGCGCGCACTGGGGGCGGGGAGGAATCAGGTCATGGGATTGTTCCTCGGCGAGGCCGTGGTGCTTGCCGCCTGCGGCGGCGTCGTCGGCCTGCTGATCGGTGTCGGTGGCGCCTGGCTGATCGCCCTCGCGGTCCCGGGACTGCCGACACATGTCGCCTGGGACTACGCCCTGCTTGCGCTCTTGATCGCCGTGAGCATCGGACTGATTGCGGGCGTGGCACCGGCCATGCGCGCGGCCGCGCTCGACCCGGTAACGGCACTGCGCGCCGAATAATCGATTCGTCGAAGCCGCGTATAGAGGCTTTTGGGGTCAGAGTAACAACTCCTCGAATCAAGCACCCTGGTCCCTTGTTTTACGATTCGTGTTCTACCCTTTTATCCTTTCGAATCTGCAGGTTACAGTGGTCCGACCCTGATCTCGCCCTTTGTAGTCTTTGAACATCAAGCTCACTCCTCCGTTAAACCTTGTGATCAGTGACGCAGTTAGCCCCCCTAGCCCGCCCTCAGCCGATCCACGCCGTGCCACACGCTGCAAGCCCTTCGCAAGCGATTCGAGGTGTGACAATTTGTCACTCCTTCCAGCCCCTCGATTCCACTACCCTCGCCGCTGCTTTTTTCAACCGGACAAGTACCTTGCGAACACGACTATTTACAGCAGCCCTTGCTGCGCTGGGCCTGATGAACCATGCGATCGCCAACACGGCGATGCACCATCACGCGGCCGGACACCACGACGTGTATGCCCCGATCGGCGTCATGGGCAACCATCTGCACGAGGAAGGCGGCTGGATGTTTTCATACCGGTTCATGAACATGCACATGGACGGCATGTTGTCCGGCGACGAAGACATATCGGCCGACGAGGTCGCATTGAGCCCCAATCCACTGGCCGGCGAGACCATGCGCATGGGCAATCTGCCGGATGGCTCGCCGCGCATCATGACTGTCCCACCCACCTACCGTATAGCCCCACTCAAAATGGACATGAACATGCACATGTTCGGCGCGATGTATGGCTTGTCGGAAGACATCACCCTGATGGCCATGGTCAACTACGTCGTCAAGAAGATGACCCTACAGACCTACCAGGGCCCCAGTGGCACGAACGTGCTGGGCACCTTCAAGGGCGAAACCTCGGGCTTCGGCGATACCAAGGTTGCAGCCCTGATCCGGCTGCACGAGCAGAGCGGACACAAATTTCACGCCAGCCTGGGCCTGAGCCTGCCGACCGGCAGCATCACGAAAAAAGGCAGTGTGCTGCCACCGTTTGCGGGCACCATGACACCGGCAGGTGAACTGGTCGACATCGACCGGCTCGCCTATCCGATGCAGCTCGGCTCAGGTAGCTACGATCTGCTGCCGGGTATCACCTACAACGGCCAGAACCAGGACCTCAGCTGGGGCGCCCAACTGGCGGCCACGATTCGTCTGAACGAAAACGCCGAGGAATACAAGCTGGGTAACATCGTTGAAGGCAGCGCCTGGGTCGCCAGGCGATGGGCGCCCTGGATCAGTTCCTCGCTGCGGGTCAAGGCCCTTACCGAAGGCAGGATACGCGGACGTGATCCTGTCATTACCGGCGGCATGCCGCTGTTCGTGGCGGAAAACTCGGGCCGCGACGAAGTCGATGTGAACCTGGGCGTCACCTTCTCCGGACAGGATGCGCTGCGCGGGCACAGCCTGGGGCTCGAGGTCGGCATCCCTGTCTACCAGCGGGTGAACGGCCTGCAGATGAAGAACGACTGGAACATCATGCTGGGCTGGCAGAAGGCGATCTGAAGCGTTCCCCGGAAACGGGAACGTATCCCGGACGTTGCTGCGGGGTAAAATGCCGGGATGGGAAGTACCGACCTGCTCCTGAACCACCGCGAACTCAACAACAGCGCGCTCAAGCTGCTGCTCTGGCTGAACAGCATCGGCCTTGTTCTCCAGGTCACGGTCCTGCTGACCGTGACCTGGTTTTTGCACATGCCCTTGCCGCTGTCCCCGCTGGCGATGATCATCGTCGCCCAGGTGATCTGGAACACGCTGCTCTGGTACCGAATTCGCCAACCGGGCTCGGCTTCCACTCTGGAAGTCGCGCTCAACCTTGCCATCGACCTGATCGCGCTGGCCGCGCTGTTCTATTTTACCGGTGGATCCACCAATCCCTTCATATCGCTCTTCATCGTGCCTATCGCGTTGGCGGCTGTCTTTCTGCCTGCCAGACCGCTGGCTGCCCTGCTGGTGCTCTCCGTCACCCTGTACACCGTATTATTGGAGTGGTACCACCCTCTGCCCCCCTTGCTACACGATCACGCCGGCAGTGATTTCCACCTGCATGTCGTGGGCATGTGGGCGAACTATATATTCAGTGCGCTCATTATTTCGGTCTTCGTCTACGTACTGGCGCACAGCGTCAGGAAGTACCAGTTGGCGCTATCCGCCGCCAGGGAAAAGCTGCTGAGAAACCAGCACATTGTCAAGGTCGGCATGCTGGCTGCCAGTGCCGCGCATGAGATGAACACACCATTGTCCAGCATCCGCATGCTGGCTGCGGAGCTGGCCGAAACCGCACCAGACGAACAAGCGGCAGGCGATGCCCGGGAGATTGCCCGTCAGGTTGATTTCTGTCAGGCAAAGCTGGTCGCGCTGCAGGGCCAGGCCGATGATGCCGCACCACGGCCGCTGGCCGACGCCCTGGATGACCTGTTGGCCACCTGGCTCGCATCGCGGCCCGAGATCGAACTGCACAAGCAGATCCAGCTCGACGGCGATGCGCTGCTGCCAGCGGAATTGGCGTCCGTTATCACCAACCTGCTCGACAATGCCGCCGACGCCTCGTTGAAGGCAGGCAACACCCGGATCAGTCTTGCCGCACGGCTTGAGAATGGGCAGGTGATCGTCGATATCGATGACCAGGGTCATGGCCTGTCAGAGCAGCAGATCGCGTCACTCGGCAAAACAGCCTTCAGCGACAAACCCGATGGCATGGGTCTCGGCCTGATGCTGTCGCATGCCTCGCTCGATCATCTCAACGGCCAGTTGCGGCTGCTGCCCCTGCAGCCACGCGGGATCCGGGCCCGGATCAATTTCCCGAGCGCTGCCTGAAACGCATGTCCAAGCCCGCAACAGTCCTGGTCGTCGACGACGACGAAGTATTCAACAAGACCCTGTGCCGCGCCCTTACCCGCCGCGGCATGACGGCGTTTTCAGCCTACGACAGCGCGCAGGCGTTGCAGCAGGTAGAGCGCACGAAGCTCGATTACCTGGTACTCGATCTGCGCCTGGGCAAGGAATCGGGCCTGGCGTTGATCGAGCCGATACTGGAATTGCAGCAGTCGGTCAGGATATTGGTGCTGACCGGGTATGCGAGCCTCACCACCGCCGTCCAGGCGATCAAATCCGGTGCATTCAACTACCTGGCCAAACCGACCGACACCGGCTCGATCTTAAAGGCCCTGCAGGCCGCACCCGAAGCTGGCGAAGCCGCGGCGCCGGCGTTCAGCCCAACGCCGCTGAAACAACTGGAGTGGGAACACCTGCAACGCGTGTTGAACGATAACCACGGCAACATCTCCGCCACCGCCCGCCAGCTGGGTATGCATCGCCGTACACTGCAGAGAAAACTGCAGAAAAAGCCCTTCCCGGGCAATTCCGATTCATCCTGAATCGCGGCTGGTACCGGCAGACCCATCAGATCCAGGGTGGTGGGCGCGACGTTGGACGGGCCGGTTTCCTTGTCCCTGATTCTGCACACATGAATCACAGCAGGAAGGTTGTCGAGCATAGGAATAATAAACGCCCTTTCCGGCCATCAACACTGATGAATCTTCATCGCCTGCTCAAGCAGCGCAAATGCCATCAGTACTTCCGCCCTTCTTCGATCATATCCCGGACAGACAGACCACGCAGGCTATGGGTTTTCTGAAACGCCTTGAGATGATCAATGGCCGCGCGGATCTTGTCGGGGTCGCGTTTTCTGTAAGGGATCAGTTCGGCCACGGGATGGCCGTGTTTCGTGATCACAAAGCGTTCGCCTTTCTGAACCCGTTCCAGCAGCCTGGGAAGATGTGTTTTCGCTCTAAACGCACCGACTTCAGACATAAACAACGACTCAAAGGTTAGACTGGTCTACGACTAGGCCAATGCAACGGTGCCCGGTGCCCCGGCCACTGAGTTGGTATTTCGGAAAATTCCGCGATCGAGATGTCGCCATATTCGGCTGGCAGGGAAGCCGGTTTGGGTGTGGGCGCACCGGTTTATGTGCGCCACCCCCCGGGAGAAACGGCGAACCGCAGTCGCCCGCTGCGTTCCGGCATGAAACACCTCCGGGCCATTTATCGGCCATTTCTGATGCGTCCGTGAAAACAGAGCAAAACCCGATTGAGTCCATCCCATTTACCGGGTCTCCCCGTGTCGCTTGGCGGCCCGTAACCTGGTTAAATGGGCCAGGGCGTTGACGATGAGGTGTTGCCCCCTTACTTGATAGCGAATGCGATTGATTTGCATTCACAACGCTGGTCGCGTCAAGCATCGATAAGTAAGAATTTTGAGGAGTCAGATGGCTGTCGAGGAGCCGCGAAGAACCAAATGAACTTCATCAGAGGTTATCTATCAGATCTGTTTATGATGTCTAAAAAAAAAGCCAATGCACATTGCAATCAAGAATAGTCCATATTAGGGGCGCTTAAAATTTCAGAGGAAGACAGCACAGATGTTTACGAGTAATCCGTTTGCCGAAATCTCGTCGCTCATTCCGGCCGCCGTCATGCAGACCTACGTCGTCCTGATGATTCTCCTTGTCATCGGGGGCACCGTGCTCGACATGATCCACAAGGGCAGCGCCAAGTACTTTTTCGAGAACGCCAAAGCGGCGCGGAAGAACGCCAAGCGCACCGTGGGTGACTCCGAGAAGCTTGCATTGGCGATGCAAACGGCGGCCAACGAGGTGCTGACCTCGTCGGAATTCAAAAACCAGAACCGTCGGGTGTCTCACCTGTTCACCATGTATGGCTTCATCCTGTTCATCGTGACCAGTGCCATCCTGATCTTTTCCTACCCGACACCGGCCGACCAGGCGCCTGCGCTCAT
>CAVRBK010000034.1:0-39362 GCA_963719025.1 uncultured Gammaproteobacteria bacterium | reverse complement strand
AGGTCAGGTCTTCCTGAGCATAGGCCATCACATCGACCGGGCCACCTGCCGTTACACGACCGGTGCTGCCGATTCGGGCCGCGACGTCATTGGTATGTTCGACCCAGGCGAACGAGGCCGACAGGCCCAGCTTGGTCGATGAGCTGCGCGACTGCGGACTGATGGTCGTCTTCGAGACAAAGCCGCTGAGCTGGCTGATCAGCGCGGCGCCGGCCACACGTGGATCGATGGTCTTGATGATGCCACCGACCAGGCCGGTACCCGCGCCAGAGACCACGTTGGTCGAATTCTTTTCAGTGGTCAGTGCAGCATTGACCTCGACACTGCCGACATTGGCCTCACCGGCAAGATTGGCCACCACGTCGGTATCGAACAGGGCAATCCCCAGCGCGGCCCCGGCCGTGCCGTCGTCATAGGCCTTGCCAAACGCCGTGACGTTCTGATGCTTCGTACCTTGCGCCTCGACCTCCAGGGACTGGCCGTTCGCCGTGACCGTCGCATCGGCACCGACCTCGGCCAGCGCGTCGATCTTGCCCTTTGGATATTGCAAACGCCAGATCCGCATACTTGTTGGCGTTGGCAGGCAAGGGATTGGTGCGGTTGTCGTTCGACGCAGCAACGGTCATCGATATCTTGCTGTCTGCCTGGCTCTTGATCTTGACCGGACTGGTTGACGTGATGGTCGCGTCCAGCACCTGGGTGTGAGCGGTCGCCGCCGCCTCGCCCCAGCCGAAGGCCAGACCGGTGAATATCGCCAGCATGCCGACTTCGGCCTTGGCATAGCTGCTGATGGTTACCTTGCCAGACGCGTCAATGACTGCGCCATCATCCAGCATGACCGTCGCATCGGCCTGCGAAAAAGAGATGTCGATCGGGGTGCTCAGGTCATCGAGGAAATCGAATACCCTGTTCGCCAACTCGCCATCGTATTCATACTTGTCGTTGGCGATCGCGGTGATCTCCACCTCGCCGCCCTTGATGGTTGCATCCAGCACGCTGATCGATGCTGTCTGGTCTTCGGTCGAACCGAAAAACGGCGAACTCGCATCATCTTCTGCATGCAATGCGACCTTTCCTGCGGCCTGGCCGTTGTTGGCATCGGCGCGCAGCTGCGCACCCGCCCGGACCTCGATCTGCTTGGCGTTCAGCGTGAGGTCGCCAGACGGAGCAGTCGAGTCGTTGTTGAGATGCGCGTCACGCGCACTCTGCCCGCCATTGACCGCCACCTGCCGGGTAGAGATCACAATGTCCTCGTTGATCGTAATCTTCTGCGTGGCCTCCAGGGTCAGGCTGCCGGCATCCCAGCTGATGCCATCGCGGTTGCCGGGGGCATGCCCACGCAGCAGGTCATTGTCGACAACAAGATTCAATGGATCGATCAGGATGTCCCCGCCAATCCCATTGGGCGCGTCGGCGCGCAGCAGGCCACCGCTCAGGGTCAGCGTCTGCAGCGCACTGAATTCGGCGAAGCCGCCGTCAGCCTGGTCGGAACCGGCATCCAGGGTGGCACGCTCGGCGATCCGCGCATTGCGCTGCGCTAAAACCAAGACTTCACCACCATCGGATTCGGCGCCACGCCCACGCGCCGAAAGTCGTGCGTCGCCACTGAGTTCGATATCGCCACCCGCACGCACCTGCACGGCCCCGGCGTCAACGCTGTCGGCACCGTCGGCGCGCACCGCGCCGGTGATCGTCGCATCACCCTCGGCGAGCAACCAGATCTCACCGTTGCGTTCGACCAGCTCGCTACCGCTTTCCAGTCCGTCCGTATTCAACGGGTTGGCCAGTGTGTGACCGGCCGCCGGGGCCGGCAGGCTGTTCAGGTCACCGGCGATAACGATACTGCCGGCCTGGACACGGATATCGCCCTGGACGTTCACCCGGCCCTGGATGTCTACCGTGGCATCCGGATTAACCGGTGCAGTGCCATTGAGCAACTGCTGGGTCGCCCCATCCACCGGATTGCCCGCGCCGTCAAAGAAGCCATCCATGAACTGCCGTGTCGGGGTCGTGACACTCAGCGCACCGACATTGACCACGCCACCGGCTCCGACCACCACCCCATGCGGGTTGGCAAAGAACACGTTTCCGCCGATCTGCCCATTCTTGTAGGCGTTCAAGGTGCCGTCGATGCGCGTGCCCTTGTCGTGTACCAGGTTGATCAGGTTGCGTGCCGCATCCGGCACATGCAGGTTGACCGTATTGCCCCCGTGCACATCGAAACGGCTGAACGAATTGAAGGCGTTGCGTCCCTTCAGCGACTGCGTGGTGACATCGGTAACCGAACCGTTCACACGAAGCTGTGTCTGGGTACGCCCGTCGACCACGATCTGGCCCGCGGCAAACACCATGTTGGAACCGATCAGGCAGCTTGCCGTGATGGTCGCAGTCAATCGGGTGAGGAAATGCGGTCGGGTGGTGGACATGGCGGCGTTCCTTTTCGAACCGGCGAGCGTTATTGGGATTTTTCGCCGGCGCCGGGCGCCGGTTCAGTGCTTTTCAGTTCTTCG
Source organism: uncultured Gammaproteobacteria bacterium (assembly GCA_963719025.1). Lineage (GTDB taxonomy): Bacteria > Pseudomonadota > Gammaproteobacteria > Chromatiales > Chromatiaceae > Thiosocius. The sequence goes on along the minus strand of CAVRBK010000034.1, from coordinate 36,852 downwards.
ATTACCGCTTTGGTGATATCAGCGGCGGGGTCGACGTAGAGCATGGCGTTCTGCCGGATCAGCAGAATCGAGTTGCCGCGTGCCTTGACGACACGCTCGGCGAGCGGTTGGATCTCCTGTTTGAAATCCATCACGAGGTCTATCTTCAGCTGCTCGGCGGCCTGGCGGGCCTTGGCGATCTCCTGCTGCAACTGCAGGTCCATGCGCGCGGTGAGTTGCGCCAGCTTTTCCCTATCGGCGTCGCCGGGGGTATCACCCAGGCGCGACTTTTCCTGCTGCAGTTGTTCACGCAGGTCGTCACGCAGGCGATTGAGCTTGGCCGACTGCTGGTCGGCGTATTCCTGGACACGGGATGCAATGACACTGTCGCGACCGACGGCCCGGGCGACGCTATCGAGGTCGATGACCGCCACCAGTCCGGTCGGTGGCGTTCCCGGTTCAGCCGGCCAATCGCAACCCACCAGCGTTACAGCAACGACAAAAGCCCCTACCAAAACAGGGTTTGATAACAGCGCCATCCTCACATCCCTTAATTGGTAGCCGCCGCGTCGGGGAACCCTGGATTATCGCCATGCGATAAGGTTTCCCTTTGCCATCGAACTACCGCAATCGCAGTTATTTATTAATGACGGTTTATAAACCGCCGCCCGCAGACACGATTCTCCGCAGGCGTTATGGCGTTTTTTACCAGAATATTCGGCCGATGGCGAACTGGGAACTAAACCCGTTTTAAGACACCCGGATCATTCGCTGGAAAGGGTCGATGAAGATACCGGTTAGCAGGACGCCTGCAGTTAATCTGCGGGAAACGGTCGAGGCGGAACCGGCGCAGCGGATCAGCCCTCTTCCGGCACGTCCAGCCCCTTGCGATGGGTCTCGTTGATCTGTTTGAGCAGCGTATGGAACGGGATCTGGTCTTCGTAGCGGCGCAACACCTCCATGAACACCAGGTCTTCGCGGCCGAAGTGGTAAGACCCTTCGACCATAGTGTCGTAGATTTGCTTGATACCCTCTTCAAGCGGTTCGATATAGGCGGGAAATCGTTGCAGATCCTCGATCTCGTATAACAGGCAGTCCTTTAAATCACCGACCTCGAACATCGCCTGCTTGACCCACTCCGCATACTCCTCAGCGCTACGCGCCCTGCGCAGACTCATGCACCACCCTCCTCGAAAAACTCGCGATACTCTTCCAACTGCTCGGCTGTCAGAAGAAAGACTCCATCCCCGCCGCGCTCGAAATCGAGCCACAGAAACGGAACGGTCGGGTAGCGCGCCATCAATAGTTCGGCACTCGCCCCGACCTCGATCACCATAATACCACCGGGCCGCAGGTATTCCGCGCCCTCGACAAGGATACGGGCGACAATATCCATGCCGTCGTCGCCGGCCTCCAGCGCCAACTCGGGCTCGTGCCGATATTCCTCCGGCAGGGTCGCCATCTCGGCGATGCTGACATAAGGCGGGTTACTTACAATCAGATCGTAGGTCTCGCCATTCAGGTTCTCGAACACGTCGCTGCGCACCGCCCTGACCCTGTCTTCAAGACGATGCCGTTCGATATTGCGTGTCGCCACGTCCAGCGCCGCCGGTGAGATATCGCTGAGATCGACCAATGCCGACGGAAAGGCGTAGGCACAGGCAATCCCGATACAGCCACTGCCGCAACAGAGATCGAGCACACTGCCGACATGCTCGGCATCCAGCCACGGGGCAAAGCCCTCCTCGATCAACTCGGCAATCGGCGAACGCGGGATCAGCACATTGTCGTCGACGAAAAATTCGAGCCCGGCAAAATGCGCCTTGCCGATCAGGTAGGCGGCCGGCACTCGCCGGTCGATGCGCTGATGAAACAGCTCGACAATACGCTCAGCCTCTGCCCGGGTGACGCGCGACTGCAGATAGTCTGCCGGTAACCCATGATCCAGCTGCAGGGCATGCAGCACGAGCGCGAGTGCCTCATCCAATGCGTTGTCGGTGCCGTGACCGAAAAACAGCTGCGCCTCATTGAAGCGGCTCGCGCCCCATCGGGTCCAGTCCCGCAGGGTGCGCAGTTCATCTTGCTCGGGTCGCATCATCATCTCTGGTTCTCGACAATGGGGTAATTTGGGCCTTCAGGCCAGACCGATTCTACGCCCTCGATGGGCCGCCCGGCAGTTGGCATCGGCATGCTCGGAGACGTTAACCTGTCTGCACACCCGATCGCGGCGAATGGCAGAATAGCGACGACCGCGCCGCGTTTCATCAGGAGACCGAAACCTTGCCCCGATTCCTGCGCACACTGAAGGTCCAGATCGTCATGGCGATCGCCGTGCTGACGGGCCTGTTCGCCGGCTCGGCAATCTACTCGATGCACGTCATCGACCAACAGCACAGCGACGACGCATTGATTCAGCTGGCCGGCAGACTGCAGTACAACCAGCAGCACCTGACCGTACAGGCCATGCAGTACGAGGAAAATGCACCGCGCGACTACCCGAGTTACTTTCGTGATCTCAATCTGTACTTCCAGGATCTGAAACGAACCCGGGCCGAGCTCGCGGCGATCATCGAAGCATTCGCAGGCAATCGCTTCGACGAACTTCTCGGTGGTTCGGACATGCGCATGCAACCCCAGTTACCGGCGCGCTCGCAGGTGGTCGCAACCGAACTCAACATCCTGTGGCAGGCGTTTGCGACACGCCTCGACGAGCGCATCGGAGCCGATGATGCAGAACCGCGACTGGAATGGGCTGCGGAGTGGATCACGGAACAGCATTCAGCCCTTGAAGAGGCCAGCGGCCGCCTGCTGAGCACCCTGGAAAGCGATGTCGCGCAGCGTGCCCGTCAGGCCAACACGGTCAGCCGCCTGATGCTGGGGCTGGCGATCCTGGTCGCGATCGGGATCGCCCTGTGGTTCTACCTGCGCGTGGTGCAGCCACTCGCCGGCGCGGTTGAAGGCTTCAAGAAGGTCGCCAATGGGGACTTTGCCCACCAGGTTCCGATCGCCGGCGACAACGAGATCGGCTGGCTGGTCGATGCGTTCAACCGCCTGTCACACCGCCTCGACACGCTGCGTCGCCTGTTGACCCGCATCGAACAGGGCGGCGATCTCGACAGCACGCTGCACATCCTTTCAGAGATGCTGCCCGACCTCATGCCAGTCGACTGGATAGGTATCCTCATTGTCGGTGCCGACGGCCGTATCCATCTCGAACAGGCCTTCAGCGATGGCAAGCCGGACCCGATAGGGCAGCATAGTTTCGATACCGACCGCACCCTGCTGGATGAGTGCATCCGCACCCGTCAGCCGCTGCATATCGCCGACATCGTGCAGACCGCGCAACTGTCCGACAACTACATCTTTCTGCGCCGCCTGCAGGAACTCGGAAGGCGCGATACGATCTTCCTGCCCGTTGATGGTGGCGGCTCGGTGCATGGGGTTGCCGTATTCGCCAGCCGTTTTCCCAACAGCTATCGACCGGATCATCTCGAGTTGCTGCGTAATCTCGGGGTGCTGATCGGGGTCAGCCTGGGACGCACCCTGCAACTGGTGGAAAGCACCCGGCTGGCAAGCATCGGCCAGTTCGCCTCTGGCATCGTGCACGAGATCCGCAACCCGCTGGCCACCATCAGCCTCGCCCTCGAGCATATCCGCGCGCTCGAACAGCTCCCGGCCAGTTCAGAAAAACGCCTGTCGCTGGCCAGCGCCGAGGTCGCACGCCTCGAGCGACTCTTGGCAGACATCCTGCTTTATGCAAAACCCCTGGCCCTCAACCGATCCACCGGCGACATCGTCAAACTGCTGCGGCAGACCGTGGCTGCCGAGGACATCGATCCGGCCCGTCTGAACATCGAGACCCGGACCTGCCCACCGACGCCGTTCGACAGCGATCGCTTCAGGCAGGTGCTGATAAACCTCGTTCAAAATGCCCTGCAGGCGTCGCCCGACGACGCCGCGATCTCGATAAGCTGCAGGCCGGCAGAAGCAGGCTGGGTGCGGATTGAGGTCGGGAATGGTGGCGACATCATTCCGCCAAAGACGCTTGAACGGGCGTTCGAACCATTCTTCACATCGAAGAGCCGGGGAACCGGGCTGGGATTACCGATCGTACGCAGAATCGTTGCGGCGCACGGCGGCGAAGTCGCGCTGACGTCGACCAAAAGCGAGGGTACGCGTGCGGTAGTGCGCCTGCCGACCGCGGCAGGCGCGAGGGTGGTCGATCAGGCTGCGGACGAGGCAGGCTGATCCTGTTTGCCACGCAGATCGTCGATTGCGGCCTTGATCGCGTCTTCCGCCAACACCGAGCAATGCACTTTCACCGGCGGCAGCGCGAGTTCCTCGGCAATCTCGGAATTCTTGATCTGGCGCGCTTCGTCCAGGGTCTTACCCTTGACCCACTCGGTCAGCAGCGAGCTGGAGGCAATCGCTGAACCGCAACCGTAGGTCTTGAATTTCGCATCCTCGATCACGCCGTCGGCATTGACCTGGATCTGCAGCCGCATCACGTCGCCACACGCCGGTGCGCCCACCATGCCGGTGCCGACATTGCTGGAATCCTTGTCGAGTACGCCGACGTTGCGGGGATTCTCGTAGTGATCGATAACTTTTTCGCTGTAAGCCATTGTCTTGCCCTCACGTTTTCTTGTGAACTGCTGTCTGAAAAGTGTGTTCAGGCAGTACTGATTTCCGGCCTGCCAGTCTCTGCATCAAAGGCATCTCGCCCCCGTCTGCACATTGGCAACACTCACACGGCCACTCCCGGCGCCATCATTAGCGCCGGAGTGGTCGGTGAAACGAAGGCCGGCCTTTGACCGAAGCAGTCTTCTTCAGGCTGCCCGGTTCTTCAAACCGAGGATCTGCGACGCGGCCTTTTTTTCCTTTCGCTCGACTTCACGCGCCTGGCCGCGCTGCACCAGGTCATCCAGCGTGATGTCGGTGAGGAAGATGAAGATCTGCTGGCTCAGGTCGTCCCACAGGCTGTGGGTCAGACAGCGCTGGCCATCCTGGCAATTTTGCCGACCCTCCTTGCAACGGGTGAACTCGACCCACTCGTCGACCGCACAGATGATGTCGGCGATCGAGATCTCGTCGGATTCGCGACCGAGGTAGTAGCCACCACCCGGCCCGCGCACGCCGCGCACGAGTCCCTTGTTACGCAGCGCCGCGAAAAGCTGTTCGAGGTAAGACAGCGAAATACCCTGGTTCTCGGAAATATCGGCCAGCGTAACCGGACCCTGAGTACCGTTCAGCGCCAGATCCAGCATCGCCGTCACCGCGTAGCGGCCCTTAGTTGAAAGTCTCATGTCTCGTTTCCTCACTAAAATTCAGTTGCGCAATTACCAAGTAATTCGCTTGGTTTTAAAGCTAGCATTAACCTAGGAAATTAGTCAAGAAATTTGTGTCTGCTATTTGTCCACCTATTCGATGCGTTTCTTAACTCCGACCGGACCTTTGTCTAACTATCCACCTGACTAAATCGACAAGGTCGATGCAATACGCTGATTCGACGGGGTTTTTCTGTTCAAAAAAAGATCAAAAGGGATCACGGGCTGATGGGTAAGCGCTACGAACAGCACAGGAAACGACGGCCAGCCAGACCGACCGGAGCGCCTCAGGTCAAATCGCAGACCGGTTGGCGCAGGCGCGTGACGTCATCGACGAACAGGTGCCCCTGTTGCACACAGAAGAAAAGCCACTTGGCGACAAACAGGTTCAGGCGCCACTTGTTCTCCAGTCCCGGGGCTTCGTACAGTCGGCGGGTCGGCAGGGCCTGCTGGCGCAGATCCTCCACCTCGACCTGCCTGGCATCGTGGTAGACGCGCAGCAGCGCATCGGGGTCGGAAACGCCGCCGGCACCGTGATCAAACTCGTAGGTGAGGCGGATCAGCGTCGTGTAGGGCGTCTGCTCGACGATCGTGAGGTGGAGATCCTGGTGATCCGGTCGACGGGAGCGATGTTTCCCCTGCAGACGCCTCAGTTGCGGGATCAGGCTATGCAGACAGCGATAGTTTTCCTCACACAGCGTCATCAGGTCGCCGACGGTCGGGGGGCCGGTCAACCATTTGTGCAACGCCGGGTTATGGGTACTCTGCATAGTGCTACCTGGGAAACGCCAGATCCCAGTATAGCCGTGCCCAGCCCGTCGACAGGGCGAAAACTTTCTGCCGTGCAGCAGTACCGTGCGACCGTCGAAAAGCCCGGCGCCAAAACAAACGTCGCGCCGAATCAGATCCAACAGAGGACGGCAGCCATCTCGGGGCGCCGGCGCGGTCAGGGCGCCGATGCGCCCAGCGGTCAATCAGGCCTCGGTCTGGTCCGTTTCCTGCGAGGCCACCTGGCGACGCACTTCGTCCATGTCGAGTTCGCCCGCTTTGCCGACCAGTTCACGGAACGCCGATTCCGGCAATGCGCCGGCCTCGCTGAAGATGATGATCTTGTCGCGAAAGATCATCAGCGTCGGGATGGATCGAATCTGGAAATGCCCCGCAATCTCCTGCTCATCCTCGGTGTTGACCTTGGCGAACACTACGTCGGGGTGCTCTTCCGAGACCTTTTCGTAGGTTGGCGCAAAGGAGCGGCAGGGACCGCACCAGGGCGCCCAGAAATCAACGATCACGAATTCGTTGTTGGTGACAACCTCTTCGAAGTTGTCTTTCGTCAGCTCGACGACAGCCATCATGGCCTCCGGAAAATGCAATTAAGCCGCCAAGGTTAACACATTCAGGTGGTCGCCCTGGAAGACAAAAAGCCCGGATTACCGGGCTTTTTGTCTGTTCTTTGTGCGAGCTGGCGATCAGCCATCCAGTCCCGAGAAGATCTGGTCGCGGATCCCATCTACGCCGCCCACGCCATTGATTTTGACGTATTTGCACTCGCCGGCTTCCGCCTGCTTGGTGTAGAAGCTGACCAGCGGCTCGGTCTGGTCGTGATAAACCTTGAGACGTGCCTTTACGGTGTCTTCCTGGTCGTCATCACGCTGGATCAGCGGCTCCCCAGTTTCGTCGTCCTTGCCCTCTTCCTTCGGCGCATTGAAGACCACGTGGTAGGTGCGACCGGATGCCAGGTGCACGCGACGACCCGACATGCGCTTGATGATCTCTTCATCGGGCACATCGATCTCGACAACCGCATCAACCACTACGCCGGCTTCTTTCAGCGCCTCGGCCTGCGGAATGGTGCGCGGGAAGCCGTCGAACAGGTAACCGGCCTTGCAGTCATCCTCGGTGATGCGCTCTTTCACCATACCCATGATGATGTCGTCAGACACCAGGCCGCCTTCGTCCATGATCTTCTTCGCAGCAACACCCAGCTCACTGCCGGATTTGACGTGCGCACGCAGCATATCGCCGGTCGAGATCTGGGGAATGCCGTAGCGTTCCTTGATGAAGTTCGCCTGAGTGCCTTTGCCGGCACCTGGGCCGCCGAGAAGAATTACGCGCATGGATGTGCTCCCTGGGGGTGTTGTAATGAATTATCCGGACCGGGAGTCTGCCACAGGCTTGGCAAAAGTCACTATTCGAGCGTCTGAATAGGCGGATACAGGGGCTTTATCAATACATACTGATAAACGACACCAATACTGGAGCGACCTGGTCAGAGGTGCTGATCGATGCCGTGCGCCTTCAGCCCCCAGGCAAACAGCGAGCCGAGCCGACGGTCTGCATGGCGCAGCCGTGAATTGAGTACGGCAAACAGATCCTTGAGCACGATATAGCCTCGCTCAGGATGCTGATCGAGATAGGTCGACAGCTGCTCAGCATCGAACACCAGCACGTCGCAGGGCTCGATGGCCACCACCGATGCGCTGCGCGGCCCCGACTCATAGAGGCTCAGCTCGCCAACGATCGCGCCAGCTCCGAGATCGCACAACCCTGGCTGGATATGTTTCGCGCCCTCGATCTCGACGCGCTCGGAAACCCGGGCGACGCCGCCCTCGATCAGGTACACGCAGCGATCATCCGCACCCTCGACAATAATCACTTCGCCGGCCTCGTAGCGGCGTTGTTGCGCAATGCCCAACGACACCAATTCCGGGTTGGTCAAAACTGCATTGGCAGTCGACATCATGCCTCCACGCTGATGCTCCACCGGGAACACCCTGTTGTCCTATCGAGTTTGTCGGCCGATCGCGGCGAGAACTGAATCACAGCCAGCAAAAAAACATTGGTCCCGCTATAGCGGCTGGTGTGTTTTATGCTGTAGCCACCCGAAGCGATCCAACAGATCCGGGACGGACTCGGCAGACAGGAGGCCAGCCCGCCCGGTCAGCAATACCTTCAGAGGACAACACGATGAAAATTGGCCGCTGCATCGATCAGCATGGGCAGGAATGCTGGGTTGAACCCGATGGCTCCGAACACGGCTTTGTACTGCAGGGCGACACCTTGTACGACGGCCTCAGGCGCAGCAAGGCACGCGTCGGCGTGAGCCAATGGCTCGCACCGCTCGAGCCGTCGGCTATCTACTGCATCGGACTCAACTACCGGGCACATGCCGCCGAAACCGGCGCGCAACTGCCGCAACAGCCCGTGCTGTTCATGAAACCGAATACCACGGTGATCTCGGCGCTCACCCCGATACAGCTGCCGGCAGCATGCGAACATGGCCCCGAGGTCGACTACGAGGCCGAGCTCGCGGTGATCATCGGCAGGACCGCCAGAAATGTCACAATCGAGAAGGCACTGGCGCATGTCTTTGCCTACACCTGTGCCAACGATGTCTCGGCCCGGCGCTGGCAGAAACGTGGCGGGGGCGGACAGTGGATCCGCGGCAAGAGCTTCGATACCTTCTGTCCGCTCGGACCGGTGATGGTCACCCGCGATGAACTGCCCGATCCACAGGCCCTGCCCATTCGCTCGGTGCTGAACGGCCAGGACCATGCAGTCGAGCAGCACCGCAGACATGATCTTCGGCGTGGCCGAACTGATCGCCTTCATCAGTCGCGACACCACCCTTCTGCCCGGCACCGTGATCCTCACCGGCACCCCCGAGGGCGTCGGCTTCGCCCGCACACCGCCGGTATTTCTCGCCGACGGCGACACCATCGAGGTCACGATAGACGGGATCGGCACACTGTCCAACCCGGTGCGCAATGCCTGAACGCCGTCCACTGCAGGGGTCGTTTTAACGCCCGCCGTATCACTGGCAGAACCCCAGACGGAAAGGCCCGGGGTGCCTGCCGATGCAAGCCAGGTTCAGGCAGACATATCCAGCATCAACCGGTTCAGGCGGTGGACGAATCCGGCCGGGTCTTCGAGCTGGCCACCTTCGGCCAGCAGCGCCTGGTCGAATACCAGCTTGGCCAGTTCGGTGAACTTGTCTTCGTCCGCCTCGGCATCCATGCGCCCGAGCAAGGGATGGTCCAGGTTGATCTCCATGATCGGCGTCGGCATCGGCGCATCCTGGCCGAGCTGCTTGAGCACGCGTGCCAGGTTCTGGCTCATATCGTAATCGTCCACCACCAGGCAGGCCGGTGAATCGGTCAGACGACTGGATACCCTCACCTCTTTGACGGTCTCGCCCAGCGAGGCCTTCACCCGCTCGATCAGGTGCTTGTGCTCCTCGGTGGCCTTCTCGACCTTTTCCTTGTCTTCCTCATCCTCGAGTTCGCCGAGATCCAGCGCGCCCTTGGCGACTGACTGCAGGTGCTTGCCCTTGTAATCGGTGAAGTGCGAGACCATCCACTCGTCGACCCTGTCGGTCAGCAGCAGCACCTCGATATCCTTTTTCTTGAACACCTCGAGATGCGGGCTGTTGCGCGCCGCCGAGAGCGTATCGGCGGTGATGTAGTAGATCTTCTCCTGCTTTTCGGCCATCCGCTCGATGTACTGATCGAGCGCAACGATCTCGCCGTCACCGCCCGACTTGGTCGAGGCAAAGCGCAGCAGGGCACCGATTTTCTCGCGGTTGGCAAAATCCTCAGCCGGCCCCTCTTTCAGCACCTTGCCGAACTCGTTCCAGAACGACAGGTACTTCTCCTCGTCGTTCTTCGCCATTTTCTCCAACAGGCCGAGCACCCGCTTCACATTGGCGCTGCGGATGCTGTCAATCTTCCTGTCGTGCTGCAGGATCTCGCGCGATACGTTCAGCGGCAGGTCGTCGGAATCAACGACACCCTTCACGAAGCGCAGATAGTGCGGCATCAGCTTGTCGGCCTCGTCCATGATGAAAACGCGACGCACGTAGAGCTTCACACCGTGTTTTTGCTCACGATCCCACATGTCGAATGGCGCCTTCGACGGAATGAACAACAGCGAGCTGTACTCGTTCGTACCCTCGACCCGGTTATGCGCCCAGGTCAGTGGATCCTGAAAATCATGGCAGGTGTTCTTGTAGAACTCATGGTACTCGTCGTCTGATACGTCGGACTTGTTGCGCATCCACAGCGCCGTACCGCGGTTGACCTTTTCCCACTCGGTGGCGGGCTGAGGCTCTTCGCCCTCCTGCGGCGGCTCCGGGTCCTTGAGCATTTCAACCGGAATCGCGATATGGTCGGAGAACTTGCCGATAATGCTGCGCAGTCGGTAGGCGTCGAGAAATTCCTTTTCGTCCTCACGCAGATGCAGGACGATCTCGGTACCGCGCTCGGCGCGCTCGATATTCTCTACCGTGTAGCTGCCCTCGCCGCCGGATTCCCAGCGCACGCCCTCATCGGGCTGCATCCCGGCGCGGCGCGTGCTCAGCGTCACCTTGTCGGCGACGATGAACGCCGAATAGAAACCGACCCCGAACTGGCCGATCAGCTGGCTGTCCTTGGCCTTGTCTCCGGACAGGTTCTCGAGAAACTTTTTGGTACCCGAACTGGCGATGGTGCCGATGGTCTCGTTGACTTCCTGGCGGCTCATCCCGATGCCGTTGTCGGTGATAGTCACCGTGCCAGCGTCGCTGTCCAGCGCGATGCGGATTCTCAGTTGGCTATCGCCTTCGTAAAGGGCATCGTTGCTCAAGGCCTCGAAGCGCAGCTTTTCGGCGGCATCCGATGCGTTGGAGACCAGTTCCCGCAGGAAGATCTCCTTGTTTGAGTAGAGCGAGCGAATCACCAGGTTCAGCACTTGGCTTACTTCGGCCTGGAAATCGAGGGTTTCCTTCTGCGCGGTCGCGGTCATCGGTACGTTTCCTCCGGGAATTGGGTCAGTGAGCGCGCAAGTTGGGGCAGTTGGGCGGGAATTCAAGGGGTAGCTGTGGTAAAAAATCGTATCGCATCAGCAGGACGCCCGAATCATGGCAGTAACAACCGTTTCCACCACCCCCTACACCGATCAACGCCCCGGCACATCCGGCCTGCGCAAGCGCGTCGATGTGTTCCGCGAGGGCAATTACCTGAAGAATTTTGTCCAGGCGGTGTTCGATACCCAGCAGGAACTCGCCGGCGGCACCCTGGTGCTCGGCGGCGACGGCCGCTATTTCAACCGCGAGGCCATCCAGATCATCCTGCAGATGGCGGCCGCCAATGGCGTGGCGCGCACCCTGGTTGGACAGGGCGGACTGCTGTCGACCCCGGCGGCCTCCTGCGTGATCCGCAAACACGCTGCGGCCGGCGGCCTGATCCTGTCGGCCAGCCATAATCCCGGCGGCCCGGACGGCGACTTCGGGATCAAGTTCAACACCGCCAATGGCGGCCCCGCACCGGAAAAAGTCACCGAGGCAATCTATGCGCGCACCCTCGAGATCGATGTACTGCGCATCTTCGAAGGTGCAGAGATTCCGCTCGATTCAATCGGCCAATACTCGCTGGGCGAGATGCAGATCGAGGTCATCGACCCGGTCAGCGACTATGCGGCCTTGATGGCATCGATCTTCGATTTCGACGCCATTCGTACCCTGCTCAGCGGTGATTTCCGCCTGTGTTTCGATGCCATGCATGCGATCACCGGCCCCTATGCGAAACGCATCATCGAGCAGCAACTCGGCGCACCGGCCGGCACCGTGATCAACGGCGAGCCGCTCGAGGATTTCGGTGGCCACCACCCGGACCCGAATCTGGTCCACGCCGCCGAGATCGTGGCGATGACCCAGGGGCCGGATGGCATCGACTTTGCCGCCGCGTCGGATGGCGACGGCGATCGCAACATGATCCTCGGTAAGGATTTTTTCGTTACGCCGAGTGACAGCCTCGCCGTGCTGGCGGCCAATGCAACGCTGATCCCGGCGCACAGGAACGGGATCCCGGGCATCGCCCGCTCGATGCCGACCAGCCAGGCCGCCGACCGGGTCGCCGAGGCGCTGGGCATCGAGTGTTTCGAAACGCCGACCGGCTGGAAATTTTTCGGCAACCTGCTCGACGCGGGCCGCATCGCCTTCTGTGGCGAGGAGAGTTTTGGCACCGGGTCAGACCATGTGCGCGAAAAAGACGGCCTGTGGGCAGTTCTGGCCTGGCTCAACGTACTGGCCGGCCGCGGCCAGTCGGTCGCCGCGATCGTCACCGGACACTGGGAAAGGTTTGGCCGCAACTATTACTCGCGACATGACTACGAGGGCGTGGACGCGGCCGGCGCGAACACCCTGATGGACGAACTGCGTGCCCAGCTGCAGGGGTTGCCGGGACGCCGGCTGGATGGTCGCGAGGTCGCCTATGCCGATGACTTCAGCTACACCGATCCCATCGACGGCTCGGTCAGCGAACGCCAGGGGATCCGCATCGGTTTCGCCGACGGCGCGCGCATCGTATTTCGCCTTTCCGGCACCGGCACAGTCGGCGCCACGCTGCGCGTCTATGTCGAATCCTACGAATCCGATCCCGCACAGCAACAGCTGGATCCGCAGACGGCACTGGCGCCGCTGATCGACATCGCCCGGGATCTGGCAAAAATCCAACAGCATACCGGGCGAGACGCACCGGATGTGATCACCTGAGAACGCTGAACATGACTGCAATCCACTGGTGTCGCGTCGAGATCGACGGGCAGCCCCGTCTCGGCCGCCTCGAAGACAGCGCTATCGCACTGTACACGGGCAATCTGTACAACCGGCCACAACCCACCGGCGAGATCATCAGTGCCGAGGGCGTCAGCTGGCTACCGCCGGTCGAACCACGCCAGTTTCTGGGGCTATGGAATAACTTCCACGAGCGACAGCAACTGGAGAAAACACAGATACCCGGACTACCCGCTTTATTTCGTGAAGCTGGGTGGCGCCCTGTCGGCACATCGACGCCGGATACAGCGACCGCCCGGATTCACCGGCCGGGTCAAGTTCGAGGCCGAACTGGGTATCGTGATCGGCCGCGCCTGTTACCAGATCGAGCGCTCCGAATGCGACGACGTGATCTTTGGCTACACTTGCGTCAACGATGTCACCGCACCCGACCCCCTGTTTGCCAACGGCGAGTTTCACCAGTGGTGCCGGGCCAAGAGCTTCCCGGGCTTCGGGCCGATCGGCCCGGTCGTCACCACCGGCATCGACCCGGCGGGACTGCGGGTTCGGGGCATTCTCGACGGCGAGATCAAGCAGGACTACCCGGTGAGCGACATGATCTTCTCGCCGCAGGACATTGTCTGGCACCTGGCGCGCGAGATTACCGCTGTACCCCGGCGATGTGATCGCCTGCGGCACGTCGGTCGGCGCGGTTGATATGGCCGACGGGCAGACGATCGATATCGAGATCCCCGGCATTGGCCGGCTCAGCAACCGGCTGATCTGAACCATCACAGACTGCGCCGATAGATGTGACTTTTCCGATGCGCCGCTTGTGTCGAATCAAGCGAGAACGTTTCCCAGCCCCGCAGTGGGGCGACAATAATCACCATGGTTCGAACGCATGAAAAATCCGCTGGAACAGGCCCTTGACGTCAGCAAACTGATTACATTCGCAGAAGGAATTCGCGATCACTGATCGCACGCGACCCAAGACCCGCTGTTCTGGCTGCAGTTCGCCTCATTGCCGTGGTGTTTGTCGTGGCCCGCTGGCTGCTGACGCCGTTGCTGCGACGCATTCTCGCGCGCGCGGTCGAATCGTGCACCCGGGTGCCGAGTTTTCGCCGTCCTCTGCTCGCACTGCAGGAAGTGGCGCAACCCGATTGCCTGGCTGATCCTGCAGTGGATCGCCATCGGCGTCGCCGAGGCGCTGAAATGGCCGAGCGCCGCGCTTGACGATCGTTGCCAGCCTGCTGACCGCCTGGCTGCTGATCCGACTGGTCACCATGCTGGTCGCAATCCCGCGCTCGCGCGATTCATCGCAATCTCGGCCTGGACCATCGCCGCGCTGAATATCTTCGGCTGGCTCGACCCGGTCAGCACCCTGCTGGACAGCTGGTCGGTCAATGTCGGGCAGGTGCGGGTCTCACCGCTGACGGTGCGTCAAGATCGCGCATCTCGCTGTGGTTTGCACTGTGGCTGGCCAACGGTGCTGCCGCGCTGGTCGAACGCACGCCTGGAACGCTCCCAGTCGGTCGCACCGACCATGCGGGTGCTGGGCGCGAAGCTGACCCGCCTCGGCCTGATCATGGGCGCCATTCCTGATCGCCCTGTCCGCGGTCGGCATCGACCTGACCGCACTCGCGGTATTCAGTGGTGCGCTCGGTGTCGGCCTCGGCTTCGGCCTGCAGAAGATCTTCTCCAACCTGGTCAGCGGCGTCATCCTGCTGATGGACCGCTCGATCAAGCCCGGCGACGTCATCGCGGTCGACAACACCTACGGCTGGATCAACCACCTCGGCGCACGCTACGCCTCGGTGATCACCCGCGACGGCATCGAGCACCTGATCCCGAACGAGGAACTGATCACCCAGCGCGTCGAAAACTGGTCGTACAGCAACGATCTCGTGCGCCTGCGGATCCCGATCGGGATCTCCTACAATTCCGATCCCCGCAAGGCGATCGAGCTGTGTGTCGAGGCCGCCCAGATGGTTCCGCGGGTGCAGCTGCAACCCGAACCACGCTGCCAGGTGATGGGCTTCGGCGACAGCTCGGTGGACCTCGAACTGCGCGTCTGGATCAACGATCCGCAAAACGGTCGCGCCAACGTGATCAGCGAGGTGCTGCTCGAGGTCTGGGACCGCTTCCACGAACACGACATCGAGATACCCTTCCCGCAACGCGACCTGCATGTGCGCTCGCTGCTGGGCGAAAAGGAGCTCGGGTCAATCGCGGCCGCACTTGCGGCGGCTAAATCAGGAGGGACATCCTCATGAAACGGTTCTCACTTTTCATTGATGGCGAAGTGCAGGAAGGCGGCGAAGAGTTGCTCGACGCGTGGCGCAACGAGGAATCTTCCTGGTTGTGGATCGACCTGCAGGACGAGGACCAGGCAGCCGAGCACGCCTTGCTGGTCGACCAGCTGGCACTCGATCCGCGTGCCGTTGCCGAGGCACAACGCAGGCGCCACCCCCCCTCGTTCGAGGGCTTCCCGGGCTATGATTACCTGTTGCTCAAGCCACTGACAGCCGACTCGGAAGACCTGGAGTTTGAAACCCTGCAGCTGGCGATTTTTGCCTCGCCGCGACTGTTGGTAACCCGGCACAGTGCTTATTACCGGTTTATCGAGAAGTTACACGAACGCATACGCTCCGAACCGGAACTCCGGGAGACGCCACTGGCAATCGCTGCGGCCATTGCTCGTCGGGTGGTGAAACGCTACGGCACGATTCTGCTCGAACTGGAACAACGGCTGGACGAGATCGAGGACCAATTGTTCGAATCCCGCGGTGATCAGCTGATGCAGGAGCTGGCCCGCTACAACACGGCATTGCGAAAGATGCGCCGGATACTCGCCTATCACGACAACGTGTTCAGCTCATTGAGCAAGCGCTTCGGCGACGCTGAAGATACATACTGGCGTGACGAATTCGATGATATCCACGGGCTCATGGAACGCTTCCACAGCCTGGCCGATCTCTACCAGAACATTATCAGCGACCTGATCGATGCCTATATCAGCCTGAATGGCCACCACCTGAACCAGATCATGAAGGTACTGACCATCGTCACGGTGATCTTCGTGCCGCTCACGCTCCTGGTGGGCATCTACGGGATGAACTTCGAATACATCCCCGAGCTGAAATCACAAAACGGCTACTTTGTCTTACTGACCGTGATGGGCTCAATCGCCGCCGCCCTGCTGATTCTCTTCAAACGGGTGCGCTGGCTGTGAAAAAATTGTGACCGATCTTTCCCTGCTGCCGTCTCAAGCTGAAATGCCTGAAACGCAAGAGGGGAAACCCAACCAGTGCCTCGTTCTCGAATGCAAGGCCTCACGCTCATCGCACTGCTGGCAACGGCGCTGTCGCTGATCCTCCTCACCTGGCAGATCAGCGGCGCCGGCGGTGCCTCGCGCGCGACAGACAGGCATCACAAGCAACGTTTTCGAGGGCGCCCGGCGGAACCCGCTGAGCGACCGAAAAACTACATACCGGAAATCAAGGATTCTTCATGGACACCACGTCGAGCTTCGTCGCCGTTTTTCTGTTGCTGGCGGCAAACGCCTTTTTCGTCGCTGCCGAGTTTGCACTGGTCAAAGCGCGCGGCTTTCGCCTGGAGAGCGCCGCCGCAGCCGGCAGCTCAGCCGCGAAACTGACCCTGCGCATCCAGGGCAACCTGGAGGCCTACCTGGCCGCCTGCCAGCTGGGCATTACAATGGCCTCTCTGGGTCTCGGCTGGGTTGGCGAACCAGCCGTTGCCTCGCTGCTCGAACCCATGTTCAGTTCACTGGGCATGCCGCCCGAAATGTTGCACACCAGCGCCTTTATCACCGGCTTTCTGCTGTTTTCGTCGTTGCATATCGTAATCGGCGAGCAGGTACCGAAAACCTTCGCGATCCGCAAACCGGAACCTGTTTCGATCTGGGTTGCCTATCCCCTGCATATCTCTTATATCCTGGTCTGGCCGCTCAATGTCCTGCTGAACAAGACCAGTCGCTCGATCCTCTCACTGTTCGGCGTCGCAGAAGCGGGGCATGGCGATGTGTTTAGCGGCGAAGAGATCAAAGGGATGGTCGCTACATCGAAAGAACACGGTGAGATCGAGCAACAACAGGCCGATATGCTGCACAACCTGTTCGAGTTCGACCAGCGCCAGGTCGGCCGGGTGATGATTCCCCGCAACAGCATTCACGTCCTGGACGTCGTGGCAGCCGCCGACAAGACCCTGGAGACCATTCGCGATACCGAGCATTCGCGTTTCCCGGTAATTGATAGCAGCGGTGACGATTCCATCGTCGGGATTCTGCTGGCCAAGGACATCCACCGCGCCCTGCTGAACGGCCAGAATGAGCCGTGGCGCGATATCCGGCCACTGTGCCGCGACCCGTTGGTCGTGCCGGAAACACAGCAGGTCTCGAAGCTGTTCGACGAAATGCGCATCGCCCGTGCGCACATGGCGTTCGTGATCGATGAGTATGGCGCTTTCGTCGGTATCGTCACCCTCGAGGACCTGTTGGAGGAAATCGTCGGCGAGATCCACGACGAGACGGATGGTGCGGGTGAGCAGGCCGACATCGCGCAACTCGCGGAAAATACCTGGGAGGTGGGTGGTCTGATATCGCTGAGTGACCTGGAGCGCGCGATCGGCCTGGTGATCCCCGCCTCGCTCGACGCCAACACCCTATCCGGCCTGCTGATGAATCGCCTGGGCCGGATTCCGGTGGTCGGTGATGAAATCGTCGAGTCGGATATCCGACTGCAGGTGCTGACCATTGCCGACCATCGGGTCGGACGGGCAAAGCTGGAGCGCATTCAGCCCGATATCGACGATACAGCAACCCCCGCATCACCGGAATCCGAACAATGAGCGAACTGCACACATCGACACCGGAGGTCCGAGCGGGCGAATCCTCACAGGCCGAGTTGCTCGATCAGGTCGTCGAACACCTCGACGCGGGACGTCACGAGGAACTCGCGGGACAGATCGAGGCCGCCCATCCGGCCGAGGTCGCCGACCTGCTCGAATCGCTGCCGCTGGACCAACGCATCGGCCTGTGGGAGGCCGTGGCGGCGGAACAGGAGGGCGAGGTACTCAGCCATCTGCATGAGGAGGCCCGGGCCAGCATCATCGGGGAGATGGATGATGCGGAGTTGGTCGCCGCAGCGCAGACGATGGCGCCCGAGGACCTGGCCGTCGTCGTCGACGAGTTGCCCGACGAGCGCCATATCACCCTGTTGAAGACACTGGAACAGGACCATCTGCAGCGTCTGCAGGCGGTACTCGATTATGCCGAGGGGACTGCCGGACGCCTGATGAGCACCGACGTGCTGAGTGTGCGACCCGACGTTTCGGTTGCCGTGGTGCTACGCTGGCTGCGACGCCATGCCACCCTGCCCCCGTATACCGATGCGTTGATGACGGTCGATGCCGAAGGACAGTATCTGGGCACGCTGGGTATCGACATGCTGCTGACTGCAGATCCGCAGACCCAGGTCGACGCCCTGATGCGCCCGATCGAATGTGTCGCACGGGCCGATATGACCGAACACGAGGTGGCGGCATTATTCGAGCGCCGCGACCTGATTTCGCTGGCCGTGGTCGATGACAGCGGCCATCTGATCGGCAGAATCACGATCGACGATGTGGTCGACATCATCCGCGAGGAGTCCGACCGGGTGCTCCTCAACAGTGCCGGCCTCGACGAGGAGGAAGACCTGTTCGCACCGGTAGTCCCGAGCGCCAGACGCCGTGGGCTGTGGCTGGGGATCAACCTCATTACGGTGTTTATGGCCTCCGCGGTTATCGGCCGCTTCGAAGCGGTACTCGACCAGATCGTCGCACTGGCGGTGCTGCTGCCAGTCGTGGCCAGCATGGGCGGGATCGCCGGCAGCCAGACCCTGACCCTGACCATCCGCGGGCTGGCGCTGGACCAGATCGCGAGCGCGCGGGTGCGCTGGCTGATCGGCAAGGAAATTGCCGTCGGCGCCCTGAATGGCGTGGTCTGGGCCCTTGTGGTCGCCGTCGTGGCTTACCTGTGGTTCGATAGCGCCGGCCTCGCCGCGACCATTGCCATCGCCCTGATACTTAACCTGCTGGTTGCAGCGTTCTCGGGTGTTGTCATACCGCTCGGGCTAAAACGAATGGGCATCGATCCAGCCCTGTCCGGTGCGGTGATTCTCACCACGGTAACCGACATCCTTGGCTTCCTCAGTTTTCTGGGGCTGGCCTCGCTCATCCTGTTATAGGCCGGGCGACGCGGTGGATTCGCAGCGGCGCTCAAACGGCATGCTTGAAAAGGGCCAGCACCTCTTGGATCATCTCCTGCCGTGGGCCACGCAGGCGGAACACCGCGTGCGCCGTGTGCCGCAGGACCGGGGCGCCCTCGACCCGGTACAGCAGACGTGCATCCAGGCGTTCCTGCAGCATCGCGCGTGGCAGGTAAGCCGCACCGCCGATGGCATGCAGGTAGGACAGCGCCATGTGCGCGTTACCGAGACGCGTATGTGGTTCCGGTGCATCCGGAAATGCACGGCGGTGCATCAGCGCATGGGCCAGCCCCCAATCGACCATCAGGTAACCCTCCCCCAACGCCTGGTCTACCTCAAGCCCCTCGCGATCACTCACCAGCACCAGCTCAATCGTCGCAATCTCCTGGATCTGCAGAACATCCAGCTGCGCCGGCTCGAGCATGAACGCCAGATCGAGTACCCCATCCAGCAATTTCCGGATCAGCAGATCCGGCGTATGCGATTCGGCGATGATCGCGATATCCGGGCGCTGACGACGCATCCGCAGCAACCAGTCCTGCAACAGCACATCCCACAGACGCAGGCTGCCGGCGACCGACAATTGACTGCTGGCCCCACCAGCGTTGACCTCCTGGCGGGCCTTGCGCCAATCCTGAATCAGCCGATCCGCATGCCGCACCAGCCGGTGCCCCTCCGGCGTAATCCGGATCTCACGTTTCTCGCGATCGAACAGTTCGACCCCGACCTGCCGTTCGAGATTCTTGATCCGCGCGCTCACCGCCGCCTGGGTCAGGTGCAGGGCCTCTGCCGCCTGGCCAAAGTGGCGCAGGCGGGCGACTTCCAGGAATGTGCGCAACAGCTCCAGGTCCATTGATCAATTATTTTTTAATGTATGACTTTGAATTTTAGTTTGTTTTGTCAATTGACGCCACCTAAAGTGCGTACCGGTTTTGATTGACCGGGAAAGTGACATGACAAAAACACACCAAAACACCACGTTTCTGGCAGCGGAAGAACGCACCCTCATCGAACAGATCAAGCGGCGCGTTCCCGGCTGGGAAGACCTTTTCGGCGAACTCATCGCCGGCCATCACATGGCTATCCAGAGACGCTGTCTCGGCTATCTGAAAAATGCCGACGACGCCGCCGATGCCACCCAGGAAACACTCCTGCGCGCCTATCGCGCGATCCACCGGTTTCGCGGAGAGGCCCAACTGCGCACCTGGCTGTTGTCGATCGCCGACAACGAGTGCCATTCGCTGGCGCGCAAGCGGGCACGCTATATTGCCGAACCGGACATGAGTCGCGTGCTGTGGGAACACCTCGGCGACGCCGCTATCGAACGACTCCCCGAGCCTGACGATAGTGAATTGTTGCAGGGTGCAATGCAGAAAATCGGCTTGAAGGATCGTGAAGTCCTGCAACTGCGTTACTTCGCCGATCTGCCGATCAACCAGGTCGCCGTCACCCTGGGACTCGGGCTGAGTGCGACCAAGATGCGCCTGTACCGGGCACAGGCCCAGTTGGCAACGGTACTCGCACCCGAGCGGCTGCCGTTGGCGGCCTGACATAACACCGGCCATACTGGCCAAACAGGGAACGTCCGAATGACACCCGAGGAGCAATGAATGAAAATCGCCATACTTTCGCGCAATCCGAAGCTGTATTCGACTCGCCGTCTGGTCGAAGCCGCTCAACAACGCGGCCACGAGGTTCGCGTGCTGGACGTACTGCGCTGCTACATGAACATCACCTCCAACCGACCCAGCATCCACTACAAGGGTGAAGACCTGACCGGCTTCGACGCGGTCATTCCGCGCATCGGCGCATCGGTGACCTTCTACGGCACGGCCGTGCTGCGCCAGTTCGAGATGATGGGCGTCTACCCGCTGAACGAGTCGGTCGCCATCAGCCGCTCGCGCGACAAGCTGCGCTCGCTGCAGCTGCTCGCGCGCAAGGGCATCGGCCTGCCGGTGACCGGCTTCGCCCACTCGCCGGACGACGTCGCAGGACATGATCAAGATGGTCGGCGGCGCGCCGCTGGTGATCAAGCTGCTCGAGGGCACCCAGGGCATCGGCGTCGTGCTGGCCGAGACCCAGAAGGCGGCCGAGAGCGTGATCGAGGCGTTCCGGGGCTGAAGGCCAACATCCTGGTGCAGG
Organism: uncultured Gammaproteobacteria bacterium; assembly: GCA_963719025.1. GTDB lineage: Bacteria > Pseudomonadota > Gammaproteobacteria > Chromatiales > Chromatiaceae > Thiosocius. The sequence continues at coordinate 15,607 of CAVRBK010000034.1, read as the reverse complement.
AGTTCATCAAGGAGGCCGGCGGCGCGGACATCCGCTGCTTCGTGGTCGGCGACAAGGTGGTCGCGGCGATGAAGCGCCAGGGCAAGGAAGGCGAGTTCCGCTCGAATCTGCACCGCGGCGGCTCGGCGAGCCTGATCCGGCTCACGCCCGAGGAGCGCTCCACGGCGGTGCGCGCGGCCAAGCATCATGGGCCTGAACGTCGCCGGCGTCGACATCCTGCGCTCCAACCATGGCCCGGTGGTCATGGAGGTGAACTCCTCGCCCGGACTCGAGGGCATCGAGACCGCGACCGGAAAGGATATCGCCGGACTGATCATCGAGTTCATCGAGAAGAATGCGGCAACCGGCAAGACCCGCACCCGCGGCAAGGGCTGATCCTCGCCAAAACGGCGTCGCGAACACGGGTTCGCGGTCGCCATTCGCTTGCGTGTCATTTTGTTCTGGAATCCGAAAATGCCGAGAACGGGTTTTTCCATTGCCGACATCGAGGTCGCAGCAGGAACACGGGCAACCGTCAGCCTCGCGCTGCCGAAGCTCAACTCCCATACCGCCCTGTCGATGCCGGTCCACGTCATCCATGGCAAGCGGCCGGGGCCGGTCATGTTCGTTTCGGCCGCGGTTCACGGCGACGAACTGAACGGCGTCGAGATCTGCCAGAGACTGCTCGAGCACAAAGGGCTGAGTCGACTGCACGGCACCCTGCTGGTGATCCCGGTGGTCAACGTCTACGGCATGATTCACCAGACGCGTTACCTGCCGGATCGCCGCGACCTGAACCGCTGTTTTCCCGGTTCCGAAAAGGGCTCGCTTGCCGGCCGGGTGGCAAACCTGTTCATACGGGAAATCATTGCGCGCTGCACCCACGGTATCGATCTTCATACCGGCGCCGTGTTGCGTTCCAACCTGCCACAGATCCGGGCCAACCTCGACGATCCGGAAACCGCGGATATGGCCCGTGCGTTTGGCGTTCCGGTGATGCTGAACTCTCCGCTACGCGACGGCTCGCTGCGCGAATCGGCCGCCACACACGATGTGAAGACCTTGCTGTACGAGGCAGGCGAGGCGCTGCGCTATGACGAGGTCGCGATTCGCGCCGGGTATCACGGCGTCATTGCCGTGATGCGCCACATCGGCATGCTGCGTGCGGTGAAGAAACGGCGCAAATGGGTTGAGCCCTTCATTGCCAAGACGAGCTCCTGGGTGCGCGCACCGGAGAGCGGCATGCTGCGCCAGACCGTCGCGCTGGGGCGCCAGGTAACGAAGAACGACGTGCTCGGTGTCGTGAGCGACCCCTACAGCACCTACCAGGTGCCGGTGCACAGCAATTATAACGGCATCGTGATCGGCCGCTGCGAGAGCCCGATGACCCACGAGGGCGAGGCATTGTTCCACATCGCGCGTTTCAAAGATGACGTCGACGAGGTCGTGGAAACCGTGGATACCTTTCAGCAGAACCACAGTGATGACGAACTGTTCGATGACTGATCGGCGACAGCTGGTCGCACACCCCAGTGACGACAGCTGGGTCTACACCCGGGGCTTTCTCGCCTCGATGGTCGCCGACACCACGTAGTCGGTCACATTTTTGCCGGGGGCCCAGTCTCGGATGAAGGCCTTCGACTCATCCTTCGGCTGAATCGCGATCTGCTCGAATCCCGCGGCGGCCATCAGCTGCTGAAGGTCGTCGATCAGCGAAGCATTGCCCATACAGCCCGCCACCAGCGCCGGATCGTTGCGCATCTCTGCAGGCAATTCCACGGTCGCGACAACATCCGATATCGCCAGCCGGCCGCCCGGTTTGAGGACTCTCAAGGCGTCGCGAAACACCTGCGCCTTGTCGGGTGACAGGTTGATGACGCAATTCGAGATGATGACGTCTGCGGTGGCATCGGCGATCGGCAGATGCTCGATCTCCCCGAGACGGAATTCGACGTTCGTGTAGTTGCCCTTGAGCGCATTCGCACGCGCCTTGGACAGCATATCGGGGGTCATGTCCACACCGATCACCCGTCCGGCAAGACCGACTTCCCGCGCCGCAAGAAAGCAATCGAAGCCGCCACCCGAGCCGAGATCGACGACCACCTCGCCGGGTTGCAGCGCGGCAATCGCCTTGGGGTTGCCGCAACCGAGCCCCATATCCGCCCCACCCGGCACCAGCGCCAGGTCATTCTCGCTGTAGCCCAAGCGGGTCGATATCAGGGTGTTTATCGCGACATCGTCCGTCGTGCCACAGCAACTGGCCTCAACGCCGCAACATTCGCCGGCATCGCTGGCCTGCGCGACCTGCGAATAGGCCTCGCGCACCGACTGCCGATGGCTGTCATTTGATCCCTGCAACTGCCCGCTACCGTCCGTGTCGTGGCAATTGATCGATTCTGCGTCACCCTTGGCCATGCTTGATTCCTCGCCCGGTATGCTTGTTCGACGGGATGGCAATCAACCTGCCCGTTTATCCTTTTACTGATACTAATAGTGCCGCTCGACACCAACCCGCTGCATGATCTCGATCGCCAGTTCCTCAATCGACACCGCGGTACTGTCGAGGAATGGAATCGCCTGGCTGCGAAACAGGTCTTCGGCCGCGGAGACCTCGGTGCGACACTGCGCCAGGCTGGCATAGTCCGATCCGGGCCGGCGCTCCTCGCGGATGCGATGCAGACGATCCGGCGCAATCGTCAGACCGAAAAGGCGCTGACGGTGGGCACGCAGAGGATCGGGAAACTTGCCGGTCAGGAAGTCGTCCTCGGTCAGCGGAAAATTTGCCGCCCGGACGGCATACTGCATCGCCAGATACAGACAGGTTGGGGTTTTGCCACAACGCGAGACCCCAATCAGAATCAGATCGGCCTTTTCCAGCCCACGAAAACGCGAACCGTCGTCGAAGTTAAGGGCGAAGTTGACCGCCTCGACCCGCCGGTCGTACTCACCGACATCGCCGATCCCGTGACTGCGGCCGATATGCCCACTGTGCGGGATGCCAATCGCTTCGGACAACGGCGGAAGATAGGTATCGAAGATATCGAAAACCTCGGCGTTCGCCTGCTTAAGCCGCTCGCGCAACGCCTCGTCGACAATACTCGAGAACACCACCGGCGTGGCACCGTCCTCGCGCGCTACGGCATCGATCTCGCGCACGGCGGCATCGATTTTCGCCTCGGTGTCGAGAAACGGCAGAACCATCCGCTCACAGCACAGATCATCGAACTGGGTAATCAGCGTCCTGACCAGTTGCTCGAGCGTGATGCCGGTACGGTCGGAGATGATAAAAAGTGTGCGTGTGGCCATTGTCATGTCTTTTACTACCCTTCTCATTTTTCGTAGCGCGAATCAGGACAGGATCTGAACGGGCTGGGCACTATCGTAGCAGTTACCCAGGCCCGGATTGCCATCTCGCAGGCGCCTCTCGCCGCCTGTCTGGCGTTTCCGCTGTCTTCCTCCGGATTATTCGCTCCCCGCTGACCCGGCTTTTTTGCAACAATTGAGCCATGAGCCAAATCCAACACCAGCAACGCCGCGAATCACTGGCCGCACGACTGCGCGAGGTCATTGATGGGCCGCATGTACTGAGCGCCAAAGAGGAACTCACCCCCTACGAATGCGACGGCCTGGCGGCGTACCGGGTGGTACCCCTGCTCGTGGTGCTACCGGGCAGCATCGAAGAGGTGCAGGCGGTATTGCGGATCTGCCACGAAGAACGGGTTGCCGTGGTCGCCCGGGGCGCAGGAACGGGATTGTCGGGTGGCGCACTGCCGCTGGAAAACGGCATTCTGCTCAGTCTCGCCCGGCTCAATCGTATTCTCGCCATCGACCCCGACAACGGCTGTGCACGGGTTCAGCCGGGCGTGCGCAACCTGGCGATCAGCGAGGCGGCGAAACCGCATGGCCTGTACTACGCCCCCGATCCCTCGTCGCAGATCGCCTGCTCGATCGGCGGCAATGTGGCGGAAAACGCCGGCGGCGTGCACTGCCTGAAATACGGCCTCACGGTGAACAACCTGCTGGCCGTCGAGATGATCACCATCGAGGGCGAGCGGGTCACCCTCGGCGGCGAGCGGACTCGACGGCCCCGGCTACGATCTGCTGGCCCTGACGACCGGCGTCGGAGGGCATGCTCGGTGTGGTCGTCGAAGTGACCGTCAAGCTGCTGCCCATCCCGCAGCGTGCGCAGGTCGTCCTGGCCGCCTTCGACGAGGTCGAAACGCCGGCCAGGCGGTCGCCGACATCATCGCCGCGGGCATCCTGCCGGCCGGTCTGGAGATGATGGACAACCCGCTCGACTGCGCGCCGCCGAGGATTTCGTGCATGCCGGCTACCCGACCGATGCGGCGGCGATCCTGCTGTGCGAGGTCGACGGCGGCAACGAAGAGGTCTCGGAAGACATCGCGCGGGTGCGCGAGCAGCTGCTGGCCTCCGGCGCCACCGAGGTACGCACGGCGAACGACGAGGACGAGCGCGCGCGCTTCTGGGCGGGACGCAAGGCGGCATTCCCGGCGGTCGGACGCATCTCGCCGGACTACTACTGCATGGACGGCACCATTCCGCGCAAGCACCTGCCGCGCGTGCTGCGCGAGATCGCAGACTACTCGAGCCGAAGTCCGGTCTGCGGGTTGCCAACGTGTTCCATGCCGGCGACGGCAACCTGCACCCGCTGATCCTGTACGATGCAAACAACCCGGGCGAACTGGAGCTGGCCGAAGAGGTCGGCGGCCGCATTCTCGAGCTGTGTGTCGAGGTCGGCGGCACGATCACCGGCGAGCATGGCGTCGGCCTGGAAAAGATCAACCAGATGTGCGCCCAGTTTCCGCCCGAGGAACTGCAGCTGTTTCACGACGTCAAGGCCGTGTTCGATCCCAACGGCCTGCTGAACCCCGGCAAGGCCATACCCACGCTGAATCGCTGCGCCGAATTTGGCGCGATGCATGTGAAGGCCGGTGACCTGCGCTTTCCGCACCTGGAACGTTTCTGATGACAGACCACGACATCGCCGCGCAACTGGCTGCCCAGGTGGCCGACGCCGCCGCGCATGGCAAGCCACTGCGACTGCACGGCTTCGACAGCAAGAGGTTCTTCGGACACGAGGTCGAAGGGGAATCGCTGTCGCTCAGCGGCCATAGCGGCATCACCGGGTACGAGCCGACCGAACTGGTCATGACGGCGCGTGCCGGCACGCCGATCGATGAGATCGAGGCGGCACTGGCGGAGCATGGCCAGATGCTGGCGTTCGAGCCGCCCAAGTTCGGCGGATCCGCCTCGCTCGGCGGCGCGGTGGCCAGCGGCCTGGGTGGCCCGCGCCGGCCCTGGGGTGGCGCGCCGCGCGACCTGGTCCTGGGCATGACCCTGCTGGACGGTCGGGGACGCATCCTGCGATTCGGCGGCGAGGTGATGAAAAACGTCGCCGGCTACGACCTGACCCGCCTGATGGCCGGCGCGCACGGCACCCTCGGGGCCCTGCTGGAACTGTCGATCAAGGTGCTCCCCGCGCCCGCCACTGAACGCAGCCTGGTGCTGTCACTGCCGCGTGACCGTGCGCTGCAGACGATGCGCGAACTCGCCCGCCAGCCGGCACCGCTGTCCGGGGCCTGCCACCTTGATGACCGCCTGTACATCCGCCTGTCGGGCAATGCAGCCAGTGTCAGTGCCTGGGAGAAACAGATCGGCGGTGATGGTGGGGCGGGCAGTGATTTCTGGCAAGGCCTGCGCAACCACACCCTCGGCTTCTTCGAGTCCGATCGACCGCTGTGGCGCCTCTCGGTCGCCCCGGCAACCCCGCGACTGCAAAGTGAACAGCAGGTCCTCACCGACTGGGCCGGCGCGCAACGCTGGGTCTTCAGCAGCTGCAGCCCGACGGAAATCCGTGACGAGGTCGCAAAAGCCGGAGGACATGCCATACTGTTTCGATATGGCGACGATAAAATCCCCGTATTCCATCCCCTCGACCCGGTACGCGAACGACTGCATCGCGGCCTCAAACAGACCTTCGACCCGGCCGGCATTCTCAACCCGGGTCGCCAGTACGCATCGATTTAGCCTGTTGCTCCTGCTCGCCGGCCTGTTGCTGGCATCGAGCAGTGCACATGCCTTTTTCTGCCTGAAACTGGCATCCGACAACAAGCGCTTTGCCCGCCAGCCAGCCTACCTGCAGCCTCCCATGGCACCGCAGGCCCGTTACCTGCCCCCGATCATGCCACGGCAACCTTTGCATCGGCCTGCGGCAGCACATCCGCGGCAGTATCCGAACACACGCTGGCGACCGGTCAATTAACCGCACAAGCCGCTCCTGATACCGTTGCTCGTCCGCGGTTAGAATAGCGCTCGATTTCATTCCGAATTGAGGATTTCTGACGTGGAAGAACGACAGGTAGATGTCGCGATCATCGGCTCCGGCAGTGCCGGCCTTTATGCCATGAGCCGTGTACGGCCAGCGGGCAAGTCGATGGTATTGATCAATGGCGGAGAACTCGGCACCACCTGTGCGCGGGTTGGCTGCATGCCTTCGAAAGCCATCATCCAGGTGGCCGAAGACTTCCATCGTCGCGGCGTGTTCAAACGTTTCGGACTCGAGGGTGGGGAAAGCCTGAGTCTGGATATTGAAGAGGCGATGGGCTACGTGCAGGATCTGCGCGACATGTTTGTCGAGCGCGTGATCTCCAACAGCACCGACAAGATGCCGGAGGGTATGTTCATCGAGGGCTATGCGCGCTTCGTTGAGCCGCATGTGCTGGAAATGGACGACGGACAACGCATACGTGCCGACAAGGTGGTCGTCGCCACCGGTTCACGCCCGATCATCCCCGCTGCGTGGGAACCCTTCCGTGATCGCATCATCACCACCGACGAATTTTTCGAACTCGAAGATCTGCCCGGCTCGATAGCCGTGGTCGGCCTCGGTGTCATCGGGCTTGAACTCGGACAGTCGCTGCACCGGCTCGGTTGCGACGTGGTCGGCATCGATATGCAGGAGGTCATCGGCGGACTGACCGATCCGGCTGTCATCAAGTCGGCAATCGAAATCATCGGCAAGGAGTTCCCTCTATGGCTCGGCCACGGCGTCGAGATCAGCGAGGGCAGCGACGGCAGGCTCAAGGTCACCGCCGGCGAGCACAGTAGCGAGGTCGACCGGGTGTTCGCCAGTATCGGACGCCAACCCAACATCGAGAAACTCGGTCTCGACGTGATCGGCGCACCGCTCGATGAAAAGGGCATCCCGGTATACGACCGCAACACCATGCAGGTGGGTGACCTGCCGGTCTTCCTGGCCGGCGACGTGACCGGTGAGCGCCCGTTGCTGCACGAGGCCGGCGACGAGGGTCGCATTGCCGGACAGAACGCGGTCAGCGACACGGTCTCGGCCTACCAGCGCAAGACCGTGCTCAACATCACCTTCTGTGACCCCAATATTGTGCAGGTCGGCGCGCGCTACAGCGACCTCGACCTCGATACGGCAGCGGTTGGCGAGGTGCAGATGGCGCCAGTCGGGCGGGCGCTGATCATGGCGAAGAACAAGGGCATCATCCGGGTCTACGCAGACAAGCGCAGTGGGCGGATGCTGGGTGCCGAGATGGTCTGCATCAAGGCCGAGAACCTCGGCCATCTGCTGGCCTGGAGTATCCAGCAGGGACTCACCGTGGGGGAATTGCTGCAGATGCCGTTCTACCATCCGGTCATCGAAGAGGCGCTGCAGGCGGCCTTGTACGATCTGTATGCCAAGGTCGATGCGAAGAACGACGGTCCAATCACGGAATTGCGCGCACTCTGAGTATCACCGGGATAGCGCCGCCCCGGCGAACAAGGAGCGGCGCTATCCGGCCAACACACGCCAGGCCGCGAGTTTCCTCTCGAACGACCAGGACGCGTTTGCCGGACTGGTTGACGGCAGACGGTGAAGACCAATACCCGCAGCAATGTCTGACAGACCCGGTAATACATACCTGAGATAGGCCTGCTCGGCCATCCGGCCATTGAAGTAGATCGCCTGGATCGAGGGATTTTTCCGCAACAGGCCACCCAGATCGTTGGGCTCGATCGACGCCGGATCGATGGCTGAATCGAGACTGCCTTGGCGGCTGCAGCGTTTCAGCACGTCCCACAGCGCTATGCGGTGGGCCTGGAGCAATCGGCAACGCTCGGGATAGGCGAGGTCTGCGCCGATATCGAACAGGCTCTGCATGATCGGCCAGAAGGCATTGCGCGGATAGGCATAGTATTCCGCGGCCTGCAGCGATGCCGTGCCGGGCATCGACCCAAGCACCAGTGCGCGCGGTGTATCGCCGCAGATCGGCGGGAAACCGGCGACCAGACTCATGGATTGCGCTGATGACAGGCCGGGCTGCCCAACCGGCCGGTTACAACCCGGTCGTCAGGCGTCACTGTCCACGGCCAGTGCCATGCGTACCAGTTCGGCCAGGGAACCGGCCTGCATCTTCTCCATGACGCGCGCGCGGTGGGCCTCGATGGTCTTCGCCGAAACGCCCAGCGCATTGGCGATTTCCTTGTTCGACTTGCCTTCCGTCACCATCTCCATCACCTCGTGCTCACGCGGTGTCAGATGGGAAAGCCGCTGCTGGATCTGCAGGTGCTCGGACTGCTGCGAACGCTGCTGTTCCTCGTAGGCGATGGCACGACGAATCGCGTCCAGCAGTGCCTCGTCGTTGAACGGCTTCTCGATGAAATCCACGGCCCCTGCCTTCATCGCCCGCACAGCCATCGGCACATCACCGTGGCCGGTGATGATCACGGCCGGAATATGGATGTTCTGGCGCACCAGGTGTTCCTGCAGTTCCAGGCCGCTCATGCCCGGCATGCGGACATCCAGCACCAGGCAACCCGCCCGTCCCGGCTGGTATTGCGCAAGAAACTCGTCGGCCGAGGCAAAACTCTCGACCTGAACACCGACCGACTCGATCAGCCACTTCAGCGAATTACGCATCGCCTGATCGTCGTCGACGACAAACACGGTAGATTTTGAGAGTGAGGATTCGGACATGTTTCAGGAAACGGCGCTTACGGTAGCCTCGACACTGGGCGGCAGTTCGATGGTAAAGGTACTGCCCTTGCCCAGCCATGAATCAGCGTGGATTTTACCATGATGGTTGTTAATGATGGTCTGGCTGATTGCCAGGCCCATTCCCATGCCGCTTTCCTTGGTGCTGTAGAAGGGATCGAACAGGTGCTCCATCGCCTTGCCATTGATACCCGCTCCATTGTCCCGAACACTGACGAACACCATCCCATCGGCACGCACGCCAGACTCGATGATGAGGCGCCTGTCCGGTACCGCCACATCGATCAGGGCGTCCAGCGCATTGCGCAGTAAGTTGAGCAGAACCTGCTCGATCTGCACGGAATCCACTCTGACCCAGAGCTCACGTTCGGACAAACGGCGCTCGATCTTCAGCTGATGACGCTTCAGCTCATGGCTGATCATCGAGCAGGTCTCGTTTGCCAGCAGATTGAGATCCACCACCTCGCGCACCGGTTGGCGCCGCGTGACCATACCGCGCAGGCGCTTGATGATCTCGCCCGCCCGTTCGGCCTGGGCAGAGATCTGACCCAGCGCATGCAGCAATTCATCTTTGCCGCCGATATCCAGGCGCAGGCGGCGCGCGCAGCCATTGGCGAAATTGACGATCGCCGACAGCGGCTGGTTCAGCTCGTGCGCGATGCCGGTCGCCATCTCCCCCATGTTGCTGAGGCGCGTGACGTGCACCAGCTCGTTCTGCCGCAGTTTGAGTTCCTCTTCGGCCTCACGCTCGCCGCTGATATCGCGGGCATACACATTGACATAACCCAGCTCGGCAACCGGCGCCAGGAGCAGCGAGAAGATCCCGTCGTCGGTGGCCACCTCGAGCTCTTTGGTCGACGCGCTGCCCAGTGCCTCCTCAACCCGATCCCGCCAGTACACCGGCAGGGTCTGCAACGGCCGGCAGCCCCAATGTTTGAGCAACGGGGCGCTGGGCTGGTTGGCATAGGTAATCACGCCACGACGGTTGATGCGCATGACCGGTATCGGGCTCTCGCTGGGAAACGCCGCCAGGCTGCGAATCTCGGCCTCGCGCACCTTGCGTTCGGCGATATCACGCAGGTACAGGGTAAACACCAGCTGCTGTTCGAGAAACACAGGCTTGATCGACAACTCGACCGGCAACACCCGGCCGTCACGCGATATCGCCTGCAACTCGGTCCGTTGCAGCGACCCGCCCTGCTCCGCACCCGCCAGCGACAGGTACAGAAGACGTTCGAAAGTCTCACGGGATTTGGGTGCCACGACCAGGTCCGCAAACGATCGTCCCACCGCCTCGTCGTGGCTGTAGTGGAAGGTGCCCTGCGCGGTGGGGTTAAAGTCGATGATCTCACCCCGCTCGTTGACCGTTACCACCGAATCCAGCGAGGCATCCATGATCGCGACGCGCAGTTTCTCGGTCTGCCGCAACTCCGATTCATGCTCGCGGCGCATTTCCTCGCGTGCCCGCATCACCAACTGCACGAAGTCGCGTATCCAGTCCTCGAGGATCAGCAACTGGTTACCGTGACGACCCACGCCATCGTCCGGGATGTCTAGCGCCCGCCGGGACAGGCTGGAGATCCGCTTGAGCAGGCGACTGATCCGGCTCGACAGCAGCAGGAACAACAGCACAAAGGCAGAGATGATGACCGCGGCACCGATCAGACGCTGGCGACGCTCCAGGTCAAGCACCTGTTGCCCGGTCCGCTCGAACGAGGCCTTCGGCAACAGCGTCGCAAACAGGAGATTCAGATCAGAATTGCCATAGTCGAAGAACGACTGTGCAGTAACCAGGTAATCGGCCTCCAGTTCCGTCATGCGTTTACCGGCCGGCACGGCGCGCGGATTACTGCTCGACAGCATGCGCTGCTGCTCAGGATCGAGAATCGCAACCACATTGTTGCTGGTTTTGACGAACTGCTGCGATGCCGACAGGAAAGCGCTGTTCAGCGGCACCAGGACCAGCACACTGCCCATCGGCGTGCGCGCATTGTCTTCCGTGGCCTCGGAAACAATCAGCCAGGGCTCGTCATCGAACACCGTGACAAAGGCCTGCCGCTGACTCATCGCGAGATGGCTCTCCGGTTCACTGAGCAGGGCGATCGGCAGCGTCGTTCCCGAGGGGCTGTAACGCTCGCGAATCTGGCCAGCCGGATCGATCAGCAGGAAGTGCTGCGGACTGACGCCGCCCTGCCAACTCGAGTCGTCGGGCAACCAACTCGGCGGGTTGCCGGCGTCGTACTGCACGATTTCACCGGAGCGACGGCCCCAGATGATCGGATCAAGATAATCCGCCATCCGCCGATGGCTCGCGATCAGGCGCACGAAATAGGCGAAGGATCGGCGGTACTCATCGAAGCGGATCAGGGATTCACGGGCCTGCTGGTCAAGCTGGCTCTCCAGCGCCTGATCGAAGATATTGCTCAGGGCGCGAGACTGAACCCGGTCGACCACCAACCAAAGCACCAGGCCCGTCACCAGGCCGAACGCAAGCGCAAGTACCGGTAATGGGATGCCCTTCAGGAGCCGACGAGAAAACGATCGCTTCTTAATGGAAGTCGCCCCAGTGATACAGCCTGGGGCAATTATCGCCGCCGGATTGCTGTTTGACCAACCCGGGAGAAGTCAGGATGGATGCTCTCAGCCCACGCGCAACACCGGAAGGGCACGACCGGGTGCTGCCGGCATGCCTGGCAGAAGATGATCGAGTACGGCCTTGCAGCGCGGATCGAGGTCGAAAAACTCTATCCCGAAACCATGCAGGCTCTGGTGACTTACCCGACCGCGCACTGTCATGCAGCTTGGGCACAATTTACTTTCCGGCTGAAACGTCACCGTGACGTCCGATCCCAGCGGTACAATGCTGGTTTCCGCGCGGATATACAGCCCCGCGCTGCCGAGATCGGTAATCCGACCACGAATCAGCCCGAAGCGTTTGCAGGCGACCACCGCATCAAGCGACACCGCCTTGCGCTCAGTGTTTCTCTGCTCCATCCTTTCCTCCCTTGAAACTCAACCCGCACCGCTGGTCTGCGCCATTCTGGATGTCGGGAGATGGCAGAGAGCCTAGCCGATACCAGCCCGGATCGGCCATTGGGGCAATCCTTTGCCTGATCAGTGTTTTCCCTTACTGAATTTTAAATTAATTAATTTAAAACAATAAGTAATAATCTTAACCTGAAGCTGTTTTGAGACACTTTGTGCGAACGAATATCGCGAAAAACCAAATCATTCGCCGCGCCGTCTCGCCGGTTGAACGGAGCTGACATGGCAGCAAGCGAAATCGAAAATGCCGTCAGGCCGGGCCTTGGGCGTCTCCTTGCGGCGATCTTCTATGACAGTTGGCTGATCGCCGCCCTGTGGCTGCTGGGCGCGACCCTGGACTATTTTGTGCAAAGTGCACTGGGTCTGGGCGATGCACCCTACCGATGGCCCTTGCAGCTCTATCTTGTCGCCTGCCCGTTCATCTTCTTCGGCTGGTTCTGGACCCACGGTGGGCAGACCCTGGGCATGCGCAGTTGGCGCATCAAGCTGCTCGATACGCAGGGCCGGGATGTCAGCTGGGGGCAATCGGTAATACGTGTCGCCGCCGCATTGTTTTCGTGGCTGGCTCTGGGGCTCGGCTATCTGTGGATGCTGGTCGATACCGAAAGGTTGACCTGGCACGACCGTCTCAGCGGGACTCGCCTGGTGATGCTCGAGAAGGCATGAGTCACCGCGCCAGACCTGTGTATTAACCCGCCTTCAGGCAATATGCGGGGTAAACCGGCATCCGGGGCAATCCCGTCAGACGGGTACGATCGGCCACCGAAAAAGATTCACGACCGCCACATGGCCCACTAGTGCACCCGCCGCATCATTGTCACCCCGATCAGCAGGAACGCCAGCGCCGGAATCAGCGCACTGACAATCGGGTTGATGTCGTAGACCACCGCGACATAGGACATCCCGCGATTCAGCATGTAGAAGGCCATGCCAAGGATGACGCCGAGGAATATGCGCTGTCCCATGCTCACCGAACGCTCGTGCGCCAGCACAAAGGGTATCGCAATGAACAGCATGACCAGGGTCGCCAGTGGCGTTGCCAGCTTGATCCAGAATGCCACCTCGTAGTCCGTGGCTGACTGCCCGTTGTCGCGCATCACACGGATGTAGTGATACAGCTCGTTGATCCGCAACATGGTCGGTTGTACGACAATGGCACTGAGCAGGCCGGGATCCAGCAGGGAATCCCAACGCGCCTGATCGAGTTGTCGCCCCACAATCCCCTTTTCATCGATCTGACTCTGGCGAATGCCGAACATCAGCCAGTGATTACCCTGGTACTCGGCCCGGTCGGCCTGCGTTGCGAGGATCAGGCGGTTGTCGGCATCGAACTCGTAGATGTAGATCTCCTCCAGGCGCGCGCCAGGCAGGATCTTGCGGATATTGACGAAGGCCAGGCCATCTCTGGCCCAGAAGCCGTAGCGGGTCTTCAGCGTCACCTTTTTCTGCATCTTCTCGATACGGTGTTGCTGGCCCCACTTTTCACTGGCCGGCGCCACGAGTTCGCCGAACAGGAAAACCACGAGCATCATGAGCAGCCCGGTCTTCAACACCGCCGCCACGATCTGACGCAGGGAAAATCCGGCGCCGCGCATCGCGATAAGTTCACCATGCGCGGCCATCGCACCCAGCCCGATCAGGCTACCGACCAGGGCGGCAACCGGAAAGACCTCGAACACATAGCGTGGCGCCGACAACAGGGCGACCAGGAAGGCATCGGGCATCTGATAGGCGCCGCGACCAACATCGTCCATCTCGTCGATCAGGCCGAAGAACACCAGCAGTATCACAAGGACCGCCAGTGTCATCGCGGTGGCCTTGAGCATCGCACTGGCGATGTAACGATCGAACAGTGACAGCACTACGCCCTCCTCGCCTTCCAGCGCCGCCGCTGCACCCAGAACCAGTTCGAATCGATCATGATGATCATGCCCGCCACAATCAACATCAGCAACGGCAGCCACCACATACCCAGCCAGTCGGGCACCACCTGCTTCTCGATCCAGCGTTCAGCCACCCGCTGCAGGTTCATGAAGGTGAAGTACAGCAGCACCGCGAAGGTCAGCCGCCCGTAAACGCCGGCACGCGGCGGGGAACGCGCCAGCGGCACCGCCAGTACCGCAAACGCCAACAGCGCGAGCGGTACCGAGAGGCGGTACTGAAACTCTGCGCGGTCACGTGGATCATCGGAGGCCAGCAGCGCCTGCCACGGCAGTGCACTCTGCGGTGGGGTGTAATCGGACAGCTCGAGGGTGGGAATCCGCACCGCGTACTCGTCGAAGCGGCCGACCGAATAATCCAGATTACCCGGCAGACCCTCGTAGCGCCGGCCATTCCTGAGAATCACGAAACGTTCACCGGTTGCCGGATCGGTGGTCTGATAGGCACTCTCCGCGGCGACCAGGCCCAACCGGCCCTGTTGACGATCCTGCACGAACACGCCTTGCAAGCGGAACCCGTCGTCGGCCAGCCGCTTTGTGTACACCACCAGCCCGCCACGGCTGAACTCGTTGAAGCGTCCCGCGCGCACGCCACCGATATCCGCACTGTTGGCCTGCTCGGCCTTCAGCTGCGCAACATTGCCCTTTGCCCAGGGCAATACCGACATCACCAGCCAGGTCACCAATACGGCCAGGGGCAACGCCACCAGCAGGACGGAACGGAATAACCGGGCGTGGCCGAAACCGGAGGCCGCCAGCGCCACCATCTCGCTGTCGCGATACATGCGACCCAGCACCCAGAGCACCGAGAAGAAAAAGGCCGGCGGGATAATCAGGCCCAGCGCCTTGACCAGTTCGAGACCGACCACGATCAGCAGGATGTCGGTACTCAACACCCCGCTGGCGGCCTTGCCGAGGTAACGCACAAGGGTGTTGGACAGCAGCACGAGCGCGAGCACAAGCAACACCACAGACAGGGTCTTGAGTATTTCGCGCAGCAGCAGTCGGTCAATCACCCCCATAGCACTTACTTTACACGCTTGATTGGTTACACTTTGGCGGATAAACAGATCGCACGATACCGACAACAGTCCGCAAGAGAAAGTCAAACTTGCGGCACTCAAACCACGCGAGAGGAATCATGGAATACAGCTGCAAGATTGGTACCCCGAATACGGCAAAAACGGCATGCCTGTTGGTCGGGGTTCACGAGAACAATCGCCTCACGCCACTCGCGAAGGCGCTCGACGACGCACTTTCCGGCCAGATCAGGCGCATCCTGAAACGCAACGATTTCTCCGGCGATATCGGCCAGACCCAGATGCTCTATGACCTCGAAGGCTGCGCGGCAGTACGGGTCATGCTCGTCGGACTCGGTGAGGAAAAAGCGTTCACGCCGCGCCAGTTTGGCCTCGGCCTGCAGCCGGCGTTCAAGTCACTCGACGCATCGGGTGCCGGTGACGCGCTGGTACTGCTGCCCAACAAGGCAGACGACGACAACAGCTATCGACTGGTGCGCGAGGCCATCGATGCGGCCGAATCCGCCGTGTACCGCTTCGACCAATGCAAGAGCGAGGCTGAGCCGCTCAAGCGCCCACTCAAGCGCGTCGCCTTCCTGTCC
>CAVRBK010000033.1:0-12859 GCA_963719025.1 uncultured Gammaproteobacteria bacterium | reverse complement strand
TGCGGCACGTGAACTCGACCTGCGTTGGCATGGGCAGGCGGATTGATCGTTTTGGTCGAAGGCCGATCAGGCACATGATCCGCCCGAATCGGCATGTCTGAATTCAACAAACCGGCGGGCTGACCCGCATCGTCCGCGCCTTCGGGTATTCGGTGCAGGGGCTTGCGAGCCGCTTTCCGTCACGAGGCGGCGTTTCGCCAGGAGCTGCTGCTCGCGATCCTGTTGGTGCCGCTGGGGCTGTGGCTGGGCGACGGCGGTGTCGAGAGGGCCCTGCTGGTCGGCAGCTGGATACTGGTGATGATCGTCGAGCTGCTCAATTCGGCGATCGAGGCCACGGTCGACCGCTTCGGCCCGGAGCACCACGAGCTGTCCGGGCGGGCCAAGGATATTGGATCGGCCGCGGTGTTCTGTCGATCGGCCTGGCGATACTGGTGTGGGCGCTGATTCTCGGCCCGCGCCGATCTGACCCGCCGATTGAATCGGAACACAAAAAACCCCGCTCGATGGCGGGGCCTTTTTCAACCGATGAAGCTTTCGATCAGTTGTACAGGTAACCCGGGTTACCGACACCGACCTCGCCAAGCGCCTGGGCCTTGCCGATCTTGCCCTGGTCTTCGGCCTTCTTGGCCAGTTGTTGCGCGTTGCCGAAGTTGCCTTCGGCAGCGGCGGCCTGGGCCTGCTTGATGACCTTGCCGGTGTCACGCCATTCGCCACCGACGGCTGCCGCTGCCTTCTGCGCAGCAATGGCTGCCTGGATGGCCGCTTCGGTAACGGCTTTTTCGTCTGCTGCAAAAGCAGAACCGGTGGCGCAGGAAGCGGCGAATACGGCTGCCAGCAGGATTTTCTTATTCAGCATGGGTTCCTCCAATCTCTCTAGTTATAGGGTTCAGTCGGGTCTCAAGACGACCAGCTGACCATCTTCAAAGCGATTTTAGCCAGCTAAACCCCGCATACGGTACCATCTCGATTCCAATCATGCACCAGTTGTCCGGCGGTTTTCCGGCCTGCAAGTTAAGACGGCTGACGCGCGCCGAATTATCAAGGATTTTCGATGTCAGCACTGATCTGCGGTTCCATGGCCTTTGACACCATCATGGTGTTTCAGGACCAGTTCAAGAACCATATTCTTCCCGACCAGGTGCACATCCTGAATGTGTCCTTTCTGGTGCCCGAGATGCGTCGCAACTTCGGCGGCTGTGCCGGCAACATCGCGTTCAACCTGAACCTGCTCGGCGGCGATGGCCTGCCGATGGGCACGGTCGGGCAGCGACTTCGCGCCCTATGCCGACTGGATGGACGGGCATGGCATCTCGCGCGATGCGTTGCGCGAGATCGGCGATACGTAACCGCGCAGGCCTATATCACCACCGACCAGGACGACAACCAGATCACCGCCTTCCATCCCGGGGCGATGAATTTCGCCCATGAAACCAGGTCGAGCGACGTCGAGGCGTCGCGATCGGCATGGTCTCGCCGGACGGTCGCCAGGGCATGATCGAGCATGCCGAGCAGTTCGCCGAGGCGGGTATTCCGTTTATCTTCGATCCCGGCCAGGGCATGCCGATGTTCGACGGCGACGATCTGAATCGCTTTGCCTCGCAGGCCACCTGGCTGGCGTTCAACGACTACGAGGCCAAGCTGATGCAGGAGCGCACCGGCAAGTCACCGCAGCAGCTGGCGCGCGAGGTCGAGGCGGTGATCGTGACCCGCGGCGGCGAGGGCTCGACCATCTATGCCGACGGCAGCGGTGATCGATATCCCGCTGGCGCCGGCCCAGCACCTGGTCGATCCGACCGGTTGTGGCGATGCCTATCGCGGCGGCCTGCTGTACGGCCTGCAGAACGGCACTGGACTGGGAGTCACCGGGCGCATCGCGTCGCTGCTGGGGTCGATCAAGATCGAGCATGCCGGCACCCAGAACCACGCGCTGAGCCGATCCGATTTCGATGCGCGTTTCAAAGAAACGTTCGGGTTTGCGCTGTGACATGGCCTGTTGGCCCGCTGTTGTTCGCCAGTTTGCGGGGAGACCCTGAATGTCTGAACTGAGCTGCACGCCAACCTTGAGCGGATTGATCCCGTTCGAGGCCGCCGTGGAACAGCTGGTGGCGGCCGCCACACCGTTGACCGGGCGGCAGACGGTGGCCTTGCGCGATGCGCTGGGACAGGTTCTGGCGGCGCCTGTCGCGAGCACCCTCGATGTGCCGGGCTGGGATTACAGCGCCATGGATGGTTATGCGCTGTGTGCCGCGGACTGCCCGGCAGTGGCTGCGAGCTGCCGGTGTCGCAGCGCGTTCCGGCCGGTGTCTCTCCGGAACCGCTGCAGCCGGGTACCGCGGCACGGATCTTTACCGGTGCACCGATTCCCGACGGTGCCGACACCGTGGTCATGCAGGAGGTCTGCGAGCCCAATGAGGGCGGTGTGCATCGATGCCGGTGGAGGAGGGCAGCAACATCCGTCGGCGTGGTGAGGACATCAGCGCCGGAGACGAGGTGGTCGCCGCCGGCACCCGCCTGTTGCCACAGCACCTGGGCCTGGCGGCCTCGGTCGGTGTCGCCAGGCTGAAGGTGTGCCGCAGGCCGCGTGTTGCGCTGTTCGCCAGCGGTGACGAACTGCTGATGCCCGGCGAACCGCTGGCACCGGGCAAGATCTACAATTCGAACCTGTTCACCGCGACCGCGCTGCTGCAGGCGCTGGGCTGCGAGGTGATCGATCTCGGCATCGTCGAAGATACCCTGGAGGCGACCAAGACGGCGCTCACGCGGGGTGCGCAGAGGGCCGATCTGGTGTTTGCCTCCGGCGGCGTCTCGGTCGGCGAGGAGGACCACGTCAAACCCGCCGTCGAGGCGCTGGGTTCGCTGGAGATGTGGAAGATCGCGATCCGTCCCGGCAAGCCGGTCGCGTTCGGCCATGTCGACGGTACCCCGTTTATCGGCTCGCCGGGCAACCCGGTATCGCTGTTCGTGACCTTTCTGCTGTTCGTGCGGCCTTTCATCCTGCGCCTGCAGGGCAGCGACGACTGGCGACTGCAGCCGATGCAGGTAAAGGCCGATTTCGATTGGCCGAGGCCGGACAAGCGACGTGAATTTCATCGCGCCCGCCTCGGTTCGACGATGACGGGGTCGCGCGCATGAGCGTCCATCCGAGTCGTTCTTCCGGCGTACTCAGTTCCGTGACCTGGGCCAACGGCCTGGCCGTGATACCCGAGGGCCAGGTGCTCAAACGCGGCGAAGATGTGGCGTTTCTTCCGTTCAGCGAGCTGCTTCCATGATTCGGATACTGTATTTCGCCAGTCTGCGGGAACGGCTCGGGCGGTGCCGAGGAGACCCTGCAGGAGTTCCCCGCGACGGTCGCTGGCCTGCGTGCCGAGCTGGCCGCCCGCGGTGGTGAATGGGGCGAGGTGTTCGCCGAGGATAAGCGTGTGCTGGTCGCGGTGAACCAGGAGATGGCAAACGACGAACAGGCCCTGCAGGACGGCGACGAAGTGGGTTTTTTCCCCCGGTAACGGGTGGTTGAGCGCATGGCGGAGGGAGCGATGCCATCGAGGTAGAGATTCGCAGGCGACGGCGCTGGATGTGCTGGCCGAGATGGCGCCGGTTTGCCGGCAACGCCTCGGTCGGCGCCGTGGTCAGCTTTGTCGGCCTGATGCGCGATCTCAATCACGGCGACAGGGTCGGCGGCATGACCCTCGAGCACTATCCCGGCATGACCGAAAAGGCGCTGGCGGCCATCGTCGACGAGGCCGCCGGGCGCTGGGAACTGAGGTGCGGCTGGTGCACCGGGTCGGCGACCTGCGGCCGCAGGATCCGATCGTGCTGGTCGCGGTCGCCAGTGCGCATCGTGGCGAGGCCTTTCGGGCCTGCGAGTTCATCATCGATTATCTGAAGACACGCGCGCCGTTCTGGAAGCGCGAACAGACGGCCGACGGTGCAGCGCGCTGGGTCGATGCACGTTCCAGCGACGATGATGCGGCGGCAAACTGGGAGGGAAAAGTGGCCGGGCTGATTTTGACGGGCGAGCAGGACCAAGTCGGCCCATCGCATCGCCTGTCTGCGGGTTAGAATAGCGCCGAAGGACCAACGGCAGTTCGCGGAGCATCATTGGGCTGGATTACCCGAAAACAAGTTTGTCACACCTGTGGTGGCACGGAGCTGACGCGTTATCACCGCAGCTTCTGGATGCGCCTGCTGCGTGGCAGTCAGTTCCTGCGCTGTCGGCAGTGTCGCTCAACCATTCTGTTGCTGCGCAGCGGCGGGCCGAAGAGGACCTCGCCCGAGGATGCCTGAATCGGTCACCTGATCGAGGCCAATCGACCGCGGCTGCCAGGCGATCCCCCAGCCCTTCCAGCGGCTCGCCATGTTCGCCCACCACCGCGATACTGCCCCAGACGGTCGGAATGATCCGTCCGGAAACGCGCGGATTCGACCGGCATGGGCGCATCCGCCATTTCGCCCGGCATGAAGAACACGGTGATCGGCCCCACCTTGCCTGGCAACACCAGGTGTACCCCGTTCCTTTTGCGCATCAGGCACTCGGCAGCGAAATTCACCTGTCCAATTTCCGCGACCAGTTGCGCCCCAAAGCGTTTGAAGACCCATTTCAGCCGTCCATCGGAGACCGGATGGGCCTCGCGCAGGTGCGCCGATTCGTCCTCGATGTGGTTCAGCACCGACTGTGCCAACGCGACGTTGCCGCGCTCCAGCGAGGTGCTCATCAGCGAGACCATGCTTACCCCGATGGTCAGCAGCACGGTCGCTGCGGCGCTGTACCACCAGCGCCGGCGCGTACTGGCGCCCTGTTCAGAGCGGGTCGCCAGCTTGATCCGCCCGGCGAGGCCCTCGGGTGGCGCAACGTCCAGCAGCAGACTGCGCATGCGGACTTCCTGGGCGCGAGATTGCGGGCAAAGCCGGCGCACTCGGTGCACTGATCTTCGTGGGTGAGAACCGCTTCATCCTTGGTAAACGGGTCGGTCAGCAGCTGGCGACGGAATTCCAGGCAGTTCATCAGATGGCCTCCCGCTTGTCGGAGTCGGCGAGCTGTTCACGCAGTGTTTTGCGGGCACGGAACAGCCGGGTGAGTACGGTATTGGTGTTGAGCTCGAGCAGCTTGCCAATTTCCTTGCAGCTGAAACCGCCGATCACCTGCAGCAGCAGCGGTTCGCGGTATTCATTGCTCAGGCCGGCGAGGGCGCGGCGCATGACGAAGGCCTCGGCGCGGGTATCGTAGCCCTGCACCGGGATCTCCGGCAGTTCATGCGGATCCCGGACATCCGGACGCTGGCGTTCGTAGAGTCGCGCATGCTCGTTGCGCAGGATGGTGTAAAACCAGGCACGGGCGGCCTTGGTGTCGCGCAGATCATCGCGCGAACGCCAGCCGCGCAGGAAGGTTTCCTGTACCAGGTCCTCCGCGGTATGCGGGTTCTGGCACAGGCCCAGGGCGTAACGAAACAGCTCCGGCGCGAGTGCGTCAACCAGGGTGTCGAAATCTGTGCGTAGTTTGGCCATCAGAAGGTAGACCGAGATCCGGCCCCGATTATTTCGCAAATCCTGTCGGGATTCCGGGCGGAACAAAGAAAGCCCGCGTCGCAGCGGGCTTCAGTTTGACTCGGGGGGCATTCGCCTGCCCCCGCGGGGGCAGGCGTTGCGGTTCAGGGTTTGATATAGCTGAATCCCTGCCCCTGAAGGATGGCCAGTTCGGCGACACCGCTGGGCACGATATCGCCCTCCTCGACCATGTAAAGGTCATTCTCCCTGCTCACCTTGCGGCCCTGCAGGGTATTGGCACAGACCTTGAACGCGACGCCCTGGTCCTTGAGGCCGTCGATGCTGGCCTGCATCTGCGGATCCGCATTGGCGTTCTTGAATCCCTTCACGTTGTCCGAGATGCTCGGGCAACAGGACCATCGATACGCCGTTTCCATGCATCACCACGCGCAGGTCGAGGTTGTCTTTGCCGACCGCGTTGATGTGATTCTGGATATTGCGCAGCGCTCCGGCCTGCTGTTTCGGGTTGTCACCATTGATGTGATAGACGACCTTTTGCCTTTCGCCTTCCGATGCTGCAACCGTGACACCGGTCCAGGCCAACAGGCCAACCAGGCCCGCCAAAACAATATTCTTCAACATTTTCATCTTCTCTCTCTCCTGTTTTCTGCTCTCAGGCAGTTCGCTGGTGGTTTACGGCTAGACCCTGATATAGGACCAGCCCTCTTTTTGTCGGTTAACGACATGGCTCACGCCGGAATCGATCACCTCGGCATCCGGCACCAGCTTGACCTCAATGCCGTGTTCGACCTTGAGGCGATTGATCGTGTTCTGGCAGGCCACGAAGGTCAGATTCTCGAATCGGCCGGCCAGTTGATGGATACGTGCGGCGTGCTGGGACAGGCTTTCGCGCAACAGGCTGCAGGCCGTCGCTGTGGCTGACCACCTCGACGCGCAGCGGGCGACTGTCGACTGGTAGGCCCCCAGCATCAGCTCGACTTCATCGAGCAACTCGCCGGCCACCGGCTGATCGGGATTGGTCAGGTGGAACACGATGCGGGTCTCGCCCTCGGTAAGCGCCGGGGCCTGGCCGCGGCCGTCCGGATCGAGCATGACGAAGCGATCGCCCTGGATCCCCAGGCCGGGCGCGTTGGCGTGCAGCAGCCAGCCGCTGACAAGGCCGAGGCCAAGCAGCGCAAAGCCGGCTGCAATCGCCCGCCAGGAGGCGCCTACCTTCGCCACGCCCTGCCGCGGTTTCGGTGGGTCGGCGTACGCGAGGCGCAGCTGTGCCTTGAGTTGACCGAGTTCGCAGGCGTGGCGTGCGAGATCGGGATCGCTGCGCATCGATTCGAGCAATTCGGCCTGCTGGTCCGGACTCAGTTCGCCGTCGACATAGGCGTTCAGTTCAAGGTCGTCTTCTGCTCTCATCTGGGTCTCCTCAGCGGTACTACGTCGGCACGTCCTATGCCTTGCTGTTCAAGAATCTCGCGCATGCGCTGGCGTGCGCGCGACAGTCGGCTCATCACGGTGCCGACCGGCACGCTGAGGATGACGGCGGTATCCGCGTAACTGAATTCAGCGATGTCGACCAGGGTCAGCACCTGGCGCTGGTCGTCCTTGAGCCGCTCGATGGCCTCGCGGGTACGCGCGATCAGCTGACTGCGGTCGGTGGCGTGCTCCGGGCCTCCGGAGGCGGCCAGGAGTTCGGCCTCCAGGCCGGTTTCCGGCTGCACGCGCCGAAACTGGTCGCGATACAGATTGGCGAGGATCTGGGTCAGCCAGACCTGCAGGCGGCTCTCCTCGCGCAGGCTGTCGATCTTCGCCAGCGCGCGCGCCTGTGTCTCCTGCACCAGGTCGTCGGCCTGGTGGCTGTCATGACACCAGGACCAGGCGATCCGGTAAAGACGGTCGCGCTCAGCGCAGATCTGCTCGCGCAGCTTGCGCTGGCGTCCGAACTTACCGAACAAAGAGCTGTTGCTGTCAGCTCATGTGGCGGAAAGACGTGACAAATGCACGATTATTCCGTTTTCTTCCGGATCAATTCGTCGAGGACAGCGTCCAGGCAACAGGTTTCACATGACCCGGATGACGGATCGGGGGCTCACACAGGCTACCGCGGCAGCGGTAGGCCAGGGTTTGTCCGTCCCGGCCGCTTTTTTGCGCGAGTCCGGGCGGCAGCTGCCGTTCCCCCAGTGGAATGGCAAAGACGCTCTTGCCGGGCGCATAGCGGCTGCAGGCCGCCTTCGCCAGTGCTTGAGTTCCGGGTCTACGCCACGGATCACCAGCTGCTCGGGGGGCTCGAGGTGGTTCTGCAGGCCCTCGAGCAGGCCGACATGCGCGTAGGGCGCGCCCTCGATCGCCGGCCAGGTGGCGCGCAATGCCCGGTCCGCGGCCTCCTGCAGGTGGGGATCCCCGGTCAGCAGGGCGAGTGTCTGCAGGGCCTCGACGGCGACGCCGTTGCCGCTCGGCATGGCGTCGTCGGCCAGCGGCTTGGGACGATGGACCAGGGTTTCGTGGTCGTCCGAGGTGAAGAAGAAGCCGCCGTGCTCCGGGTCCTCGAAATGCTCGAGCAGGCGCTCGGCGAGCTGCAGGCGAATTCCAGGTATTCGCTGTGCCAGCGTGCCTGCAGCAGCTCGAGCAGCGCGTCGATCAGGTAGGCGTAGTCGTCGAGGTAGGCGTTGAGCTGGGCCTTGCCGTCGCGGCTGGTGGCCAGCAGGCGGCCGTCGTGCCAGTG
Source organism: uncultured Gammaproteobacteria bacterium (assembly GCA_963719025.1). Classification (GTDB taxonomy): domain Bacteria; phylum Pseudomonadota; class Gammaproteobacteria; order Chromatiales; family Chromatiaceae; genus Thiosocius. Next base: position 4,644 of record CAVRBK010000033.1, on the reverse strand, counting down.
GTGTTCCATCAGATAGCGCAGGGCGCGCTCGGCCGAATCGATCCAGTCGCGGCGCTCCAGCAGGCGTCCGGCCGGCGCCATGCCCTTGATCATCAGCGCGTTCCAGCTGGTCAGGATCTTTTCGTCGCGCCCGGGGCGCACGCGCTTGTCGCGCTGCGGCCAGCAGCTTGTCGCGTGCGCTGAGCAGCAGTTTGCGGACCTCGCCCGCCTCGAGGCCGGTGGGCTCCTCCAGCTCCGCGGTGTCGGTAAAGGTGTGCAGATGCCAGCGGCCCTCGAAGTTGGCCGCGCGGTCGAGGCCGAAACGCGCGCGCGAACACCCGGTACTCCTCGGGATCGAGCAGTGTCGCCACCTCGGCCGGGGTCCAGACGTAGAAGCGGCCTTCCTCGCCCTCGCTGTCGGCATCGAGGCTGGCGTAGTAGCCGCCCAGGGTGACTGCATCTCGCGCATCACCCACTCGGCGGTGCGCTCGCAGACGTGCCTGAACAGCGGCCGGTGGTCGCTGGCGGCCCAGGCCTCGGCATACAGCGCCAGCAGCTGGCCGTTGTCGTACAGCATCTTTTCGAAGTGCGGGATCATCCACTGCTGCGTCGACCGAGTAGCGGCAGAAGCCGCCGCCGAGGTGGTCGTTGATGCCGCCGTTGGCCATCTGCTCCAGGGTGAGCAGGGCCATGTGGCGGGCGGTGTCGTCGCCGCGCCGCTGCGCCTTCGCGCAGCAGGAAGCGCAGCGTGCCCGGGTGCGGAAACTTGGGCGCGCCGCCGAAGCCGCCGTGCGCGCGTCGAACTGGCCGGCCAGCTCGCGTGCTCGCCTCGAGCAGCGGGGCGTCGTCCGGTTCGCCGTCGGTCGTGCGCGTCCAGCTGCAGCCAGGGCGTCGCGCAGCGAGGCGTTCTGCGCGTCGATCGCCTCGCGCTGCTCGCGGTAGGCGTTCTCGATCTGGCGCAGCAGGTCGCGGAAAGGCGGGCAGGCCGTGGCGCGGGCTCGGCGGAAAATAGGTGCCGGCAAAAAACGGGCTGTGGTCGTCCGGCGTCAGGAACACCGTCAGCGGCCAGCCGCCGGGGCGGCGCGCCAGCAGCTGGTGGGCGGTCTGGTAGATCTTGTCGAGATCGGGGCGCTCCTCGCGGTCGACCTTGATGTTGACGAACAGCGCGTTCATCACCGCGGCGGTCGCCGGGTCCTCGAACGACTCGTGCGCCATCACGTGGCACCAGTGGCAGGCCGAGTAGCCGATCGACAGCAGGATCGGCCTGTCCTCGCGGCGCGCCAGTTCCAGCGCCTCGTCGCACCAGGGCCACCAGTCGACCGGGTTGTCGGCATGCTGCTGCAGATAGGGGCTGGTGGCGTCTTGCAGGCGTCTTCGCGGTCATCCTGGATTCCGCTGGTCTGTTGCAGCCGCACCTTAAACCCTTGTCGACAATGGGAACAAATGGCTTTTGCGCAGGGGTGATTCCGGAAGCCGCGGCATTTGGCTGCGCCACCGGTGATTACCTAGTCGGATCGGCTGATCCTTCGTTTGGAGCTGACGCTGGCAGAGCGATATGAAGACCTGGACGTAATGCCGGGGTATGGGCGTGATGCTCGCTCGCCAGCGGCGCACACCGAGCCGGTCCGACGCGGCGACGACCGCGGCCGTTACCAGGGCGTCGAGGCCTCGGAAGCCGCGGTATGGGTGGTCGATACGCGCACCGGCCAGGTGCGCAAGTGCACCCAGGAGTTCGCCGACAGACTCCGGCGTGCTGCGGGTTTTCCGCTAGCGTCGGCCGATGATCGAACCGAGGATGCCACGCACGATCTGGCGACCCAGGGTCGAGCCGATCGTGCGTGCAACCGACTTGGCCAGGGCCTCGCCGACGCTCTGACGGTTGCCCGCCGCTGCCCTGGCGGCTTGCCGCCTTTCTCCTCCTGTTTGCGTTGCTTCTCCTTGCCTCGTGCGCGTTCGGCCGTCGCCCCTCTTGCTCACGCTGTTGGGCGAGTTCCTGTTCGCGCTGCTGCAGCAGCTCGTAGGCCGACTCGCGATCGACCGTCTGCTCATAGGCGCCCTTGAGCGGTGAGCGGCTCGATCAGCTGGCGCGCCTGGCGTCGTCGATCGGACCGAACTGTGAGCGCGGTGGCGCCATCAGGGTGCGTTCGACCATGGTCGGCACGCCCTTGGCGATCGAGCGTGGAGATCAGTGCCTCGCCGACGCCGAGCTGGCCGATGACCTCTTCGGTGTCGAATGCCGGATTCTCGCGGAAGGTCTCGGCCGCGGCCTTGACCGCCTTGCGGTCGCGCGGCGTGAAGGCGCGCAGGGCGTGCTGGATGCGATTGCCGAGCTGGCCGATCACCTCGTCGGGCACGTCGTTGGGGTACTGGGTGACGAAGAACACGCCGACGCCCTTGGAGCGGATCAGGCGCACCACCTGGGTGATCTTCTCGCAGCAGCGCCTTGGGTGCGCTGCTCGAACAGCAGGTGCGCCTCGTCGAAGAAGAACACCAGGCGCGGGCAGGTCGGCGTCGCCGCGTTCCGGCAGTTCCTCCATCAGCTCCGACAGCAGCCACAGCAGGAAGGTCGCGTAGATCCGCGGCGAGTGGTACAGCGTGGTCGCATCCAGGATGCTGATCACGCCGCGGCCGGAAAAATCGTTCTGCATCAGGTGCTCGATGCGGATCGCCGGCTCGCCGAAGAAGACGTCGCCGCCGGCCTCTTCGAGCACCAGCAGGCGCCGCAGGATGGCGCGTGACGCTGGCGCGTCGAGATGCGCCCGTAGGCGCGTTCGACGTTCGCTGGCGTTGTCGGCCACCCAGTTGAGCATCGCGCGCAGGTCCTTGAGGTCGAGCAGCAGCAGGCCCTGGTCGTCGGCGACGCTGAACGCGATCTGCATCACGCCTTCCTGGGTCTCGTTCAGCTCCAGCAGGTTGCTCAGCAGGGTCGGTCCCATCTCCGAGACCGTGGTGCGCACCGGGTGACCCTTTTCGCCGAAGACGTCCCAGAACACGGTCGGGCTGGGCTCGAAGGCGTGTCCCTCGATGCCGATGTACTGCAGGCGTTCATCGATCTTGGGGTGTGCCTTGCCGGCGCCGGCGAGCCCGGACAGGTCGCCTTTCACGTCGGCGGTGAACACCGGGCACGCCCAGGCGCGAGAAGGATTCGGCCAGCACCTGCAGGGTGACCGTCTTGCCGGTACCGGTGGCGCCGGTGATCAGGCCGTGGCGATTGGCCATGCCGGCGTTGAGATAAATCTGCTTGTCGCCGGTGCCACCCAGCAGGATCTGATTGTCGGCCATCTGTCTTCTCCCCGAAACTGCGCGCACTTTAACCCGATCGCGCGATTATCCAGAATCGTGCGTGCGGCGGCGGGTCGCAAACCGTGCGGGCGGGTGCGTCCGGGCCGAAGCGTTAAACTCGCCGGCATACCAGATGATCCGGTCTGTCCGCTGCCAAGCTGTGTCTGCACTCGCGCGGCGCGCGATGACTGGCCGGTGGGCAGAGGACATTCGTACGATGCGTTGGAAGGGTAGAAGACAGAGCAGCAACATCGAGGACCGGCGCGGATCGTCGGTCGGTGGTCTTGGGGGTCTGGGCAGTCTCGGGGGTGGCCGTGGCGGTGGCCTGCTGCGCCTGCTGCCGCTGGTGTTCAGATTCCTCGGCGTGAAGGGGACGATCGTCGCGGTGCTGGCGCTCGGCGCCTACAGTTACTTCAGCGGCGGCGGCCTGGGCGGCCTGCTCGGCGGCCTGGCCGGGACCGGAGCGCCGATCAGCTCCGCCATCGGCCCGAGGGCGAGGTCAAGCAGACCGGCGCAGGAGAAGGAAATGGTCGATTTCGTCGTCGGTCGTGCTGGCCGATACCGAGGAGACCTGGAACAGCCTGTTCAAGGCGCAGTGGCGACACTACAAGGAGCCGCGCCTGGTGCTGTATCGCGGTGCGGTCAATTCGGCCTGCGGCATGGGCCAGGCGGCGATGGGGCCGTTCTATTGTCCGGGTGACCAGAAGGTCTACCTCGATCTCGGCTTCTTCGACGACCTGAAGCGACCGCCACGATGCGCCCGGGCGATTTTGCCCAGGCCTACGTGATCGCGCACGAGGTCGGCCATCATGTGCAGACCCTGCTGGGGATCTCGGGCAAGGTGCAGAAGGCCAAGCGCGGCCTGTGCGAGGAGCGGAGCCAACCAGCTGTCGGTAAAACAGGAACTGCAGGCCGATTGTTTTGCCGGCATCTGGGGGCACCATGCGAGCCGCAGCCGCCAGCTGCTGGAGCGCGGTGACATCGAGGAGGGACTGAATGCGGCCAGTGCGATCGGCGACGACCGCCTGCAAAAGCAGTCGCGTGGTTATCGTGACGCCCGAGTCATTTACCCATGGCAGTTCGGCGCAGCGCGTGCGCTGGTTCAAGACCGGACTGGAGAAAGGCACCATGACCGCCTGTAATACCTTTGCCGCGCAGCCGTTGATCTTTCGCGCGCTTTCTGTGCCGCCCGCACGTGATGAACGACGTAATCCGTCTGCAAAAGAACGAAGACCGGCGGTTGCGCGCGGGTCACCTGTGGGTCTACTCGAACGAAATCGATAACGACGCAACGCCGCTGAAGGGTTTCGCCGGGCCAGGTCGTGAACATCGAGAATGCGCAGGGCAAGTGGCAGGGCCTGGGCTACGTCAATCCGAACTCTC
>CAVRBK010000032.1:0-31739 GCA_963719025.1 uncultured Gammaproteobacteria bacterium | reverse complement strand
CCATCGGCTGTGGGATGCATCGCGCACCACCCCGGACACCGGCGTACCAGCTCTACACGCTGCGACCAAAACTCCTACGCAACCACATTCCGCCAGTACCGCCGTGGCGATCAGCATCAGCGGTGCCAACCATGTCATCGGGTTTTTCACAGTGTGTTCTCCTGCGGCGGCCGGCCAGCGCCTCCAGCTCTGCGCTGGTCAGTATCCAATCGAATTCGGCCTCGGCCTCGGCCAGGTAGCGCACGGCCGATATCTCGGTCATGGCATCGCCCAGGTCGGTCTTCACCTCGAGCTCGTACAGCGCGCCGGGCCCTGCTGATCGAGGTACAACTCGCGGGCAATCGCCCTGTACTTCACCGTCGAGGCGCCGCTTCAGATGCTCAGCCGACGCTGCCACAGCACAATTGCTGGCGCAGCAAGCTTGCGCGACTCGAGCCTGGCCCGCGACGCACGCAGCTCGGCCCGCGAGGCCGCCGACGGCGACATTCGCGCCCCCGCCGGTCAGCAGCGGCGCTCCAATACCAGCGCCGCACCCAATGCGTGGAGCTCGTGGTGCGGTTATACACGCTGCAGATTCCAGTTCACCGCTGAGCACGGGGCCATTTCCGCGCCGCGCCGCCTCGACCCTGGCCTGCGTGGGGCGGCTCCATTTTGCACGCAACGCCCTTGAGCTCGGGGATTGTTCTCCAGCACATCGGCCCATAGCTGGTCGTATTCGGCCCGCTCAGCCGTGACATCGGGTGCCGCCGGGTGAACGAGGTCGGACAATGGCCGCTCCTTCGGGCCGCTCATCGCGATCGCCAGTTGCGACGCGCCGCACGCTGTAGCGACTCGCTCTCGCTGCGCGCCTGCAGGGCCTCTTCATACAGCGCCTGTACCCGCAGCAGCTCGACATCCGACAGGCTCCAGCTCGTGCCGGTCGGCAGCGCGGTCGGCGGTGATAAAGGCACCGGCCTTGTTCACGGTCTGCCAGGACGTCGAAGAAACTGCGCATCACCTCGAGACCGCGCCGTGGCGCGCCTGCAAAGGAGCCGCCACTCACCACCGTCACCGGTGAGGCGAGCGGCTTTTTCGCGCGAGGGGCGCCGAGACCGGAAGTGATACAGACGCTTGCGCAGCGCCCAGCGGCTGGCGCTGCTGTCGTTACTATCCCGGTCTGGCGAGACAGAGGCCGGGGCGGATGCGCGTAGCCGCCCAACTGCGTCCAGGCGGATACCGACACCGCCTCGGCTTCGAGCAATGCCGCCGACGTCGATGGCGGCGCGCCAGTGCCATTTCGAGGACCGGGTATCGGTGCGGGAGAAGAGCCAGCCGATCATCCAGCGACAAGGGTTCGGGCAGCGGCTGTTGCTCTGCCGCGACAGCCGCCCCTGTCGCCAGCAGCCGGCAAGCATCGAGCACCTGCACTTCGCCATCAGCGGGGCCGCGCGCTTGAGCACGGGGTGAAGGTCTGGTCTAGGCCGCTCCACCACAATACCGAGCAGCATGAACTCATCCTTGTCCACGCGTCGCACCGTAAAACGCGCCGCTTGATGTAGTTCCCATCCAGATCGAAGAACGCAAAGACCTGGGTCGCCCGCCCCGGGGATTTGCTGATTCCATGCGACATGGTTACTACATCACCCGCGTCTTGGGTCAAAGGTGCCTCCACAAACCGAACCCTAAAGGACCTGTTTGAATACCACCGCCAACATTCACGATTGGGGCAGTTGGAGGGTTATTGTTTGGAGATGCCCACAAACAGTCATCTGTAATGTCCCTTACAATGGTATTAATCAGGACACCTGTTAAAAACTCCATTCCTCAACATAAATACACAAAACACCTACTTCCAGGGGGCCGTTGGGTTAGGAATGATACGTTACCTGCGGCAATTCCTACAAGAAACTGACCAGTTTGGCCCAAGTGGATTTTGCGCATCATAACCAGGGAGGTAAGGAACGACCTGTCCGGCAATTACGTAGATGACCAAGTAGTAAGCCAATGAGTCTCCGTCGGGGCTACAGGCACCTTGGTTAAAGGTAAAAGGCTGACCTGCACAGGACTGGGTACATGTAACAGCTCGCCTCAGTTCAATAACTTACCGGTACCTTATATCTGTGCAGGTCAGCCTTTTACCTTTAACCAAGGTGCGGTGCCACTGACGGAGACTCATTGGCTTACTACTTGGGTGATTGCTACAGTGATCCAGGACAGGTCGTTCCTTACCGCCCTTACCACGTGAAAAATCCACTTGGGCCAAACTGGTCAGTTTCTATAAATCCGACAACAGGTGACGTAACTATCATTCCTAACCCAACGGGGCCCCTGGAAGTAGGTGTTTTGTGTATTTATGTTGAGGAATGGAGAAACGGTGTCCTGATTAATACCATTGTAAGGGACGTACAGATGACTGTTGTCGCATGTCCGAACAATAACCCTCCAACTGCCCCGATCGTGAATGTTGGCGGTGGTATTCAAACAGGTCCTTACCAGGCTTCGGTTTGTGAGGCACCTTAATTGAGTTTGACCTTACTGCGAATGACCCCGACGCGGGTGATGTAGTAACCATAGGATGAACCAGCAAATCCCGGGTGCGGGCGACCCCGGTCTTTGCGTTCTTCGATCTGGATGGGAACTACATCAAGCGGGCGCGCTTTACCGGTGCGACGCGTGACAAGGATGAGTTCATGCTGCTCGGCAAGTATGTGGTGGAGCAGGCCTACAACGACCAGACCTTCACCCGATACAAGCGCGCGGCCCGCTGATGGCGAAGTGCAGGTGCTCGATGCTTGCAGCTGCCTGGCTGCTGGCAACAGGGGCGGCTGTCGCGGCAGAGCAACAGCCGCTGCCCGAACCCTTGTCGCTGGATGATGCGCTGGCCTTCTCCCGCACCGATACCCCAGTCCTCGAAATGGCACTGGCGCGCCGCGATGAACGTGCGGCGGCATTGCTCGAGGCCGAGGCGGTGTCGGGTATCCGCCTGGATGCGGTTGGGCGGCTACGCGCCGTCCGCCCCGCCTATGTCTCGCCAGACCGGGATAGTAACGACAGCAGCGCCAGCCTGGCACTGCGCAAGCGTCTCTATGACTTCGGCTACAGCGCCTCGCGCGAAAAAGCCGCTCGCCTCGCCGGTGACGGTGGTGAGTGGCGGCTCTTGCAGGCGCGCCAGCAGGCGCGTCTCGAGGTGATGCGCAGTTTCTTCGACGTGATCCTGGCAGACCTGCAGTTTGCCCGTGACAACGAGGCGATGGCCGGTGCCTTTATCACCGCCGACCGCGCTGCCGACCGGCACGAGCTGAAGCGCCTGTCGGATGTCGAGCTGCTGCGGGTACAGGCGCTGTATGAAGAGGCCCTGCAGGCGCGCAGCGAGAGCGAGTCGCTACAGCGTGCGGCGCGTTCGCAACTGGCGATCGCGATGGGTCGCCCCGAAGACCTGGTGTCCAACCTCGTTCGCCCGGCGGCACCCGATGTCACGGTTGAGCGGGCCGAATACGACCAGCTATGGGCCGATGTGCTGGAGAACAATCCCGAGCTCAAGGCATTGCGTGCCGAAATCGACGCCGCGCAGGCCAGGGTCGAGGCGGCGCGGCGCGGAAATGGCCCCGTGCTCAGCGGTGAACTGGATGCCAGCGTGTACAACCGCACCACGAGCTCCACGCATCCCCTGGGTGCGGCGCTGGTATTGGAGGTGCCGCTGCTGACCGGGGGCGCGAAGGATGCCGCCGTGGCGGCCTCGCGGGCCGAGCTGCGTGCGTCGCGGGCCAGGCTCGAGTCGCGCAAGCTTGAGCTGCGCCAGCAATTGCTGTTGCTGTGGCAGCGTCAGGGAAACCTGAAGCGGCGCCTCAACGGGCTGAAGGTGCGGGGCGATTACCGCGAGTTGTACCTCGATCGCAGCCGCGCGCTGTACGAGCTCGAGGTGAAGACCGACCTGGGCGATGCCATGACCGAGATATCGGCCGTGCGCCTGGCCGAGGCCGAGGCCGAATTCGATTGGATACTGACCAGCGCAGAGCTGGAGGCGCTGGCCGGCCGCTTGCTGCCGCAGGAGAACACACTGTGAAAAACCCGATGACATGGTTGGCACCGCTGATGCTGATCGCATTGCCCACGGCGGTACTGGCGGAAGATGTGGCTGCGGTGGTCAGTTGGTCGCAGCGTGTGGAGCTTGGTACGCCGGTGTCCGGGGTGGTGCGCGATGTCAACGTGCGCCCCGGCCAGCTGGTCAAACGTGGCGAGAAACTCCTGGCGCTCGACGATCGCGGTTATCGCAGCGAGGTGAGCCGACGGCTGGCTGCGCATCGACATGCCGTGGCGATGCTCGAAGAGGCGCAGCGCGAAGATGAGCGCGCCATTGAACTCTACGATCGCACGGTGCTTTCCGATTTTGAACGCAACCAGGCACTGATTGCCTTGCAGGCCGCGCGTTCGGTTGCGGAAGCGGCGCGCGCGGCGCTGGTCCAGGCGCGGCTCGATCTGGAGCATAGCGCCGTGGTTGCGCCTTTCGACGGCCTCGTGCTGGCGGTCGATGCCGCGCCGGGCCAGAGTGTGGTCAGCGAGTTGCAGAGTGCCGCACTGGTCACCATGGCGGACAACCGTGTGTACCGTGCCCGCGGCCAGGTCGACGGCGCCCAGGCCAATCGGCTGAATGCCGGAACGGCGTTACGTGCCACGGTGCGTGGGCAGGATCTGAGTGCCTCGGTCAGTCATGTCGGGTACGAGCCGGTGGCGCAGACGGGCCAGGGGCCACGCTATGAACTGGTCGCCGAGATCGAGCCGTCCGAGGGACAGCTCCTGCGGGTCGGCGAGACCGTGATCCTGCACCTCGAGTAGGCAATGGCCTGTCGCCGCTTCATTGTCGAAGGACGGGTGCAGGGCGTGTGGTTCCGGGCATCGACACGTCAGCGGGCCGAGCAACTCGGGCTCACCGGGCGGGCGCTCAACCGGCCGGATGGTCGGGTCGAGGTGATTGCCTGTGGAGATGATGAAGCGCTGCAACGGCTCGCTGCCTGGCTGTGGCAGGGACCGGAGCTGGCGCAGGTGTCCGACGTGGTCAGTGAGGACCTGCCGGAGCAGGGTCTCCACGGCTTTTCTACCGGATAGACCGCTACCCGTTACTGCGGCAGCAACTCGGGGGGTCTGAAGCGACTGTCCGGCGCTGCGACGCTGGTCTCTCCAGCGGTCGGTGCGCCAGGCATGGTTGCCAGGGGCCTGTCGGGTTGAGCGGGCGGGGCAGTGTAGCCCGGCGCGTAATAACCCTCCTGGTAGCCGGCATAGCCACCGCTGTAGTCCTGATCGACATACCCCGGATCGACATGCCTTGGCGGCGGACCCCCGGTGTAATCACTGCCGTAGTCGTAGCCCTGGCCCGGCGAATATTGGCCGCCGTAACCCGGGTCGTAGCCGGGATGGGCCATTGCCGCAGCGCGCGAGTCGTAGTTCATCGCGGGTGCCTGGGTGGATGGGTAATCCGCATAGGGCGGCGCGGGCTGTTCGAAATAGCCCCCCGGGTTGGCCTGACGGCTGTCACGCGAAAAATCCATCGAGAATCCGCGCTCATTGGCAAATTGCGGCGGCGCAGGGTCGGCGTAGCCGTAATCCGGCATGGCAGGCGGCATCATCGTGGCCGGTGGCTCGACCGCCAGCTGTTCGGTTTGTGCCGCAGCACGGGGCGGTGCGCCGAACAGCACGGATGGGTCGTAGGGATTCGTGGTCGACCCGAAATCGTCATTCGCCAGATCGATCATGTGCGGGCCCGTTGTGCCTGGCCGCGTGCCGGACAGCGGCGCACCCGTCACGAGGTCGGGCGCCGGCGATGTGATGACGACGTCCAGGGGTCCGACCGGGTAGGAGCCGGGTGGCGGCGGGTAGTCCGTGGCGAGGCAGCTGAGCGGGGTCGCCAGCAGCACGGCAAGGCTGCAGCCACGTGGCGGTCGCGATCGGCGAGATCGCCGACAGGGTAGTTTCGATAGGCCCGGCACGCAGTGACCTCCTGGCATGGGTTCAGGTCGGGGGTTTGTCGCCAACATAGCAGAAGGCGAAGGGCCCGGCAGGTGAAATCAATAACAGGTGTAATCAGTAACCGGACGAGGCGATCTCGAGTCCCTGTGGCATCTCGTCGATGCGCACGACCTCGCTGCGGATCTGGCCGTCCGGCAACAGCGCCAGCAGGCGGAAGCCCGGTGGTTCCTCGTCGACCTGGAAGTCGTCGATCCGTGGCGCGAACTGCACGCAGGTCGACGGCGAGGCCATCAGGCGGATCGCGCCATGCGTGTCCCTCGAAGGTCTGGTGGACATGGCCCCACAGTATGCCGCGCACATGCGGGTGGCGATCGATGATCTCGAACAGCGGATCGGGATTCTCGATGGCCATGGTGTCGATCCAGGCGCTGCCGACCTTGACCGGTTGATGATGCATGCACACCAGGGTGTGACGATCGGTCGAGGCCAGTGCCTGTTCGAGATCGTCGAGCTGGTCGGCTGCCAGACGACCGCCTTCTTCGCCCGGAATCACCGAATCGAGCATCACGAAGCGCCAGTCGCCGTGATCCTGCACGACCCCGGTGTGCACCATTGGCCCCGGTCAGATGCTCGCGCATCACCGGCGGGACGTCGTGATTGCCCGGCAGGCAGAATACCGGCACGCCGAAACCGGCGAGCATGTCGCCGATCAGTGCGTAGCCTTCGGGGCTGGCGTCGTGCACCAGGTCGCCGGTTGCCAGCAGCAGGTCGAGCGGCCAGTGGTGATCGCGAAAATAGCGGATCACGTGCTGGAAGGAATCCAGCGTATTGATGCCGAGCAGTGTGCCGACCGGGTTGGCGTACAGATGTGTGTCGGTCAACTGCAGGACGCGCAGCGTACCTGGCGGAAATGCCGATTCCCGCAGATTGTGGTCCGGCGAGTTGCCGGTGATGCTTGACGTCATTGCCCGTTAGAGCCCGAGCGGCTCTCCCTATCCAGTTTCAGGTTATAGTAGCCCATACGCTGGTTGGTACAAATAATGCCAGCAGTGTTTACTTCCGAATTTGTGAGCAAATTCCCCCGCTTATGACCCTGAACGAACTGAGGTACATCGTCGCGGTGGCGCGTGAACGGCATTTCGGGCATGCCGCCGAGGCGTGCTTCATCAGCCAGCCGACCCTCAGTGTCGCGGTCAAAAAGCTCGAGGAAGAGCTCGGACTGAGCCTGTTCGAACGGCGCAAGGGCGAGGTCAGCGTGACCCCGATCGGCGAGCAGATCGTCACCCAGGCACAGCGCGTGCTGGAGGAGGCGAGCAGCATCCGCAGATCGCCCGCCAGGGTCAGGATCAGCTCGACGGCCCGCTGCGCCTCGGTGCGATCTATACCATCGGGCCTTACCTGTTGCCGCACCTGATCCCCGAGCTGGCCGAACGCGCGCCGAAGATGCCGCTGATGATCGAAGAGAACTACACCGCGGTCGCTGGCCGAGAAGCTCAAGCGCGGTGAGCTCGATGTGATCCTGATCTCGTTGCCGTTCGACGAACCGGGCGTCGCAGACGCTGCCGCTCTACCGACGAGCCGTTCGTGCTGCTGCTGCCGAGCAGTCACCCGCTGAACCAGAAAGCCAGATTTCGACGTAGACGATCTGCGCAACGAAGACGTCCTGCTGCTCGGCGCCGGGACATTGTTTTCGCGACCAGGTACTCGAGGTCTGTCCCGACTGCATGCAGCGTCGGCAGCGAAGGCAGTCGCCGGCACAAACCCTCGAGGGTGGGTCACTGGAGACCATTCGCTACATGGTGGCCAGTGGTCTCGGGGTCACGATCCTGCCGTGTTCGGCCGCCGGGCGCCGAGCGATTTTCCGAGCGCCTGCTGAGCATCCGCCGGTTCGAGCGTGACGCGCCGTCGCGCGTGGTCGCGCTGGCCTGGCGCAAGAGTTTCCCGCGACCCGAGGCCATTGCGGCGCTGCGTGACGCCGTGTTGTGCAGCTGCGATATGTCGTGCGTCGAGGCCCGTCGTCCCTAGAGGCACCTGATCGCGCAGACGACGATCTGCTGCTCGCATCGCTTACGAACTCGGATTAGTGCCCATAGCAACCATCTAGACTCGCTGATAGAATTGAGTCTATCGGGTGAATTGCCAGAATCAATTTCATACAGAGCATCGCGAGCCATCTATATTGCGCCGCAATCCGCCGGTTTCGAACCGGCATCATCACGAAAGACTGGAGGATAACTACATGTCATCTGAAAGGCTCCAAGACCGAAGACAACCTGAAAGCCGCATTTGCCGGCGAATCACAGGCAAACCGTCGCTACCTGTACTTCGCCGCCAAGGCTGACGTCGAAGGCTACAACGACGTCGCTGCGGTTTTCCGCTCGACCGCCGAAGGCGAAACCGGCCACGCGCACGGTCACCTGGAGTACCTGGAGCAGTGTGGCGACCCGGCTACCGGCCTGCCGTTTGGTGGCACCGCCGACAACCTGAAGACCGCGATCGCCGGCGAGACCCACGAGTACACCGACATGTACCCGGGTATGGCCAAGACCGCGCGTGACGAAGCCCACGACGAGATCGCCGACTGGTTCGAGACGCTGGCCAAGGCCGAGCGTTCGCACGCCAACCGCTTCCAGAAGGCGCTGGATCAGTTGAACGACTGATCGTCGACTGGCGGGCGGGAGCGGCAGCGTCTCCCTCCGGCCGATCTGTTCCGCATTCGTATCGGAAACGGCTGCAACAGGAGGTCATCGAAGTCATGGCTGGCGCGACGCGAAGGCAGTCTGGAAGCACCTACCCGGCACGCGCTGGACTGGAAAAACCCCGATTTCTACGACGAAGACAAGCTGTTTACCGAGATGGAGCGGGTGTTCGACATCTGTCACGGTTGTCGTCGCTGCGTGAGCCTGTGTCAGAGCTTCCCGGTGCTGTTCGACCTGGTCGATGAATCCGACACCATGGAAGTCGATGGCGTCGCCAAGACGGACTACTGGAAGGTGGTCGACCAGTGCTACCTGTGCGACCTGTGCTTCCTGACCAAATGCCCCTACGTGCCGCCGCACGAGTGGGATCTCGATTTCCCGCACCTGATGCTGCAGGCCAAGGCGGTCAAGTTCAAAAAGCAGGGTGCCTCGCTGCGCGACAAGACCCTGACCAACACCGACGGGTCGGTTCGCTGGCCGGTATCCCGGTGGTTTCCGGCGTGGTCAACGCGCTGAACAGGAACAAGACCTTCCGCGGCATCCTCGAAGACGGTTTTGGTGTGCACAAAGACGCCAAGCTGCCCGAGTTCCACAGCAAGTCGCTGCGCAGCCGCGTGACGCGCGATTCGGGCGAGGGCGCCGAAGCGGCCGGCCCGACCACCGGCAAGGTGGCCCTGTTCGCGACCTGCTACGGCAACCGCAACGACCCGCGCGAGCGGCGAGGACCTGGTGGCGGTGTTCCGCCACAACGGCATCCCGGTGACCACTGGCCGACAAGGAAAAGTGCTGCGGCATGCCGAAGCTCGAACTCGGCGACCTCGAGGCCGTGGCGAGCGCCAAAGAGGTCAATATCCCGATGCTGGCCAAGCTGGTCGACGAGGGCTGGGACATCGTCGCCCCGGTGCCGTCCTGCGTGCTGATGTTCAAGCAGGAACTGCCGCTGATGTTCCCGGACGACCCGGATGTCGCGAAGGTCCGTGATGCGATGTTCGATCCCTTCGAGTACCTGATGCTGCGGCACAAGTACGGCAAGCTGAATACCGATTTCAAGAACCCGCTGGGCAAGGTGTCCTACCACGCCGCCTGCCACCAGCGGGTGCAGCGCATTGGTCCGAAGACCCGGAGACCCTGGCGCTGATGCCGGGTACCGAGATCGAGATCATCGAGCGCTGCTCTGGTCACGACGGCACCTACGCGGTGAAGAAAGAGTCGCACGAACTGTCCATGAAGATAGCGCGGCCGGTGGTCAACAAGGTGAAGCAGAACGCGCCCGATCACTACAGCAGCGATTGCGCGATGGCCGGGCACCAGATCGCCAACGGCCTCGACGACGGCAGCGAGCCGGAGCATCCGATCTCACTGGTGCGCCTCGCCTACGGAATCTGACACCCGTTTCCGGAGGACTGGAGTGGAAGCAATGAACAAACTGAATCGCGAAGACCTGTTTAGCCTCGAGAAATATGCCGAGTTGCGGCCCGAGTTTCGTGCGCGCGTGATGGCGCACAAGAAGAACCGCCAGGTCGGCGATCGGGCCGAATGCGCGTCTGTATTTCGAAGATGCGCTGACCATGCAGTACCAGGTGCAGGAGATGCTGCGGATCGAGCGGATCTTCGAGGCGGCGGGCATCCAGGAGGAACTCGACGCCTACAATCCGCTGATCCCGGATGGCAGCAACTGGAAGGCGACCTTCATGATGGAATACCCGGAAGAGGAAGAGCGCCGGGTCCAGCTGACCAAGCTGATCGGTATCGAAAAGCAGATCTGGGCGCAGGTCGCCGATTTCGCCCGGATCACGCCGATCGCCGACGAGGATCTGGAGCGCGATGACGATGAAAAGACCTCGTCGGTGCATTTCCTGCGTTTCGAGCTTACCGCGGAAATGGCAGCGGCCGTGAAGAACGGTGCGGCGATCAGCATGGGTATCGACCACCCGGCCTATACGCATTCGGCCGAGCCGATCCCGGCCAATATCCGCGATTCGCTGGCCGGGGATCTGGGCTGACTGCGGATCAAGCGGTATTAACAAAAAAGCCCGGCGGTGCCGGGCTTTTTTGCGCCTTGGCGTTGGGCTTCAGAACCCCTCGGTCGAGGTAAACAGGCCGACGCGCAGGTCTTTTGCGGTATAGATCTCGCGCCCGTCGACCTCCATGCGGCCGTCCGCGATACCCAGCACCAGTTTGCGCGTGATCACGCGCTTGATATCAAGGTGATAGGTGACCTTTTTCGCTGTCGGCAACACCTGCCCGGTAAATTTCACCTCACCGACGCCGAGTGCGCGGCCATGCCCGGGATTGCCCAGCCAGGCGAGGAAGAAGCCGACCGACTGCCACATCGCATCGAGACCGAGGCAGCCCGGCATGACCGGATCGCCGGGGAAGTGGCA
This sequence comes from uncultured Gammaproteobacteria bacterium, assembly GCA_963719025.1. Lineage (GTDB taxonomy): Bacteria > Pseudomonadota > Gammaproteobacteria > Chromatiales > Chromatiaceae > Thiosocius. The sequence goes on along the minus strand of CAVRBK010000032.1, from coordinate 20,716 downwards.
GTCGAAAAACCACAGGTCGGGTGTGACGTCGAGTTCGGCGATGATCTCGCCCTTGTCGTATTTGCCGCCGCTGTCGGCAATCCGCGTCACCCGGTCCATCATGAGCATGTTGGGGATCGGCAGCTGGGCATTGCCCGGGCCGAACATCTCGCCATTGCCGCATTTGAGCAGGTCGTCCCGCTCGAAAGATTCCACCTTACTCATGCCAATCAGTCCAAATCTGTGCGAAGCCGGCGAGTTTCCGTCGTGGCGCGGGGCTTGTCAACTTGGCCCGAGGCCCGAAAAGGCGCAGCGCCGTCCCGGTCCGGGGGCCGGGATCAGCGGTGGATGGCACGCGTTCAGGCGGGCAGGTCGGCAATGGGTTCAATGGATCTGGCGTTTTTCTACAACGCAACGCGGGGCGTTTCCGGACCTGTCCGGCGATGTCGCCGCGCGTGCCGCCATTCCCTGCGCTGACCGGGTGGTTCGGGAGCTTCAGTCGTGGTGAACCGTGCCGCTACGCTCAACAGGAATTGCGCCCGGCATGTCAATGATAAATCCCACCCCGACCCTGCTGCTGGTCGACGACGAACCGTTCAATATCGAGATTCTGCTCGGGTTTCTCGATGGCAGCGGGTATGCCGTGGAAACGGCCGGGGACGGCGCGGCGGCCTGGCGCATGCTGCGGACCGACCCGATTCGTTACGATGTGGTGTTGCTCGACCGCATGATGCCGGGGCTCAACGGGATCGAACTGCTCGAACGCATCAAGCAACACCCGGTGCTGCAAAGCGCGCCGGTCATCATGTTAACCGCAGTGTCCTCCAAGGCGGAGATCCTCGAAGGCCTCAGGGCGGGCGCTTACTACCATCTCACCATGCCGCTTGAACGAGAGATGCTGCTGAGTGTGATCAACACGGCGGTGAAGGATCGTATGCGCTACAACCGCGCGCGGCACGAGAGCGTTGCGGTCGGGCGCATCATTCGGGCTGATGCGGGCGGCCTCCTTTGCCTTTCAGACGCTCGAAGCGGCGCGCGATCTGGCCATCCTGCTGGCCAATGCCTGTCCCGATCCGCAACGCGTGGTCGTCGGCCTGACCGAGTTGCTGCTGAACGCGGTTGAGCACGGCAATCTCGGGATCACCTATCGCGAGAAGGGTGAGCTGTGCGAGGAAGAGCGCTGGGAGCAGGAGGTTGCGAGCCGTCTCGCCCATCCGCTCAACGCCGACAAAGAGGTGCAGGTCCGCTTTACGCGTGGCCCGGAAGAGATTCGCCTGGTGATTCGAGACCAGGGTGATGGCTTCGATTGGCAGGCGTTTCTCGAGATGGACCCCGCCCGGGCAAACGATTCGCACGGCCGTGGAATCGCGATGGCGCGCCTGCTCAGTTTCGATTCACTCGAATACCGCGGCTGCGGCAACGAGGTCGAGGTGACGGTCGAGGCTCGCCGGCCGGATAGTCTGCACGGCACGGCGCCCGGTGAATGGGCGCTCGCACACCGCATGCCGACGGCCTGGATTTGTCGCGATTCACCCGGCGGCGTCAGGACCTCTGAACATCGCCCGCGATCTGCTTGCCGATGAAATCGACAAAGCCATCCAGCGGCAGCATCTGGTTCTCGCTGTCGGTGCGGGCGCGGTATTCGACCTCGCCCTTGTCCAGGCCGCGTTCGCCGATCACCACGCGATGCGGGATGCCGATCAGTTCCATGTCGGCGAACATGACCCCGGGACGGGCATCGCGATCGTCGAACAGTACGTCGATGCCGGCGGCCTGCAGTTCGGCGTACAGTTTCTCGGCGGCCTCGCGCACGCGCTCGGATTTCTTCATCTGCATCGGGATCAGCGCCAGCGTGAACGGCGCGATCGCCGCTCGGCCAGACGATGCCCTGCTCGTCGTTGTGCTGCTCGATGGCGGCGCCGACCACGCGTGACACGCCGATACCGTAGCAGCCCATGGTCATGGTGACCTGCCTTGCCGTTCTCATCGAGCACGGTGGCATTCAGCGCCTCGCTGTACTTCCGGCCGAGCTGGAAGATGTGTCCGACCTCGATGCCGCGCGCGATCGTCAGGCTGCCCTTGCCATCCGGGCTGGGGTCGCCTTCGACGACGTTGCGGATATCGGCGACCTCGCGGCAGCGTCGACGTCGCGGCCCCAGTTGATGCCGAAGTAGTGCTGGCCATCGACTGTTGGCGCCGGCGCTGAAGTCGCTGACCACCGCCGCGGCACGATCGACGATCATCGGCAGCTTGAGATTCGACCGGACCGAGCGAGCCGGGACCGGCGCCGATCGCGGCACGGATCTGCTCCTCGCTGGCCATCTCGCAGCGGCGCGGCGACCAGCGGCAGTTTCTCCGCCTTGATCTCGTTCAGTTCGTGGTCGCCGCGCATCAGCAGGGCGACCAGCTCGGCGTCGGCATCCTCGGCCGCCAGCACGATCAGGGTCTTGACCGTCTGCTCGATCGGTTGCTCGAACTGTTCGACCAGTTCGGCGATGGTCTTGGCATCGGGCGTGTCGACCAGGCGTCATCTCGCGGGTCGGGGCGGCGCGGCTCGCTCTGCCGGCGCCAGTCGCCTCGGCCAGTTCGACGTTGGCGGCGTAGTCGCTGTCGGTGGAGAAGGCGATGGCGTCCTCGCCGGAGTCGGCCAGCACATGGAACTCGTGCGAGCCGCTGCCGCCGATGCTGCCGGTGTCGGCCGCGACCGGGCGAAAGTCCAGGCCGCAGCGGTCGAAGATGCGGCAGTAGGTGGCGTGCATCAGGTCGTAGGTCTGCTGCAGCGACGCCTGGTCGACGTGGAAGGAGTAGGCGTCCTTCATCAGGAACTCGCGCGCGCGCATGACGCCGAAGCGCGGCCGGATCTCGTCGCGGAACTTGGTCTGGATCTGGTAGTAGTTGATCGGCAGCTGGCGGTAGCTGCGCAGTTCGTTGCGCGCCAGATCGGTGATGATCTCCTCGTGGGTCGGGCCGAAGCAGAACTCGCGCTGATGGCGATCGGTCATGCGCAGCAGTTCGGCGCCGTACTTGTCCCAGCGGCCGGATTCCTGCCACAGCTCGGCCGGCTGCACCGCCGGCATCAGCACCTCGAGCGCGCCGGCGCGGTCCATCTCCTCGCGCACGATGGTCTCGACCTTGCGCAGCACGCGCAGGCCCAGCGGCAGCCAGGTGTACAGGCCGGCCGCCAGCTTGCGGATCAGGCCGGCACGCAGCATCAGCCGGTGGCTGGCGATCTCGGCATCGGCGGGGACTTCTTTGAGGGTCTGCAGGGGAAAGTTGGAGGTGCGCATGGTCGGTCCGTGTGTTCGGGCTAAACCGGCGATTCTAGCGGTCGCGCGGGAGGAGCGCCATGGATCAAGTTTTGGCCGGCTCGGCCGCTCAGGCAATAAAGCCGCATCGATCGTGTCCTGCGTGGCGCAATCCGGAGCTGTCTGCCTGCATGTTCCTCGTCCTGGCTCCCGATCGACCTGCCGGATATCGCCGTGTCCGCTGCACCCTGGTGCTGCGCTGGTGTCCACGCTGCTGGTCGGCATGGGTGTTCGCCCAGGGCCTGGCCTTCAGCGACGCACTGCTGGCAGTGGATGGAGCGAGAGTACGGCAGTGAGGCGCGTGACCGCGTGGTCGCAGCTGCAGCGCCTGGTCGGCAACGCAGCGATGACCTCGAGCGAGCCGGACAAACTGGACCAGGTCAACGCGTTCTTCAACCGCGTCCACTACGATTCCGACTATGCGCTGTGGGACCAGAAAGACTACTGGGCAACGCCGTTCGAGGTGCTGGGTGTCAACTCGGCGGATTGCGAGGACTACGCGATATCGAAGTATTTCACCCTGATCAGCATGGGCGTCGCACGAGGACCGCCTGCGCATCACCTACGTCAAGTCGCTCGAACTGAACGAGGCGCACATGGTGCTTGCCTACTATCCCTGCGGCCGACGCCGAGCCGCTGATCCTGGACAACCTGACCGAGCGCATCCAGCCGGCGGGCGAGCGTACCGACCTGGTGCCGGTATACAGCTTCAACGGTGCCGACCTGTGGCTGGCGGTGAACCGCGTCGAGGGCAAGAAGGTGGGCGACGCCGATCGGATCTCGCTTGGCAGACCTACCAGTCGAGACTGATGCAACAGATGGCGGTGGAGCGGTGAGGAGCGACGTGCAATGACACTGTCCCGGCAACTGATCATGCTGATCGTGGCGCTGATCCTGGTGCTGTTTCTCGGCACCTTTCGATCAGCGTGTACAACACGCGCGACTACCTCGAGTCGCAGCTGGGCTCGCATGCACAGGATGCGGCGACCTCGCTGGGCCTGTCGGCGACCTCGCATGTCGAGAGTAAAGACCAGGCGATGGTCACGGCGATGGTCAATGCGATGTTCCACCGTGGCGACTACCTGAGCATCCGCTTCGAGGATCTCGACGGCGAGAGCTGGATAGAGCGGATCGCCGAGCTGCAGCCACGCGGGGTGCCGGGCTGGTTCCTGGGTACCTTTACCGCTGCGCCCGCCGGAGCGCTCGGCGACCATGATGTCGGGCTGGCGGCAGGTCGGCACCGTGCGTGGTGACCAGTCATCCCGGGCTGGCCTATGAGCAGCTCTGGCAGACCGCGAGGCAGACCCTGAACCTGTTTCTGATCGCCGCACTGCTCGTGCTGGCGCTGGCGATGCTGGGCCTGAGGCCCTGCTGCGACCGCTCAAGGAGGTCGAGAGGCAGGCGGAGGCGATCTGCAACCGCGAGTTTCCGACGGTCGAGGCGCGCCCCTTCACCCTCGAGTTCCGGCGCGTGGTCGAGGCGATGAATCGCCTGTCGGCAAAGGTTGCGCGCATGCTGTCCGAATCCGAGAGCGCGGCCGGGCGACTGCGCCAGCAGGCCTTCCAGGATCCGGTGACCGGGTCTGGCCAACCGGCGTCAGTTCATGGACGTGCTGGAACACCGCATCGCCGAGCCCGAGATGTTCGAGTCGGGTGGTCTGCTGCTGCTGCACCTGCGCGACCTGAAGGCCTTCAACCAGGCCGAGGGTTATGCCAGTGGCGATCGTCTGCTGGCCGACGCGGCGGCGCGCATTGGCGCGGCGGTCGAGGATCAGCCGCGGGTCACCGTGGCGCATCTGGCCGGTGCGGATTTTGCGGTGCTGCTTGAGGGCATCGGTGAGCCGAAGCTGCGTGAACTCGCCGAGCGGGTTGCGGGTGTGATGGCCGGTCTGTACAGCCAGCACACCCTGCCATCGAGCGATGTCGGCCATGTCGGCGGTGCGCTGTATCACGGTCAAACCGCGACCGAATTGTTATCCGAGGCCGATAGTGCGTTGCGCGAGGCGCAGCGTGACGGCGCGAACGCCTGGGTGGTGCACCGCCAGAAGGTGGCAGTCGAGTCGACGCGCACGGGCAGCGAGTGGCGGGCGGTGCTGGATGGCCTGATCGCCGAACAGCGGTTCAGCCTGGTGAAACAGGCCGTGGTTGCCCGCGATGGCAGCGAACTGCTGCATCACGAGGTCTTTCTGCGCATTCCCGACCCTGACCGGCCTGGTCGGGAGATTGCCGCTGCGGCATTCATGCCGGTGGCCGAGAGCGTGGGTTTTGCGCCGCTGGTCGATCGCGCGGTGGTCGAACGGGTCGTGCTCGGGCTCGAGGCGGGGGCCTTTGCGGCGAAGGTCGCGATCAATATCAGCCCGCTCAGCCTGGCCGATCCAACCTTTGTCGACTGGCTGTTCGACAAGTTGCGTGGTCATCCGCTGGTATCCAGTCGCGTGATAATAGAACTGCCGGAATACGGCGCCTCGGGCAATGTCGAGCGCCTGCAGGCATCGATCGATCGTCTGTCGCCGCTTGGTGTGGAGTTTTCGCTGGATCACTTCGGCAAGGGTTTTGCGTCGTTCGCCTACCTGCGCTCGCTCAAGGCGCACTACATAAAGATCGACGGCAGTTTTGTCCGCAGCCTGGAGCAGCAGGGTGACAGTCAGTTTTTCATCAAGTCGATCGCCGACATAGCGCATGGCCTGGACATGGTCGTGGTGGCCGAGTCGGTCGAGACCGATGCGGTGTGGCAGACGTTGCTCGGGATGGGGGTCGATGGCGGCCGGGGATTCCTGTTTGGGCGTCCGGAATAAGCTTCAAAGGAGAACGAAATTCGCTATACTTGAAAGCGAATTCCCACACAGGGAATCAGTTAATAATCACAAGAATGCTGTCAGGCTTTTTTCCAGTCTCGATAATGCCGTGTGCCAAGTAACGGAAATATAAAGCAAAAAAGTTCTGGTGCAGGACTTGCTTTAGGTTGCTGAACGCCGTGACGACTTTCGTCGGCGGGAATGCTTCTGGATCGGGGATTGGCACTTTTGGCACATCAATACATCCACTATCGGCCCATGTTCCTGCGCGCCGCTCAGGCTGCTTGCCTGGCGGTCGTCTTGCTGACGCCTGCCGTGGCGGCGTTGCTCGACGACTTTCTGCAGGCGGCAGACAATGGCGAGTGCATCGAGAGCGTGACCTACCGCATGATCCGGTTCTACGGGGTGGGGCAGACCGAGGCGATCGTAATGGATGCGCTGAAGGCGCTGTCATTGCGCGAGACCCAGCAACGTTCGATGGGCTGTCTGGGGGATATTGCCTCGCAGGCGATTGCCGCAGGCGCCAATCCGGAAAAGGTCCTGGCGGCCACGGCGGCCGGTCTCTGAGGGCATTGCGCCGTCGCTCGCTGCGGCGCTGCATTTTGCCTGCCGGCGCAGATAACTCTCTCGCCCTGTTCTCGCGGGTGCACTGCTTAATCGAATTAAAACAATATGATAGAAGCATAAGTTTGGGTAAAAGACGAATTTCTGCCACGCAACTGCTCCGGCCTTGACACGAAACAGTCATGTTTTGGTTACACACTCCTCAGCCGCATTTCAATGGATGCTAAAAGCCCTTTTTAATGCGCTGCCACGCTGATTTTGTGGCCAGGAAACAAACCGAAACTGCCCTCTGGAGGCCTTCTGTGCTTAATAAAACCTTGGTACTCGCGGCCCTGTCCGCCGCAATCGTGTCGGCACCGCTCAGGCGGCTGCAGCGCGTGACTACATCAGCATCGTCGGTTCCTCGACCGTCTACCCGTTTGCGACCGTGGTCGCCGAGCAGTTCGGCAAGACCACCAAGTTCAAGACCCCGAAGGTCGAATCGACCGGTTCCGGCGGCGGCCTGAAGCTGTTCTGCGCCGGTGTCGGCGTCGAGCACCCGGATATCACCAACGCCTCGCGCCGGATCAAGAAATCCGAGCAGGACGCTGTGTGCGAAGAACGGCGTCAAGGAAATCATCGAGGTCAAGGTCGGCTACGACGGCATCGTCCTCGGCCAGTCGAAGGCGGCCAAGCCGCTGAACCTGACCCGCAAGGACATCTTCCTGGCGCTGGCCAAGCAGGTTCCGGGCAAGGACGGCAAGCTGATCGACAACCCGTACAAGACCTGGAAAGACGTCAATGCCGCGCTGCCGGACACCAAGATCGAGGTGCTCGGTCCGCCGCCGACCTCCGGTACCCGCGACGCCTTCGTCGAGCTGGCGATGGAAGGTGGTGCGAAGAAGTTTGCCGACCTGAAAACGCTGCGCGGCTCGAAAGACGCCGGTCGAGATCAAGGCCCTGATGGCCAAGCTCGGCATCCCGGAGAGCGCCTTCAACAAGAAGGGCAAAAAGGTGTTCAAGGCCGTCGCCCACGGTATCCGCGAAGACGGTGCCTATCATCGAGGCCGGCGAGAACGACAACCTGATCGTGCAGAAGCTCGAGGCCAACCCGAACGCGGTCGGCATCTTCGGCTTCTCCTTCCTCGACCAGAACGCCGACAAGATCCAGGGCGCCATGGTCGACGGCGAGGAGCCGACCTTCGAGGCGATCGCCGACGGCGCCTACCCGGTCTCGCGCCCGCTGTACTTCTACGTGAAGAAGGCGCACGTCGGCGCGGTCCCGGGCATCCAGGAGTACCTGGCCGAGTTCACCTGCGAGAAGGCGTGGGGCGAAGAGGGCTACCTGACCGACAAGGGCCTGATCCCGATGCCGGAAGCCGAGCGTGAGCAATTCCGTAACGATGCTCGAAGTCGCTGACCGCCGATGGGTGCGCTCTAAGCGCTCCCCCGAGGTGAGTCTGATGCTCCGGACGGCGGCGCCCTGATTGGCACCGCCGTCCACTCAGACGGCACGATCCGGTAGCGACTATGCAGATCTCTGTACTGATTGCTGGTGCTGCTCGGTGTGATGGCCTTTGCCTTCCACGTCGGTCGTCGGCGCTCGCTGGCCATCGTGGGCGGCCCGTCGGGGTCCGCCAGCCTGCACTCGTTGCCGGCCTACTACGGCTTTCTACGCCGCCCTGTGGGCCGGCCTGCCGGCACTGTTCATCGCCGGTCTCTGGATGTTTTTCGAGGGTTCGATCGTCACCGCGATGGTGATTGAGGCCTTGCCGGCCGGGATGCGGGATCTTCCCTCCGCGCAGCTGGGCCTGCTGGTCAATGACATCACCAACCTGGCCAATGGCAATATCGTCTCCGGGGAGGTCGACGCGACGATGCAGCGGGCGGCCGACCATATGAATGAACTGCGTTCGGTCGGTCAGACGGCAATGGCGATCGTCGCCCTGAGTATTGCGCTGGCCGCGGGCTCGCTGGCCTGGCGTGCCATCGCGCCGAAGATGCGGGCGCGCAACCGGGTCGAATGGATCGTCAGCGCCCTGCTGATAGCCAGTTCGACTGATCGCGATCCTGACCACCGTCGGTATCGTGCTGTCGGTGCTGTTCGAGTCGTTCCGTTTCTTCCAGAAGATCCCCCTGACCGATTTCCTGTTCGGGCTCGCAGTGGAGTCCGCAGACGGCGCTGCGCGCCGACCAGGTCGGCGCGAGCGGGGCCTTCGGCGCGATCCCGCTGTTCGCCGGCACCATGCTGATCTCGCTCATCGCCTTGCTGGTGGCGGTGCCGATCGGCCTGATGTCGGCGATCTACCTGTCCGAGTACGCCGGTCCGAAGTTGCGCTCCTATGCCAAGCCGGTGCTCGAGATCCTGGCCGGCGTGCCGACCGTGGTCTACGGCTTCTTTGCCGCGCTGACCGTGGCGCCGGCGATCCGCGGCGCCGGCGAATCCGATGGGCTTGACGGTGTCGTCCGAGAGCGCGCTGGCCGCCGGCCTGGTGATGGGCATCATGATCATCCCCTTCGTCTCGTCGCTGTCCGACGACGTGATCAACGCGGTGCCGCAGTCCCTGCGCGATGCGGCCTATGCGCTGGGTGCGACCCGGTCGGAGACGATCCGCCAGGTGATCCTGCCGGCGGCCCTGCCGGGCATCGTCGGCGGTATCCTGCTGGCCGTCTCGCGCGCCATCGGCGAGACCATGATCGTGGTCATGGCGGCCGGCCTGGGCGCCAATCTGACGGCCAATCCGCTCGAGAGCGTGACCACGGTGACGGTGCAGATCGTGACCCTGCTGGTCGGTGACCAGGAATTCGACAGCGCCAAGACCCTGGCGGCGTTCGCCCTGGGCCTGGTGCTGTTCGTCGTCACCCTTGGCTTGAACGTCGTGGCCCTGCACATCGTGCGCAAGTACCGCGAACAGTACGAGTGATCAAACATGGCTGACATACAGAACGTGCGCACGATCGACAAGGTGAATGCCTCGCTGACAGCGGCGCTATGCCAGGGAAAGACGCTTCCGCAGGATGGGGCTGGGGGCGGTTATCCTCGGCCTGTTGTTTGTCTCGATGCTGTTCCTGGATATCGTCAGCAAGGGCTACACCGCCTTCGTGCAGACGCACATCGAGCTCGAGGTGTACTTCGACCCCGAGGTGATCGATCCCGAGGGCACGCGTGACCTGCGAAGCGATCGCGCGGGCGGATTTTCGCAAGCTTGTCACGCGCGCCGCTGCGCGAGCTGCTTCCCGGAGGTCAGCGGCCGCCGCGACAAGCGTGCGCTGTACTCGATGGTGAGCTCCGGGGCGCCGTACCAGCTGCGTGAGATGGTGCGCGACAACCCGGATCTCATCGGCCAGCATGTCACGGTCGACCTGATTGCCGACGACGACATCGACATGCTGATCAAGGGGCATATCGACCGCGACGCCGCCGGCGGCGACCGCCGGGTCAACGACACCAGATCGGCTGGATCGACAAGCTGGAGGCCGCAGGGCCTGGTCGAGAAGAGCTTCAACAGCGCCTTCTTCACCGCCGGCGATTCGCGCGAGCCGGAGCTGGCCGGCATCGGGGGTGCGGCTGTCGGGTCGTTCTACACCCTGCTGGTGACCCTGGTGCTGTCGTTCCCGATCGGCGTGGCGGCGGCGGTCTACCTCGAGGAGTTCGCGCCGAAGAACCGCTGGACCGACCTGATCGAGGTCAACATCAACAACCTCGCGGCGGTGCCGTCGATCGTCTTCGGCCTGCTCGGCCTGGCGGTGTTCATCAACTTCTTCGGCCTGCCGCGCTCGGCGCCGCTGGTCGGCGGCCTGGTGCTGACGCTGATGACCCTGCCGACCATCATCATCGCCGGCGCGCGCCGCGCTGAAGTCGGTGCCGCCGTCGATCCGCGAGGCGGCGCTGGGCGTCGGCGCCTCGCGGATGCAGATGGTGTTCCATCACGTGCTGCCGCTGGCGCATGCCCGGCATGCTGACCGGCACCATCATCGGCATGGCGCAGGCGCTGGGCGAGACCGCGCCGCTGCTGATGATCGGCATGGTCGCCTTCATCGTCGACGTCCCGGGCGGGCCGCTGGATCCGGCGACCGTGCTGCCGGTGCAGATCTACCTGTGGGCGGACAGCCCGGAGCGCGCCTTCGTCGAACGCACCTCGGCCGCCATCATGGTGCTGCTGGCCTTCCTGATCGCGATGAACGCCTTCGCCGTCATCCTGCGCCGACGCTTCGAGCGGCGGTGGTGATCACGGTGGCCAACGAGGAAAAAGCAATGAATACTGCTGAAACTGTTGTCGACAGATGCCGACGTGGCCAGTGCCAAGGCGCCTGCGCACAGTTCGCGGCCACTGGACAGCGATTTCCAGACCGTCGGCGAGGTTCGGGTCGCGAATCGCACGCATGACCTGCGACCGATGTCAACGTCTTTTACGGCGACAAGCACGCGATCAAGCATGTCAACCTCGATATCGGCAAGAACCAGGTGATCGCGATGATCGGTCCGTCCGGCTGCGGCAAGTCGACCTTCCTGCGCTGCCTGAACCGCATGAACGACACCATCGACAGCTGCCGGGTGACCGGCGAGATCAAGCTCGACGAGCAGGATATCTACGACAAGCGGCTCGACGTCGTGCCGCTGCGCGCCCGGGTCGGCATGGTGTTCCAGAAGCCCAACCCGTTTCCCAAATCGATCTACGACAACGTCGCCTACGGCCCGCGCATCCATGGCCTGGCGCCAACAGTGCAGAGCTGGACGAGATCGTCGAGACGCAGCCTGAGCAAGGCCGGCCTCTGGGACGAGGTCAAGGACCGCCTGGACGAGCCGGGCACCGGCCTGTCCGGCGGCCAGCAGCAGCGCCTGTGCATCGCGCGCGCCATCGCCGTCGAACCCGAGGTGATCCTGATGGACGAGCCCTGCTCGGCGCTCGACCCGATCGCGACGGCCAAGATCGAGGAACTGATCGACGAGCTGCGCGAGCACTACACCATCGCCATCGTCACCCACTCGATGCAGCAGGCGGCGCGCGTGTCGCAGCGCACCGCCTATTTCCACCTCGGCAACCTGGTCGAGGTGGGTGAGACCACGCAGATCTTCACCAATCCGCGGCACAAGCTGACCGAAGACTACATCACCGGCCGCTTCGGCTGAGCCGGTTCTGTGCCGCCTGCAGTGACCCAGGACGAGGATCGAAAGCCCACGGCCTGTCATATCCTGTCGCGTTTCGATGGTGATCTCGGGGATTTTCGTTGCCTGGTATTGACCATGGGCGACAAGATCCGCGACCAGGCGGTGCTGGCCGGCCAGGCGATTGCAGCCTGCGATATCGTCAAGGCGCGCAGGGTGATCGATCAGCGGCGTGCAATTCGCGATCTCGACATGGAGGCGCTCGAGGTCAATGCACGCCTGTTTGCGATCCACCAGCCGGTCGCGCGTGACCTGCGCTTCGTGCTTACCCTGTCGCGCGCAATCTACGATCTGGAACGTATCAGCGGTGAGGCCATGCGTCTGGCCGATATTGCCGAGAGCCTGTACGAACATAACCTCGGGCCGCGCGAATGCGCCATTTTCGAGGATGTCGAGCGGATCGCCGGGCCGGCCATCGCGCTACTCGAAGGCAGCATGCAGGCGTTGGCGCACGAGGATGTGAATGCCGCCGTGACCGTGGCGCTCGATGCGGAAGAACTCGAGCGGCTGTTTCGTGCTGCCATCCGCCGCCTGGCCACCTACATGATGGAGGATCCACGCAACATCCGCTGGGTGATCGATGCCACGCTCGGCATCAAGGCGATGGAACGCATCGGCGATCATGCCTGCAGTATCGCGCGCAATATCATCTACTCGGTTACCGGCAAGGACGTCCGCCATGCCAGCGTGGCGAATTTTGAAAACGCCTGAGGCGCAAGGCAGCGCCGTTTGATGCCATGGTGATGCGGTTTCCCCGGGTTGGCCGGCCTTGGGCCTGGTCGTCGCCGCGCGCTATCCACGCCGTCCATCCAACCGGACACAAAGCGGTAAGCCGCCGGTCTCCGTCAGTGCTGTCGCCCGGTCCTTCAGGGCCCCATCAGGGTGCTGAAGTAACTGCCCCAGACCAGCAGTATCCCGATGGCCGCTGCCAGGTCCAGCCACATGGTCAGGCGTTTTACCGGCTTTTCCTCTTCAGGCTGCTCGATCATGAACACCCGGTTCATCAGGGCATCCAGCAACAGCACGAAGAAGAAAATTACGACCAGGGAGGGAATGATGTAGGCGGTTATCACGCCGATGCCCTCGGGTTCCATGTCGGCGAACAGCACCATGGGCAGGCTTAGCAGGGCCAGCCCGATAAGGATCAGCCGCATCGGGCCGACTTGTTTCAGATTTGTCATCGACAGTCTTTCAGCTCGTTTGGATCGGCGGGCGGGCAGCTGTTAGTCTTCTGCGCCACCCCGTTTTGCATGCATTCTACTATGACCGTCCTGCCCGATGAGCTGTTACAGCAGTTGCTTGATCTGATCGACCGCTTGCGCGAAGAAACCGCCGGCTTTCTCGATGATCCGGGCGATCAGCAGCTCTGGTACAACCGCGGCTATGCCAACGGCATGGTGCGGGCGCTGGGCGAGTTGGGCCAGGCCGCTGCGCTGGCCGGGCGTGAGCCCGATGACGCCGATACCCTGGGTGGCCATGCCGCGATGGTCTGGGGCAAGGCCTACCGGCACGGCGAGGAAATGGGCAGCAAAGAAACCTATCAAATTACAGGAACCGCAACGCAATGACCCGAGTCGTCTCTTTCAATGTCAATGGCGTGCGTGCGCGTCCGCATCAACTCGAGGCGCTGCGGGACAAGTACGATCCCGACATCATCGGCCTGCAGGAAACCAAGGTCCAGGACCCGGATTTTCCGCGCCAGATGATCGAGGACCTGGGATACCACGTTGCCTTCTACGGCCAGAAGTCGCACTACGGTGTCGCGCTGCTGTCCAAGGAGCCGCCGGTCTCGGTGCTGAATGGCCTGCCCAGTGATGACGACGAGGCGCAGCGACGGTTGATCTCTGCCACCTACCGGGTTGCCGACCAGGACCTGACCGTGATCAACGGCTATTTCCCGCAGGGCGAGAGCCGCGATCATCCGACCAAGTTCCCGCACAAACAGCGTTTCTATGCCGAACTCCTTGAGATGTTCGTCAGTCGGCACTCGCCCGAGCAGAATCTTCTGCTGATCGGTGACATGAACGTGGCGCCGGCGGATCAGGATATCGGCATCGGCCCGGACAATGCGAAGCGCTGGTTACGCGATGGAAAATGCAGCTTTCTCCCCGAAGAGCGTGAATGGTTGGCACGAATGATCGACTGGGGGCTGGCCGATACCTTCCGCATGCGCTTCCCGGACGTGGACGACCGTTTCAGCTGGTTCGATTACCGCAGCAAGGGTTTTGATCGCGAACCGAAACGCGGACTGCGGATCGATTTCCTGCTGGCATCGGTGGCCCTGCAGTCGCGTGTGCGCGACGCTGGCATCGCCTACGACATCCGTGGCATGGAGAAGCCGTCAGACCATTGCCCGATCTGGGTCGATTTCGACTGAGCGCGCCGGCCCGCATGCTCTGGCTGCTCAAGATCGGCGCGCTGGTGTACGTCGGATTCGGCGTGTTTCTGTATCTCGCCCAGCGCACCTTCATGTACTTTCCCGTGGCGGAGAACCCGGCGACCGATATCGCGGTCGAGACGATCGCTGTCGACGGGGCCAGGATCAAGACCTGGGTGGTGAATCCCGGTGCGGAGCGTGCGGTTATCTACTTCGGTGGAAATGCCGAGGACGTCTATTTCAACGCCGACGATTTCGCCAGGACCCTGCCCGGGCAGGCGGTCTACCTGGTCAATTATCGTGGCTACGGCGGGAGCAGTGGCGAGCCCACCCAGCAGGACCTGTTCGCTGACGCGCTGCGTGTCTTCGACCGAGTCGCCGCCAGGCATGCCAGCGTCTCGCTGATCGGGCGCAGTCTGGGCAGCGGGATTGCCACCTATGTCGCCAGTGAGCGACCGGTCGCTCGCCTGGTACTGGCCACGCCACATGACAGTGCGGTGGCGCTGGCCCGGCGGATGTACCCGGTGTATCCGATCGCCTGGATGCTGAAAGACCGCTACGAGAGCGTGCGCTATGCGCCGCAAGTGGCCGCGCCGACGTTGATCCTGATGGGGGGGCAGGACAGCATCATCCCGCGTGACCACTCGGTCCGTCTGGCCGAGGCCTTTCCGGTGGCGACGGTCACACAGGTAACGATCGACGGGGCGGGGCACAACGGTATCTCCGGCTATCAGCGCTACTGGTCAGAGATCGGGCGTTTTCTCGAGCAGTGAACCCTGGATTCCGGTCTGCCGCTACGCGCCAACCGGAATGACGGTGGCTGGGGTCCGGACTCCGCGCGGTGTTCCGTCGATTCCGCTATCGCTACCGCTCCGCTATTCCCAGTTTCGCTACCATCCCGTTATTCCCGCGCAGGCGGGAATCCAGGCCCGCGGTCTACCGACTCCTGCATCTCCCGCCACCCTCAGGTGTCGCGGGAATCACGCGGGCCACGTCAGACCAAGGCCCCGAGTAGCATGTCACCTGTCGCGGCGAGCCCATCCGCCCGCAGCGTGACGATCCGGTTCTCCATCTCGCCCGCGCCGGTTGCGGGCAGTGCAATCCGCAGGTAGTTCGGGGTGTAGCCCGCCCAGCGCGGCGTGTTGTCGACGCTGTCGTCGATCCGCCCCTCGATCAACACCTGGTATTCGCCGTCGATTGCGCCTTCCAGCGTTTGTGACCGGCTGCGATCCGCCAGCGCATGCAACTGCTGGCTGCGTTCACGCTTGATCGCGCGCGACAGTTGATCGGGCATGCCGGCGGCCTTGGTGCCGGCGCGCGGCGAGTAGGCAAAGATATGGATGTGCCCGAAAGCGCATCTGTTCGGCGAAGGCGAGGGTCTGCTGCCACTCGGCTTCGGTCTCGCCGGGGAAGCCGACGATGATGTCGGTGGTGATATTGAACCCGGACACGCTGGCGCGGGCCTGCTCGACCAGCGCGCGGAACTCGTCGGTGCGGCAGCGCCGCGACATGCGCCGCAGCACGCTGTCGGCGCCGCTCTGGATCGGCAGGTGCAGGTGCGGCATGACGCGCGGATCCTCGAACAGCGACCAGAAACCGTCGGCCAGTTCCCAGGGCTCGAGCGAGCCGAGGCGGATGCGCGGGATCGTGGTGTCCTGCAGGACCGCCTCGACCAGCGCCTTGAGGTCGCTGCCGATATCGCTGCCGTAGCCGCCCAGGTGCACGCCGGCCAGCACGACCTCCTGGATGCCGCTCGGCATGCACCCGCCTGACCTCGTCGACCACCTCGCTGATCGGGCGGCTGCGCTCGTCGCCGCGCGCCCTGGTGACGATGCAGAAGGTGCAGCGGTAGCGGCAGCCGTCCTGCACCTTGACGAAGGCGCGATGGCGGCCGCGTGCGAGCAGGGCGTTTTCGCCCGGTTCGGTCGCGGTCTCGGGCATCACCGGCAGGTCGAGCTTTTCGGCCGCAATGCTGATCAGGCGATCCTTGTCCGGATTGGGCACCACCAGGTCGACACCCAGGTCACCGGCCATTTCCTCCGGCGACAGCGAGGCATAACAGCCGCTCACCACCAGCTTGGCCTGCGGATTGTTGCGCTGGGCGCGGCGGATCAGCTGGCGCGACTTGCGCACCGACTCGCCGGTCACGGCGCAGGTGTTGATGACCACCAGGTCGGCATGTTCCGCATCGTCGGCCAGGCTGAAGCCACGCTCGCGGCAGTCGCGTGACCAGGTTTCGAGTTCGGCCTCGTTGAGGCGGCAGCCCAGGGCCTGCAGGAAAACGCGCATGGTGGATCTTCGGCTTGCTGTTTACGGATCGGTCGCGCATTCTACCGTTATCGGGGAAATCATCCTAACTTATGGAAATTGCAGAAAAAGTCTGGCTTGAGCTAGGCCAGAATCCGGCTTGGCTGGCGGTTGCGTTCGGGCTGGCGGGGATCGTCCTGCTGGTCTGGCTGTTGTTCGGGATGGGTGCCCAGCGCCGACAGCTGCAGCGTGAGCTCGGCGACCAGCGGGCGCTGCTGCGCGAGGTTCGCGAGGACCTGGGCGACGATGTTGCGCTGAGCCGCCAGCAGGTGCAGGAATCGGTCAGTGCGGGCCTGATGCGCCTGCAGGACCTGGTCGACCAGCGGGTCGGCATGCTGCAGCGCCAGGCCATGCAGGATGCGGCGACCCTGAAGACCGAGCTGATCGAGCGCTTCGAGGCGCAGCGCAAGGCGATTGCGGACAGCCTCACCGAGGGCCGGTTGGCCCAGCAGCGTGAATCGGCACAGCTGCGCGAGTCGCTCGAGGCGGCACTGACACGACATCGCGAGGTCGCTGAACAACACCAGCGCGAGGCGTTGAAGAGTCAGCAGGAGGCGCTGACCACCGGTATGGCCAACATGGCGCGGCAGGTCAGCGAGGCCTTCAGCAGCTCGTCCGACGAATTGGGCAAGCGTGTCGAGGGTCTGACCCAGACCACCGACAATCGGCTCAAGGAGATCAGCGGGCAGGTCGAGAAGCGCCTGGCCGAGGGCTTCGAGAAGACCACCGAGACCTTCACCAGGGTGCTCGAGCACCTGACCCGGATCGACGAGGCGCAAAAACGCATCACCGAGCTGTCGAGCAATGTCGTCAGCCTGCAGGAGGTGCTGACCGACAAGCGCTCACGCGGCGCCTTTGGCGAGGTGCAACTGGCCGGGCTGGTGCGCAACGTGATGCCCGAGGGCAGCTTTTCGTTCCAGCAGACGCTGAGCAACGGCACCCGGGTGGATTGCCTGCTGACCCTGCCGGATCCGACCGGCAACGTGCCGATCGATGCGAAATTTCCGCTCGAAAGCTTCCAGAAAATGATGGACAACGAACTGGCCGAGACCGACCGGGCGCGGGCGTCGCGCCAGTTCAAGCTGGATATCCGCAAGCACATCAAGGACATCGCAGAGAAATACCTGATCCCCGGCGAGACCGCCGACGGCGCCGTGATGTTCCTGCCGGCCGAGGCGATCTTTGCCGAGATCCATGCGCATTTCCCCGACCTGGTGGAGGAGGCGCAGCGTGCCCGGGTCTGGCTGGTGTCGCCGACCACGCTGATGGCGGTGCTGACCACGGCCCGGGCGGTGCTGAAGGACGAGGCGACGCGCAAGCAGGTGCACATCATCCAGGATCACCTGCGCAAGCTGTCCGAAGACTTCGGCCGTTTCCGCCAGCGCATGGACAAGCTGGCGGTGCATATCCGCCAGGCGCATGACGATGTGAAGCAGGTAAACACCTCGGCAAAAAAAATCAGCTCGCGCTTCGAGGATATCGACCAGGTGCAACTACCCGAACCGGAGGAAGACGAGGCCGTCGATCCACCGCGGGCGCTCGGCGAGGCCGTTTCGGACGAGTGAGCGGCCGGCTGGATTCCGGTCTGTCGCTGCGCGCCAACCGGAATGACGGTGGGTGGGGTTCGGGCTCTGGGTTCTGGATGGCGTTCCGCCGATCCCGCTTTCGCTGGCGCCCCGTCATTCCCGCAGGCGGGAATCCATAGCCGTAGCCGGGGGCTGTCCCGTCAGCGGCAGTCCTTGTCGATGATGGCCTGCATCTCGGCGCGCTTTTTCTGCCGGTCTTCCTCGCTCATGCGGGTCACCGAGCCATCCGGGAGCTGGTAAAGCTGGCGTGGTCGGCCGTTCAGTACCTGCAGGTTCCTGCGTGCCGCCTCGCAGCGCTGGCGTGCCTGGCTGGCCTCCGACTGGCGGACTGCGGTCTTTTCCCCGGCCAGGGCCTGGTCTTCTTTTCGGTCCTCGGAGACCTGAACCTGCTGTTGCAGGCGCTGTTTAGCCACCTCGGGTGATTCGGCCGGGGGCGGTGGGGGCTTCACCAGCTGGCTTGCCTGCCCCTCGCCCGGGGCGAACTGCGAATACACGACCTGGCCGTTCTCGTCGACCCAGCGATGGACGCCCTGGACAGCGAGGGCGGGCAGGGTCAGGGCGAGTCCAAACAGGAACAAAAGGCGACGGTAATGCATGCTGTGTCCTTTCCTCATGGATTTTCAATCGGCCTGCTATTGACCTTACAGGGCAATATTAGTAATTTGGCCGGTTCCTATTAGCTTAGACCTCGTTCAGGTTTTTACCTTGAAGGAGTTCTGGTTTTTCGCGCTCGCGCGAACAGATTATTCCAGGTTATCGGAGGTCATCAAGGTGGAACTCAGTGGTGCCGAAATCGTCGTTCAGGCACTGAAAGACGAGGGTGTGGAGTACGTCTGGGGTTACCCGGGCGGCGCCGTGCTGCATATATACGATGCGATCTTCAATCAAGAAGATGTGCGTCACATCCTGGTTCGCCATGAGCAGGCTGCCACTCATGCCGCCGATGGCTATGCCCGCGCGACCGGCAAGGTCGGCGTGGTGCTGGTCACGTCGGGTCCGGGGGCCACCAACGCGGTCACCGGCATTGCGACCGCTTACATGGACTCCATCCCGATGGTTGTCCTGACCGGCCAGGTGCCAACCCCGGTAATCGGTTCGGATGCCTTCCAGGAGGTCGATACCGTCGGCATCACGCGACCCTGCGTGAAGCACAACTTCCTGGTCAAGAACGTCGAGGACCTCGCGGAAACGATCAAGAAGGCCTTCTTCATTGCGGCCTCCGGGCGGCCGGGCCCGGTCGTGGTCGATATCCCCAAGGATGTGACCGACCCGAATATCAAGATCCCGTACCTCTACCCGGACAAGGTCGAGATGCGGTCTTACAGCCCGGTCGAGAAGGGCCACCTGGGGCAGATCCGCAAGGCCGTGGAGATGATGCTCGGGGCCGAGCGCCCGGTGATCTACACCGGCGGCGGTGTGATTCTCGGTGAGGCCTCCGAACTGCTGGTCGACCTGGTGCACACCACCGGTTTCCCGGTGACCAATACCCTCATGGGGCTTGGTTCGGTGCCGGCTTCCGATCCGCAGTTCATCGGCATGCTCGGCATGCACGGTACCTACGAAGCCAATATGGCGATGCACGAGACCGACGTACTGATCGCGATCGGTGCGCGTTTCGATGACCGGGTGACCGGCAAGATCGCGCATTTCTGCCCGAATGCGCAGATCGTGCATATCGATGTCGATCCGGCCTCCATTTCGAAGACGGTCCGCGTGGATGTGCCGATCGTCGGCCAGGTCCGCAGCGTGTTGCACGACATGCTGCGCGTGCTCAGGGAGCATACCCGCAAGCCGGATGCGGCAAAGCTCAAGACCTGGTGGGAGCGGATCGATACCTGGCGTCGCGTCGATTGCCTGAGCTATGAGCAGGGCCCGGATTCGATCAAACCGCAGTACGCGGTCGAGGCGTTGCACAAGGTCACCAAGGACAGCGATTTCTACCTGACCTCGGACGTCGGCCAGCACCAGATGTTTGCCGCCCAGTTCTACCCGTTCGAGAAGCCGCGTCGCTGGATCAATTCCGGCGGCCTGGGCACGATGGGTTTTGGTCTGCCGGCCGCGATGGGCGTGCAGCAGGCGTTTCCCGATGCCACGGTGGCCTGTGTCACCGGTGAGGCGAGCATCCAGATGTGTATCCAGGAACTGGCGACCTGTAAGCAATATGGCTTACCGATCAAGGTTGTGCTGCTGAACAATGGCTACATGGGCATGGTTCGGCAGTGGCAGGAGTTCTTCTACGACGGCCGCTATTCGCATTCGTACGTCGATGCCCTGCCTGATTTCAAGATGCTGGCAGAGAGTTTCGGCCACGTCGGCATGCATGTCGACAACCCGGCCGACCTGGAAGGTGCCTACCGCGAGGCCTTCGGCATGAAGGACCGGATGGTCTTCATCGATGTCATCGTCGACCCTTCGGAGAA
Source organism: uncultured Gammaproteobacteria bacterium (assembly GCA_963719025.1). Taxonomy (GTDB): domain Bacteria; phylum Pseudomonadota; class Gammaproteobacteria; order Chromatiales; family Chromatiaceae; genus Thiosocius. The sequence continues at coordinate 238 of CAVRBK010000032.1, read as the reverse complement.
CGTCTACCCGATGATCGAAGCCGGCAAGGGTCATCACGAGATGCACCTGTCTCCCCATCTCTCGTCTGACAGGGAGCTTGCCTGATGCGTCATATCATCTCTGTCCTGATGGAAAACGAGGCGGGCGCACTGTCACGCGTGGCCGGGCTGTTCAGTGCCCGCGGCTACAACATCGAATCGTTGACCGTGGCGCCGACCGAGGATCCGACCCTGTCGCGCATGACCCTGGTCACCACCG
>CAVRBK010000031.1:0-18922 GCA_963719025.1 uncultured Gammaproteobacteria bacterium | reverse complement strand
GATGGATGATGCTGTTTGGGAGCAAAAAGAAAAAAGATAATGTTCCTGTGTAGATTGGTATTAGTTATCCACAGAAGGCAATGAGATCTAATGAAAGTTTCAGCCAGTCTGTGCTGCAGATGGCAGCATGATGGCTCAAGGATGTGAATACATGAAGAAGCTGAACAATATGTTCAGTAAAACATCTAGAAAATAAAAGATATAACCAAAAGCTCAATAGTTGTTCCTTTTGATTATCATAAATAATTAATCATTACTAGAGGCAAGGGTAAAGTTTAGTTTGCAAGACTGTAGAGTGAAATACAAGATACAGTACTTAAATAGTAGCACTGTGAATATGGTCAGTGACTGCATGAGTCTCAATTAAGAGGCTGGTGAAGAATCATGGCAGAGTTAAGAAGATGGAGCTAATGAAGAAAGTTCATTTATAAGGCTTTGGTTGACTATGGAGCTGATTAGTGAGCGGTTGGGTGCGTTTAGGATAGAAGCTGAGTAGATGATTGCATTTAGCAGTTCAAGCTGCACACAAGGATGGTCCTTGGGTGAGCTAAATGAAGAAAAGAAAGGCCCTGCTTTGAGAAATGTTAAGCACTAAGGCATATTTGAGCAAGAGCAGGGAGCTGCTGTGGCAGGAGGGCCCTGGTGTTGCTCTAAACCACACTGGGCCCCGGGTCAACAGTTACTCCACGCCTACACATGCATGGCACCTAGTAAGCACAGGCAGAGTGGGCTGGAAAAGATGGCACTAAAAACAGCCACAGCTAGCTGAAGTTGGCAAGGAAGCTGGTGCTAAATGATTATTATTTGCAAGAAGGTCTGTTGGCCACTGTGGCAAGTCCTATGATTGGCAGGCAGGAGGTGGAGGACCACGTGGATTAGTGCTGTGAAGATGGAAGAATAGCACAGAGCTAGTGAGATACCCACATTTAAGCAGTGAAAGGAGCCATGGAGCTGTAGATATAGGTATCATATAGTTCTGTGAGGAAATATTATTTACACACAGCAGACTTCAGTCAGTTACTGCGAGCACCTGAAGCTCATATAAGAATTAGTATGTAGATATGCACAGATAGAGGGGCACTCATGTAGGATGCTGATGACACACAGAGGTAGGTAAAAAAATAGAAGATGGTGTTGTAAATTCTAGCATGCAGCAGAAGAATTGGTAAAATGGAGAAACAGAGAAGGGCGCTGAAGAGAAATAAAAAGCATTAGAGATGATAAATGAGCTAATGGGCCGCCTGGCCCGCTAGGCCAAGCAATACAGGGCACTATAAGCCAGAGGCAATACGAAAGTTAGAAAAGATTGTTGATGATATTGCAAGGGTATAAGTGTATGGCAGGGCAGGAAGCTGATGATACAGAGGGCTACATTTGCTATTTTCCTGGGGCTGCTGAGGCTCCATGAACCTCCTGGCCCAGCAGTGCATCGCGAATCTCGCCATTGGCATTGCCTACGGCGGTCAGGACCCCTTTGCCCAGGTAGCGCGTTTTGTCACCATCGCGCAGTTCCAGTGCCTCCCGCGAACCGGTCGACGCACCAGACGGTGCCACGGCGCGACCAATGGCACCGTCGGCAGTCAGCACGTCCGCCTCGATCGTGGGATTGCCACGCGAATCGAGGATCTCGCGCGCTCGGATATCGATGATCTCAGACATGGGTACTCCTGAATTTCAATAGTCTGTCGAAACTGAATACAGTGCGAGAACGGTGATGCTGCAGGGCAAAGGCCTGCCTCACCATCCGTTCTGCGGAATTACAAAGTCTGTTCGATGAAGCCGCTACCCTTGACCGCCCGATCGATATCGACCAGCGTTTCAAGCAGGCTGCGCATCTTGTCCAAAGGCCAGGAATTCGGGCCGTCGGACAGCGCGTTATCGGGATCCGGATGGGTCTCCATGAACAACCCGGCGACACCGGCCGCCACCGCCGCGCGTGCCAGTACCGGCACATGCTCGCGCTGACCGCCCGAGGTACTGCCCAGGCCGCCCGGCTGCTGCACCGAGTGCGTGGCATCGAACACCACCGGGCAACCGGTCGCCCGCATCACCGCCAGTCCGCGCATGTCGGACACCAGCGTGTTGTAGCCGAACGACACGCCGCGCTCGCACACCATGATCTGCTCGTTGCCGGTGGCACGCGCCTTGTCCACCACGTTGCCCATATCCCACGGCGCCAGGAACTGGCCTTTCTTGATATTGACCGGCCGCCCGGCGCGCGCCACGTTCTGGATGAAGTTGGTCTGGCGACACAGAAACGCCGGCGTCTGCAAAACGTCGACCACCGATGCCACCTCGTCGAGCGGCGTGTCTTCATGCACATCGGTCAGCACCGGCAGGCCGAGCTCGGTCTTGACCCGTTCCGAGAATCCGCAGGCCCTCGTCCAGACCCGGGCCGCGCGGACTGTCGTGCGACGACCGGTTGGCCTTGTCGAACGACGATTTGTAGATGAACGGGATCCCCAGCGCAGCGGTGATCTCCTTGAGCTGCTCCGCAACCGACAGCGCCGATGCTCGCCTTCGATCACGCAGGTGCCGGCGATCAGAAAGAAGGGCTGATCGAGACCGACGTCGAAACCACACAGCTTCATGCTGATACCACCTCGTTCGACCTGTTGTCCTGCTGTGCTCGACCGCGGCCGTCGACAAACCCCTGGAACAGCGGATGCCCGTAGCGCGGCGTCGAGGTGAACTCCGGATGGAACTGGCAGGCAACGAACCAGGGATGCGTCGGCATCTCGATCATCTCGACCAGCCGACCGTCGATGGACGTGCCGGCGACCTTCATGCCGCCATCCTCGAGTTCCTGGCGATAGCCGTTGTTGAACTCGTAGCGATGACGATGGCGCTCGCTGATCACATCGTTGCCGTACAGCTTGCGCGAGATGGTTCCCTTCGCCAATTTGCACTGCTGGGCACCCAGGCGCATGGTGCCGCCGAGATCGACATCCGCCGCCGCGCTGTTCGACCGAGCCATCGGCATTGAGCCACTCGGTGATCAGGGCGATGACCGGGTACGTGGTCGCGGTATTGAACTCGGTGCTGTGCGCGCCCTCGAGTCTGGCCACATTGCGCGCAAACTCGATCACCGCGACCTGCATGCCCAGGCAGATGCCGAGATAAGGCACGCCGTTTTCGCGCGCATAACCGGCCGCCGCGATCTTGCCCTCGACGCCGCGCTCACCAAAACCGCCCGGCACCAGGATCGCATCCATCGGGCGCAGGCTGTCGATCCCCTCGGTTTCGAGCACCTCGGAATCGATGTAATGGATGTTGACCTTGCACGCCGTCTTGATCCCGGCGTGGATCAGCGCCTCGTTCAGCGACTTGTACGATTCGGTCAGATCGACGTACTTGCCGACCATGGCGATATCGACCTCGTCGTCGACATTGTCCAGGCCATCGACCACCGCCTGCCACTCGCTCAGATCGGCCGGTGGCACATCGAGGCGCAGCTGTTCGACCACGATCTCGTCCAGACTCTGCGCATGCAACATCAGCGGGATCCGGTAGATGCTGTCGGCATCGATCGCCGAGATGACCGCGCGCTCCGGGACATTGGTGAACAGCGCGATCTTGCGCCGCTCACCGTCCGGCACCGGACGGTCGCCACGACACACCAGCACATCCGGCTGGATACCGATCGAGCGCAGTTCCTTGACCGAGTGCTGCGTCGGCTTGGTCTTGATCTCGCCGGAGGTCGGGATGTAAGGCACCAGTGTCAGGTGCATGAACAAGACATTTTCATGCCCCATCTCGACACCCATCTGGCGAATCGCCTCGAGAAACGGCAACGACTCGATGTCGCCGACGGTGCCGCCGATCTCGATCAGTGCGACATCGGCATCGCCGGAACCGCGGCGCACGCAATCCTTGATCTCGTTGGTGATGTGCGGAATGACCTGCACCGTACCGCCCAGGTAGTCGCCACGGCGTTCCTTGCGGATCACGTTTTCGTAGATCTGACCGGTGGTGAAATTGTTGTTGCGCCCCATCGTCGTGCGGATGAAACGCTCGTAGTGACCCAGATCGAGGTCGGTTTCGGCACCGTCGTCGGTGACAAAAACCTCGCCGTGCTGGAACGGACTCATGGTGCCCGGATCGACGTTGATGTAGGGATCGAGCTTGATCATCGTGACCTTAAGGCCACGTGCCTCAAGCAAGGCACCGAGAGAAGCAGAGGCAATACCTTTGCCAAGGGACGACACAACGCCGCCCGTAATAAAAATGCATTTAGCCATGTGCCGAAGGGCTCGAAGGAGGTTGGAAACGGACGGGATTAAAAGGTACCAGATGGCCCGGTCGGTCTCAATCGGAAATCATGGCAACTATCCGGGCTGCATACTGATCTCGATCAGTCACGACATTAACATTGCCTTATATTCCAATACTTTACGCTTCTGTAGCCATTTATTTATTACTGCTAGTGATAGTCCGCCAACTAGTCTATAGTGACCCTTGCTCGGGACGAAGGAACCCGGGTCTGTGCCGACTGCTCTCGCTCGTCTCAGGTCGAAGAGTAATGTCGATGCAGGGAAGCACATTACTCTAATTAGACAACGCACTTTTAAGGAGTCATCCACATGCGGAAGTTCGCAAAAGCATTCGGCGCGGCGGTCGTCGCAGGCGCTGCTGTACTCACCATGTCATCGGCCAGTGCTTTGTGGGGCGGCGGTCCCTGGGGCGGCGGCGGCGGCCCTTGGGGCGGCTGCGGCTACAACAACCAGTACGGTAACGGCACCGGCTACGGCAACACCTCGGGTTGGGGTGACGGCTACGGCGACGGTTCCGGCTCCGGTTCGGGCGATTTCAGCATGAACATGAGCGGCCGTGGCAACACCAACATGCGTGGCTACGGCAACGGTTACGGCGCTGGTGACGGTTGGGGCCGCGGCTACAACCAGAGCAGCCCGGGTTGGGGTGGCTACGGTGCCGGGTTACGGCGGTTACGGCGGTGGCTACGGCCCGGGCTACGGCTACGGTGCTCCGATGATGGCTCCCCCGGCTCCGCCGGCGCCAGCAGCCCCCGCTGCCAGCCAGTAAGCGCTGACGTGCGAAAAAACCCGTCCGTTATAGGACGGGTTTTTTTTGTTCGTAACAAAGGTTATTGATCGAGATCAAAAATAGCCTGACAATGGTGTGGATGGCGGCGCGAACAACCGGGTAACGATTGGGACACCTACCGTGACTGACAAAAACGTGATTTCGCTCGACAAGATAAAAGTCGCCTGCCGCGACTGCAGCCTTTCGACGCTGTGCCTGCCGATGGGGCTGCGACCGGAAGATGTCGACCGGCTGGATGCCATCGTCAAGCGCAACCGCCCACTGCAGCGTGGCGACCATCTGTTTCGCGCCGGCGAGGTGTTCCGCAACCTCTACGTGGTCAAGACCGGTGCAGTCAAGACCTTTACCCAGACCAACGAAGGCGACGAACAGGTCGTCGGCTTCCACCTGCCGGGTGAGGTCCTGGGTCTGGATGCCATCCAGGATGGCGCACACGGCTGTAGCGCACGTGCGCTGGAAACCACCGCGATCTGCGAGCTGCCATTCGACCGTCTCGAGGATCTTTCTTCGAACATGCCCAGCCTGCAACACCAGATGTTTCGACTGCTCAGCAAGGAAATCGGCCAGGAGGCCGAAATGATGGCCCTGCTCGGTCGCAGCACCGCCGAAGAGCGGGTCGCGTCGTTTTTGCTCAGCCTGTCAGATCGCTTCAAGCGACGCGGGTTTTCCGCGACAGATTTCTTCCTCAGCATGTCGCGCCAGGAAATCGGCAGCTACCTGGGGCTGGCACTGGAAACCGTCAGTCGACTGTTTACCCGCTTCCAGGACGAGAAGATCCTGAAAGTCGAGCGCAAGCACGTCCAGATTCTCGATCTCGACCGGCTGCGCGCCATGATCATTCACAAGCCGAACTGTGAACAGCACCAGGCAAACCCCTCTACTTGACCCAACTCAAGTCAGAAGCGACAAAACTCCTTGCGTCGTATTAGCAATCGCTCAATTTGACGTAGATCAAAGCATTACCCTTCATCTGATTTAGTCTCCGCCTCTGGGTTTAACCACGGACTTTCTGTGTGTTAACTGCTTTCTCATCTTTGACTTTCGGAGACGCGTAATGGAGTCACAGACCACCTATAACTATAAGGTCGTGCGTCAGTTCTCGATCATGACCGTCGTCTGGGGCATCGTTGGCATGCTCGTCGGCGTCATCGTCGCTGCTCAGCTGGCCTTTCCCGATTTATTTATCTGGGACGGCATTTCCTGGTTGAGCTACGGTCGCTTGCGTCCGCTGCATACCAACGCCGTGATCTTCGCCTTCGGCGGTTCTGCACTGTTTGCGACCTCTTATTACGTTGTTCAGCGCACCTACCAGGCCCGCCTGTTTGGGGGACCGCTGGCCGCATTCACCTTCTGGGGCTGGATGCTGGTCATCGTGCTCGCCGCGATCACCCTGCCGCTGGGTATCACCAGCGGCAAGGAATACGCCGAGCTGGAATGGCCGATCGACCTGCTGATCGCCGTGGTCTGGGTGTCTTACGCGATCGTGTTCTTCGGCACCATCATGAAGCGCAAGGTCAAGCACATCTACGTCGCCAACTGGTTCTTCGGCGCGTTCATCCTGACCATCGCGGTGCTGCACATCGTCAACAGCGCGTTTATCCCGGTCACGCCTGACCAAGGGCTACAGCTTCTACCCGGGCGCGATCGATGCGATGGTGCAGTGGTGGTACGGCCACAACGCGGTTGGCTTCTTCCTGACCACCGCCTTCCTCGGCATGATGTACTACTTCATCCCGAAGCAGGCCGAACGTCCGGTCTACTCCTACCGCCTGTCGGTCGTGCACTTCTGGGCGCTGATCTCCACCTACATGTGGGCCGGCCCGCACCACCTGCACTACACCGCGCTGCCCGACTGGGCGCAGTCGGTCGGCATGGTGTTCTCGCTGATCCTGCTGGCACCGTCCTGGGGCGGCATGATCAACGGCATCATGACCCTGTCCGGCGCCTGGCATAAGCTGCGCACCGATCCGATCCTGAAGTTCCTGATCGTCTCGCTGTCGTTCTACGGCATGTCGACCTTCGAAGGTCCGATGATGTCGATCAAGACGGTCAATGCGCTGTCGCACTACACCGACTGGACCGTCGGCCACGTGCACTCCGGCGCGCTGGGCTGGGTCGCGATGGTTTCGATCGGTTCGCTGTACTACCTGATCCCGCGCCTGTTCGGCAAGGTCGCAGATGTACAGCATGAAGCTGATCGAACTGCACTTCTGGATCGCCACCATCGGCGTCGTGCTGTACATCGCGGCCATGTGGATCGCCGGCGTCATGCAGGGCCTGATGTGGCGTGCAGTCAACGCCGACGGCACGCTCACCTACTCGTTCATCGAATCGGTCGAGCGTACCTATCCGTTCTACTACGTCCGTCTGCTCGGCGGCGCGATGTTCCTGACCGGGATGTTCTTCATGGCCTACAACATCTGGAAAACGGTCGCTGATGGCAGCGTCGCACGATGCTGACGATGCCATTCCGGCACCGGCCGCCCACTGATCTGAGGAGTATCGACAATGTCACATGAAGTCGTTGAAAAGAACATCGGCCTGCTGGCGATACTGGTCATCCTTGTGATCAGTGTCGGCGGCCTGGTCGAGATCGTTCCGCTGTTCTTCCTGACGGAGACCACCGAACCCGCGCCGGGCGTGAAGAAGTACAGCGCACTGCAGCTGGAAGGTCGCGACGTCTACGTCCGCGAAGGCTGCTACAACTGCCACTCGCAGATGATCCGTCCGTTCCGCGCCGAGACCGAGCGCTACGGCCACTACTCGGTTGCCGGTGAGTCGGTCTACGACCACCCGTTCCAGTGGGGCTCGAAGCGTACCGGTCCTGATCTGGCCCGCGTCGGTGGCCGTTACAGTGACGAATGGCACTACGTGCACCTGAACAATCCGCGCGATGTGGTGCCCGAGTCGAACATGCCGGCCTATCCCGTGGTTGTCCAATGCCGTCCTTTCCGGTGACGAAACGGCAACCAAGATGAAGGCGCTCAACATCGCGGTCGGCGCTACCTGTCCGACCTGCGAGCTCTATACGCGAAGAAGAGATGGCCAATGCCCAGAAGGACGTCGCGGGCAAGACCGAAGCAGAGGCACTGGTTGCCTATCTGCAGGGTCTGGGCCTTGCCTCCAAGCAGTGGTGATCGTCATGGAAATCAACGACATACGTGCATGGCACACACTGCTATTGCTGATCCTGTTTGTCGGGATCGTGTTCTGGGCCTATAGCAAGCGTCGCAAGCAGTCCTTCGACGAGGCCGCAAACCTGCCATTTGCCGACGAAGAGCGGCATCAGGCAACCATTGAGAAGGAGAACAAGTCATGAGCGAGTTCTGGAGTATTTGGATCATCGTTCTCACCGTAGGCAACATCCTGGGCTGCTTGTGGCTGATCCGCTGGACCATGCGTCGCCAGAGCGGTGAAGCCGCGCAAGGCGACGTCACCGGGCATACCTGGGACGGTGATCTGCAGGAGTACAACAACCCGTTGCCGCGCTGGTGGCTGTGGCTGTTCTACATCACTCTGGTGTTTGCCGGCGGTTACCTCGCCCTCTACCCGGGCCTGGGCAAGTTCCAGGGCGTGCTCGGCTGGTCATCGGGCAATTTGCTGGAGCCCCACGGTGGTTCGCAGTACGCCGGCGAGATGGGTGTAGCTGCAGAAAAGTACGGCCCGATCTTCAAGCAGTATGCCGCGGTCGCGATAGCCGATCTGGCCACCAAGGACGAGTACCAGGAAGCACGCGACATGGGTAAGCGCCTGTTCCTCACCTACTGCACGCAGTGCCATGGTTCGGATGCGGGCGGCTCACGCGGCTTCCCCAACCTGACCGACGATGACTGGCTGTGGGGCGGTAGCGAGCAGCAGATCCTGGTGTCAATCGCCAACGGTCGTATCGGTGTCATGCCGGCACATGCCCATCTCGGTGATGAGCAGATCGACAACCTGGCCAACTACGTCGTGAGCCTGTCAGGTCGCAACGCCGATGCGGCCAAGGTTGCGGCGGGTAAAGACGCCTTCCTGAGCTCGGGCTGCATCGGCTGTCACGGTATGGACGGCAAGGGCCAGCAATTCATGGGCGCACCCAACCTCACTGACAAGACCTGGTTGTATGGGGCCAGCCTCGGTTCGATCAAGCAGACGCTCAACAAGGGTCGCAACGGCGTCATGCCTGCGCACCAGGAACTGCTTGGAGGCGACAAGGTTCACCTGTTGACCGCGTACGTCTACAGCCTCTCTGCAAAATAACACCCGCCTCCGGCCCCGGGGCCGGCGGAAATTCGTGGATACTGCGTATTATCAACGACTTCCGCCACACCCCGGGGCCATTATTTTGCGCGCTATCCGACTCGCCCCTGTCCTGAAAAGGACAAACAAGACGGGTCTTGCGCGGTGGTGGCGAAATCAAGGCTGCTGTAATAATCCTTTCCCGGGGAAAATTGTAAGGAACAGTTTCTATGTCGACCCAGCCAGCTACTCAGACCGACAAGAACCAGCTGCCGGTTGTGCAGCAGATCGTCTCGGTCATGTGGCCCTCTTTCATCACCGCGAGCGCGGCCACCATCATTTTTTTCTCGCTGTTCGACCCGACTGAACTGGGCATGATCAGCGGCTTTCCCGATCTGACCAGGATCGGCGGATATACCATCGGCTTCTTTGGCTTCTGGCTGGTAACGTCCATCAGCTGCGCGATGACCTGTTACTTCCGTCGCCCGACCAACCGAATCAATCAGAACAACACCGACGCCTGAACACGGAACCGCAGAAGATGTCCCAGCCAGCCGCGAACAAGAACGCAACGCCAATCGAAGAGGAGCTCTACAAGAAGCGCGAGAAGATTTACACGCGCGAGGTCCACGGCGTATTCGCCGCATTGCGTATCGCCGCCGTGGTCGCGTTGCTGGGGCTTTACTACGGACTGCCATGGGTCAACCTGGGCGGAAACCAGGCGATTCTGTTTGATCTGCCCGCGCGCAAGTTCTACATCTTCGGCCTGACATTCTGGCCGCAGGATTTCTTCCTGCTGTCGATGCTGTTGATCATCGCGGCGATCTCGCTGTTCATGTTCACCGCACTGGCCGGTCGCCTGTGGTGTGGCTATGCATGCCCACAGACCGTCTGGACCGAGATCTACATGTGGATCGAACGCCAGGTCGAAGGTGGTTCGCGCAAGCAGAAGAAGCGTGACCAGGGACCACGCAATGCCTCGTTCTTCGCCGTGAAAGGCGCCAAGCATGCAGCCTGGTTGCTCTTCTCCCTGTGGACCGGCTTCACCTTCGTCGGTTATTTCACCCCGATCCACGAGTTGTGGAACAGCGTGCTGGTGTGGAATCTCGGCCCCTGGGAGACCTTCTGGATTTTCTTCTACGGATTCGCCACCTACGGCAACGCCGGGTTCATGCGTGAGCAGGTGTGCATCTACATGTGCCCCTACGCGCGCTTCCAGAGTGCGATGTTCGATCACGACACGCTGATTATTTCGTACGATGACAAACGTGGCGACCCGCGCGGCTCGCGCAAACGCGGAACACCGTCGGCGGATGCCGGACTCGGCGACTGCATCGACTGTGGATTGTGCGTTCAGGTCTGCCCGGTCGGCATCGATATCCGTGAAGGGCTGCAGTATCAATGTATCGGCTGCGCCGCCTGTATCGATGTCTGCGACGACGTCATGGACAAGATGGGCTACCCAAAGGGTCTGGTCAAATACACCACGGAAAATGCCATAGAGGGTAAACCGACCAGGGTGATTCGCCCGCGCATCATGGTGTACGTCGCCATCCTCTCTTTCGTGACCGCCGGCCTGATGTACGCCCTGCTGACCCGTATCCCGCTGGAAGTCGACATCATTCGTGACCGCAACGTGCTGTACACGGAAACTGACGACGGCCTGATCCAGAATGTCTACAATCTCAAGGTGATCAACATGGATCGACAGAGGCACAGTTACTCACTGTCGGTGTCGGGCATGGAGGGCATCAGGGTGATCGGCCAGACCAGCGATATCGAGATCGAGAGTGGTGCCGTGGCGGATCTGCCGCTGCGCATCGAAATCGACCCGGTTGAGCTAAAATCATCGAGCAGCGAAATCATGTTCCACATTGAATCGGCGATAACCCCCGAGATTTCAATCGAAGAACATGCCCGATTCCTTGGCCCGGCAACCCGGTAATCAACCATGCGCCCACCCCGCGAAGACTCCGAACCCTGGTACAAGCAGTTCTGGCCGTGGTTCCTGATCAGCCTGCCCCTGAGCGTGGTGATCGCCTCGATCGTAACGATCAATATTGCGATCGAAACGGACGACGGCCTGGTCACGGACGACTACTACAAGGAAGGGCTTGGCATCCACAGGGATGCCGACAGCGCAGCCAATGCCAAGGCATTACAGATTGCCGCCGAGATCGGTTACGACGCCGACACCGGCGCCATCTCGCTGACGCTGGATAAGCCACTGGCCACGAAAGCCGGCATGCTCGTGCTGGATGTGGCACACCCGACTCGTTCGGACCAGGACCAGTCGGTTCAGGTGGTGGCAGTGGACGAGCAGCGGTATGCCGGGCGGATCGAGCCCCTGGGCCCGGCCAACTGGAAGATCAAATTGCAGCCCGAAGACAAATCCTGGCGGATCAGCGGTCGACTCAGCGTCCCGACCGACGCCACCGCACACCTCGACTGAGCGTTACAGAACTTTCCACTTGGCCCACTAGGACGTTGGTCGACGCCACACCGGCGCAGCGCCGGCAGCCTTGGCTATCGCATCGAGACGCGACTCATGTGCGGCCAGTTCGTCATCACTGGCCTTGACCACGACCAGCTTGAGTCCCTCACGTTGCACCCGCCTTACCGCGGCGCGGCGACCATCCTTCTGTGCACCTGAATCACCCTCGGCATCCAGCGACAGGGCCCTCTGCCCACCGGTCATCGCCAGATAGACATCCGCAAGAATCTCGGCGTCCAGCAGCGCCCCGTGTTTGTCGCGGCGACTATTGTCGACGTCGTAGCGGCCACACAGGGCATCCAGGGAGTTGCGTTGCCCCGGGTGCTTCTTGCGCGCCATGATCAGCGTGTCCAGCACCGCACAGTGTTCCGCTATAACCCCGGCGCCCGCCACCCGAGCCAGCTCGGCATCGAGAAAGCCGACGTCGAATGGGGCATTATGGATCACCAGTTCGGCACCGCTCAGGTAGGCCATCAGGTCCGAGCACACATCGGCGAACCTGGGTTTATCGAGCAGGAACTGGTTGGTGATGCCATGCACCTCGACCGCTGCCGCATCGATCTCGCGATCCGGCTGCAGGTAGACGTGAAAACTGTTACCGGTCAGCCGTCGCTCCACCAGCTCAACGCAACCGATCTCGATGATCCGATGCCCCTGTTCGGGCTCCAGGCCGGTGGTTTCGGTATCCAGTACGATCTGTCTTTCAGGCGATTGTTCCACGTTTCTTCCCGGTTCCCTGGTGAGGCCTGTCAATTTTTGGAGAGGCTGCGTTGTATGGCCTTGCTGCGGGCAAAGCGCTGATAAGACCAACCCTTCTCATAGGCGCGCTCGAGCACCAGCCCGGTCGCGTTGAGCATGCGCTGACGTTCAACCAGGGCATCGGTCTTGAACACCGTCTTGCCAGACTCATCGGCATACAGCAGTGCCGGCAGGCGACTGAACCCTTCGCGTGCATACCAGCGAGCCGGTGTGGTGGCCTCGCCATCTGGGCCGATCACCGGCGTATGCGCATCGCTGGCGTCCAGGCGGACCACTTCGAACTGCTGCAACAGCTGGCGCACCTCGTCCAGCGCAAGTACGTCACGATGATACGCCGTGCAGTCCCCGCAAGCGGGTGCTTCAAAGATCACCAGCAACGGCTCTGACGCGGGGAAATCCTGCCGCGACAGGGCATAGGGTGGATTTTCAAACAGGGGATCAGACTGCAGGACACCACCCACGGCAGCCGCCTCGACCTTCGCCGGCGCAAGGCCGGCCAGGTAGTCGCGGAAAGACTGGCGCTCGTGGCGACCGTCGACGAGATAATCGAGCATCCGATTGAACCGTTCGGGGTCCTGGTAACCGATGGCGCGATAGATCAGCTTGCCATCGGTGCCAAAAAACAACAGCGTTGGCGCCATGCCCGCCTTTTGCCGTTCGGCAAACACCTTGATCGGCAGATCATCGCCCAAGGGGCCGGTCATCTCGGCATCGTCAAAGATCTCAAGACCGATCGCGATGAAGTTGTCGCGGACCCGTTTTTCGGTTGCCGGATCGCCGAGGCTGGCACGCACAAACTCGGCGCAATAGGTACACCCCTGCGTGGTGAACAACACCATGACCCCGGTCTTGCCCTGCGCCCGGACAGTCTCCAGGTCTGTCTGCAGGTCAACCAGACCCGGACTCATCCAGGCCGGGTGATCGATATGCCGCGGACCATCCTCGACCCCGGCAACGGCCGGCAGCCCTGCGGCCAGCAGAACGGCCAGCAACAACCATGACCGGTGCATCGGTAATCTCATCATGTCGCATCCTTCGTAATCGGCAGCCGGCAACCCGGCGGTGAAATCCGCCATTCACGGTCCGGCCGCCGGCAAAATGTAAACGTTATCCGGACCGTTGGGTATTTCAGTTCGTGCTGATATGGCGTGCAGTCGGGATCGCGCACAAAAGGTTAGATCTGCAATGCGGCGGCTTTCGCGAACAAGAACCCGACGGCGCCTCAGGCCCTGAGCTGCTCGATGCCCCGGTTGGCCAGCTCGTCGGCGCGCTCGTTTTCATCGTGCCCGCTGTGCCCCTTCACCCAGTGCCACGAAATGTCGTGTGCCGACACCGCGTCATCCAGCTCACGCCACAGGTCTTCGTTTTTCACCGGCTTTTTCGCTGCCGTCTTCCAGCCATTGCGTTTCCAGTTGTGGATCCACTGCGTGATACCGTTTTTCACGTACTGCGAATCAGTGGTGATCGCCACAGCACAACGCCGGTTCAGCGCTTTCAGGCCCTGAATCACCGCCATCAACTCCATGCGGTTGTTGGTGGTGTCGCGCTCGCCGCCACACAGTTCCTTTTCTGTCCCGTTGAAGCGCAGAAGCGCGCCCCAACCTCCCAGGCCCGGGTTGCCCTTGCAGGCCCCGTCGGTAAACAACTCAACCTTTTCAGGCATCCTTCATTCCCCTGGCTGTTGGCTCGATAGCGCGCGGCCCCAGCCCCCGCAGCCGCGACCATTGCTGACGTATAGGCGTGACCCGTGACACCCGTTTGACCGCCCGAACGGTATAAACCCCCGCGAGCATTGGCCAGAAACGCCGCCCCAGGCGTTCGATCGCCTCCAGCCGCAACGACCGGGTCGGTGGGCGAAACTCCATCACATCCATCCGTTCGACGTCGAAACCCATCAGCGTCAACCAATCGTTGAGACGCGGGTATGACAGGAAATGGCCACACCAGGGCACGTTTCCCCGCCGTCGGCCAAACAGATGCCAGGCCCCCCACAGGCTGAACGGATTGAAGCCGACAATGATCATCCGGCCATGCGGTATCAGTACCCGTTCGACTTCCCGCAGTACCTGGTGGGGATCGGGCGAGAAATCGAGCGTATGCGGCAGTATCACCGCATCGACACTGTCGGAGGCCACCGGAAGATGCTGCGGATGGGCCACCAGCAACTCGGGCTGCGGTTCCTCATCGGCGTAGCTAACCAGAATCTTCTGCCGGATCGGGCAGTTTGCGAGATGGTCCATATCGCGGCCGAGGGGGCCCAACTGCAATAGCTGGTAACCGAACAGGTCACTCACCATACCCGACAGGACATCGCGCTCGGCCTCGGTAACCCGCAATCCGGGCTGGACCGATTGCCAAAGCCTAAGCGACTGACTCAATTCGTTATTTTGTTTTTTGCAGAATTTTGATTGGGACATTTTGCTGACAACGCTGGAACCGGTTTCCCGCATTTCGTATATTCGCACGCCATGTTCACGGCAAACACACCCTGCGATTCTGACCAAAGCCGTCAGCTTCAGCAATGTCCCCGAAGGGCTATTTCACTCCTGCTGATCTGCACCGCCGTCTGGCTGGGCGGATGCATGGGCAATGGCGTTAAACCCGCTGCGCAGCCAGGCGATGTTCATGACAGTGCAGCGGATGCCACGGCCCCGGTCAGGCCAGGGGCCGCGCAGACGGGTGAATCGGCGCCTGCCTTGTCCGTCGATGAGGAAACAGCCGAGGCCGCGGACCAGGCGATCTGGCAGCGTCTGCGGGCAGGTTTTCAGCTATCGCAACTGCAGCACCCGCGTATCAATCACGAGATCCGGCGGCTGAAGCGCTCCCCCGTGGCGCTGCGGGGCCTGCTGATGCGGGCCGAACCCTATCTGCACCATATTCTCAACGAGGTCGAAGCCGCCGGGCTGCCGACCGAGCTGGCGCTTCTGCCTGCGGTCGAAAGCGGCTTTCGCGCCCATGTGTACTCGCCGGACGGGGCCGCCGGACTATGGCAATTCATGCCGGCCACCGGGCGCATGATGGGTCTGCACCAGGATTGGTGGCACGACAAGCGGCGCTCGGTCAATGCATCCACCACGGCCGCAATGCGCTATCTGACGTCACTCAACAACCGTTTCGAAGGCGACTGGCTGCATGCGCTGGCCGCCTACAACGCCGGGGCCGGTAAAGTCGGTGGTGCAATCCGGCGCGCCGCGCGACGCAACGACCCGACCGATTTCTGGTCGCTCGACCTGCCCGGTGAGACCGATCGATATGTGCCGCGGCTGCTCGCGCTGGCAGCGATCGTTGCACGACCCCGAGCATACGGCGTCGACCTGCCGGCCATCGTCGACACACCCTACTTCACGATCGTCAACACCGGTGGCCAGATCGACCTGAATGTCGCCGCGCGACTCGCCGGCATCCCGGTAGAGACCTGCTGCGGCTCAATGCCGGCCACCAACGCTGGGCCACCCGTCCGGACGGGCCGCACCGAGCTGCTGCTGGCGATCGACAAGGTGGAGCAGTTCAGCGAGGCGCTGGCCGTGCTGCCCGAAGACCAGCGCCTGCGCTGGCAGCGTCACCGGATCGTCCGCGGCGACAGCCTGAACAGGATCGCCCGCCAGTACGGTGTGACCGTCAAGGCGATACGCCAGTCCAACAATCTGAAAGAACGCCCGCATCAGGGCCGGAAAGGATCTGCTGATACCGCTGTCAGAATCGGTCACCCTGGCGACCGCAAGCTCCAGCCAGCAGGCCCGCCAGCGCCTGCGCTACCGGGTGCGCAAAGGCGATTCGCTGTACACCATCGCCCGCCGCTTCGAGGTGTCGATCCGCGACCTGAAACGCTGGAACCGCGTCGGCCGCTACATACGGCCTGGCGAGACGGCTCACCGTGTTCATCGATCCGGACGCGTAGCCCCTCCGCTACCCAGCGACGTTTGCGGCGCGTCCCGATCAGCGCGCCGCGAACCGATCCCGGGTCTCGTCTACCAGCATCCAGCAGTTGACCCGGCGTCCGCCGTCCAGTGTCACGGTATCCGGGTAACGCTCACGACACACCGCCTGTGCGTGTGGGCAGCGCGGATGGAAATGACAGCCGGATGGCGGATCGACCGGTGACGGCATATCACCCTCGAGACGGATCACATCACGATGGTGATCAGGATCCGGCACCGGCACCGCGCTCAGCAGCGCCGTGGTGTAGGGATGCAGGGGCCCGGAGAGCACCTGCTCGACACTGCCGTATTCGACAATCCGTCCCGAGATACATCACCGCGACCTCATGGGCCAGATAGGCGACGACCGAGATATTGTGGGTGATGAACAGGTACGACAGGCCCAGCTCGGCCTGCAGTTCCTTGAGCAGGTTCAGCACCTGCGCCTGCACCGATACGTCGAGTGCACTGGTCGGTTCGTCACAGACGATCAAGACGCGGCTCGAATGCCAGGGCGCGCGCAATCGCAATACGCTGGCGCTGCCCACCGGAAAACTCGTGTGGATAGCGGTCGGCCGCGGATGACTGCATTCCGACCTGTTGCAACAACGCCTCCACCACGGCACGGCGTTGCACTCGCGTACCGCCCATGCGCTGCGCGACCAGGCCCTCGGCAACGATGTCCTCGACCAGCATGCGCGGGTTCATCGACGACGCAGGATCCTGGAAGATGATCTGAAACTCGCGCCGCAGACGACGCAACGCCGCGCCCTTGATGGTCGCCAGATCGCGGCCGTCGAACAGAACCTGTCCGGATGTCGGGCGATTCAGTTGCAGGATCGCCTTGCCGACCGTGGTCTTGCCACAACCTGACTCACCGACCAGGGCGACGGTGCGCCCGGTCCCGATCGACAGATCAACCCCGTCGACCGCCTTGACGTGCGCCGCGACCCGCCGCAGCACGCCTTTGTAGATGGGAAAATGCACCTTCAGCGCCTTGACCTGCAGCAGGGCCTCGCTCGACGCGAGCGCGGAATCGGCAATCGCCGTGCTCGAAAGCCCCTTCGCATCGATCTCATCGGCCGTCAGATGGCAGCGGTAGCCGCCATCAGACTTTCCCCGCCAGGGTGGCAGCGCGGACCGGCATTCATCACGCGCCATCTCGCAACGGTCGGCAAAACGACAGTGCCCGAACACCTGGTTCAGACGCGGCACGATACCGGGTATCACGTCGAGGCCGAGATGGCGCTTTTCCGCCTTGGGCACCGAGCGGAACAGCTTCTGGCTGTAGGGGTGCGCCGGGCGCTCGAAGAAGCGATCGACCGCATTGATCTCCATCAGCTGGCCGGCGTACATGACGCCCACCCGGTCGGCCATCTCCGCCACCACCCCGAGATCGTGGGTGATCAGCAGAATCGCCATGCCCGTTTCGCGCTGCAGCTGTTTCAGCAGATCCAGCACCTGCGCCTGGATGGTGACATCCAGTGCGGTCGTCGGCTCGTCGGCAATCAGCAGTTCCGGGCGCCCCGCCAATGCCATCGCATCCAGACACTTGCCGCTCGCGAGGTACAGCACGTCCGAGAGCAGGACCACGTCGCGGCCTTCGCCGTAGGAGTCGCTCAGCATGTCCCCGGGCCGGAGCGCGATGCGCTCCGCCACGCCGCTCGCCGCGACGATCTCCTCGGCCACCTCGAGCACCGCCGGCCGGTCGAGCAGGGTGGCGCGGAGCTCCGGGTACCGGCGGCACAGGTGGATCGAGTACACCCCCGAGCCGCAGCCGACGTCGATCAGATCGCGCCGGCCCGTAAGGTCCACCGCCTCCTCCAGCGCCGCCGCCTCGCCCAGGAGCCCCAGGGCGTGCATCGCCAGGGTGAACCGCCGCTCCCCGATGTCCACCGGGTCCGTGCCCGGCCGACCGGCCGGTCATCACCAGCTCCTTCAGCGAGAGCCACTGCGGGGCCTCGGCCGCGAACACCCGGAACAGGTCGCCGAGGAAGAGCGGCCGCCCGCGCACCAGGTGGACCTCGGCCACCGGGCGGTTGGCGTACCGTCCGTGCTCGAATCGGAGCAGCCCGAGGCCGACGCAGACGTCCAGCAGGGCCTTGAGCGGCAGCGGCCGGGCGCCGGTGCGTCTCCGCCAGCTCCGCGGCCGTCTGCGGCCGTTCTTCGAGCCGGGTGAACACGTCCAGCTCGCAGGCCGTGTCCACCACCATCAGCTTGCGGTAGGCATAGGTCCAGTCGAGGATCTCCGGCATGGGCTCCCGCCGTCCTTGGTCGATGCCGACGGCGATCACCTCATGGCGTCGCCAGCGCCGGCTCCGGCACGGCCTCCTCGGGACTCGGAGCCGAACAGGCGCTGGACGTCCACCAGGGCCAGGTAGAGGCACGGGATGATCACCAGCGCGATCATGGTCGCGAACAGGATGCCGAAGCCGAGGGAGATCGCCATCGGGATCAGGAAGCGGGCGGC
>CAVRBK010000030.1:0-11045 GCA_963719025.1 uncultured Gammaproteobacteria bacterium | reverse complement strand
GCTGAACGGTAACCGGCCGCTGAAATACCGGATCAAGACCTCTCTCGGCACCAAGCGCCCGGCGGCACTGCGCAAGCTGTCTTTCAGGATGACCCACCGCGAAGCGCAACCGCATACCGGCGCCCTTGCCCCGCAGTACCTGGCACGGGTTATCGACCTGGAGTTTCCGATCATGCGCACTTTGTTCCATATCGGAAAAGTGAACTCATCGACTCAGTACGGTCTGATAGCCACCCTGGAATACCTCGGCCAAAGATACAACCTGCAGATACCCACAGCCTGACGGCAGCGTCGGGTAACGCGCCCTCACAGGTCAACGCGCCGACTTGCGCACCAGCAGAATCACCGGAACCAAGCCAACCACCAGCAGCGCCACGGCCGGCAGGGCCGCACGTTCCCATTCACCTTCGGACGTGAGTTCGTAGATCCGTACCGCCAGCGTGTCCCAGCCGAACGGGCGCAGCAGCAGGGTGGCCGGCATCTCTTTCATCACGTCGACCAGGACCAGCAGGCCGGCGGTCAGCAGGCCGGGACGCAACATCGGCAGGTACACCCGCCATACCGTTTCCCATTGGCTGGCACCGAGGCTGCGCGCGGCGTCGCGAATGCTCGGCCGGATACTCTCCAGGCTGCTATCTACCGGCCCATAGGCGACCGCGAGAAAGCGTGCGAAGTAGGCCATCAGCAAGGCCATCACCGTGCCCGACAGCAGCAGCCCGATGTCGGCCCCGGTCGCCCATTCGATGGCATCGGCCAGACGGTTGTCGAACCAGGTCAGCGACAGCATCACCCCGACCGCCAGCACCGAGCCCGGCAAGGCGTATCCCAGGGTGCCGATACGCACACTCAGCGCGGTCGTGGGGTCGCCATGGTAGCGATGCGCATAGGCCAGGACGAATGCCGCCACAACGGTCAGCACGCCGGCCATCCCACCGAGGAACAGGGTGTGGAAAAACAGGTCGATGTAACGCCTGTCCATCTCGCCTGACACATCCCAGGCCCAGGCCAGCAACTGGGCCACCGGGGCTGCAAAGGCAAGCAGCAGCACGCCCCAGGCAAACCCGCTGGCCGTCCAGGCCTGCCAGCCTTCGAGGCGGATCCGGCGTTGGCCGCCGCCCCGCCCCGATTCGGTGAAGCGCGCGCGCGCACGAAAGCGCCGCTCGACCACCAGCGCCACCAGCACCAGGGTCAACAGGATCGAGGCCAGCTGCGCCGCACTCTGCAGGTCGAAGAAACCGAACCAGGCCTTGTAGATCGCGGTGGTAAAGGTGTCGAAGTTGAACACCGAGACCGCGCCGAAATCGGCCAGCGCCTCCATCAGCGCCAGGCTCAGGCCGGCGATGATGCCGGGCCGCGCCATCGGCAGGGAGACCCGGCTGAACGCGCCCCAGGGCCCCAGCCCGAGGCTGCGTCCGGCCTCGTAGGCGCTCTGCCCCTGCCCCAGAAACGACACCCGGGTGAGCATGTAGACGTACGGGTACAGCACCAGGGTCATGACCACGATCACCCCGAAGGTGTTGCGCACCTCGAACGACCAGGAAGGAGGCAGCCCAAGGCCGGCACGCAAGGCACCCTGGACCGGCCCGGCAAAATCGAACACACCGACAAACACGAAGGCCAGCACATAGGCCGGCAAGGCAAACGGCAGCATCAGCGCCCAATCAAGGTAACGCCGGCCCGGGAACTCGCACATGGTGGTCAGCCAGGCCAGGGACACACCGAGGGACAGCGTACCGACAGCGACACCCAGCACCAGCCAGAAGGTATTGACCAGCAGCTGCGGAAGTACGGTACCGCCAAGGTGCGACCAGACCTGTGGATCGACGAAGAACCAGGAACCCAGAATCACCGCCAGCGGAATCATCACGCTGACCGCGAGAAGACGCGCCGCCCAGCGCCACGGATCACTCTCGCGACCCAGGGTGAAGGACGGTGCCGCAGCCACCGGCGGCGTCGCGCTTTCAGCCATGCAGGATGTGTCTCCTTATCCGGCCTGGAACCGATATCAACGGTAACCGGCGCGATCCATCAGGCGGATCGCCGCAGTCTGCAGTCGACCGGCCTCATTCACGTTCAATGTGTCTGCCTTGAAGGTGCCCCAGGCACTCACCGTCGCATCGGCCGCAACCCGTGGATTCACCGGGTACTCCATGTTGTTACCGGCGAAATCGCCCTGCGCCGCCTCGGACGACAGCCACTCCAGCAGCTTCTGCGCGGCCGCCGGGTGCTTTGCATGCTTGGTCACGCCGGCGCCGGACACGTTGATGTGTACACCGCTGCTGTCCTGGTTCGGCCAGAACAGCGCCAGCTTCACCCCGGGTTCATCTTTCTGCAGGCGGCCGAAATAGTAGGTGTTGACGATCGCGACATCACATTGACCGGCGGTAACGGCCTGCATCGTCTTGGTATCGTTGGAGAACGGCACCGCCGCCAGGTTCTCCACCCAGCCACTCACGACCTGCTCGGCCTTCTCCTCGCCAAGACGCGCGATCAGGGTCGCCACCAGCGACTGGTTGTAGACCTTCTTCGAGGTGCGCAGGCACAAGCGGCCCTTCCATTTCGCATCGGCAAGGTCTTCGTAACTGCTCAGTTCGCTTGGTTTGACCCGATCGGTGCTGTACACGATGGTGCGCGCCCGCTCCGACAGGCCGAACCAGCGCCCCTCGGCGTCACGCAGGTTTGCCGGCACGTTGGCCATCAGCACCGGCGAATCCAGTTTGGCGAGCACCCCGCTCTCCGCCGCATGCCACAGGTTGCCGGCATCGACCGTCATCAGCATGTCGGCCGGCGTACGCTTGCCTTCGGCCTTGAGACGCTGCAGCAGCGGACCGGCCTTGTCGGTGATGTAGCGAATGGTCACACCGGTCTCCTGCGTGTAGCGGTCGAACAGCGGCTTGATCAGGTGCTCCTTGCGCGCCGAATAAACCACCACCTCGTCCGCAGACGCCGACATCGGGAACAGTAACGCGGCAGCAACCACCGCTGAAACGACAAGACGCAACATCACACCACCTCAAAAACAATAACAATGAGAACGATTCGTAATTGTATTTGGATTTGTCGCATTGTCAAGCGCAGGGCAGTCACGGCCCTGCGCGGCGTGCCAACCGGCGGTGCAGGTTTTTTTGTCGGCCGAGGCGGGGGCTCGCCGGGTATCGGGAAGAATCAGCCCGGATGGTTTGGCCGACTCAGCGTTGGCAATTCCAGGCCTTGGCCGAGCGCCACCTTTTCGAAAGCGCGTCGTAACGGGGTCAGGCGCGCGGCAGCACCGAGGCCGACGTTGCGCAGCAACGACAGCGCCCCCGAGTCACTGCCGAACAGGTGCTTGAACCCGTCCATCGCCAGCTGGGTCGCGGTGTTGTGTCCTTTGCGCGAACGCTCGTACACGCGCAGGGTGCGCAGTGCCCCGGGGTCACGCCCACTTGCGCGACCGTCGAGCAAGGCATCGACCAGGCCACCGGCATCCAGGAACCCGAGGTTCACGCCCTGCCCTGCGAGGGGATGGATCACATGCGCGGCATCGCCAACCAGGGCGAGACCGGGCTGCACATAGCGTTCGGCATGTTGCAGCCGCAGCGGAAAGGTCACTCGATCGCCCACCAGGGTCAGGTCGCCCAGACGCGCCTCGCTGGCCTCGGTCAGCGCATCGTTGAACACCCCTGCCGGGAGCGCACACAAGCGCTCTGCCTCGTCCGGCGAGGTCGACCAGACAATCGAAAAAAGATCCTGCTGCATCGGCAGCAAGGCCAGCGGACCGCTCGCCATGAAGCGCTGCCATGCCGTCGACTGGTTGCCCAGCTCGGCCCGCACGGTCGCCACCACGGCATGCTGGTCATAGGCCTCGCTGCGCGATGCTATCGCCGCCGCCTCGCGTACCTGGGAACGCGCACCATCCGCGCCGACCAGCAGGCCAGACGCCAACTCGCTGCCGTCGTCCAGCACCAGCTTTGCGCCATCCTCGGCGACAAGCTGGCGCTTGATCCGGCGCCCCGCATGCAGCACAACGCCGGCGCTGTCGAGCATCTGCCACAGGGCACGCACGATCACCCGGTTTTCCACGATGTGGCCGAGGTTCGGTTCGCCAAGATCGGCGGCGTCGAAATGAATCTCACCGAACCCCGCCCGGTCCCAGACGTGCATATGCTGATACGCGGTCGCCCGGTCGGCGACCATCGCATCCCAGGCACCCAGATTGATCAACATCTGCTGCGACGCCCGTGTTACCGCCGAGACCCGCAGATCGTGGCTGTCGGGATCCCATTGCAGCAGCGGCTCGCGTGCCTCGATCAACGCGACCGAGAAGTCTCGCTGAGCCAACGCGAGGGCCAGCGCGGCACCGACCATGCCGCCGCCGACGATCGCCACATCGTAATCATGTCCGGCCAAGCGACACCCCCCGAGACAGGCGCGGCTGCCGGCCGAGCAGCCCCATTGCCGCGCGCGCCAGCGGATGCTTCGCGCCGGGCAGCAACTCCATCGCGAGCAGGCCGATATTCCGCCCCAGGCGGACCGCGGCCAGCGGGATTGGCGAACAGGCGTGCCAGGCCGTCCGTTGCCAGCGCGACGTTGCGCTGCTCGGCAAGGCGCCAGTTTTCGTAGGCGGCGAGATTGTCCGCGCCACCAATATCCTCACCCATTGCATGTGCCTGGGTGATCACCTCGGCCAGCGCCGCGACATCGCGGATACCCAGGTTGAAGCCCTGGCCGGCGATCGGATGCAGGGTGTGCGCCGCGTTGCCGATGATCGCGACCCGGCCGCGCACCGATTCACGGGCACGCAGCAGGCTCAGCGGATAGGCCGAGCGCTTCCCGACCCGGGTAAACCGACCGAGGCGGTGACCGAAGCGGGTCTGGAACGCCGCCAGGAAGGCATCGTCATCCAACGCCAGCGTTGCCTCGACGTCATTGTCACCGACCGTCCACACCAGCGCGCAGCGCTGCTCGCTCATCGGCAGCAGCGCCAGCGGACCGAATTCGGTAAAGCGTTCGTAGGCCACGTTGCGATGCGGATGGCTCGGCGTGATATTGGCAACGACCGCCGACTGGCCGTACTGCCAGTGCTGCACCGGCACATCCAGCTGCTCGCGGATCGACGAGTTGCCGCCATCCGCTGCGACCAACAGGCCGCATAGCAAGGTCGTCATGACGCCACCGCGCTCGATCTCGACCCGCACCGCGTCACCGTCGTCGGCAAAACTCACCACCCGTGCCGGGGCGATCACATCGAGTGCGCTGTCCGCGTGCATGCGCTGCAACAGCACCCGCCCCAGCTCACGCGCGGTCACCACATGCCCCAGGGCGGGTACGCCCTCGTCGGCCGCATGCAGACGGGTCGCGCCGAAGTGTCCGCGGTCCGAAACATGGATATCGAGAATCGGCTCGGCCACACCACGGAGTGATGGCCAGACATCCATCGCCTCGAAGATCCGCCGCGTACCGTAGGCCAGCGCGATCGCGCGATCGTCATAGCTCGGCTGGGTGTCGGCACCAGGTTCATAGGCCTCGATCAGCGCCATGCGCAGGCCATGCCCGGCCAGCGCGATCGCCAGGCTGGCACCCACCATGCCACCGCCGACGATAATCAGATCGTAGCGTTGCTGCGTGCTCACCGGGCCATCACCGCCTCGATCTGCTCCACCGACTTGGGCGCGTCGCGACTCAGCACATCCGGCTCATCAGCGGTGACCAGCACGTCATCCTCGATACGGATCCCGATGCCCTGCCACTTCTTCGCCACGCCCTTCGCGCCGACCGGGATATACAGCCCGGGCTCAATCGTCAGCACCATGCCCGGCTCCAGTTCACGCCAGTGGCCATCGACCTTGTAGTCACCGACATCATGCACATCCATGCCCAACCAGTGACCGGTACGGTGCATGTAAAAGCGCGTATAGGATTCCGATTTCAGCACCTTCGCCAGGGTGCCGCGCAACAGGCCGAGCTTGAGCAGCCCCTTGGCCAACACCTTCACCGCCGCCGCGTGCGGGTCGTCCCAGTGATTGCCGGCACGCGCCTTGTCGATCGCCGCCAGCTGGGCCTCGAGTACCAGCTCGTACAGGGCACGCTGCGCATCGCTGAAGCGCCCGTTTACCGGGAAGGTACGCGTGATATCCGAGGCATAGCAGTCCAGCTCGCATCCCGCGTCGACCAGCACAAGGTCGCCGTCTCGCAACGGCTGGCTGTTCTCGACGTAGTGCAACACGCAGCCATTGCTGCCACCGCCGACGATCGATGGATAGGCGAGCTGCGAGGCGCCATGCATCTCGCAGTGATGGCTGAAGATGGAACCCAGCTGGTATTCCTGCAGACCCGGCTCGCAGCGTCGCATCAACTCCCTGTGTGCCTGCGCCGACAGCCGGGCCGCACGACGCATGGTCGCGATCTCGGAACGGCTCTTGTACAGGCGCAGCTCGTGCAGATAGTGATCCAGCGCAAGAAAATCGGTCGGTCCGTGCACACCGGTCCTGGCACGTGAACGCACCTCGCTCACCCAGTCCGACACCTTCTTGTCGAAGGTCGCATCGACACCCATGGCAAAAAAAACGCGCTCACGCTCTTCCAGCAGGCCGGGCAGGATGTCGTCCAGGTCGGTGATCGGGAACGCATCATCGGCACCGAATTCATCGACCGCGCCCTCGAGCCCGGCACGGTATCCGTCCCACATTTCCTTGGTCGGGTCCTTCTCGCGGCAGAACAGGATGTATTCGCCATGCGCACGCCCGGGCACCAGCACCAGCACGGCATCCGGCTCATCGAAGCCGGTGAGATAAAAGAAGTCACTGTCCGGTCGAAACGGATAAAGCACGTCGCGATTGCGCACGGCCTCGGTACGCGTCGGCAGGATCGCGACACTGTCCGCCCCCATCATGCCCATCAGCTGGCGGCGGCGACGCTTGAATTCACTGCGATTCATCGGGCTCCCGTGTACTGCTCAGTTCATCGCGGACCAGCATAACGCCGACCCTCAGATACTCTTCGATCTCGATCAATGCCGATTGGTTCTCCGCGCTGTTGTCGACATCGTCGGTATCCAGGCGGGTGAACTCGGCAATATCGCGCAACAGGTCGCGTGATTGCTGCGACAGGCTCGACGCTACAGCCTCACCGCCGAGACCGAACCCGAACAGAAAACCCTGGCACCAGTCGCGCACAGCGCCCAGGCGCTGAGCGTCGACCACGAGATCCTGCGGGAGTAACAGCATAAGCGGAGCGACGGCATCGTCCCGCGTGGCAAACACGCTGGCAAAAACCCGGTCCAGAGCCTGTCGGCATTCACCGGCCAGCACGTCGGCCGGATCAAAATCCGAATACAGTTCTTGCTGCCAGGCCTGCAGGGGCTGCTCGACGCCAGCCGTCAACAGGCCCAGCGCAAAGCCCTGCGACTCGGCAGGGCTCTGCACCGCGCCACAGCGTTGCAACACCGCAGCGACGCTGGCGTAATCGACCGTTGTGTCCTGTGTTGAATCGTCCATCGGCGGGATTCAGACCTCTAAACAAGCGCAATTGCGAATCGTAACACGCAGCACCATTGACCCGACTTGGGCGCGGAAACTATAGTCCGACGAGGATTGTCGCTTGCAGCATCAAGGCGACGCTTCGGCGAAGCCCCCCCACCGCGTTCAACAGGCGCTTGGCGCAACAAGCAGACCAGGTCATGAGTACAGACGAAAAACAAGGTATCCAGGAACAGGATCTCCGGGCGCTCGAGGTACGGATTGAAGAACTGATCCGCGCCTGCACGCATCTGAAAGACGAAAACAAGACGCTGCGCGCCCGCGAGCAGGAGCTCAGCAACGAGCGCGACCGCCTGGCCGAAAAGAACGATCAGGCGAAACACCGTGTCGAGGACATGATCGGCAGGCTGAAGCGCCTGGAGGACGAGGCGTGAGCAAACCCAATGAGCCGATTGCTGTCAGCATCCTCGGCAAGGAATACCGGATCGCCTGCGAGCCGGGCACCGAAGACGAGTTGATCAGCTCAGCCCGTTTTCTCGACATGCGCATGCGCGAAGTCCGCGGCAGCGGCAAGGTCATCGGCACCGACCGCATCGCGGTGATGGTCGCATTGAACCTGGCACACGAACTGCTTTCTGAAAAATCAGACCAGGATTCGGCCGCCAGCTCGGCCAACAAGCGGATTCGTTCCCTGCGCGAACGCATTGAAATCGCACTCAACGACAGCACTCAACTGGAACTCTGAGCGATTTGGGTTTAGCCTTTGTCTAGGCATTCCCTGCGGTGTTCGATAGCTGGCCCGATGTTCCCTTGAGCCTATGCTTATGCACCCCGGGACCGGGTCACGATTGCCAGTGTGCATGTCCGCCTCGTAGCGGAAAGCCTTAGGCGCCGTTTCGGTCCCACTTGAACCTCACGGTTCGAGGATAACGGCTTGTACCGGCACAGGTGGGGAATGCCTCTTCCAATTGCCTCATGACAGACCTCATTGCACTACGCAGATACCTGAAGCAGGCGCGACAGGCCCTTTCTGCCGGCGAGCGCACACGTGCTTCGCTGCAGGCGATAGCGCACATCGTCGAACATCCCCAATACCGCCGCGCGCGTCACCTCGCCCTGTATATCGGCAGCAAGGGCGAACTGGATCCGCTGCCTTTGCTCGATCTGGCGATCGGCCAGCGCAAGCGCTGCTATCTGCCGGTACTGCACCCCTTTCTGCCGGGCCGCCTGTGGTTTTGTTCATGGCAACCGGGCGAGCCGCTCAAACCCAACCGTTTTGGCATCCCCGAACCCCTGCCCACCTCGAACAACAGAATCGCCGCACGCGACCTCGACCTGGTCGTCGTACCGCTGCTCGGTTTCGACGATACCTGTCACCGACTGGGCATGGGCGGCGGCTACTACGATCGCAGCTTCGCCTTCGTGCGCCGAACCCGCAAGATGCGTCGACCCTTCATGCTGGGTTTCGCGCATGAGGTACAACGCATCGAGGTACTGCAGCAACAACCATGGGATGTGCCGCTCGATGCCGTTGTCAGCAATGCGAAGACCTATTGTGCGCCGCGCAAACGCTGATCCCGCCCACGGCGCACGGTCGGCGCGTAACGATCATCCGGCACGCCGTGGCGCAAAGGCAACCGGGCCTGCCCCCCTTGCAAGCGGCACAGCTGCCGACCCATCCTCAACGGAACCCGACCTATGAGCACGACAGCACGCATTGGCATTCTCACCGTTTCGGATCGCGCAAGCCGTGGTGAATACGAAGACCTCGGCGGGCCGGCGATAAAGGCCTGGCTCGGCGAGGTGCTGAGCAGCGAATGGCGCGCTGTCGCGCGAGTCGTTGCGGACGAGCAGGACCAGATCGAGGAAGCACTGCGCGAGCTGTGCGACACCGAGGGCTGTTGTCTTGTCGTGACAACCGGCGGTACCGGGCCGGCAAAACGCGACGTAACCCCTGAGGCAACGGAGGCAGTCTGCGACAAGATCCTCGACGGTTTCGGCGAACTCATGCGCACTGTCTCGCTTAAATTCGTGCCCACCGCCATCCTTTCACGGCAGATCGCCGGTATCCGCGGCAAATCTCTGATCATCAATCTGCCAGGCAAGCCCAGTGCGATCTCCGATTGCCTGGACGCGGTGTTTCCGGCCGTGCCCTACTGCGTCGACCTTATCGACGGCCCTTATCTCGAGACCGACGAGCAGATTCTCAAGGCCTTTCGGCCCAGGGCAAAAACCGATACCGACAAGTAACGCGATCGAACCGAACGGCTGCATCGGTTGCGGCCGGTTGTGCCTGAAGCAACGGCCGACACTTGCCCGCCTCCTTCCCGGTACGCGCCGACAGGCGACTGGCAGCGCTTCATATTGCGCCAGTGCCGACAACAAGGTCGATGATTGAACGATCCATTCAAGCCGCAAACTTCGATCGATTGATCGTCCCGATTGTTCGCCGCATTCGATCGAACGTGCGACGCATCGATGAAACAACAGGGCCCGCAGAATCCTATACGTCCTTCCAGCATGCGTGAGAACAAGCACCGCAAGGCAAGCGGCAAGCGCCCGCCGACTTCGACCGAGAATCCGGACTGCGCTGAACAGCACGTCATGCGCGTCAGCAAAAACACTGTCAGCCGCTATGCTGTATGCAGCATTGCAGTCATGTTGACGCGACTAAACAGCATCATTCGTTGATCGAAACACACAACTATTTTCTTCAGTCGAAGACATTCGGGAACATAACAACGCGCATCTACCAACATGCGAATGACACGTTATACATCGTGCGAAAGCAGATTCGACCAAACAGTTTTTATTTCAAAATTCGCTAAAGCCTTGAATGCAAACGTCGATACACCCGTTGACAAACTAGTATTTTTGCATTCCTTGTTTATACTCAAGCCATGGTCTATGGCACTTGCTGAACCGGAGGGGGTTTATGGCAGTCAAGAAGAAGCGCGTAGCTAAGAAAACTACGGTATCGAAAAAGAAGGTCGCTGCGAAGAAGAAGGCAGCTCCAAAGAGAAAGGTAGCTGCGAAGAAGAAGGCAGCTCCGAAGAAAAAGGTAGCGGCCAAGAAGAAGGCAGCTCCGAAGAAAAAGGTAGCGGCCAAGAAGAAGGCAGCTCCGAAGAAAAAGGCAGCGGCCAAGAAGAAGGCAGCTCCGAAGAAAAAGGTAGCCGCCAAGAAGAAGGCCGCTCCGAAGAGAAAGGTAGCCGCCAAGAAGAAGGCCGCTCCAAAGAAAAAGGTAGCCGCCAAGAAGAAGGCCGCTCCGAAGAGAAAGGTAGCTGCCAAGAAGAAGGCCGCTCCGAAGAGAAAGGTAGCTGCCAAGAAGAAGGCCGCTCCAAAGAAAAAGGCAGCAGCACGCCCTCGCAAGGTTACGCCTCGCAAGAAGCGGTAATCGGGTAAATTGCCTGACACGAAAAAGCCCGGCCAATCTGGTCGGGCTTTTTTACAGGGTGCTCAGCCCGGCGTGAACTGATGCGAAAGGCGACGTCGCCTGGCCGCTCAGTTCTGGTCGCTCAGTCACCACCCCTGGCGAACAGGCGGTAGGCCAGGTTATCGGTTTCGTCGGTATAGGCATAGCCGGCCTCCTCC
>CAVRBK010000029.1:0-14739 GCA_963719025.1 uncultured Gammaproteobacteria bacterium | reverse complement strand
GATCAGGAAAGCATTCAGCGGCGATATCGCGGCGCCCGTATTGCGCAGAGGCACGACGCGACAGCGGCCGATATACGCTGCCGGGCCGAGCGCCTCGGTATACACCACGCCGTGATAGGAAGGATCGGGCTCGTTGAGCATCGGGAAGCGCTTGGCATTGCCGGCCCAGTCGAATTTTCCGGAATCGATAATCGCCCCACCGATACTGGTTCCATGCCCACCGATGTACTTGGTCAGGGAGTGGATGATGATGTCGGCGCCGAGTTCGAATGGCTTGCACAGGAATGGCGTGGCGACGGTACTGTCGACGATCAGCGGCACGCCGTGGCGATGTGCAATCTCACCCAGTTTGACGATGTCCACGACGTTACCGGCAGGGTTGCCGATCGTCTCGCAGAACACGGCACGCGTGTTGTCGTCGATCAACGCCTCGAGCCCGGCGTAGTCGTCATGCGAGGCGAAGCGCACGTCGATGCCCTGGCGCGGGAAGGTATGGGCGAACAGGTTGTAGGTGCCACCGTAGAGCTGGCTGGTGCTGACAATATTGCAACCCACATCGGCAAGACACTGGATCGAGTAGGTGATTGCCGCCATGCCCGATGCGAGACACAGGGCGCCAACACCACCCTCGATCTCGGCCAGGCGCTGCTCCAGCACCGCCTGGGTTGGGTTCATGATCCGCGTATAGATATTGCCGGCGACCTTGAGATCGAACAGATCTGCACCGTGCTGCGTGTCGTCAAAGGTAAATGACGTGGTCTGATAGATCGGCGTGGTCGCCGCGTGGGTGGTGGGATCACCCTCGTACCCGGCATGCAATGCCAGTGTTTCCAGTTTCATTGGGACTCCTCCGGTTTTCTGATTATCGGCAGACGCCGATCCCTTTAAGGGACCCGGCCGATGATAACGAGAGAAACCGAAGGGAGATAGAGGCCACACTGATCAGCGGCAACAAAGCGGGCCTCACCGACAGCCCGGCTACAACGTTGCCAAGCGCCCGCGCCGGATCAGGAACAGCAGCCGATCCGATCAGGGCCGGTCGTCGACCACCCCTTCTTTCTTGACCGGCATCAGGTCGGCCTTGCTGACGCCGAGCATCAGGATCGAGGTACTGGCGACGTAGATGGAGGAGTAGGTACCGATCAACACGCCAATCAGCAACGCGAAGGCGAAGCCATGGATGATCTCGCCGCCCAGGAAGAACAACGCGACCAGCACCAGCATGGTGGTCATCGAGGTGACAAGGGTTCGCGACAGGGTCTCATTCAATGAACGGTTGACGATCTCCTCGGGCGCGCCCTTGCGCATCTTGCGGAAGTTCTCGCGTATACGGTCGAACACCACGATGGTGTCGTTCAGCGAGTAACCGATCACCGCCAGCACCGCCGCCAGGACCGGCAGATCGAATTCAACCTGCAACAGCGCGAACAGCCCGACGGTGATCGCCACGTCGTGCACCAGCGCGATCACCGAGCCGACAGCGAAGCGCCACTCGAAGCGCATGGCGACATACATAAGGATCGCGATCAGCGACGACCAGCACCGCCAGGGCACCGTCCTCGGTCAACTCATCGCCGACCTGGGGACCAACGAATTCCACGCGTCGCAGCTGCGACCTCGCTGTCGGCCGCCTTCGACAGGGCCGCGAACACCTCGTTGCTGAGCCGCGCACTATCGCCGCCCTGGTTACCGCCAGACAGGCGGATAAGGACATCACGCGGTGTGCCGAACTGCTGCACCGAGCTATCGCCATAGCCACCCGCCTGCAATGCGCTGCGCACCGATTCGAGATCGACCGATTCGCTGTAGCCGACTTCGATCAGGGTCCCGCCAGTGAAATCGATACCGAGACTCAGGCCACGGGCGAACATTGCGCCGATGGCAATCACGATCAGTGTCAGCGAGAACACCATCGCCAGGCGACGCTTGCCCATGAAGTCGATCTGCTGACCACGCTTTAAGATTTGCATGAGTGTTCCCGAAAATTAAATCGATAGCTTTTGGATGCGCTTGGCGCCGTAGATCAGGTTCACGACGGCGCGCGTACCAACGATGGCGGTAAACATCGAGGTAAGGATGCCGATCGCGAGGGTCACGGCGAACCCCCGAACCGGGCCACTGCCGATCGAGAACAGCACCACCGCGGCGATGAACGTGGTGATATTGGCATCGAGAATGGTACTGAACGCCTTGGCGTAACCCGCATGGATACTCGCCTGCGGCGTACTGCCGATCCGCAGCTCTTCGCGAATACGTTCGAAAATCAGCACGTTGGCATCGACCGCCATACCCACCGTCAACACGATGCCGGCGATACCCGGCAGCGTCAGGGTGGCCTGCAGCATCGACAACACCGCGACGATCAGAACCAGGTTGGTGACCAGCGCCAGATTGGCGACCATGCCGAACACCCGGTAATAAAAGACCATGAACACCAGCACCAGCGCCATGCCGACCACGACCGAGGTGAAGCCCTGGTCGATATTGTCCTGGCCGAGGCTCGGCCCGATGGTGCGTTCCTCGACGATATCGATCGGCGCCGCCAGCGCACCGGCGCGCAGCAGCAGCGCCAGCTGGTGGGCTTCCTGCGAGCTGTCCAGGCCGGTGGTCTGGAAGCGGCGGCCAAATGGCTCGCGGATCGAGGCGACGTTGATCACCTCTTCGACCCACTTCTTAATCGGCTTGCCGTCGGCATCGCGACCGACCGTGCGTTTTTCCTTGAACACCACCGCCATCGGCTTGCCGACGTTGTCCGTGGTGACATTGCGCATGCGCCGCGCGCCCTTGCTGTCCAGGTTGACATAGACCGCCGGCTGACCGGACTGCTGATCGAAACCCGGACGACGCGCTGGTCATCTCGTCGCCGGTCACGATGACCTGGCGCTTCAACAGGATCGGCTGTCCATTGCGTTCGCGATACAGCGCGGTACCCGGCGGTACCCGGCCGCTGCGTTCGGCCTCGAAGGCCTGCGCCAGATCACCATGCGCCAGGCGATACTCCAGCGTCGCGGTGGCGCCAATCAGGTCCTTGACCTTGCCCGGGTCCTGCACACCCGGCAGCTCCACCACGATACGGCGATCGCCCTGCTGCTGGATGACCGGCTCGGCCACGCCCAGGGCATTGACACGGTTGCGCAGCGTGGTGATGTTCTGTTCCAGCGCCAGGCGACGGGCAGTGCGCTCCTCGTCCGGCGACATGAACACCCGTACGAAGAAGTTGTCGCCCTCGTCGCGCACGCTGATACCCAGCTCGCGGAATTCACTGCCGATGGCCTCTTCGGCCTGGTCGCGCGCCGCGGCGTCTTTGAAACGTACGTCGACACCGTTACCTGACTCTTTCACGGTGACATAGCGAATCTTTTTGTCACGCAGCAAGGTGCGCACGTTGCCGGCATTGCGCTCTACCGCCTTCT
This sequence comes from uncultured Gammaproteobacteria bacterium, assembly GCA_963719025.1. Lineage (GTDB taxonomy): Bacteria > Pseudomonadota > Gammaproteobacteria > Chromatiales > Chromatiaceae > Thiosocius. The sequence continues at coordinate 11,326 of CAVRBK010000029.1, read as the reverse complement.
GCAGCGCCGCCTCCATATCGACATCGATCAGCACGTGGATACCGCCGCGCAGGTCGAGGCCGAGGTTCATCGGGCGACCGCCAACAGCGGTCAGCCACTCGGGCACATCCGGCGACAAGGTCAGCGCATTGGTGAACTGGGGAGGTAGCGCCTTGGCCACGACATCCTGCCCCGCCAGCTGATCTTCCGGCTGCCTTGAAGCGGATCTGCAGGCGATCGGCCTTCAGCTCCGACGACTTGATACCGATCTGGGCACGATCGAGAGCGGCCAGAACATCCTGGTGCAGGGTCTCGCCCACCTGCTCGCCGCGCGCACCAGTCACCTCGATGACCGGGTCCTGCGGGTAGATATTCGGTAACGCGTACAGCAGTCCGACCAGCAGCACGAAAGCCACCAGCACGTTCTTCCACATCGGGTATTGGTTCAGCATGATTTGGATGCAGCCAGGGTTGGGTATGGCCGCGCGATGGCGCGGCCACGGGGGGCAATTACAGGTCTTTCAGACTGCCTTTGGGCATCACGGCCTCGACAGAAGACTTGCGCACGGTAACCACGACGTTGTCCGCAACCTCGACCTTCATGAAATTGTCGCCGAGCTCGATGATCTTGCCCATCATTCCGCCCATGGTCTGGATCTCGTCGCCCTTCTTCAGCCCCTCGACCATTCCCTTGTGCTCTTTCTGCCGCTTCACCTGGGGACGAATCAGGAAGAAGTACATGATCACGAACATACCGATCAGGAAGATGATCGACATCCCCCCGTCACCGGCCGGTGCCAGGGCCCTGCGCCATTGCGTCGGAAACAAAAAAGCTCATCGTGCGCTCCAGTCTTAGAAAACGGCGGTCTGACCGCCTGGCAGTTTCAACGGCGCGTGATTATGCCATAGCTCAGGCCGGGACACGCAATCCACGACGCGCATAGAAATCTGTACGGAAGCTGTCGAAGCGCTGCTGCTCGATCGATGCGCGAATATCGCGCATCAGCGACTGGTAATAAGACAGGTTGTGAATCGTGTTCAGGCGTGCACCGAGGATCTCGTTGCAGCGAAACAGATGGCGCAGGTAGGCGCGGCTGTAGTTGCGGCAGGTGTAACAGTCGCAGGATGCGTCGAGCGGGGCGGTATCCTCTTTATGCACTGCATTGCGGATCCGCACGACGCCGTCATGGGTGAACAGATGCCCGTTGCGGGCATTGCGGGTCGGCATCACGCAGTCGAACATGTCGATTCCCGCGGCGCACCGCCTCGACAATGTCCTCCGGGGTGCCCACGCCCATTAGATAGCGTGGGTGACGCACCGGGGAGTCGCTCCGAGAGGAAGTCCAGCACGCGCCAGCGGTCTTCCGGCGGCTCGCCGACCGACAGGCCGCCGATGGCGTAACCGTCGAAACCGATGTCGATCAGGCCGTCCAGCGAGCGCTCGCGCAGCGCCGGGAACACCCCGCCCTGCACGATGCCGAACAGCGCATTCGGGTTGCCGGCATGGGCGTCACGGCTGCGCCGCGCCCAGCGCAGAGACAGCTCCATCGACTCGCGCGCCTCGCGCTCGGTGGCCGGGTACGGCGTGCATTCGTCGAAGATCATGACGATGTCGGAACCCAGCTCGCGCTGGATCTGCATCGACTCCTCCGGTCCCATGAACACCTTCGAGCCATCGACCGGCGAGCGGAAATGCACGCCCTTCTTCGGTGATCTTGCGCATTTTTCCCAGGGAGAAGACCTGAAAACCACCCGAATCGGTCAGAATCGGCCGCTCCCAGTGGGTGAAGTCATGCAGATCGCCATGTGCGCGGATCACCTCGGTTCCGGGGCGCAGCCACAGGTGAAAGGTGTTGCCGAGGATGATCTCGGCGCCGAGCCCCGCGAGTTCCTCGGGCGTCATGGCCTTTACCGTGCCGTAGGTGCCCACCGGCATGAAGACCGGGGTTTCCACGGTACCGCGCGAAAACGTCAACCGGCCTCGCCGTGCCGACTGGTCTTTGCCCATAAGCTCAAATTGCAAAAGATACCTCGATAAGTCATTTTTATGGTTGACGATCGGCCAAATATATTAGAAAATACTCATGTACTGATCCTTCAGTACACTCCTCCATCCTCCTTTGGTGGAACTTAGGCGCGGCACCCCCTGCCGCGCCTTTTTTTATGCCTGTCGTTCCAGAAACATCGCATCGCCGTAGCTGAAGAAGCGGTAACGCGACGCCACGGCATGTCGGTAGGCACCCATCACCCGCTCGTAGCCGGCAAACGCACAGACCAGCATCAGCAGCGTCGATTCCGGCAGGTGGAAATTGGTCAGCAGCGCATCCACGACCTTGAATTGATAACCTGGGCGAATGAACAGCCGGGTATCGCCCGTGTAGGGCCGCAGCTGCCCGCTCGCGGCGGCCGTCTCCAGGCTCCGCACGCTGGTCGTACCCACCGCCACCACGCGGCCACCACGGCGGCGCGCCGCATCGACGGCAGCGACCGTTTCCGCCGACACCTCGAGCCACTCGCTGTGCATCTTGTGCTCGTCCAGGTTCTGCACCCGCACCGGCTGGAAGGTCCCCGCCCCCACGTGCAGGGTCACCCGGGTCGACTCAACGCCCTGCGCCGCCAGCACGGTCCAGCATCGGCTGGTCGAAATGCAGACCGGCGGTCGGCGCGGCGACCGCACCGGGGCGCACGCCGAACACGGTCTGGTAGCGCTCCTGGTCCACCACCTCGTCAGCCCGTTGGATGTACGGCGGCAGCGGCATGTGGCCATGCGCCTGCATCAGCTGCGGAAACGTGCCTGAATCGGTACGCAGGCGGAACAGGGCGTCCTCGCGACCGACCATCAGCAGGCTGTGTGACGCCACGGTGATCCGACTACCCGGCTTGGGCGATTTGCTCGCGCGCACATGGGCGAGCGCCTCGTGCTCGTCCAGCAGCCGTTCGATCAGGATCTCGACCTGCCCGCCGGTCTCCTTCACCCCGAACAGGCGGGCCGGAATCACGCGAGTATCGTTGAACACCAGCAGGTCGCCAGGATTCACCAGTCTGGCGAAATCGTCGAACGCACGGTCATGCAGACCGGCCTCCGCCGCGGGCAGATGCAGCAGACGACTGTCACCGCGGCGCTCACTGGGCTGCTGCGCGATCAGGTCGTCGGGCAATTCGTATCGGAAATCACTGAGTTGCATGGGCGCGCGATGTTACCACACCCCCTTGCCGCCGCTGACGATGGCGTTATACTGCGCGACTTCCTGCCGGGGTGGTGGAATTGGTAGACACAGGGGATTCAAAATCCCCCGCTGGCAACAGCTTGACGGTTCGAGTCCGTCCCTCGGTACCAAATCAGACCTGGCTTCAGTGCCGGGCAGACACAAAGGTCTGCAATTGCAGGCCTTTGCTGTTTCCGACCGCTGAGAATGTTCAGCCGTCTAAGCCCAGTTTTCCAGGCGCAAACCGGGCACCCTGTCGCACTGTTTTGCGTTGTTGGTGACAAGAATCAGGCCCAGTGCCCGGGCATGTCCCGCAATCATCATGTCATAAGGCCCAATAAGTCTCCCTTTTCGGTACGACTCTGCCCGCACCTGCCCAAAATGGTTTGCCGCCAGATCGTCGAACGATGCAATTTCCAACCGGGCACCGAATCCTTCGATATCCATCATGTCAGCCTGGCAAATGGATATGTCGACGGTATATTTAACACTGAAGTGCATCTCGCAGAGATGGTTTGTAACGGGCACAAGTTTTGCTGCGGCCCACACCGCGCCCTCAATGACAAGATTGAAAAACACAGGGTATGCCGGTGAAAAGGATTCAACTGCTCAACAGCTGGGGACCCCGACGGTCCCTTCATTTCGCGACGTAGCGCGGCGCTTGGCTGTCGTAAACGTCGTCAAATGTCTGCACTGTCAGTGGCAACTGGCAACTGGTAACGCGACGAGAAGTGCGCTGCGGCAGGTTCGTTGGGGCGTCAATTCCGATCCTTTGCCCGTCTCTCAGCACTTTTCACGAATCCACACCGCTCAGCCATCTCCTTTGAGATCCTGCGGACATGATCATAGTAGGTGTCATACCGTTCGCGGAGATTCTCAAATTGCAGGCTGTCATCGGTCGCTGTCGACAAGGCCGGTGCAGGAGGGAGCCAGTTGTCGAACACCAAGGAATCGTTCTCGGCGGCCCTTATCCTGAGTTCCTTGGCATGCAGGCGGTATTGCTTGGTTCTTCGGTCGGTCTTGTTCAAGATGAGCCCCACAAGTTTCGGCACGTTTCGACCCGCCTGTTTTGCTGCGCCCTGGGCATCACGAATAATATCGAAACTCTTTTCCAACGCATTGAGCGTTATTTTCGATGGCTCTGTCGGTGTGACAATAAAGTCCGCCGAACTCAACGCAGCCATCGGTAAAAAGTTCCTTCGATCGATATTTGCGGGGAGATCGTACAACACAATATCGAACGCCTTTTCGAGCATCGGGCGCAACCGCTCATGCATGGCTATGACAATGCGGTCTCTGTATTTCTCTTCCAGATGGATCATCGCATCGCCATCGTTGGCCATGGTCCACAGCTTGCCCAGAGGGATCTTTCTGGCGCCAGTTGTATTTTCATGGCGGGTTATCACGTAGTCCTCAAGGGATGACTTTTTCCCCTGGATGAGCCGCTGGAGCAGATGCTCGATCGTATCCTCTTGTTTTTGCCGAGCATTGACTGCAGACAGCCCGACCAAGGCTGTAGCGCTTGAGTTCTGCGCATCCAGGTCGAGCACAAGAATACGGGCTCGCCGATCTTTAATCGTAACGCTCGTTGACGAAAAGAAATCCGCCAGCAGCAAAGTCAAGGTCGATTTGCCAACACCACCCTTGTTGTTGAATATCGCGATTGACTTCATACCCCTTCCCTCGATCGCTTAAGTCGACAGACCTCGCCTGTCATCCGTTCGAACATCCCGATACTAAGGCATGTGGGACCCGGGTGACTCGATGAGCTTAAAACTGAAACAGAACAGCGGGCGAATAGCTCAGGTACGTTACCCTCGATACCCCGATGGGCGGGAAACCGGCCGCCGCAACGCGAGCATCTGACGCAGGGAGATACCACTTTTTCCCTTTCGAATTAGATGGATCAGTGGGGAAATTACCTGAAAAAGCGCGTAGAATATGCCCCCTTTTCTCATCTTCTTGCTTTGTTCGACCCGACGGGATTGCCTCATGCTCACCACCGCCAACATCACCATGCAGTTTGGTGCCGCCCCCCTGTTCGAGAATGTCTCGGTGAAGTTCACCGACGGCAACCGCTACGGGCTCATCGGTGCCAATGGCTGCGGCAAATCCACCTTCATGAAAATCCTCGGCGGTGACCTGGAGGCTACATCCGGCTCGGTCTCGAAAGATCCCAACCAGCGGATCGGCAAACTGAAGCAGGACCAGTTCGCCTACGAGGATTCGGCCGTGATCGATACCGTGATCATGGGGCACGAAGAGCTGTGGGCGGTCAAGGCCGAACGTGATGCGATCTATGCCAATCCCGAGATGACCGAAGAGGACGGCATGCGGGCCGCCGACCTCGAGGCCCATTTTGCCGAGATGGACGGCTACACGGCCGAGGCGCGTGCCGGCGAACTCCTGCTCGGCGTCGGCATTCCGCTGGAGCAGCACTTCGGTCCGATGAGCGAAGTGGCCCCGGGCTGGAAACTGCGTGTACTGCTGGCCCAGGTGCTGTTTTCCGATCCTGACATCATGTTGCTCGACGAGCCGACCAACAACCTCGACATCAACGCGATCCGCTGGCTCGAAGGCATCCTCAACGATCGTAACTGCACCATGATCATCATCTCGCACGACCGCCACTTCCTGAACAGCGTGTGCAGTCACATGGCCGACCTCGATTACGGTGAGGTGCGGATCTATCCCGGGTCATACGATCAGTACATGACCGCCGCGACCCAGGTCGCCGAACGCCTGCAGGCCGACAATGCCAAGAAAAAGGCGAAGATCGCCGAACTGAACGCCTTCGTCAGCCGCTTCTCGGCCAACGCGTCGAAATCGAAACAGGCGACCTCGCGGGCCAGGCAGATCGACAAGATCGAACTCACCGAGATCAAGCCATCGAGCCGTCGCAATCCGTTCATCCGGTTCAACCAGGAGAAAAAACTCCATCGCCTGGCGCTCGAGGTCAAGGGCCTGAGCAAGCACTACGAGACGGAACTGTTCGACAACCTCGACCTGACCATCGAGGCCGGTGAGCGCATCGCCATCATCGGCCCCAACGGGATCGGCAAATCGACCCTGCTGAAATGTCTGGTCGGTGAAGAGACGCCTTCAGGCGGCACCGTCAAGTGGTCTGAAAATGCCCAGCTGGGTTACTACGCGCAGGACCATGCACGCGATTTCGAACAGGACATGCCGCTGTTCGACTGGATGCAGCAGTGGGGCCAGCCGAGCGATGACGAACAGGTCATCCGCGGGATTCTCGGCCGCCTGCTGTTTTCGCAGAAAGAGATCGAAAAGCCGGTCGGGGTGATCTCCGGTGGCGAGCAGGGCCGCATGCTGTTCGGCAAGCTGATGTTGCAGCAACCCAACATCATGTTGATGGACGAGCCGACCAACCACCTCGACATGGAATCGATCGAGTCGCTCAACCTGGCGCTGGAGAACTACCCGGGCACACTGATTTTCGTCAGCCATGATCGCGAGTTCGTCTCATCGCTGGCCACCCGAATCCTCGAACTTACGCCGTCCGGGATCGAGGACTTCCACGGCACGTACGAAGACTACCTGCGCAGGCAGGAGGCCGCCTGAGCGCATGAAACTGCTCGTTCGCAACCTCGCCCGCAACACCAGCGAAACCGCCATGCGGGAGCTCTTTCAGGCATTCGGCCTGGTGCAGTCCTGCACCCTCGTCACCGATGCAAAATCGAGGCTTTCCAAGGGCTTCGGGTTCGTCGAGATGCCCAGGCCCGGCGAGGCCAAGGCCGCGATGAAGCAGCTCAACGGCAAGATCGTCGATGGCACCAAGATCCGGGTGAAAAAGGCCGACCAGGCACCTGCCGCCGAAAAATGACCCATCGCTCAGTATCAAACGACCCCCTACATGGCATGACACTCGAGGCCATGCTCACCGAACTGGTGGAAAAACTGGGCTGGGAGGAACTCGGTCGCAGAATAAAGCTGAATTGCTTCACCAAGGATCCGAGCATCGGTTCCAGCCTGAAGTTTCTGCGTCGGACGCGCTGGGCCCGGAATAAAGTCGAAGAACTTTATCTGAAAGAAAGGCAGCCCAACAAACACATCTGGGGACGACCGAACCCGGAGTAACATCCCCATGCTGCCCGCTTCGAGTCGGGTGCCGGGTGGATCCTTTGCAGGCCTTGAACGGTTGAATCAGGCCGTGCTGATCCTGCGGCATACGCGCATTGACCTTGGCCAAATCACTGGCATTGAGCGCCGCCGGCGGCAGGCTTGATTTGACCCGGGCGCGCCCACCCGGCGGAACAGGGCGGGCAGCGGGCTTGATTCACGCTATCCTTGGCCTTTCATACCGGGATTGATCTACTACGGTCGGGATTTCAACTGTTGACTATGACTGGATCACTGGGCGGATCACTGGGCGGATCACTGGGCGAATGGCTGGTCGAGGCCGGCAAGATCGGCAACGAGCAACTTGAGCGGGTGGCAAGCCTGCAGGCCGAAAAAGGTGGCCTGCTGGGCCCGCTGCTGGTGCAACTGGGATTTGTCAGCGAACGCGACCTTGCCGCGACGATCGCCGAGGCGACAGGGCTCGTTCCGGTCGAGCCGGAAGATTACGATCGACTGGCCGGTTTCGAACATGGCCTGTCGACGGAGTTCCTGCAACAGAACCTGGCGGTACCGCTGTTGTCTGCCGCCGGTGCGATCGAGGTCGCGGTCGCCGATCCGGGCGATGGCGCCATCGCCGAGGCGCTCGTGCTGGCGGTCGGGCAGCCCGTGCAGGTCAGAATCGGCCTGATCAGCGAGATCCAGAATGCCCTCGCCCAGCATTTCCCGACACATACCGAGACCGAGCTCGAAGCGAGCGGGGCCGACATCGTGGTCGACCGCGAATCGGACGATATCGCCCACCTGCGCGACATGGCCAGCGAGGCGCCGGTGATCCGCCTGGTCAATCAGATGATCTCGCGCGCGCTGGAGATGCGGGCCTCGGACATCCATATCGAACCGTTCGAACGCGGCTGGTCGTGCGCTACCGGGTCGACGGCGTACTGCGCGCGATCGAGTTTCCCGGCGAGCTGCCACCGGCCGCGATCATCTCGCGCATCAAGGTGCTGGCCAACCTCAACATCGCCGAGCGCCGCCTGCCCCAGGACGGGCGGATCAAGCTGCGCGTCGAGGGCCGCGAGATCGACATGCGGATCTCGACCGTGCCGACCATGCACGGCGAGAGCGTGGTGATGCGCCTGCTCGACCAGGGCGACGTCGCGCTCGACTTCGCTGCACTCGGGTTTCGAGGGCCAGGCACTCAGGCGAGTTCGAGAGCGCTGCTGGCGCGGCCGCACGGCATCATCCTGGTCACCGGCCCGACCGGCAGCGGCAAGACCACGACGCTGTACGCCGCGCTGTCGAAGCTCAACACCCCCGAGAAAAAGATCCTGACCGTCGAGGACCCGGTCGAGTACCAGCTCGAGGGCGTCAACCAGATCCAGGTGCGGCCGAACATCGACCTGACCTTCGCCAACGCCCTGCGCTCGATCCTGCGCCAGGACCCGGACGTGATCATGATCGGCGAGATGCGCGACGTCGAGACCGCCGGCATCGCGGTGCAGGCGGCGCTGACCGGCCACAAGGTGTTCTCCACCCTGCACACCAACGACGCGGCCAGCAGCATCACCCGCCTGCTGGACATGCACGTCGAGGACTATCTGCTGACCTCGACCGTCGACGGCGTCCTCGCCCAGCGCCTGGTGCGACGCCTGTGTCCGCACTGCCGCGAGGCCTACGCCCCGCCCGCCTGGCTGTTGACCGAACTCGGCCTCGACAGCGCCGGCGGCGCGGCCGGATCGACCCTGTACCATGCCACGTGGCTGCGACGCCTGCGAGCACACGCGGCTACCGGGGCCGCACCACCATCCTCGAACTGCTGACCATGAACGACGCCCTGCGACGCGCGATCATCGCCCGCTCGGATGCCGACACACTGCGTGACATCGCGCGCGAACATGGCATGTCGGACATGCGTGCCGACGGCCTGCGCAAGGCGCTGGAGGGCCACACGACCATCGAAGAGGTCGAGCGGGTGGCGCAATCACTGGTCACCACGAAATAGCCCGATGCCAGCCTTCCGCTACAAGGCCGCGCGCGACGACGGCCAGCTCATGCAGGGCCGCATCGAGGCGACTGACCGCGAGGCGGCCGCCCGCGCGCTGCAGGCACAGGGCAATATACCCATCCAGATCGAGATCCTGCAGTCGGACAGCGTCGGCAGCAGCCCCACGCGCAACACGCACCGGGGCTCGCGCGCCAGCGCAAATGCGGTCGATTTTTTTACCCTCGAGCTCGCAACACTGATACACGCGGGGCTGCCGCTGGATCAGGCCCTGGAGACGCTCACCGACACCGCCGAAGATCCGGCGCTTGCAGAACGTGCGGAGGTGATCAACAAGGCCGTGCGCAGCGGCAAGACCCTGTCCGCCGCACTGGAGGCATCCGGCCCCGAGTTCGACCCTTTCTACTGCAATATGGTCCGTGCGGGCGAGTCAGGAGGGGCGCTGGCGCTGGCGTTGCAGCGGCTTGCCGAGTTCCGTCGATACCGACGCGAGACCCGCCAGGCCATCACCTCGGCGCTGCTCTACCCCTCGATTCTGCTGGTACTGGCGATAGCCGCCGTGGCCGTGCTGCTGGCTTTCGTGGTTCCCCAGTTCACCCAGATGTTCGCCGAAGCGGGGCGCGAGTTGCCGCTGCTGACCCGCATCGTCGCCGGCACGGGCAACTTCATCACCACCTGGTGGTGGCTTCTACTCGGGCTATCGGGCGTTATCGGCGTTGCCCTGCACCGTGACTGGCAGAGTCCGGCCGGCCGCGCCCGCTGGGACGGCTGGCTGTTGCAGCTGCCGCTGGTGGGAAAGCTGTCGCAGAAACTGCACACGGCGCGGTTTGCCCGCACCCTCGCCACCCTGCTGGAAAACGGGGTACACCTGCTGCCAGCGCTCGGCATCGCCAAGGAGATCGTCGGCAATGTCAAGATCTCCGATGCGCTCGAGCAGGTCACACAGCGTGTGCGCGAGGGCGCAGGTCTGGCCGGACCACTCACCGAAAGCAGGGCGCTGCCGTCGCTTGCGACCAAACTTATCGCCATAGGCGAACAATCCGGTAAGCTTGAGTACATGCTGTTGCAGATCGCGGACATCTATGACCGGGACGTGCAGACAGCGCTCAAGCGGCTGTTCACACTGGCCGAGCCGGTGATCATCATCGGGATCGCCCTGTTGATCACGGTGATCATCCTGTCGGTCGTGCTGGTGATCCTCGAATCGAACAACCTGGCCTTCTGAAAACCATTGGGAGTACCCATGCCGATCCCTACGCGCCAGTCCGGCTTTACCCTGATCGAACTGATTGTCGTTATTGCCCTGGTGGCCGTTTTGGCCGCCGTGATTGCACCCAATCTGCTTGGCAAGGCCAACCAGGCCAACCGCAAGTCGGCAGGCGTGCAGTTGGAAAAACTCAGCAGTGCTGTGGAGCTGTATCGCCTTGAAACCGGACGTTTCCCGGAGACATTGACCGACCTGGTTGAGAAACCCCAGGGCCTCGATCGCTGGCAAGGGCCGTACGTGCGCAAGACATCGCAACTCAAAGACCCCTGGGGCAGTGAGATCGTGCTCAAGCATCCGGGCGAAAACGGTGCCTTCGACCTGATTTCTTATGGTGGCGACGGCCAACCCGGTGGCGAAGGCGATGGGGCAGACATCACCAACTGGGACTGACACTGTCGCAACGCGTCAGTCCAACCCGGCAAATGAAAAAACGGCGGGTTTCACCCTCGTCGAACTGCTGGTCACCCTCGTTCTGGTCACGCTGCTGAGCGCGATCCTGATTCCGATCCTGCAGCCCTCGCCCGCTCGCACCCTGCGCAACGCGGCCGGCGAGCTGAGTGTCACCCTGCGCGAAACCCGGCGCGAAGCGCAAAACAGTCAGACACGAAAGCGTTTTGTGATCGATACCGAGCAACCGCGCTACCAGACCGAGCAGGCGCCGCGCTGGCGGACGCTGCCCGATGGCATGACCGTAGAGCTCACCACCGCGCGCTCCCTGCTCACCGGCTCGGGTCGCGGTGGCATCGACTTCTTCCCAGACGGCAGTTCAACCGGCGGCCGCATTGTGCTTGG
>CAVRBK010000028.1:0-9100 GCA_963719025.1 uncultured Gammaproteobacteria bacterium | reverse complement strand
GCCAGCAAAGCGGCATCGGCAGCACCGGTTACGGTGAGTGAATAGCGAGATACATCGCGGGTCCAGGGGACAACCTCGCTCGCAAAACCCTTGTTCGCAAGATCGTGCTTTCGACGTTCCGCCAGCGACCTGTTTTTGAAGGCCCCCAGGGAGATCCGAACCGGCAACGCATTGCCCACCGGCAGGTAGTGATCGTCCACCTGGGCAACGACCAGGCGATCCTTCATTGCCAGGGCATCGGCACGACTGGCAAACCATTTGGACACAGTCATGAAACCGATCTGGGCAACAGAATCGAATGCCTTCAAACTGACCTCGAGACCGTCAGCGCTCAGATCCTTCGCAACCTTCTGTGCCTCGGCTTCGGAATCGAAAGGACCGACGTTCAGGCAAACCTGCTGCGTAACGGAAGGTTCCTCGGATGGCACGATTGAATCGATATCGCCCACCTCTTCTTCGATTCCCGGCGTCAGCGCCACGTCCGAAAGGCCAGTATCGTCTTCGGCGACCGGCAATGCAGGGGGGTCTTCGAACACCAGCTGGCAGCGAATTCCGGCCGGCACAAGGTAATCCGGGTTGGGTAGCGTGAGACGCACGCCATAGGTACCGCTGGCCACGTCTGCCACCTGATCCACCCGGCTGACCTGCGCGTGCCACTGTTGCCCGGTGACAACGTCGGAACGGATCTGCGCCTGCATCCCCGGCTTGACCTCGCCCAGTCTCTCGACCGGTACAAACACCTCCACATACAGAGGATCCAGCTGCGCGACTCTGAGCACGGGATTCTCGTCGACATACTCGCCTATGGTCTTGAAGCGTTCCATGACCACACCCGAGATGGGGCTCTTGATGGTGCGACGCTGCAGGACCTGCTCGGCGCGCTTGAGTTCGAGCGCGGCCAACTCCCTGTTGTCCTGCGCCTGGCGTAGCTGAATGCGCGCGAGGCGCGCCTCTGTCTCGCGTTCGTCGATATCGTTGGCCGAGATCACCTTGCGCTGGTAGAGGTCTTCCGAGCGGGCGTGCTGGCGCTTGCCAAACGCCGCATTGACGCGTCGCAACTCAACCTCGGCGTCCTTCTCGGAACGCACACGGGCCAGATCACGCGCTGCGGATTCAACACCGGAATCGAGCCGGGCAAGGACATCCCCGGCTTTGACATAATCACTGCGATCCACCGAGACCTGCCGCAATACACCGGGTACGCCGCTGCCGAGGTCGGCGACGACGCTCGGGTTTATCACGCAATCGAGCGGCAGCGGCTGTTCGGGCGCTTCCGCCCCAACCGCCATAGCCGACGCACAGAACACGGATACAGCCAGAGCTACCGTGACGATCCTTGGCAACGATCTTCGCTGGTTCATGGCGGGACTCTGATTCAACTCTCTCGGCGAACGGGCTTGTCTATCTTGTTCGGCCAGCAGCCGAAATTCTTTAACAACGGGGGCCATGCGGATCAGGTCTGCAGCGCACTGAGCAAGAGCTGCCTGATGCTGCGCGACCACTGTTGCCACAACGCCTCCCGACCATGGCTCAGGCGCACGTAGGCGCGCTCACCGACGCCCGACACCATGGTTCCATGCGGCAGGCTCAGCTCAATATGAAACAACTTCTCGGTTGCGGTTCGCCCGGCCTCATCGTGCATGTCGACAGCCACGCTTCCGCCGGCCGCCGCGCCCAGGGCCATGCTCGGTAACTCGGTTGAACCGGCCGGCACCTCGCGGACGATTGTCGCCGGCAGGGGCGTTCCCAGGTTGCCGCTCAGCATGACCTCGGCGGCGGTTTCCCGGGAGCGCAGCAGGCCGATACCATCCTGGTCGACAACGGCGCGGATCAACGGGTTTTCCGGGCGCACCACAACGCCGATCACGTCACCCTGGCGCAGCAATTTCCCCTTCAGTTCAAAGGGATCGAGCGCATAGAACACACCGTCGATCGCACTGCGGACCGTAACATCGCGCAGCTTTTGTTGCGTCTGTTCAAGCTCGCTCAACGTCGCCTCGATATCATCCGTGACCATCGCGGCGCGCACCCGACTGTTCTGGCGCTGCGCGGCACGTTCGTCTCGCAGTTCCTGCAGGCGGGCCTCGAGCCTGGCGCGGTTTGCACGCAATTCGCGATCATCGAGCTTCAACAGAACCATACCGGGGCTGACGGTTTCCCCTGATATCACGATCACCTCGGAGACGAAGCCCTCAACCGGGTTGACCACGCGTGCCTGCTCGGCCGGCCAGACAACCCCCTGGGCCCGTGTCACCAATGGCGCGGGCAGACTGATTGCTGCGACCACAACACCCAGGGCCAGGGCGATGACAGCGAAACCCCGTATTCTTCTGGCCTCGACGCGTGGACTGCTGGCGATGAACCGCAGCGACAGATAGGCCGGCCGCACGATCTGCATGAAGACGGCCCAGGTCGCCAGTACCACGCCCACAACCAGGAACTCCGCGGCAAGGTAAAGCGCAATGCCTGCGAGCACACCCAGCCGATACACAGGGGCGGCCATGCCATACACGGCGAACCAGGCCGTTTCACCCGGTGCGGTCGCCGGCGACCGCGCATCCGACAGGCCGAGAAGGTGTTTCTGGAACAGGTACTGGTAGAAACGGCTCGAACGCGACGCCAGGTTGGGGATCTCGATCAGATCCTCAAGCACGTAGTAGCCATCAAAGCGCAGAAGCGGATTGCCATTGAAAAACAGGCTGGATACGCTGCCGATCAATGCCACATCAAGCGCGAGTTCACGGACCAGGCCGGGCTCGACCACGAGCCAGACCATGAATGCAACGGCGGCGAGGAACAGTTCGACCATGATGCCCGCGGCGCCGACCAGGGCGCGGCGGCGCTTGTCACGCAGCGCCCAGGCCGCCGAGGCATCAACGAAAGGCACGGGCATGAACACCAGCAGGTTGATGCCCATCTCGTGCACCTCCCCACCCCAGGACTTCACCGCCAGGCCATGACCGAGTTCGTGTAGCGCCTTGATCAGGGGGAACAACAGCCAGAAGGCAAGCACCTCGTGCGTGCTGAGGGCCTTGCTGCCGACCGCGGCGACCAGCTCGTCTGCATGCGCCATTGCCGTGACCGCCGCGGCGACAACGACAAACAGCCATAACATGAAGCCGCTGCCCGAAAACAGCCATCGCGCCGGCCCGATCAGGGCGCCGAGAAACCGGTCAGGGTCGAACAGCGGGATGCGCAATGCGAGGGGATTGCTCAATGCCCGATAGCGGCGGAAGCGCTGCCGCTGGTGATAGCGGTTCAACAGATCCCGGGCACCCAGCGGCAAGGCACCGCGCAGCACCTCGGCGCCATGCAGCTGTGCAAGCACCTGCAGGATATCCTCGCGTTCCAGGACATCCTCGTCTTCTTTACCGGCATTGGCGAGTTCAAATATCTCCTGGACCGAGAGATCGCCGTCCAGCCGCCCCAAAAACTCGTAGGCTACCGTGTTGAAGCGGACAAACCGCCCCGAGCCCTGGTCGTGCAGGAGATACCAGCGCTCCCCGCGGTAATCCTGCACCAGGATCTCGACACCGTGACGCAGCTGCGGGCGCAGATCCGCCACCTGCTGCCACAAGGAACTGTCCTGTTGATCGATCACGCCGCTTGCATCCGCTCAGAAACCCAATGACCAGAGCCAGAAACGCAGACGGCTGACCAGCTCACGGGTCCAGGCCTGTAGTACGCTACCCTGCCCGATCGTGACCTTGGCGACACCCTGCATACCCGGTCGCAAGCCGGGGGGAATATCACCGAGCTCGGCCTCGACGCGAAAATGGTTGCCGTGCTGATCGGCGGTGGCAATCGGGACGACCCTGTTGATCGTCAGCGGTATCGTCTGGTCAGGCAGTCCTGCAAGGCGCAAGGTACCGCCGAGCCCGGGTGCGATCGTTGCGATGTCACGTTCATCCACTTCGAGACTCACCCGGAAGCCATCATTCGGCACGATCTCGAACAGCAGTTGACCACGCTCGACCGGCGCACCCAGCGAGCGACTCAAATCCCCGCTGACCAGCGTGCCGGCAAACGGTGCGACCATCCGGGTATGGGTTATCTGCTCCTCGATCAAGTCAATCTGTGCCGTGGCCTGGGCGATCCTGGCGCGTGCAATGGATATCTGGGAGCGGTCACCCAATCCCAGCGCCTCCTGGTAACCCTTGGCGTGTTTGTCCCGCTCGCTGGCGAGTTTCTCTCTCTCGAGACGCAGCTCGCGATCATCGAGCACGGCCAGCACCTGCCCGGCGGCGACATCATCACCCGCACGCGCACTTGCAGACGTTATATAGCCCGCAACCGGGGCGACAACGGCCTGCTGGATTGTCCCTTCCAGTACCGACCGGGCAGCGATACGTTGATCCGTCTGCACGACACCCAGTGCTACCAGGACAGCGACCAATCCGGCCAGCAACAGCTTTGCCCGCAGGTGCCCGGCACCGAACAATACGGTAAAGGGTTTGATCGAGAGGGCGGCCAGTTGTCGCCAGCCGGATCGGTTCTCGCGCAGTTTCAGGGCCAGTACGGGGCCAAGGCGCCGCGCCAGGTCACCCAGCAGCATGGCGGTGGACTCATCCATCGCGCCTTCCTTCTCCCAGACCAGGGTTAGCGCTCCCATCGAATCACCCGCCGAGGTCAAGGCCACCGAACAAACGGCGGCGCAGGCGGGCAGTTCGGTCAGTCGTGTGTGGGCGCGCACAAGACCATGCGGTTGACCGTGCTTGACAGGCAGGCTGACGATTCCACCCTGATCGACGCATTCCTCCATGGCCGCCTCAATACGGGTGATGTTGTTCAGCCGGCGGTCGAATTCCATCTGGTGCGAGAGCGCGGCGAGCCTGATCTGCATGCCGTCCAGGACACCGAGAGACACCTGGGTGCATCCGAGCGAGTCAGCCAGCAGGCTGCACAATTGATTCGTGACGACCGGTAGCGGCAGATCGGCGGACAGGACCTCGACCGCGCTGAGCAATAACTGGGTGCCGCCACGCCGCTCTTTTTGTCGTCCTTCGAGCGCGTTCTCCAGCCATACGGCGCCCCATTCGACGAGCTGCAACACGGCCTGACGCTGATCTTCCGAACGAATCTCGATCGCCAGGGCGATCACAGCGGTCGGCCCCGCCTCATTCGCGACGGGGTAGACAACGAAATCGCAGACCTCGCCGTGCGCGGTATTTTCGTCCGACGCCTTTTGCACCACGCCACGGCCGAGGGCCAGGGATTTTTCAGCCAGCTGGCGCATGAAGCCGGCAAGCTGCTCACCAATCGGCCAGACTGCCGGTGGCTCGGCCTCCACCAGGCCTTCACTGCTCACCAGGAACACTGCCCCCTGATGCACGCCGGAGATCATCCGACACTGCCAGTCCAGCCAACGGGCTATTCCGGTTTTGACGCTGTTCTCTGCGCTGTCGGGCACGCTGCGGCTGACCTGTCCGGGCAACGCAGCGCCCGTCGGCCGGACACGCGGTTGCGCGGCATTCCCACTATCGCTCGATACCGCTACAGAACTGGAGGTGCTGCGAGACATAAACCAAAGAATCCTTTATCTGCAGTCCTCGTTAGCGGCCAATGCCGACCATACTTAAAGGCCTAGACCTGTGCCGCGATCAGCCGGGATCGGCCGGGCCGCCGGGTTCAGAGACAGGCGATGAAAAGCCGCGGAAGATGCCGTGGCGATAGCGGGGGCCATAGCCTATTCCGGCAGCGTTTACCGGGTATGGCGGCCCTGGCAGAACGGTCCGCAAACACAGGTTTCGTGAGTTGCGGCGGGCCTCGCAGCAGACTAATCGATCATCGGGTAACCGAAGGATTCGAATTCCTCATGGAACAACTCGTTTACCCTTTTCAGCTGACGCCGGCTGAACAGTTCGGAAAGATCCAGTTGGTTCGAGCCGATGCCTTTCTTCAGATGGGGCAGTGCCGGGAGATTCTCGATGCCGATCGACGCCATCAGCGCCTGCAGATCATCCGGCAGATGCTCGAAACGAAGAATGGTTGCGCGAATCACGCCCTGTGCGTCCTTGTACTTGTCGATGTTCCTTACCCGAAGTACGGCTTCGCTGTCGATCAGATTCTTCAGGCTCTTTTTCAATGCCGCCGGATCCGCAATCATGCGGCCGCTGCCTTTTTTGTAGTCGGCAAAGGCCACTTTCATGTTTGCCGACGAGATAACCTTGCTGTAAGGGTTGCGTTCGACCGCAAAAATCGTCCAATCGGCCGGAATCGGCCCGTAATTTTCCTCAACATCGACCAATCGCATGTGGTTGCTGTAGCCCCCCTTGGGCGCCTTGAGTTCACCGATGGCAGCGTCCGAACTGGTACGCAGCTTGTTGAGGTAGCGCTCGTATTCACCCGGATCCGCGCCATAGTTCTGCGCAACCCGGCCAGGCCCGACCAGGCGCTGTTTCTCATCGATCGGTGTAATCGGCGTAATGATGTCTTTTTCGCCACAGAACGCCGACAAGAGCACCTCGATACTGGTCCCGGCGACCTTTTGGCCCTTCAAAAAAAGGAAACGGTGTTTTTCTGACAGGATCATGGGGCTCGCATCTCGACGCTGAGTGGGGAATGCCTGGGCCAAAACGACAGTGAATGTTCTCAATTCGGCGCGCAAATAGTGATGGATACACACAGACTGCGCAACATGCAGGGCCGCATTAGCCTTGCGCATGCCCAATGTGGAATCGGATCTCCGCGAGAATCGCCGGGGAGAATTGATGATCAGGGGTTGATGGATCCCCGCCTGCGCGGGGATGACATATGAGCGCGGGGATGACAAAGGAGCGCCGGGGCCGGCAAGGAAGGGTCGGGACGACAAATCTGCGCTGGTAACCAGGAAACATCAGGATGGCGAGTGAATGTCGGATGATCGGCATGCGCTGGAACTACCAACACAACCGCCCTCCCCGTCATTTCCGCGAAGGCGGGAATCCACGAAGCGATCTAATGGGCCATGGGCAGACTGGATCCCCGCCTGCGCGGGGATGACGGTTGGGCACAGGGCCTCTATCGACGCTGACGATGAACGATCAGTCGAACGGGTGACGCAGAACGATCGTCTCTTCCCGGTCGGGACCGGTCGAGATGATATCGATCGGCGCCTCACACAGTTCCTCGACCTTGCGCAGGTAGGAACGTGCCGCCTCGGGCAGGTCATCGACCGTCCTGGCACCCACGGTCGATTCCTTCCAGCCCGGCACCTCGATCAGTACCGGCTCACATTTTTCGAAGCGATCCGCACCCACCGGCGGCGTGTCGACCTCCTGGCCATCGAGCCTGTAGGCGACACAGATCTTGATCGTCTCCATACCGTCGAGTACATCGAGCTTGGTGATGCACATGCCGGTGACGCTGTTGATCTGCAACGAGCGCTTCAGGGCGACCGTATCGAGCCACCCACAGCGGCGCTTGCGTCCGGTGGTCGCGCCGAACTCATGGCCCTTGACACCCAGGTGCTCGCCGTTGTCGTCAAACAGCTCGGTGGGGAAAGGACCGGCACCAACCCGCGTGGTGTAGGCCTTGACGATGCCGAGCACGTAGTCGATGTCGCGCGGCCCGACGCCGCTGCCGCTGGCGGCGCCACCGGCCGTGGTAGTCGACGAGGTAACATACGGATAGGTGCCGTGATCGATGTCGAGCAGTGCGCCCTGCGCGCCCTCGAACATGACACTCTGGCCGTTGCGACGCATCTTGTGCAGGGTGCCGGGCACGTCCTCGATCATCGGCCTGATCTGTTCTGCCTGCGCCAGCGCCTCGTCAAACACCTGCTGGTAATCAACCGTGTCGGACTTGAACAGGTGTTCGAGTGAGAAATTGTGATAGTCCATCACTTCGCGCAGGCGCTCGGCGAAGTGCTTTTCATCGAGCATCTCCCCGAGGCGAATACCACGGCGCGAGACCTTGTCTTCGTAGCACGGGCCGATACCGCGACCGGTAGTACCGATCGCCTTTTTGCCGCGCGCCGCTTCGCGCGCCTGATCAAGCGCAATATGGTACGGCAGGATCACCGGGGCTGACTCGCTGATGCCGATGCGATCCCGCGCGACGACACCGCCGGCCTCCAGCATTTCGAGTTCTTCGAGCAGCGCAGTGGGCGACAGCACGACGCCATTGCCGATCAGGCAGCGCACCTTGTCGCGCAGGATGCCGGACGGAATCAGGTGCAGCACCGTCTTCCGACCCTGAATAACCAGGGTATGACCCGCGTTGTGGCCACCTTGAAAACGCACAACGGCATCGGCCTTGTCGGTCAGAAGATCAACGATCTTGCCTTTGCCCTCGTCTCCCCACTGGGTGCCAATGACGACTACATTCTTGCCCATTGGATTAGGTCTCTTCTCTGTTGTCGGCTGAAAGCGGGACCATGTCCCACTGATCGGCCTGTTTCTGTAAACGGTAAGAACACCCCATCTGGACCGGATCGCCGACCTGCCCGGGAAGTTCCTGGATCACGACACTGCCGGCCGCGCGTAACTCGACAATCCGCTCCTGCAGGGCGGGATCATCACTGTCCGGCGCCAGCACGGCACCATCGAGATAAACCGGTTCGTAGCTACCCAGACGCATCAGGGTCTTCAGATCGGCACTGAAACCGGTCGCCGGTCGTGCACGCCCAAACACCTCGCCGATTTCATCGTAGCGGCCACCCCGCGCAACCTCCTGGCCCTCACCCGGCACGAATGCAGCGAACACCACACCGGTCTGGTAGTGATAGGCGCGCAGTTCCGCGAGATCGAAGTGCACCGGCAGGTTCGGCAGGCGGCGCTTCAGCAGCGCAGCGACGGCCTCAACGTAGTCGATCGCATCAGCGACCGCGTCGGGGGCCTTTGCCAGCGCCTTGCGGGCGCGATCAAGCACCTCTTCGCCACCATTCAACCCAGCCAGGGCGATCAGCATACCGCGCATGTCGCTCGCGAGACCGAAACCATCGACCAATTCACTGATCTCGGTCATGGCCTTGCGCTGCAACGCCTCGAACAGTGCGGCCTCCTGCGATGAATCCAGCTCCGCCGCCTCGGCGAGCGCGCGAAAGATTCCGACGTGCCCTAGATCAAGGTAGATATCGCTGAGACCGGCGATCCGCAGCGTCTCCATCATCAGGCAGACG
>CAVRBK010000027.1:0-13923 GCA_963719025.1 uncultured Gammaproteobacteria bacterium | reverse complement strand
CTTCCTGCTGCGCTACTACGTGGCCGAATTCGGCCTGGACCCCGACAAGGACATCCAGATCCGCGTGGTGCCGCCACCGGAGATGGTCGCCAACCTGCGTGCCGGCAACCTCGACGGCTACCTGTCGCCCGACCCGTTCAACCAGCGCGCGGTGTGGGAGAAGGTCGGTTTCCTGCACATCCTGACCAAGGACATCTGGGAAGGTCATCCCTGCTGTGCCTTCGCCTGTTCGGAGAAGTTCACGACCGAACTGCCGAACACCTACGGCGCACTGCTGAAGGCGCATCGTCGACGCGACGGCCTACTCGCAGAAGGCGGAGAACCGGCTGGAGATCTCCAAGGCCATCGCGCCGAAGAACTATCTCAACCAGCCGGTGGCGGTTATCGCGCAGGTGCTTGACCGGGAGCTACGCCGACGGCCTGGGCAACGTCAAGAACGATCCCGATCGTATCGACTTCGATCCCTTCCCCTGGCACTCGATGGGTGTCTGGATCCTCACCCAGATGAAGCGCTGGGGCTACATCAAGGGCGACATCGACTACAAGGGGATCGCCGAAGAGGTCTATCTGGCCTCGGATGCGACCCGGATCATGCACGATCTCGGCTACGACGCGCCGGATCACACCTATGAGAACTACACGATCATGGGCAAGGAGTTCGATCCGGCCAAGGCCGAGGAGTACGTCAACAGCTTTGCGATCAAGCGTACCTGAGCGCAACCAAGCCCAAGGGGTGGGCACAGGTCCACCCCGCATATCGAGGATCAATAGATGCTGCAATCACTGAACATCCGCGCGGCGCTCGTCTCCATCGGCCTGTTGGTCCTGCTGCTCGAGTATCTGGGAATTCGCCAACCAACCGCGCCAGAGGCCACCGAGGCCGCTGACCGAGTACGAGATGCTGATGGGCGGCGCCGACCAGGAGGCCAGCGTGCCACCGCCGTCGAAGCCGTCATCGGCCTGGCGGTCGAGGAGCTGTCCAACCCGTTCTACGATGCGGGCCCGAACGACAAGGGCATCGGCATCCAGCTCGCCTACTCGATCTACCGCGTGCTGACCGGCTTCTTCCTGGCCGCGCTGATCGCCATCCCGATCGGCTTCCTGATCGGCATGTCGCCGCTGATGCACAAGGCGCTGAATCCCTTCATCCAGGTGCTGCGACCGATCTCGCCGCTGGCCTGGATGCCGCTGGCGCTGTTCATCATCAAGGACTCGGAGACCTCGTCGATCTTCGTGATCTTCATCTGCTCGATCTGGCCGATGCTGATCAACACCGCCTTCGGCGTGGCCGGCGTGCGCAAGGACTGGGTCAATGTCGCGCGCACCCATGAGCTGTCACCGCTGCGCACCGCCACTGACGGTGATCCTGCCGGCCGCCGCACCGACCATCCTGACCGGCATGCGGATCTCCATCGGTATCGCCTGGCTGGTCATCGTCGCCGCCGAGATGCTCGTCGGCGGTACCGGCATCGGCTACTACGTCTGGAACGAGTGGAACAACCTCGACCTGACCAGCGTGATCTTCTCCATCCTGATGATCGGCGTCGTCGGCATGCTGCTCGATCTCGCCCTGTCCGCCGCCACCCGACTCGTCGCAGTACGAAGAGTGAACCTCACGCCATGAACAAAGCATTTCCTCGAGATCGAAAACCTGGCACGACGCTTTCCCGGCAAGGACGGCGAACTGACGGTGTTCGAAAATGCGAACTTCACCATCGAAAAGGGCGAGTTCGTCTGCATCATCGGCCACTCCGGCTGCGGCAAGTCGACCATCATGAACGTGCTGGCCGGCCTGGATGCGCCGAGCGAGGGCAATGTCTTCATGGACGGCGCGGAGGTCGCCGGCCCGAGCCTGGACCGCGGTGTCGTGTTCCAGAACTATTCGCTGCTGCCCTGGCTGAGCGCGCTGCAGAACGTGACCTTCGCGGTGCGCTCGCGCTGGCCGCGGCTGGAGCAAGGAGAAGGTCCGCGAACACAGCTACAAGTACCTCGAGATGGTCGGGCTGGGCGAGCGGTGCCGAGCTGCGCAAGCCATCGCAGCTGTCCGGCGGCATGCGCCAGCGCGTCTCGATCGCCCGCGCCTTTGCGATCCAGCCGAAGCTGCTGCTGCTCGACGAGCCGTTCGGCGCGCTCGACGCACTGACCCGCGGCACCATCCAGGACGAGCTGCTGAAGATCTGCGAGGCCACCCACCAGACGGTCTTCATGATCACCCACGACGTCGACGAGGCGATCCTGCTGGCCGACCGCATCCTGCTGATGACCAACGGTCCCTACGCGCGCATCGCCGAGTCGGTAAAGGTCGACCTGCAGCATCCGCGCGAGCGCGGCAAGATCATTCACGATCCGGGCTATTACCCGATCCGCAATCACCTGGTCGATTTTCTGGTGCGTCGCTCTGAAGAACTTTCCGGGGTCGCAACCGGCGAACAACCGGGCATGCCAACGTCAGGTTTCCCGGAGGAGGTGAACCCGGCACAGGATGCACGCGGCGGTGCCACCCCGGGTCTCTTGCCGGCTGCGCAAAACCGTTGATTAACCAATTAGATAAAAAGCTTGAAGAGGTAGTCTGAAATGAGCGGAAATATCCTGATCACTCCCACCCAGTTGAAGCAGATGGCGGAATCCTTGCCCACGGTTGTCATCGACACGCGTTCACCCGAGGCCTATGCCGCCGGGCATATCCCGGGTGCCGTGAATATCCACGCCATCTTCACCTTTCTTGCCATGTCCTCGAAAGAGGGCCTGGAAGAACTACGCGGCAAGTTCGCCGAGGCGTTCGGTGCAGCCGGCCTGTCGGGCGACGAGGTTGCCGTCGTCTACGAAGACGGCATGAACACCGGCTTCGGACAATCCTGTCGCGGCTACTTTCTGCTGCAGTTCATGGGCTACGAAAAGGCCGCCGTGTTGCACGGTGGCTACCAGGCATGGCTGGCCGAGTCGCTGCCGGTCTCAACCGATGTGCCGGCGGTCGAGCCCAAGACCTTCCCGGTCGATGTCCCATCGTCCGACATCATGTTGACCCAGGGCGATATGCTGTCCGCGCTCGGCAACGACAGGATCGTCAAGCTCGATGTGCGCGACGTCGATGAGTGGGTGGGTACCAGTTCTTCGCCCTACGGGGTGGATTACTGCCCACGCAAGGGACGTATCCCCGGCGCGGTCTGGCTGGAGTGGTATCGTATGATGAAGCCGGGCGAAGAGGTGCCGATGTTCAAGAGCGGCGAAGAATTGCAGGCCGAATGCGCAACGGTGGGCATCAGCGCGGACTCGACCGTTTATCTTTACTGCTTCAAGGGGGCACGCGCATCCAACACCTACGTGGCACTGAAGGAGGCAGGCGTGAAGGACGTTCGACTGTATTTCGGTTCATGGAACGAATGGTCACGCGATCCCGATCTGCCGATCGAAACCGGTCACCCTGCCGTGGCCTGGAACGCGGCCTGAGGGGCGGATGATGCTATCTGCACTGCTTGAAGCTGTTCACGGAATGGCGGCAGTGGCCTGGGTAGGCGGGATCTTTTTCGCCTATATGGCCCTGCGGCCGGCCGCCAACAAAACCCTGGAGCCACCACTCCGCCTCAAGTTGTGGCAGTCTGCCTACAGTCATTTCTTTCCCTGGGTCTGGGTGATGATCGGCCTGTTGCTGCTGACTGGGTACGCCGACCTGTTCACCCGTCTGGGCGGGTTCGCCAACACCGCCCTGTATATCAAGTTGATGCATGGCATCGGCCTTCTGATGACGGTGTTTTTCGCCTACCTGTATTTCGTCCTGTATCGCCGGTTTACCCGCGCGGTCGTCGCGGGAGATACGCCCGCAGCCGCCGCGGTGATGCTCAAGATACGCCCTGTCATGCTGATCAACCTGTCATTGGGAATGCTGATAACGGCAATCGGTATCGCAGGGCCATCGTTATAGGTTGTGAACAGCGAAAAAATATCACGATATGAAAAGAACCCGATGATCGTCGGGGCTTTCTTGTAGAGTGGGACACCGGCGGATATTTTCGGCCGCGTAAACCAGGGTGGCCCAATATGTCGAAAGTGCGCGTGCGCTACCAGACCATCGAGTTCGGCGATACCGATGTTCACCTGCGAACCCTGCGTGACAATCAGCAGTTTTCTGATGACCTGCACGAAGCAGAAGATCTGGGTATATCGTCGGCCAGCTGGCCCTTGTTTGGCGTGGTCTGGGAGTCGGGGGAGATCCTTGCCCGACTGATGCATACGCATGAGATCAAGGGCCTGAGCGTACTTGAGGTGGGGTGCGGCATCGGCCTGGCCAGTATCGTACTGAGTTATCGGCATGCCGATATTACGGCCACTGATCAACACCCCGAGGCGGCGCCATTTCTGGCGGCCAATGCAGAGCTGAATGATCTCGGGCCAATCGAGTTTGTCAGGGCAGGGTGGCTCGACGAGGCGTCGGTACTTGGCCGGTTCGACCTGATCATCGGCAGTGACCTGCTCTACGAACAACCCCATGTCGAGCAGTTGTCGCACTTTATCGACAGTCATGCGAATCCGGATTGCAGCGTGATCATCGTGGATCCGGGCCGTGGTTTTCAGGGGAAGTTCACCCGTCGCATGGTCGACATGGGCTATACCCATGATTCGACACTGGCGGTTGCTCCCGAGGTAGCGGAGTCATACAAGGGCAGGGTGCTGCGTTATTCACGGGCCGCCTAGCCTGTGAATTTCACCAGTCGATCACAAGCACCGTCGATTCGCCGTGATGACGGCGAGGCATCGGAAATATCCGCCGTGTGGCCAAGCCGTTCAGCGGTTACGGTTGGCACCGGTTCTTAACAGGCGGAAGTACGCGAAGGTCTGATCCTTGTTGGCGGGCGTACGGTGCAACTCGTGGCGCTCCTCGATCAGTGTGAATTCCGTCCCCAGTGCCTTGAGGAGTTTCGGTGCGTCATATTGCTCGACGTCGAGCCCGCTGCATTGGGTGGGGCCACCCACTGCAAAGGCCGCAATGATCACGTGTCCGTTTTCATGCAATGACCGCCGCAGCGTATCGGCGTAACGCGCCCTGTCTGGCGCATCGGTAAGAAAGTGGAAGACGGCACGGTCATGCCAGAGGGCGTAGCGCTGCCGGGGCTCGAAGCGTGTGACATCCGCTTCGATCCAGTCAATGCGACCGGCCTGGGTGCCAAGGCTCTCTTTCGCATGGGCGAGTGCCGTTGCGGAAAGATCCAGTACCGAGACATGCGCAAACCCTTCCTTTAGCAGATGCCCGGCCAGCGCTGATGCACCACCGCCAACATCGATGATCGGCTGATCCTTGGGGACCTGGCATCTCCCAATAAGCTCGAGCGACAGTGTCGGCTCGTTCTGGTACCAGCTGACCGCCGACGCCGATTTTTTCCGGTAGATATCCTCCCAATGTGCCTTTCTGTCCGTCATGGTCTGCGTTTGCCGTGCCCGAAACCGTTCCACGATTGGATCGCCTGTCTATAACTCTAGCTTGATTTCGGCGACTGCCCCGATTGGTTGGCGGCTGCGAAAGTGCGGGCGATCCAGATGGCCGGCCTGCGGCATGTCCGACAGGAACTACCTTGCGGTCACTGGTTCCTTGAGCGATCGAGCAAGAGATCACCCTGTATCGGAATGAATCTCGAAGCGGCCTTGATCAGCGAGTTGGACGTGAGTTGCGGTACGCCGTATACCTCGACCTCGGCGCTCAGCTCTTCGCGGATCTTGTCGACCAGCAGATCAAAATCGCCATCGCCTGACGCCAGTACAACCACGTCTGCAGATCTTGCCAAATCTATTGCATCCAGGGTGATGCCGACGTCCCAGTCACCTTTTGCAGAGCCATCTCGCCGCTGGATGAAGGGTTTCAGTTTCACCTCGAAACCGATCCCTCTCAATATGGTTTGAAACTGTCGCTGTTTAGGATCGTCACGATCGATTGCGTAGGCGATGGCCTTGACGACCTGCCTGCCCGCAGTCGCCTTCGACCAGAACACGTTGTAGTCGAAATGACAGCCATGCGCGTGGCGGGTCGTGTAGTAGATATTCTGCACATCAACGAGCACGACGACTTTTTGCATTCTTTCCGCCAGGGCTGTTGGCTATCGGCAATGGGCAGGCGAGGGCGGTTATCGTCCGCCGGAAAACAACGACCTGGTTTAATGAAGGAAGCTGCAGCAGTAATCGGTGATCTCATGAATCTTCGTGTCCCTTCTATTGCGCGTACAGGGCGAAAACGCGCATTATCGTTGGCTGGACACTACTTCAGCTTGGCCGAGTTTAATGGCTTTTTCGATGACGCCTTTCTTCATGATGAGAGGTTCTCTCGTCGTCAGATTGCGGCAGTTCCAGCTGTCTCCGCCATCAGACTCGATCTCGATGACCATTCCCGCAATCTCGACGGTTTTTCCGATCATCGTTGGGCTCAAACCGTGCGTCATATATCACCATAAGCCCCGGCTACCACCATCGTGTAGCCATTCGGATCGCGCAACCAGACTTCCCGATGATTTGCATTGGGATTCACTTTCGGATCTTTCAGTATCTCTGCCTTGGATGACAGTACCCGTTCCAAGGCGCCATCGAAACCGTTGGCGTAGAACCACAGCACAACACCATTCCCATAAGGCAACTTACCTTCGACACCAAGATGGGGATGATCATGAGCCTGCCACTGGTGGAGTTGGAGCACCAATTCTCCATTGCACGTGAGTCGCTCGTATTCGCTGCCACCATGGCCGCTTTCAAAACCGAGGACCGCCTGATACCACCGGCTGGTGCCTTGCACATCAGTAACTGCGATTAGTGGTTGAGGTCTCACCGATCTTATCAGTCAGCGGCGTGAAGTTCAGCCGAACACCGGGTCAGGCGACGGGCATTGCGGTCCATATGACGCACTGGTCATGCACCTTTTCGAGCACTTTCCTGCTCCCAGTTAACCAGCCTTTCCGCTGCGTAAGCTGCGACAGTCTTATCCAGAGATAAGGACAGTTCCTCCAAGGCGGCTTTCGCACTGGCGGTTCCCGTATCGGCTAACGCCCAAGTGCATTTTCGCGCCAGCGCCTCTGAGTTATCGTACTCAAGGTACTCAAACTTCCGTTCTGCAGTTCTTCGCAGGACATCTATGCTTCCGGGATCCTTCAAACGCTGTAGTTGTCGAACAATGTCTTCGTGCTTTTGGTGCCAATCACTATCAAGCAGCACTCCCAGTATGGATACTGCTTCTTCGATATGAGGAATTTCTTCATACAGCGCAACTTCGACCGCCTCTGCATCACGGTCCTCGCAGGCTTTTTTCAACTTATTCAGATTCTTCATTGCTTTTTTACGAATAACGCCGCGTTGGCGAGCGCGCCGCTTGCTGTGTGCGCCCAGTGAGCAAAGCGAACGATGTTCACGACGTTGTCAGCTCACTTCCCCAATGACAACTCATTGATTGATGCAAAGAACGCTTCGTTTCTCGCCACGCCATTGTGCGAAATCCCTGGTAGCGTAAGGTGTGAAGCGTTCACTCCGTGATTCTTGAGGAGTTGTATGTAACCCTCGATAAGTTCAGCCGAGGTATTGTTATCTTCACCACCCGACACAGCGACGATGTGAGTTTCTTTTCTTACAGAACCCGCGTAATCACTGGGGGAAAGGCTGTTTCTCCAGGCAGACCGCCCTCGACTTTTTCGCCATTTCACTACATCACAAGGGCAGGCTCCCAACACATAGCGTTCCGCGAGTTCTGGGAACATGCCCGCGATTACACCAGCGATCGCGGCACCGCCAGAATGACCAACGATTACTGTGACCCGAGGCTGGTACTTTCTCTTCAATTTCTCGATGGCTTCCGCGACCGCCACTATATTGTGCTTGGAGTAGTGGTCACGACGACCGCTATCGGACCCTGAGGACTTATTGGACTCAGAATCCATATAGCCCGGACGCATGATTGCTACTGCAACAAGTTGATTCTGAGCGGGATTGACTCGCCCCATTCTCTTGGCCAAATAGTCGCTCGGTCCCCCTTTGCTCACATCACCGTGGATGAAAACGACCAACGCAGCAGGTTCTGTCATCGAATTCTCGGTGATCACGCTCAGACATTCGCCGCCACCACCAACCCATTCCTCCAGGCTTTTTTGTGCGCATTCTTTTTCAGCCTTCGCACTGGACAAGCCGAAGAAGGCTTGAGCGGGGAATGCAAAGCCGAGCAGCAAAAGACTTACCAGCAATTTTGTACGATTCATTTTTTCTGCAGGATTCTTTTCAGTTAACCTCGAGGCAACGGGCGAACAGCTTGTCGGGCGTCCCAGCGAGCGAACGGGCCGCCCTGTCAGAGCGCTACGTGCGGTCACTTTAACGAGTACAACCGTAGCTCGGCGTATGACTGCGCAACGGAAACCCAGGTTTCTCTCAGCTGACGCTCGGTTTGTGCAAGCCTTTCCAGCACTACATGCTTCTCCATTTTTCTCGCATCAATGGCATCCAAAAGGTCCAATACCTCCAAGGATCGAGACATCTTTCTGGACTCGTGGAACTCAGTCGCATGAAATAGCCGCGAAACTTTTTTCGCGAAATTGACGAACTTTTGATCTTTGAGTTGCTCCGCTGCAACTAGAGCAAATGCTGACACCTTTCTCCGTGCCACCCACATCGTTTCGCGGTTCCGCCTGATTTCTTCGACAGCCAGATGCCAATCAGAACCTTGGGACTCTTCGATTGCCTTATGAGCATTTCGAAACAGGAGGAAATAATCATCAATCAATGCCTCCAACTGCTCAAAGACTGGCTTTACTACTTCATCGAAAAGCACCCTTCTGTGTTCATTTCGGCCTTTTACAAAAATGACCAATCGATCGATGAGTTCCAGAAATAGTGTCAGTGATTCCATGTTCTGTCTCTAACGCCCAGGTATGCGCCGCTCAGCTCGGAGCGTCTGGTCGCGCAACAATGGCGAAGCCATGCGCAAGCTGCCGCGCTGTGCTCGGTGTCCGCTGGAGCGACTTGTTGGGCAAACGGCGGCCGGAATTACCAACGTTAATAAAAATCTTCTTCGCGCTGATGCCTCATCGCCAGAATCGTTGCCTGTTCATTGTTCTCTACCTCGAACAATGCAACATAACCGGCCGCCCCAAACGGAATTACCAGTTCCCTCAAGAAAGGATTGGATTGATCGGCTTTTCGGCAAGCAAATGGCATTGTTTCCGCAAAACCATATGCTTTTTCAATCGCCGCCCTAGTGCGAACAGCTGCCTGAAAATCATTCGCTGCGAAACATTCGAAAAGCCGCCCAAGATCCCTTTGAGCGGCTTCGGAAACACGAAGTTGGAAGCTCATTTAGAGCTTTTGTGTTTTTCTAAAACAGCATCCAACGCAGCCAGCGATTCAGCCTTACTAAGATAACTACCTGACTCTTCCGATTGTGTTTTTGCAGCCAGACCTCTTGAAAAGAACTCATTCTGCGTTTTGCGATATTCAATCTGCTTGACCACCGAGCTTTCGACGAACGCACTAAGCGACTCGTTCTCCCGCAAAACACTCTCGGCAGCTTGCCGGAGCTCAGGTGTTACCCGCAAAGGGGGAATAGTTGCTGATTTCATGACACACCAATATGCATTGCAGTTGCGCTACAGTTTAGCCGATAACTCGAACCATTCAGATAATTCGGTAGCCCCTTACTCTTGATATAGGACTGGGAACTCCTTCTTTCTCAGCCCAACTGACAGATGGACAGACTCTGTGTTGCTCAGTTGCGGGGAAATGAGGCGGGAGTAAGCGTCTGTTTGATCTGGAAGATCCTTGCCATTTCGTACTGATTCGTTTCCGAATTGGACGGACATGATGTCGGTCTGTTGTTGCTGATTGCCAAAGCTTTGCCGATGCGATTGCTGCTTTGCAAGCATGAAAAAGCCCGGCACTGGGCCGGGCTCTTTCGATCAACAGCCGACTCGCGCCGGCCGCAACCGCGGGGTTTACTTGTTCTCGCGGTTGTCGATCAGGTTGTCGACCACGGTCGGGTCGGCGAGGGTCGAGGTATCGCCCAGGCCGTCGACCTCGTTGGCGGCGATCTTGCGCAGGATACGGCGCATGATCTTGCCTGAGCGGGTCTTTGGCAGGCCAGGTGCCCACTGGATCAGGTTGACCTTGGCAATCGGACCGATCTCGCTGCGCACCAGTTTGACCAGTTCGGTCTTGAGTTCATCGGTGCCTTCTTCGCCGCCCATCAGGGTGACGTAGGCATAGATGCCCTGGCCGGTGAGGTCGTGCGGGTAACCGACCACGGCTGCCTCGGCAACCTTCTCGTGCAGTACCAGCGCCGATTCGATCTCGGCGGTACCCAGGCGGTGACCGGAGACGTTCAGTACGTCATCGACGCGACCGGTGATCCAGTAGTAGCCGTCTTCGTCGCGACGTGCGCCGTCACCGGTGAAGTAGTAACCCGGGTACATGGCGAAGTAGGTCTCGAAGAAGCGCTTATGGTCGCCGTAGACCGTGCGCATCATGCTTGGCCACGGGTGTTTGATCGCGAGGTTGCCTTCGGCCGGATTGCCGTCGATCTCGTTGCCCTGGTCGTCCAGCAGCAC
The DNA here is from genome assembly GCA_963719025.1 of uncultured Gammaproteobacteria bacterium. GTDB lineage: Bacteria > Pseudomonadota > Gammaproteobacteria > Chromatiales > Chromatiaceae > Thiosocius. Next base: position 3,370 of record CAVRBK010000027.1, on the reverse strand, counting down.
AGGTTGAACACCGAAGAACGGGTGGGTTGCCGAACCCGGCTTGAGCGGGGTGGCGCCGGGCAGTGGCGTCAGCATGTGAGCGCCGGTCTCGGTCTGCCACCAGGTATCGACGATCGGGCAGCGGCCGTCGCCGACCACGTTGTGGTACCACTCCCAGGCTTCCGGGTTGATCGGCTCACCGACGGTGCCGAGCAGGCGCAGCGAGGAACGCTTGGTCTTCTTGACCGGCTCGTCACCGGCACCCATCAGCGAGCGGATCGCGGTCGGTGCGGTGTAGAAGGTGGCCACGTTGTGCTTGTCGCAGACCTGCCAGAAACGCGAGATATCCGGGTAGGTCGGGATGCCCTCGAACATCAGCGTGGTCGCGCCGTTGGCCAGCGGGCCGTAGACGATGTAGGTGTGACCGGTGACCCAACCGACGTCGGCGGTACACCAGTAGACCTCGCCGTCCTTGTAGTCGAACACGGTCTTGTGGGTCATGGCCGCCTGCAGCAGGTAGCCGCCGGTGGTGTGCAGCACGCCCTTGGGTTGGCCGGTCGAACCGGAGGTGTAGAGGATGAACAGCGGATCGTCGGCCTCCATCTCTTCGGCGGGGCAGTCGGCCGAGGCCGCGCCAACGGCTTCGTGGTACCAGACGTCGCGCCCGTCTTTCCATTCGACCGGATCGCCGCCGCGCTGCACGACAACACAGGTGTGAACCTGCGGACAGGATTCGAGGGCCGTGTCGGCGTTTGCCTTCAGCGGGACTCTTCTTGCCGCCACGCATCGACTGGTCGGAGGTGATGACGATCTCGCACTCGGCGTTGTTGATGCGGTCTTTCAGCGCGTCGGGTGAGAAGCCGCCGAATACGATCGAGTGGATGGCACCGATTCGGGTACAGGCCAGCATGGCGACGGCGGCCTCCGCGACCATCGGCAGGTACAGCGAGACGCGATCGCCTTTCTTGACGCCGCGATCCTTGAGAACGTTGGCGAACTTGCAGACCTCTTCGTGCAGTTCACGGTAGGTGATCTTGCGGTCTTCGTTCGGGTCGTCGCCTTCCCAGATGATGGCGACCTGGTCGCCGCGGGTCTCGAGGTGGCGGTCGAGGCAGTTGTAGGAGACGTTGAGGGTGCCGCCCTTGAACCAATTGATATGCAGGTCATCCTTGTCGAACGACCAGTCGAGTGTGGTGTCCCATTTCTTGAACCAGGTCAGGTATTTTTCGGCCTGCTCGCCCCAGAAGCCGGCGGGATCATCCACCGAGCGCTTGTACATTTCCTCGTATTGCTCAGCGGTGACATTTGCCTGGGCCGCAAACTCTGCGGGTACGGGGTAAGTCTTGACCTCTGACATGGCTCCTCCTTACGGAACGTTTTTATAAAAATTAGTCGCGTATTGTTCGGACTATTCAAAATCACTGTCAACCGGCACGGTATTAAACCGCTCAATGGTCAACATTCCAGTGCATCCGATTGATCGCTGATCTTACGCTTTTCAGATTACATGTGAAGGCTTTGCAGGCGCTTGGTGAAGGCGCCAGCCGCGGGTGACAGGGTGACGCCGCGCCGGGCGATCACGGCGAGGCGCCGTTCGATACGCAGGCCCTGCACCGGAACGGCGACCACATCGCCGCGTTGTTCCATGCCGAGCTGGCTGACAAAGGCGAGGTTGCCGGTGGTCGAGACCATTCTAAGGATCGCCGGTATCGAGCGCAGTTCCATGACCACGTTTACCTCAACGCCGGCATCGCGCAGCTTGCTGTCGATGATCTGGCGCAGCGCGCTACCGGCCTCGAAGGCGACGAAGGCCTGGTCGGCGAGGTCGACGATGCGCACCCGGCGGCGCTGCGCCAGCGGGTGATCGTGCCGGGCGACCAGCACGATCCGGTCGGTGGTCAGCGGGGTGACGTTGAGCTCGCGATCGCGCACCGGCAGCGTGACCACGCCGAGTTCGAGGTGACCGGCGACCACGTCATCGGCGATCTCGCTCGACCCGGCCTCGCGCATCTGGAACAGCACCTGCGGATGGGCCGCCTGGAATGCGGCAATGGCCTCGGGCAGCACAAACGACACTGCCGTGGCGCCGCCGCCGATGCGTACCGTGCCGCCCTCGAGTCGCTGGTGGCTGCTGACCATTTCCTGCATGCGCTCGTAGCGCGCGACGATGCCCTGTGCCTCGGACTGGACCAGGCGTCCCATTTCGGTGAGCACCGCACCTTTGCGGCCGCGAATCAGCAGGGGTACCGAGAGATGGTTTTCGAGTTGTTGCAGGCGGCGCGACAGGGCGGGCTGGGTAATGCCGATGTGTTCGGCGGCCTCGGTAATCGATCCGGTGTCGGCTACGGCCAGGAAAGAACGCAGTAGTGTGAGATCCATGTATGCAAAAATAGCATGCTATTTATGCAAAGTATCCATTATACGTATGAATAGTCGTTTGCTATTTTGCACTGCACCAGAGAGGCAGTACTCCTTCCTGTCGGGAATAGCCCGGTTGTCGTGAATGGGTATTGAAAGGTTTAACCACCAAGCCTGCAGAGTCGAACTAGACTTCGTCCGTTGCCGGCCATATTGATAGAGGTGATCACATGCTCGAAGCCTACCGTAAACACGTCGCAGAACGCGCCACCCAGGGTATCCCGCCGCTACCGCTGAGCGCGGAACAGGTCAACGACCTGGTTGGACTGCTGAAGGCACCGCCGGCCGGCGAGGAAGAGACCCTGCTCGACCTGCTGGTCAATCGTGTGCCGCCGGGTGTCGACGAGGCTGCCTATGTGAAGGCCGGTTTCCTGGCGGCTGTCGCCAAGGGTGAAGACAACTCTCCGCTGGTCGACAAGCGCAGGGCGGTCGAGCTGCTGGGCACCATGCTGGGCGGTTACAACATCCAGCCGCTGATCGGTCTGCTCGATGATCCCGAACTTGGCGAACTGGCGGGCGAACAGCTCAAGTTCACGCTGCTGATGTTCGATGCCTTTCACGACGTGGAAGAACTGGCCAAGGCGGGCAATGCCAACGCCAAGGCGGTGATGCAGTCGTGGGCCGATGCCGAGTGGTTCACCCGCAAGGATGACGTTCCGGCCGAAATCAAGCTGACCGTATTCAAGGTCACCGGTGAGACCAACACCGATGACCTGTCGCCGGCCCAGGATGCCTGGTCGCGTCCGGATATCCCGCTGCACGCATTGGCTATGCTGAAAAATGCGCGCGAGGGTATCGTGCCGGATGACGCCGGCAAGGTCGGCCCGATCAAGGCGATGGCAGCCATGCAGGCAAAGGGTCTGCCGCTGGCCTACGTCGGCGACGTGGTCGGTACCGGTTCTTCACGCAAGTCGGCCACCAACTCTGTGCTGTGGCACATGGGCGACGATATTCCGTTCGTGCCGAACAAGCG
>CAVRBK010000026.1:0-33693 GCA_963719025.1 uncultured Gammaproteobacteria bacterium | reverse complement strand
ATCGCTCGCAAGCAACCCCCGTTCGCCGTCCATCGCCGCCAGGTCACCGGCCGCCGCATGCAGGCAGACGCCGCACTCGGCGGCATCCCGCGTCGCCAGGCCTTGCGCCAGCAGGCCGGCAATCACGCCGCTCAGTACGTCGCCCATGCCGGCGGTCGCCATGCCCGGATTACCCTGGGCACAGAGTCCTGGCGGGGAGGCACCCTCGCTATCGACCAGGCTGCCCACGCCTTTGAGCACCACGCTTCCGCCATAGCGGCGCTGCAGCGAGGCCACCGTTTCGAACCGCTCGGCATGGATCTCGGCATTGCACACCCCGAGCAGGGCGGCGGCCTCGCCCGGGTGCGGGGTCAACACCCAGTCGTCACGTCGTTGCGGCGCTTCCGCCAACAGGTGCAGGGCATCGGCATCGACGACCAGCGGCCGCGCCGCTGCCATCGCTACTTGCAGCAACTGCCTGGCCCAATCGTCACGCCCCAGGCCGGGGCCGATGGCGATCACGCTGGCCTGCTGCATCAGCGGCCGCAGGGCTTCCGGGTCATCCACCGCATGCGCCATGATCTCCGGCCGGCGCGCAACCGCCGCAGCCACGTGCGACGGCCGGGTGGCCAGGCTGACCAGGCCACTGCCGACCCGCAACGCGGCCTCGGCGGTCAACAGCCCGGCGCCCGCCATACCGTGGTTGCCGCCGATCACCAGCACATGGCCAAAATGGCCCTTGTGCACGTTGCGCGCCCGTGGCTCGAGCAGTCGGGCCTGTTTCGGCCAGTCGATACGCCGCGCCGCCAGCACGCAGCTGGCATACACAGCGGCCGGCAGGCCCAAGGCATCGAATACGATCTCGCCGGCACAGTCGGGACCATCAGCCGTGAACAGGCCCTGTTTCAGGCCGATGAAACTGAGGGTCGTCGCGGCCCTGATTGCCGCCCCCATCACCGCCCCGGTATCGGCATTGAGACCGGACGGCACATCGACCGCGATGCAGGGTGCGACATGCGCATTGGCGGCGCCAATGGCATCGGCGAAGCGGCCCGTCACCGGTCGCTCCAGGCCGGTTCCGAGCATGGCATCGACAATCAGATCGGTATCGCGGGGAATTCCCTCGAACTCCAACCAGTCGCCACCCAGCGCCTGCCAGCGCGCGGCATGGGTCGCGGCATCACCACCGATGCGCTCACGCTCACCCAGTTGCAGCACGCTCACGGCAATCCCCTGCTCGGCGGCCAGGCGCGCAACGACGAACCCGTCGCCCCCGTTGTTGCCGGTACCCACCAGCACCACCCAGCGTTTCGCCTGCGGCCAGCGCCGGCGCACCAGATCGAACACAGCGCTGCCGGCACGCTCCATCAGCACCTCGCCGGCAATACCGAAACGCTCGATCGCCAGTCGATCGAAGGCACGTACCTGCGCGGCGGTGTACAGGGCGCGCGGCAGGGTCTCGGTGAATGGCAGGGTTCGGGGGCTCATTGGCGCGGAAAACCGGGTATGTTTAAAGACGTGATGGAAACCCAGCCAGAGATCAATTTCAACCAGCTCGCACGCCACATCAAGCAGTGGGGAGAGGAACTCGGTTTTCAGCAGGTCGGTATTGCCGACACCGCGCTGACCGAAGCCGAACAACACCTGGCACGCTGGCTGGACAAAGGCTACCACGGCGAGATGGCGTTCATGGCCGAGCACGGCAGCAAGCGCACGCGTCCCGCAGAACTCATCCCGGGCACCCTGCGCATCATCTCGGTACGCATGGACTACCGTCCCGACGAGGCCGATCCGGAAAGCATCCTTGGCGAACCGGCACGCGCCTTTATCTCGCGCTATGCGTTGGGCCGCGATTACCACAAGGTCATGCGCAAGCGCCTGCAACACCTGGCAACACGCATCGAACAGGCGATTGGACCGTTCGGCTACCGGGCCTTCGTCGACTCGGCGCCGGTCATGGAGAAGGCCATTGCGCAGAAGGCCGGCCTGGGCTGGATCGGCAAGCATTCGAACCTGCTGAACCGCGATGCGGGTTCCTGGTTTTTTCTCGGCGAACTGTATACCGATCTGCCGCTACCGACGGATCAGGCGGTCGACGAACACTGCGGTGATTGCACGCGCCTGCCTCGATATCTGTCCCACCCGGGCCATCGTAGCGCCCTACCAGGTGGATGCGCGGCGCTGCATCTCGTACCTGACCATCGAACTCAAAGGGGCCATTCCGGAAGCACTGCGACCGCTGATCGGCAACCGGATCTATGGCTGTGACGACTGTCAGCAGGTCTGCCCGTGGAACCGTTTTTCCCAACCCACGGCAGAGCCGGACTTCGCACCCCGCCACGGCCTCGACAGTGCGACCCTGCTGGCCCTGTTCGGCTGGTCGGAAGACACGTTTTTAAGCCGCACCGAGGGTTCGGCAATCCGCCGCATCGGCTACCCGCGCTGGCAACGCAACATCGCCGTGGCCCTCGGCAATGCGCCCATGACGAGGCCATCGTCGACGGCGCTGCGCAGACACGCCGAGCATCCGGACCCGATGGTGCGGGAGCACGTCGAGTGGGCGCTCGAGAGGCAGCACGCGCTGATCCGGCCATGCGCCGGCCGGCGCGCAAGATCCGCTCAGTGCGTCCGACGCATCGGCTCCGCATCCTCTGCCGCACCGATGAGGCCCTCGCGATCGCGCACATAGATGATGCGACGGTTGATCTCGATAAACCCCCTGTCCTGCAATCGATGCAGTTCGCGCGAGAAGGTCTCGGCCGAGACATTCAACAGGCTGGCGACCACCGCCTTCGGCCCCGGCAGCTGAATCTCGACGTGCGGCGGCGGCGCCGACTCGGCCTCGCGCAACAGGTAGTTGATGGTGCGCTGGCAGGCGTTCTGCAGACAACAGGTCTCCAGGTCCTGGATCAGCTCGCGCATCATCGCCCCCATGCCGCACAGCATTGCGTTGGTAAACTGGGGATCGCTGGCCAATGCCTCATTGACGACGTCTCGCGGAAAGTATCCGAGGGTGACGGTCGACAGGCTCTCCACAAACACCGGGCTGGGGATGCTGTTGAACATGATGACCTCGCCGAAGCTGTCGCCCGGGCGCAGGATGCGCAAGACGCGTTCGTTACCGCCACAGGACAGCATATACAGCTTCAGATTGCCGGCAAAAACGGTGAACAGGCCTTCCAACGTGTCTCCCCGACTGACGATACGGGTGGCACGCTGGTGCGACACGATCCACGCGCCCTGGGCGATTTCGCTTACCCTCGAACCATCGAGTCCCTCGAACAACTTTACCCCTTTCATCTGATCGACTCGGACCGGAATTCTCGTTGAATGCATGACTTCTCTACTTGCTCGGATGCTGTCGCGAACGGGCACGATCAGGCAGTGCCGCATTTGCACCACATTGAGGCACATAAATCGTCTTTCGGTCGGCATCATTCCGGCATCAAAACCGTCGTTACTTGATCTAAGTCAAGTGTTCGCCCCATGCGCACCAAACTGCGCTGCCGGATTTGAATTCTTGAGCTGCCTCAAGGTTAAACCCCACCTCTTGTCGGTAATTTGCTGCGACATATTGTGCGCAGTGGGAATTCGCTCTGCATCGCGATATCGACATAAACAAGAAACGGCCGGGGTAGTACCACCCGGAAAATCCTTGGGAGGATTCCACAAATGAGCCATGCCATCAGCCCGGCAAGCGGCAGCGTGACACGCCTTTTAATGGCGTTCGGACTGATGCTTGCCGTCAGCAGCGTATTTGCCGCCCGCCCGTCGGGCGAGATAGGAAAGGACTGGGGTGACCCGGCCGGCCAGGAATGTGTCGACTGCCACATGACCGAAAACCCGGGCCTGACCCAGGAATGGAACCACAGCCAGCACGGCCAGTCCGGCGTCAACTGCCTCGACTGCCACAAGGCTGAGAAAGGCGACAAAGACGGCTTCATGCACAAGAAGCAGCTGATCTCGATCATCGTATCGCCGAAAGACTGCTCGCAACTGCCACCAGCAGGAATTCGAAGAGATGGATGGTTCGCACCATTCCAAGGCCGGTCAGATCCTGGCCTCGCTCGACAACCTGCTCGGCGAAGTGGTCGGTGGCCCGGCTGCCGTAAACGCCGGTTGCCGCCAGTGTCACGGTGGTGTCGTGGAAATCGGCAAAGACGGCAAGCCCACCCCGGGTACCTGGCCGAACACCGGCATCGGCCGTATCAACCCGGACGGTTCCGCCGGCTCCTGTACCGCCTGTCACGGTCGTCACCGCTTCTCCAAGGCCCAGGCCCGCACGCCTGATACCTGCGGCAAGTGCCACGTCGGTCCTGACCATCCGCAGATCGAGGTCTACAACGAGTCCAAGCACGGCATCATCTACCGCGCCAAAGTGGACGAAATGAACCTCGAGTCCGACAAGTGGGTTGCCGGTGTCGACTACTCGGCCGCACCGACCTGCGCCACCTGTCACATGAGCCGTGGCGGTGACCAGCCGAAGACCCACAACGTGGGTGAGCGCATCTCCTGGACCCTGCGTCCGCCGATCTCGCAGAAGATCAACCTGGTGAAGCTCGAGAACGGCGACGAGTTCGACGTCAAGGAAGGCGGCGCGATCCCGAAAGTGGGTGACGCAGGCCAAGGGTTCGAAGGTGGTCGAGGTCCTGACCTGGGAGGATCGTCGCGAAAAGATGCAGGAAGTCTGTGCAGCCTGTCACAGCGAAGGCGTGATCGACGGTCACTACAAGCAGTTCGACGACGTGGTGGATCTCTACAACGAGAAATTCGCCAAGCCGATCGCCGCTGTCATGGGTGAGCTGAAGAAGGACGGTTACATCACCCCTGCGCCGTTCGACGACAAGATCGAGTGGACCTGGTGGGAAATCTGGCACCACGAGGGTCGTCGCGCACGTCACGGCGCCTCGATGAGTGGTCCGGACTACACCTGGTGGCACGGCCTGTACGAGGTCGCCAAGCACACCTACATGAAGTGGATCCCTGAGCTGAAGGAAGCCTCGATGCAAGAAGGACGGCAACGAGAAGTTCGCCGACGCGATGCTCGACAAGTACTTCAAGCCGATCGAGGGCCATGCCTGGTACTTCGAAGGCATGAGCAAGGACCAGATCGACAAGGTCCGCAAAGGCTTCGAGGAACGCTACGGTAAGGGCGCCCTCAAGTAAGCTGCAATAGCGAAATGGCGTGTCCGGGCAACCGGGCACGCCTTTTTTTCGGGAGAATTTCTAAATGCGAACGACTCATTGTTTTACTTGAGCGTGATGCTGGCCATCACGCTGGGCTCGGCCAACTTGCCCTGGCCCAGGTCGACACGGCACTGGCCGAAGGCCAGCAGAAAGCGGCCGCCGGCGATATCAAGGGCGCGACTTGCCGTCTACGAGGAACTGACCCAGATCCCACCCGGACTCGCATGAGGCCTATGCCCATCTCGGCGGCATGCAACTGCTCGATCAGCGCTATTCGGACGCGGTCAAGAGCTTCCAGCGCGCCATCACCCTGGGTGACGACGGCACGCGCTCGTTCATCGGCATGGGCATGGCCTACCTGCACATGGGCCAGCTGGGCCCGGCACGGGCGGCCTTTGTCGAGGCAAAATCGCGCGGCGCGGCAAACCCGCAGGACGTCGATGGCATCATCGCCTGGATCGACAATCGCGATCCGGGCGACGAGCCGTCCACGTCCCTGACCGTACGCGGGCGACCGCCGGTCGCCCGCAACCTTCAACGCCTTTCTACGGGTCAAGCACGACCGACGATCTGGATTTGCGATCAGTTCGGCCCTGCGAGCCGATCAGGCTGCCCTGGTCGTCGCTCAACCTGAGCCGGTACCGGTAACGAAAATCAACCTTGTCGAACACCGGTTCCAGGTCGACCTGCAAGCCTTTGTCTTTTAACTCCCCGGGCCCTCGCTTCCACACCTGCTGACTCTCGTGGTGTGTCTCCTCGACCCACAACTGCCCGGCCTTCTCACGGACCGTCCAGTAACCCCCGTTCGGCATGTGCCACAGTCCGGTATAGCGATCGACCGACGCGGTCGAACCCGTCCAGCACCATACCGCCATACCGACGGCCGCAAGCGCGAACACCCCGATCAACACCTTGGCCCACAGCGGCAGATGGCTGACGGCATGACGCGCCATACCCGCCTGCTCGAGCACCCGCGCCAGACGGGTCACGTCGAAATCCCAACGATCCTCGGACAGTTCGATCGCCTGCAGTCGCGCCAGTCTGCGCAGCGACTCCGGCAATTCGTGCTCGCCTGGCATACGGGCACCTTCGACCAGCACCGGCACCACGGTCACATCGGCATCCTGCAGCGCCATTTCCACCTCGCGGCGCACATGATCCTCCGGATCATCCAGGCGTCGTCCACCGTCTAGCGGATTTGGCCTGCAACCAGTTGTCGCCGATCAGCACGATGGCGACCTGCGCCACCGCAATCGCCTTTTCCAGCGCCGCAACGAAATCGGCGCCGGCCTTGATCGAGTCGACATCACGGAACACCAGGGCACGATTGAAATGGCGTTCGAGATCGTCACCGATGCGCCCTGCATGGCCGGACGTATCCGCTCGCCGATAGCTGAAGAAAACACTGTAATCCATGACACCTCCCATGCGCGCGGCCGATCGGTCGTCCCTTTGCTCAGCCGGCGGTCGACCGCCTGCCGGTGAGATTCAACAGGATTCCGGCGGCAACCAGCGCAACCCCAACCGCGTGGTACCAGGCGAAACACCTCGCCGAGCAACCCCACGGCCATCAGCGAACCAAACACCGGCATCAGGTGGATGAAGTGTCCGGCCGCATTGGCGCCGACCGTTGCGACACCCCGGTTCCAGAAAATATAGGCCAGTGCAGACGGAAATACCGCCACGTAGGCGACGCGTCAGCAACACCGGCAGATTCCAGCATCACGGGCCGTCGCACTGCGTGTTCGAGCAGATAGACGGCAACAGAAGCAGCCAACCGGCGAGCAGGGTGAAACCCGAGAAACGCCCGCGGGTCCAGATCAGGCGGGCCGCCAGCGCAGCAACACCGAGTACAGCGCCCAGATCACGGCGGCACCAAGCACCCAGAGATCACCGCGGTTCCAGTCGCCGTCGCAGCAGGCGCAGCGGCTCGCCAGCCGCTGATGATCACCACGACACCCAGCCAGCGACAGCAGGATCGAGACAGATCTCGACGCGCCTGACACCGGCGTGCGAACAGCAGCCAGTTGAGCAAGAGGATCTGCACCGGCATGGTCGACTGGATCAGTACGCTGTTGGTGGCCGTGGTGGTCTGCAAGCCCAGGTACACGAAGGTGTTGAAACCGGACACGCCGAGCAGCGCGAGCAACAGACATGCGGCCACAGATGGCGCCGCAGCAGCGGCCACTGCGCGGCACAGTGGACGCCAGACGAACGGCAGCACGATCAGCGAGGCGCCGGCCCAGCGCCAGAACGCCAGGCCGATCGGCGGTATCGCCTCGTGCATCGCGCGACCGAGGACGAAATTGCCGGCCCAGAACAGCGCACACAGGCCAGCAGCAGACGTGGCCTGTCGAGCAGTGCGTTCAGATCTTCAGAAAGTTTTCGCGGTAATAGCGCAGCTCGGCGATCGAGTCACGGATATCGTCGAGCGCCAGGTGCGACGAGTCCTTGGTAAAGCCGCTGTAGACCTCGGGCGCCCAGCGCCTGGCCAGCTCCTTGAGGCTGGACACGTCGAGATTGCGGTAGTGGAAGAAGGCCTCCAGCGTCGGCATCAGTCGCGCCAGGAACCGCCGATCCTGGCAGATCGAGTTGCCACACATCGGCGAGCGCCCTTGGTCACCCACTGCTCCAGAAAGGTCACCGTCTGCGCGCTCGGCGGTCGCCGCATCGATCGTGCTGTTGCGAACCCGCTCGGTCAGCCCGGAGCCGCCGTGCTGCCGGGTGTTCCACTCATCCATCGCGGCCAGGACCGCGTCGGGCTGGTGGATCGCCAGAACCGGCCCCTCGGCCAGCTCGTTGAGCCCGGTATCCGTCACCACCGTGGCGATCTCGATGATCTGATCGTTCTGCGGGTCCAGCCCGGTCATCTCCAGGTCGATCCAGATCAGGTTGTTTTCCGACACCGCCATTGCTGCGAATCCCCTTGTGAACGGCTGAACTGCGCCAATTCTACCGGCATTGCGCACCCGCGCGCAGAGCAATCCATCGACGTGCACCAAAAACCCCGCCGCTTGCGTCGGATATCCCTGGGCGCACGGCGAGTGACGTAGAATTCAGCCCATGAATACCTTTAGCTACATCTTCGTCATCGCGGTGCTCGCCGGTCTGCTGCTGCAACTCTGGCTGGCCGCCCGCCAGGCCGCGCACATTAGCGGTCACGCCAAACAGGTGCCCGAGGCCTTCGCCGACAGCGTCCCACTGGAAGACCACCAGAAGGCCGCCAGCTACAGCCTGGCGCGCCTCGGCGTGGAGCGCTGGGATCTGGCATTGAGCGTCCTCGTATTGTTCGCCTGGACCCTCGGCGGCGGCTTGAACGCGCTGCGACCACCTGCTCCATGGGTCTGGGTCTGCGCCAGCTCTGGGGTGGTGTCGCGCTGATCCTTGGCACGATGCTGATCGGCGCACTGATCGATCTGCCGCTGTCGATCTGGCGCACCTTCGGCATCGAGCAGCGCTTCGGCTTCAACCGCACCACGCCGCGGGTTACGTCAAGGACAAACTGCTGGGCATGCTGCTGACGCTGATCCTCGGCGTGCCGCTGATCGCCGTCGATCCTGTGGCTGATGGCGAGCGCCGGCACCTACTGGTGGCTGTGGGCCTGGCTGGTCTGGATGGGTTTCACGCCTGTTCGTCACCTGGGCCTACCCGATCTGGATCGCGCCGCTGTTCAACAAGTTCGAACCGCTCGACGAGCCGCACTGCGTGACGCGGCTCGAAGCCCTGCTGCGACGCTGCGGCTTTCGCAGCAACGGCATGTTCGTCATGGACGGTTCGCGCCGCTCGGCCCACGGCAATGCCTATTTCACCGGGTTTGGCACCAACAAGCGCATCGTGTTCTTCGACACCCTGCTCGAAGGGCTGGAGGCGAGCGAGGTCGAGGCCGTGCTGGCGCACGAACTGGGGCATTTCAAGCGTCGCCATGTCATCAAGGGGCTGATGCTGTCGGCCGTATTGGCGCTCGGCGGCCTGGCGCTGCTGGGCTGGCTCGCACAGCAGCCCTGGTTCTACCAGGGCCTGGGCGTCACGCAGGCGACGCCGGCGCTGGCGCTGCTGCTGTTCATGTTTGTCTTGCCGGTGTTCACCGTGTTCAGCAGCCCGCTGCTGTCGTGGTTGTCGCGCCGTCACGAGTTCGAGGCCGATGACTTCGCCGCCGAGCAGACCAACGCCGGATACCTGATCAGCGGCCTGGTCAAGATGTATCGCGACAACGCCAGCACCCTGACCCCGGACCCGCTGTACTCGGCCTTCTACCACAGCCATCCACCGGCACCGGTGCGTATCGCCCACCTGTCAACTAAAATCCCGACCTAAGACCCAAGGAGTGATCAACCATGTCTCCCATTGCCCGATTTGCGATTGTTTCCGGCCTGTTTACGCTTCGCCGCCGTCGGTAACGCCGACGACTTCGATCCCGCCGGCTACCACGACGCGAAGTGCTCGCGTTGCCACGACACCAGCGTCTACACGCGTGAAAACCGTCGCGTCAAAACCCTGCCTGCCCTGCACACACAGGTGGAGCGATGCGACGCCAATCTCGGAACCCAATTGTTCCCCGATGACCTGTCGCTGTTGGTCGATCACCTGAACACCAACTTCTACAAGTTCGCCAACTAAACGGCATGACGCGCCGACGGCTCAGCGATCAACAAAAGGCACGTATCGCCAAGATCCAGGAACGCCGTCGGCAACACGCAGAGACCCGGGCGGAAGCCCAACTGGCCGAGGCCGACCTTACCGCGCATCGCCCCGGGCGGGTGATCGTACGGCACGGCCGCAGCCTGCTGATCCGTAGCCGACGACGGCAGCAGCGTGCACGCCATGTTTCGCGCCAATCTTGGCGAGGTCGTCTGCGGTGACCGCGTCGTGTGGCAGGAAACGGCGAATAACGAAGGGGTCGTGGTTGCCGTTCAGCCGCGTGATACGGCGCTGGCCCGCCCCAGCCTGGGCGGCCACGAAAAGGCCATCGCCGCCAATATCACACAGCTGGTCGTGGTCCTCGCGGCCTTTCCCGAACCCGCCGGTTACCTGCTCGATCAGTACCTGGTCGCGGCCGAACGCATCGGTGTGGCGGGACTGATCTGCCTGAACAAGATCGATCTGCTGGACGCCGAGCAACGCGAGCATTTCGCGCAGCGCTTCGCGCACTACGAGGACATCGGCTATCCCGTCGTGCAGATCAGTGCCAAAACCGATCACGGGCTCGACCCGCTGCTGGCAGAGACTGCGTGGTGAGACCAACATCCTGGTTGGCCAGTCGGGTGTCGGCAAATCCTCGCTGATCAACGCACTGATGCCGCAACAGGATATTCTCGAGGGCGCACTCTCGGACGCCACAGGCCTGGGCCGTCACACCACCTCGGCCGCCACCCTGTACCACCTCGAGAGCGGCGGCGACCTGATCGACTCACCCGGCGTGCGAAGTTTTCGTCTGGGCGAAATCAGCCAGGCGGAGCTCGAACGCGGATTCCGTGAATTCGCGCCCCACCTCGACCAATGCCGCTTCCACAACTGCGCCCACCTCAACGAGCCCGGCTGCGCCATCGTCGCGGCCGCCGAGGCCGGCGAGATCGCCGCCGAACGCCTCGCCAACTACCGGCACATGATTACCCAGGGCACCGGCAACGCCTGAAAACAAGGGTCTTGGGGAAGTGCTTTCCCAGCATTGGTACAAAAAATGCAGATCCCTCGCTGAGCAACGTTTTTTTGACGTTTTGCATGCAACGGCGTTCCCTTCCCGAGAAGCGGACGCCGGAAACCCAGGACCAATAGGGTCTCTGCAGCATTGGGGGGAAACATGACGGAACAACAGGCACGACGACCGCTGTCACTCGGTTTCATTGGCGGCGGGCTGTCTTCGGCAGTCGGTCAGACACACTTCGCCGCCTGCGGCATGGATGGCCGTTGGCGGCTCGATGCCGGCGTGTTCAGTCGCGATCCGGCGACCAACCGGCTCACCGCAGAGACCTGGAACGTCGCCCCCGACCGGGTCTACGACAGCTGGCGCGACATGATCCTGGCCGAAAGGTCACGACTGGACGCGATGGTACTACTGACGCCAACACCCGATCACTACGAGATACTGCAGGCGCTCACCAAGGCCGGCATCCCGACGATCTGCGAAAAGGCGCTGGTAGCGAACCTGAACGACGCCCGCACCCTGCTCGCGCAACACAATCCGAGTCGCAACTTCGTCGCCGTCACCTTCAATTACAGCGGCTACCCGATGGTCCGCGAGCTGCGCCAACGGATACAAGACGGCCAGTTCGGCAAGATCCATCAACTGCATATCGAGATGCCGCAGGAGGGCTTCGTGCGACCGCCGGCGATCGCGGGCAAGGCCTCACCGCCGCAGAGCTGGCGCCTGAAAGACGATTTCATCCCGACCATCTGTCTCGATCTCGGCGTGCATCTGCACCATCTCGCGTATTTCCTCAGCGGCGAGGAGCCCGAGACCGTGAACGCCGAGTTCAACACCTACTCGCAGTACAGGGATATCGTCGACAATGTGTCGATGTGGGTCGAATACCCGAGTGGCATGACCTCGAATTTCTGGATGAGCAAGACCGCAGTAGGGCGCCGCAACGGCCTGCGCATCCGCCTGTTCGGCGAAAAGGGCAGCGCCGAGTGGTACCAACTCGACCCGGAACAACTGCAGATCGCGACGGTGGACGGCAGCCAGATGATCATCGACCGGGGCGGCCAGGCCTGCATTGCCGCCGAGGCGCGTTACAACCGCATGAAGGTCGGACACCCCTCGGGGTTTATCGAGGCCTTCGCCAACCTGTACAGCGACATCGCCGATGCGCTGATCGAGTGGCGCAGGCTCGGACAGCCGAGAAACCCCTATGTCTTCGGCCTCGAACATGCCACCAATGGGCTATCGCTGTTTCATGCCGCACGTCTGTCCACTTCGCGGCGACGCTGGGAACGCGTACACACAACCCTCCCGCAGCGCGAAGCCCTGATCTCGAAGTTCAGATCATGATGACTGATATCGAAGCATTCATCGTTCAGCATATCGCCGACAGGCACGGTATCGAGAGCACCGGGATCGAACGTGATGCCGACCTGTTCGATCGCGGTTACGTTGACTCGCTCGGGGTCTTCAACATGATGATGGTGCTCGAAGAGAACTTCGGCATCCGCTTCTCTGAAGACGACATGGTCGACCCGCGGATCAATACGGTCAGCGGTCTCGCCGCCATCATCGATGACAAGCAGCGGGACTGAGATGAGCACGCTGCGCCTTGCGACGATCGCCGATACCGATCGACTGATGCGCTTCATGCATGAGCACTGGCGTGCCGACCACATCCTGTCACGCAACCGTGAACTGTTCCTGTTCGACTTTCAGGACGGCGAGCAACTCAACATCGCAATCGCCGAAGATGCCAATGACAACCTGATCGGCCTGTTTGGCTTCATCAAGTACAACAGTCATGCCCTGCCCGATCTTGCCGGATCGCTGTGGAAAGCACTCGACAGTGCCGGCGAACCGATGCTGGGCCTGCGCCTGCGCCGTTTTGTGATGCAAAACGTTCCACATCGCTATTTCGCCGCGCCCGGCGCCGGCCTGCAGACACGCGCGATCTACCATCTGATCCGCATGCACTGGATCGAGATGGATCACTACTACCGGCTCAATCCCGACATACGCCAGCCGCAGTTGTATCAACACCGCAGCGGCGTGCAAGCCCCCCCTGCACCAGCGACCACCCGGGACCTGCGCATCAGCGAGATTGCCGATCCCCGACGGCTGCAGGCGTTTCCGTTTTCAGCATCACCGCAGGTCGGGCCGCTGAAAGACTGGGCTTATCTGCACCGCCGGTTCTTCGAACACCCGATCAACCGCTATCGCGTGTTTCTGAGCCAGCGCGGCGATGAGCCGGTGAATATCGCGGTCTGCCGGGTCGCGCGTCACGATCAATCCTCTGCATTGCGCATCGTTGATCTGTACGGCGCGGAAAAGCACATCGCCCCGCTCATCGCCCATCTCGACAAGCTGGTACGCAAGGAAGGTCACGAGTACCTGGATTTCGTCTGCAGCGGATTCGACCCGGCGGGCATGCATGCTGCGGGATTCAGCCGCCTCGATTTCGACGATACGACAACCGTGATCCCGAACTTCTTCGAACCCTTCCTGAAACAAAACGTACGGGTCTACGCCGTGGCTGACCGGCATGCATCGATCGTTCCGCGCCTGTGCAAGGCGGACGGCGACCAGGACCGGCCGAATTTCGATACGCCAGCGCAGGCGTCACTCGACACCAGGCCGGCACGGGCCGTTCAGCGATGAATATCATCGACCTGTTTCTGCAACATGCGCAGCGGTCGCCCGATAAAACGGCGATCGAGTTCGGCGACCAGTCGCTGAGCTACCGCGACGTGGCGCAGCGTACCGCCACACTGTGTGCAACGCTCAGGGACATGGGCGTCACCCGCGGCGATCGCATCCTGATCGCGCTCGAGAACGGTATCGAGTTCAGCCTGAGCATGTTGGCGGCGGCCGAACTTGGGGCCATGATCGCCCCACTCAGCACCAGCACACCCGGCGACGCGCTGGCGCGTGCACTGTCGATCACCGGTGCGTGCTTTGCCATCGCGACGCGACCTGTCTGTAGCCGCCTGGGCGAACTGGGCGAGCATGCACCCGATGTGCTACTGGTCGGAAAGCCGCTAGAGGGGCATCGCCACTTTCCCGAGTCCGCGAGCGGGAACTGTGGCTATGTTCTTGGAAGCGCAAAGGTTGACGCCTCGAGCGCCTACCTGTTGACCATGACTTCCGGCTCGACTGGCGATCCCAAGCCGATAACACTGACCCAGGAAGGCAAGATCCGGCGGTCGGTAGACGGCGCCCGCGATCTGTACAACCTCAGCGACGCTGACGTGGTGATCACCGCCACACCGATGTATCACTCACTCGGTTTTCGACTCGCCCTGTTGCCGCTGCTGATTGGCGCAACCGCGGTGATCCTGCACAACTTCACGCCGAACGGCTGGATCGATACGGTGCAACGCCATGCCGTCAGCTTCGCCATCATGGTGTCGTCACACCTGGAACTGCTATGCCGCGAGTTGAGCGAACGCCCCCGTGCCATGCCGAGTCTGCGCACCATCGTGTCATCCTCCGCGCTGCTGCGGCCGGAGACCAAGCGGGCCTGCCTCGCGCTTTTCGCCTGTGAGTTCCATGAGTGCTATGGCGCATCGGAAGTAGGCATCGCGACCAATCTCGCACCCACCGATTGCCGGGAGAACCTGCACAGCGTGGGCAAGGCACTGGATTACGTCGAGTTGCGTATCGTCAACGACAGGAACGAGCCCTGCCCGGCGGGTACGGTTGGCGAGATCACCTGCCGCACCACCACCCTGTTCAGCGGCTACTACCAGCAGGCGGAGGCCACCCGGTGCAGCATCCGCGATGGCTTCTTCCATACCGGCGACATGGGCTCGCTCGATGCTGACGGCTACCTCACGCTGGCCGGTCGCAAGAAAGACATCATCATCGTCGGTGGCACCAACGTGTATCCCGAAGATATCGAAACGGTGTTGAAATCAGCACCCGGTGTGCGCGAATGTGCTGTTATCGGGGTACCTGATGCACACTTCGGTGAAGCGACGCTGGCCCTGATCGTCGCCGAGTCAGATCACGTGGACGCCCGAAAACTGCGCCTGTACTGCGCCGAACGCCTGGCCGACTTCCAGACCCCGCTGGCCTTCGAACAGGTCGCCACACTTCCCCGAACTGCACTGGGAAAGATCCAGCGACAGCGCCTGCGTGATCAGTTCGAGGGCTACGACGCCACCGTCGATCTGCGCCGCATGCTGGCGATGCGCGCAGGCATGGCGCGGTAGTCGTTCAGCCGTAGATCGGGCTCAGCAGACCCGCGGCATAGCCCGGCTCACCCGCAGGTGTCATGGCCTCTCCCCTGTCGAAACGTGCGAGGAACTCCGCGGCAACCTGATCGGTGAACTCGACGTTGCGTGTGTAGCGCAGCTCCGCCGATCTGTCCTGGACCACCGGATCGAGCGACCCGAGCGAACCGTCTCGAATCCGTGCCTGCAAGGCGTCCTGCGCCACCACGACCGAGCGCATGGTAAACACGAACGGATCCGCGTCGAACTTTCTGGGCAGCGCGTGAAACAACATCGGGCCACTGTCCAGCCCGGACGACAACCGATGGATGGTCGCACCCACCATGTGCGGCCGCCGGTCATATAGAGCCCAGAAATTGCACGACGAACCCCGATAGTAAGGCGAGAGCCCCATATGAATATTCAGGGCATGCCGTTCGACCAGCAGATCACACAACCACCCCTTGATGAAGCTGGCGCCGAAAACCACGAACACGTCGGCATCCAGGGCATCGGCCAGCGTCTGACGCGACAGCAGGCTGAGATCCCCCATGCGGATCGACAGCGTCTGTACTGCTCGCGGCGCAAAACGCACATCACCGAACAACTGCTGCTCGGCCGCAAGCACATGGCGGAAGTAACGCTCCATCACCGGGCTCTTGGCAAAAAAATCCTGCCTTTGCCCGGGATAGACGGTATTGCATTCAAGGACGGCGAAGCACTCATCGGCAATCGCGGCGAGACGCTCGACCAGCGCGACATGGCGCGGCTGATTCGAGGTAAAAACCGTGATTTTCACCCGGCCTGCCGCATCAGGTTGGCGTGATCCTCACGCGGAATCTCCAGCGGTGAACCGTGCGGGCCAACAGACAGACTCGAACGAAACCCCAACACGATGCCCAGCGACCGCAGGATATCGAGCGTTGCCAAACCGTAGCTGCCACAGGGATGCGACATGGTACGCGGCGCAATCCCGCATACCTCGCTCAGCACCCGGTGGTTGGTCGTGTACTCCGCCGCCTGCTGTTCACGATCGAGTCGTTCCATCTGGGTCGGATGGGTATGACTGTGCAGGCCCACAACATGCCCCGCGGCCGCCAGCCCGGCGACATGCGACGCGTCCATCCATAGTCTTGCGCGGCGCACCTCCAGCGGGTAGTCGGCATCCGCCATCATCTCCTCCATCAGACGATCATAACCACCGTCGTGCAGAAGATGATCCCTGACAAAGCGAAACCGGCGGTCGTTCTCGGTATAGAAGGGAAACTCCGACAGATAGCCCACCGGGTAGCCGGCAAGGTAACGCCGATGCAGCGGCGGCATCGAACGCTCAAAACGGGCGAAAAAGCGCGCGTAAAAATCCTCGATATCGGCAAAACTGAAATTGCGGAAATCACGGTAGATCTCGAGCCGGTCCGGGGTGTCCGTGAAAACGCTGCTGTAGATAAAAAAGAACGCCTTGATCCCGAACCGGTCGAGCACCGGCAAGGCCACATCGCGCTGGCACAACAACGCATCATCGAAGGTGACGCAGATATCACGCCCGGTCAGCGTACCCGCCTCGCACCCCTCGATGTAATCCGGGGCGGAGACCATGTTGTACTGCTCATCCAGCCATTCGAGCAGCACGGCGAACTGTTCAGCGGATATCGAGCCCTGGCTGGCCTGGTGAACCTGGGCATCATGAAAATGATGAAACATCGTGCCGAAGGTCATCCTGCCCTCCCGCCCACAAAGCGGCGCTCACGCCTGTCCAGACATTTCATCCCCGCCCTAATCATGGTCTCGCTGGCCCCCCATTTGCCGCTCGCATTAGAATAGCGGGAAACGCAAAGGTTGTGACAAACGATGAACTACTGGCTGATGAAATCCGAACCCGATGTCTTCGGCATCGACCACCTCAAGGCAATGCCGAAAAAGACCGAGCACTGGGACGGCGTGCGCAACTACCAGGCGCGCAACATGATGCGCGACGACATGAAGAAGGGCGACCAGGTTTTCTTCTACCACTCGAACTGCGACGAGCCGGGCATCGTCGGCATCATGGAGGTGGTCAGGGAAGGCTATCCCGACCACACCGCCTTCGATCCGGAGGCGAAGTACTACGACCCCAAGAGCGACCCGGACAATCCGCGCTGGTACATGGTCGATGTGAAGTACAAACGCCATCTCAAGCGCAATATCTCGCTGCGTGAGCTCAAGGCCATAGAGGATCCCCTGCTGCAGGACCTGCCGCTGGTGCGCAAAGGCAATCGCCTGTCGATCATGCCGCTGAGCAAGGCCCACTGGGATTACCTGCTCGGTCTGGAGTGATTCAGGATGTCGATAAACCCAACTGACAGCCGCGCTAACCGTTCCCATCAAGGCGGCCCATGTCGTTCGAAACCCTGATCAGCTGCGCCCAGCTCTCGGCCGTGGGTAACACCGGCGACTGCCGCGTGTTCGACTGCCGCTTCGACCTGGCCGACACCCGAAGGGGTGAACAGGCCTATCGGCGAGGGCACATTCCCGGGGCCTTCTACGCCCACCTGGACCGCCAGCTGTCGAGCCCGATCACGCCGCAGAGTGGCCGCCACCCGCTACCGGACGTCGACGCCCTGCGCCGCTGGCTGGGCGGGCACGGGGTCGGCCCCGCTGTGCAGGTCGTGGTCTATGACGACAGCGGCGGGACGATGGCGGTACGCCTGTGGTGGCTGCTGCGCTGGCTCGGGCATCCGCGGGTCGCGGTACTCGACGGCGGCTGGCCCAGCTGG
The DNA here is from genome assembly GCA_963719025.1 of uncultured Gammaproteobacteria bacterium. GTDB lineage: Bacteria > Pseudomonadota > Gammaproteobacteria > Chromatiales > Chromatiaceae > Thiosocius. Next base: position 15,919 of record CAVRBK010000026.1, on the reverse strand, counting down.
GTGCGGGCCGGTCTGCCCCAACAACGCGAGCAACCAGCGCAGCCGGAAGCCGTCCTGTTCGATGGACAGCCGGCATGGGACCAGGTCGTCAGCACGACACAGATCGCGCAACAGCTGCGCAGCGGGGACAGCGGCGTTCAATTGATGGATGCGCGCACGCCCGAACGCTTTCGCGGCGAGGCGGAACCCATCGATCCAGTGGCCGGACATATTCCCGGTGCCATCAACCTGCCCCTGCAACTCAACCTGGCCGCCGACGGCCGCTTTCAACCGGTGGACACGCTGAAAGCGCTCTACAACGAGGCGCTGGGCGAACACAGGGCGGACGAGATCGCCCTGATGTGCGGATCGGGCGTGACCGCCTGCCACAACCTGCTGGCCATGGAGATCGCCGGTCTGCACGGTGCGCGACTGTACGCCGGTTCGTGGAGCGAGTGGATTCGTGACCCGGCCCGGCCCGTGGCAACAGGTGGCGGCGGCGACTGACCCCTGGGGCTGATTCAGTACGGCAACCGCAGGCACATCTGCACCGCCTGCGCCGCGGTGTTTGTCTCATACAGCACGATCACTTCAGCCGAAGGCCCTTCTTCGGATAAAAGCGCCAGACCCTCGGCCTTGGCGCCACCCGCCGTAGTGACCTCGCCCAGCAGCTTTGCGGCGATCACCTCGCGATCCTTGCCCGGGATCTGGTCCCGGCCATCCCACCACCACAGGCGAAACGGTCCGGGGGCATCGTTTACCGGCCCGGACAGAATCAGGTAGCCCTTACTCAGCGCCACCAGGTCACGAATTCCCTGTCCATTGAGACGGACGAAAGTCAACGAATAGGCCTTCGGACGATCAAACCTCAGGTGCATCAGCGGCACATAGTTGTCACGCAGCACAGGGCCACGGAAACCGACCATCAGCTTTCCCTTGCGATAGGCAAGGCCCTCGATATCGATCCCGTTTTCCTTGCTCGGAATCCCGCAAAAGCCCTGCAGCAAGGGGTCTTTACGCAAACGCTTGCTGAGGTCAATCGACTCGGCCTTGCCAGTCTTGCCGCTCACCGGGTCGAAGGGCACGCGGTAGAGACGATTGCGTGACGCCTCGCGCTTGATGTCCAGCAGACGTTCGCGATTGCGGCGTGCGCTGAAATGCGGACGCATCAGGCGGCGGCGAGCGGAATGTGAACCCGTGACATACAGGTGGCCACCCCCGAAGGAAATCGCCTCGATATCGGTTTCCTGGTCGCGCTTGGCGAGCGGGATCTTGCGTTGCAGGCACCAGCAACGCGACGCGTCGCAACGCGAAAGGATCTGCAGTTGGTGGCCTTCGTCGGCCCCAAGCACCAGGTAGTCGCCAACAACGACGACACCACTGAGATCGATGCTGGCGTCGAAATCACCGCTCAGGGTCAAGGTGCGCACATCGGCGATGGCCTGCTGATCCGCGTCATCCCGAGCGACGGCTACGCTCAGGTCAGTCAATGTACTGCGCACCCTGCAACAGTGATTCGTCGAAGGTGTCCGGCAGCTTATCCAGCCGGTCCAGCGCCTGCTCGCGCGGCAGGGTCAGGCGCAGACACCCGGTCACCTCCGGATAAACAACCTCCAGGGTCACGTCCGCGGGGTCGTCCGCGACATAGCATTGCAGAATCGTGTCTTTGCGATCAACGATGCCGAGAAAGTTGTCCGGCGACACAAGCAGCCGGTCGGCCAGCGGGACGATCCGGTTGGCGACCAGGGACTCGGGCTCGGACGACTTTATCGTCACATCATTGACGTAGTCACGATAGAAGACCTGCAACACACGATAGGCACGGGCGCCACTCATGCGCGTCGCCAGGTCGTTCCGGCCGGCGAATCCTCGAGCACCACGCCGGCCTCCTTCAACTGGTCGCGAATTGCATCCGCCGCGGACCAGTTCTTCTCGGACTTGGCCTGCACCCGCCGCTCGATCATCGCGTCGATCTCGGCATCACTGAGCCCGTCGGCCGCGGTGTCGCCACCGCGCAGAAAGTCTTCCGGATCATCCTGCAGGATACCGAGCAGGTCACCGAGCTGGCGCAGCAACGCCGCCAGGCCGGCGGCACGCTGCGGGTCGTCACCGCGCACCCGGTTGATCTCACGCACCAGCTCAAACAGGGCCGCCAGCGCCTCCGGCGTATTGAAGTCGTCCTCCATCGCCGCGTGAAACTTCGCCGCGAGCGGTTCATCGGAAACCGCCTCGGCGTCCGGCAGATCGCGCAGCGCCGTGTAGAAACGGGTCAATGCCGCACGCGCGTTATCCAGCTGCTCATCGTCGTAATTGAGCGGACTGCGGTACTGGCTGGTCAGGATGAAATAGCGCACCTCTTCGGCCCGATAGCGCTCGAGAATCTCGCGCACGGTGAAGAAGTTGCCCAGCGACTTCGACATCTTCTCGTCGTTGATGCGCACAAAACCGTTGTGCATCCAGTATTTGACGAAGGGATGGCCGGTTGCCCCCTCGGATTGGGCGATCTCGTTTTCGTGGTGCGGGAACGTCAGGTCGGCACCGCCACCGTGGATATCGAAGGTGTCGCCCAGTGCCCGGGTCGACATCGCCGAACACTCGATGTGCCAGCCGGGGCGCCCGTCACCCCAGGGTGACTCCCAGGAGGGCTCGTCCGGCTTGGCCGATTTCCACAAGGCGAAGTCCAGCGGATCGCGCTTCGCGTCGCCCGGCTCGACCCGCGCACCCGACTGCAGATCCTCGATCGATTTGCCCGACAACTTGCCGTAGCCGGGGAAGCTCTTGACGTCGTAATACACGTCGCCGTTTTCCGCGACATAGGCATGACCCCGCTCGATCAGGCGGTTGATCATGTCGATGATCTCCGGCAGATGCTCGGTCGCCCGCGGCTCCTGGTCCGGCGGCAGCACGCCCAGCGCCGCCGCATCATCATGCATTGCGGCAATGAAACGATTGGTCAAATCGCGGAAAGGCTCGCCGCGCTCATTGGCACGATTGATGATTTTATCGTCAATATCGGTGATGTTGCGGACATATGTGACATCGAATCCGATATTTCGCAGATAACGGGCGACCACGTCGAACACCACCAGCACCCGCGCATGACCGAGATGGCAGAGGTCGTACACGGTCATGCCGCAGACGTACATATTCACGCGACCGGGGGTCAACGCGACAAAGGGCTCTTTCGCCCGGTGCAGATCGTTATAAATACTCAGCATGTCACTTCAGGAACGCGGTTCGCTTTCGATTCGGCCAAAGGAGTGCATACTAACCGAAACCCCGGTCGATCCGGCAGTCTGCAACGGAGTAGTTGGCTGCCTGGACCAGCATCCGCGCGCTGCGGCTGCATTGTGCAGCGGCCACGGCGGGACGCACCCGGCCCGGCCTACCACTTAGAGGACAGGGATCGTTGCCAGACCAGCCAGTCTTCCCAATCACAGACCGAACGCAATATCCGGCGACTGCGCGGGGCGTCGGCGGTTGCCTATCTGCTGGCCTTCGGTCTGCTCGCCGTGACCATGACCTACGCCATTGTCCGCGTGCAGTCGGCACATCAGCACGTCGAACAGGTCATGGCGCTGCACAACGAGAAGCTACGCCTGATCACCGAGACCCAGGTCGCGTCCTTCCGTCGTGCGGATACCGTGCAGCAGCTGATCCTTGAAACCGGCCCCTTCGCGCAGGACGACATCTACATGGCGTACCTGAAGTACGGCTTCATGGTCGGTGACGGACGCAACAGGATTCGCGTGCTGTTGCAGACGCCGGCGGAAAAAGCGGTTATGGCCCAACAGGACAGGATAATCGCGGAGGCCGTGGTTCTGCATGAAGACATCGCCGACCTCGCCCGCGCGGGCGACTTCAACGCCGCACGCAGCATCTTCGTCGAACGCGTGGCCCGCCTGCATGAGGAGGGCCACGCGACCTTCCAGGCATTGCGGGATCTGCAGACCGAGGCGGCTGCGCTGGCGAATGGCGCGGCCAATGCGTATTACGAGGACACGCTGAAGAAGAGCGTCATGGCCATCCTCGCCAGCTTCCTGATCAGCATCAGTATCGGCCTGCTGATGCACCATATGAGCGGGCGTATCTCGAAACGGCTGCGCGCCAACGTCGGGGATCTTCGCTACATGGCGCTGCACGACAGCCTCACCGGCCTGCTCAACCGCAATGCGATTACCCAGTTGATCGAGCAGCAGATCCACAAGGGTGAGCGGTTCGCCCTGCTGTACATGGACCTCGACGGATTCAAGAAAGCCAATGATGTGCATGGCCACCACCTTGGCGACCATTTTCTGATGATGGCCGCGGCACGCATCCGCGGACGCATGCGCGGCATCGATACCGTAGCGCGGATCGGTGGCGATGAATTCGTCGCGCTGATGCGCGGAATCAACGACGTGGATGAATGCCGGCATGCGGCAAACCACATCATCCAGGCCTTCGAACCGGCCTTCGTGCATGATGCGGCGTCGGTCCGCATAGGGATCAGCATCGGCATTGCCGTGGCACCGGGTGACGGCCATAGCGCCGCACAGATCCTGCATGCTGCCGACCAGGCCATGTACAAGGCCAAAAAGCGCGGTTCAAACTGTTACGAGATCTATACCCATCCCGACCTGGCGATTGTCGGCTAGCAGAACCTGGCCGGCACGCCGTCCAGACGCCGAAAAGCAGACCTGCCCGCCTCCGCAGCGATTCCGGGGTTTTGCCACCGCCCGGTCGCGGCTAAACTACAGCCCCCCTCAACTACCGGCACCCGATTACCCATGACGTTTTCCCGATTGCTGCTCACCGGAACGCTCCTTATCCTGCTGGCTCAACCCGTGATCGCCGAGGCGCAGCGCGTCCTGCTGAAGACCGGCATGGGCGAGATCACGCTCGAACTGGACGCCGAAAAGGCACCCGAGACAGTGGCGAATTTCCTCGCCTACGTCGATGCCGGCTTTTACAACGGCACGATTTTTCATCGTGTGATCAAGGATTTCATGATCCAGGGCGGGGGTCTGACGCCCGACCTGGAGAAAAAAGACACCAACGAACCGGTGAAGAACGAGGCCAAAAATGGCCTGAAGAACCTGCGCGGCAGCATCGCCATGGCGCGTACTGGCAATCCGCACTCCGCGACGGCGCAGTTCTTCATCAATCACAAGGACAACGCAAACCTCGACTATCCCAGCCGTGATGGTTGGGGCTATACCGTGTTCGGCAAGGTGACCGACGGCATGGACGTGGTCGATGCGATTGCCGACGTCGACACCGCGACGCGCGACGGCCGCGGCGATGTGCCGCGCGAGACCGTGCTGATCGAATCGATCACCCGCGCACCGTGAACGCCGCCCCATATCCACTAAATCAACAGTAAACAACGACCTTCAGGAGTAATCGCATGGTTACGCTCAAAACCAGTCTCGGTGACATCGTCATCGAGCTCGACCACGAAAAAGCCCCCAAGTCCTGCGAAAATTTTGAGCAGTACGTGCGTGACGGGCACTACGACGGCACGATCTTTCACCGCGTGATCAGCAACTTCATGATCCAGGGCGGAGGCTTCATGCCCGACATGATGCAGAAGCCGACCCGCGACCCGATCGAGAACGAGGCCGCCAACGGCCTGAGCAATGTCGCCGGCAGCATTGCGATGGCCCGAACCACGGCGCCACATTCCGCATCCGCGCAGTTCTTCATCAACGTCAAAGACAACGGCTTTCTCGACCACCCGGGTCAGGATGGCTGGGGCTACTGCGTGTTCGGTAAGGTCACCGCGGGCATGGACGTGGTCGAGAAGATCAAGGGTGTCGACACCACCAACAAGGCCGGTCATTCCGATGTCCCGGCTGAACCTGTCGTGATCGAAAAGGCCGAGATCTCGGAATAATCCGGCTACGCGGAAATTGGCAGCGGGCGTCATCCTCGCGCAAGCGCAGATGACGCCCGCCCCCGCTACAGCACAAAGAACAGCACGACCGGCAAGACCAGCAGGCTGGCGAAATTACCCAGCAGTACCACGGCGGCAACCTTGCGCGGGGCAATGCCATAGCGTTCCGCAAGCATGAAGTTCAGTACCGCAGGTGGCAAAGCGGCGAAAACAAACAGCTGCGCCAACTGCACCTCCGGCAGCGACATGAATGTCATAGCCAGCAACGCCATCAGCAAACCGCTGGCCGGACACACCACGGCGCCAACCACACCGATCTTCCAGTCCGACAGATCCACGCCGGTCATTCGCACACCCAGGGCGAACAGCATCAATGGGATCGCGATCTGTCCGAGCAGATCGATGGCCTCATGCAAGGGCCCCGGGACATTCACCTGGAACACGGCAACCAGCAGACCGGCCAGGGTCGCCGCCAGCATCGGCATTCGAATCAGCTTGAGCGGATTGACGTGCCCGGTCAGCATGGCGTTGCCGACCGTGAAGTGCAGCGTGTTCTCGACCAGGAACAGGATCATTGCCGCCGGCAGTGCCGCCTCGCCGAACGCAAACAACGCCATTGGCAAGCCCATGTTGCCGGAGTTGTTGAACATCATCGGCGGCAGAAACACCCGCGCCTGGTAACCGAAGGCACGCGCGACTGGCCAGGCGAGCAGGCCAGACCCGAGCACAACGACCGCGGCGGCAACCGCCAGGTCGGCATAGCGTGCAAGTTCGAAGCCCTCACTGGACAGCACCGAGAAGATCAGTGCCGGGGTAAATATCTCCAGGTTGAGGCGGTTGGCCGAGGCCATATCGGGGCCAAAACGACGCGCATAGCCGTAACCGAGGCCGACGATGGCGAAGATCGGAAAAACAATCGCGAAGACCTGAAACATGCGGACTACCGGCAAGCGGGCGGAAGATCACAGAATAGAGGGCCGGTTGGGCGGCCACAATGAAAAATCCGCGCGGGTAACCACCCGCCGAACGGCCCTCTCCCGCAGCTCGCCCACCATGGATCATCATGGCCATACCCCGGGAATCGGGGATATGTTCCCGTCGACGGCGACAACTTTCGGCAATGGCTGGTTACAATGGCCGGCATGACTCGCCAATGGTTTATCTCCGATCTGCATCTCGCAATCGAGCGCCCGGAAACGCTGGCATTGTTCGAGCAGTTTCTCCGCGAGCAACCGCAAAAGGGCGAGCGGGTATACATCCTCGGTGACCTGTTTGACGCCTGGGTCGGCGACGATGATGACGCAGAGCTTGCCCAGCGGGTGCGCAGCGCGATGCGCCAGGCCAGTGATCGCGGGATCGCGATCTTTATCCAGCGCGGTAATCGCGACTTCCTGATGGGCAAACGACTGATGCGCGAGGCCGGCGCGCAGGCCCTGCCAGACCGCTACGTGACCGAGGTTGCCGGGCGCCCCGCTTTGCTGATGCACGGCGACCTGCTGTGCACCGACGACGTCGACTATCAGAGGGCACGACGACGCTTCCGCAACCCTTTCTTCCAGTGGATCATGCTGCGCAAATCACTGCACAAGCGCAGGCGCATAGCCGCCGACTATCGCAAACGCAGCGGCGAACTGACCGCGGTCAAGACCGCCGACATCATGGACGTGAACGACAACACCGTGATCCGATACCTGCAGCAACATGCGGTTGATCAGCTGATTCACGGCCACACCCACCGCCCGCAGCGGCATGAACACAGGCTGCCCGATGGGCGGACAGCGACCCGCCTGGTGCTTCCGGAATGGCACGGCAACCAGGCCGTGGCATGGCTGGACGATGGCGAGAAAATAGAACCGCTGACGATCAGACTGCGCTGAAACGCTCAGATCGCCGGAGCGAACATCGGTCGACGGGCGAAATCCGCGGGCAGTTTGAAGACATCGTCGGCCGGCTCATAATCGTCGGAGAAGTCGACCAGCGACTGGCTGCGCCCGCTGCTCCGCTCCTGCAGCGGCAGGCCAAACCTCATTGAGCGGTCGGCAGCATAGATGTTCGACGACAGCGCACAGGGCGTGCGCATTTCCATCGGCATGCTTTGCAGGGTTGATGCCTGGATACGCGCCAGGGTCAATTTCAGCTCGGTCAGACCTTCGATCGCATCCTCCATAACGCCCTCGATAACCACCAGTTCGCTGCAGACCTCACCATTCGCCAACAGCTTCACCTCCCTGGGCTGCTGACCGGCAACCATCGGCGCCTTGCTGTCCACCGCCACCTGTTCCTGCAGGATCAACCCCTCGTTGGCCTCGGGCAGCGCTGTCTCGGGGTTCATCACCAGGATGACCTGGTCCTCTGTCACCACGTTGTACAGGATCTCCTGCTGGCGGTCGTAGAGGGAGTAGCCATCGCCACCCTCGCCTTCATCCAGGCGTACGTAGTCCTCGTTGACGATGACACGACTCACGTAGGGTTCCACGCCGGTCTCCCATACCTGGTAGACCAGCAGTGACGCCGATCCGGCAACCACGCGCCCGGCCAGCCCGAGCAACAGAAACAGGGTCAGGATTTTTTGCACAACGCCTCCAGGCGGCCCAATTCGGACTCGGTAAAACCGGCCTCGCGGCGGGCCGGTTTGTGTAAGGGACAACGCACGTTGCCGGAAAAATACTCATCGAGCAGGGAAAAATAGGTTTCCTCGGCCGCCACCCCACGTTGTTCACACAGGTAACGGAACCAGCGCGTACCGGCCTCGACGTGACCCACCTCGTCACGCAGGATGATTTCAAGGATGGCAACGGTCTCGCGGTCACCGATCCCGGCGAAGCGCTTTATCATCCCCGGCGTCACGTCCAGGCCGCGTGCCTCCATAACCCGTCGGCACCAGCGCCATGCGGACCAGCACATCGTCGGCGGTCTTTACTGCCAGATCCCACAGCCCATTGTGGGCAGGAAAATCGCCGTAACGATAGCCAAGCTGTTCAAGACGATCGCGCAGCAGGGAAAAATGATAGGCCTCCTCGGCCGCCACCTGCGCCCAATCCGCGTAGTACCCCTCCGGCAGATCGCGAAAGCGGTAGATCGCGTCGCAGGCCAGGTTGATCGCATTGAACTCGATATGCGCCACGGCATGGATCAACGCCGCCTGCCCCTCGGGACTGCCGATCCGTCGCTGCGCCAGCTCGGATGGCGCAACCAGCGTCGGCCTGTCCGGCCGCCCGGCATCCAGCAGCGTCGCGTCACCGGCACGATCCCCGCACGACAGAAGGCCCGCGCAGAGGTCGGCATGCAGCTGCGTTGCCAGCGCCAGCTTGTTTTCGACATCGCTACAGCGCAGGCAGGCCTCGGCGGCCAGGAAAATAGTGTTACTGGACATGGCGGCGGATACTAACACCTGCCGGCGCGGCTCAGGCCCGCCAGGCCATGACCAGATCGGTCACATTGGTGCCAGTCGGTCCGGTGGTGACCAGATCACCGCTGTGCTCGAGAAACTGCCCCGCATCGGCACGCCGCAGATGATCCGCGGCATCCAGGCCGTCGGTCAGCCCACGATCGACGCTGCAATTGTCGACCAGGGCACCGGCATCATCGGTCGGGCCATCGGTGCCGTCGGTGCCGGCACTGAGTGCCACGGCCGGGATATCGCCGGCCATAGCAACGGCAAGCTGCAGCGCCAGGTGCTGGTTGCGACCGCCACGCCCGGGGTCAGCCGGCAATACCAGGGTCGCCTCGCCACCGAACAGCTGCACCACCGCCGGTTGGGCCGTTGCCGCCGCGCTGACACGCCGCGCCACCGCGGCGAGATCGCCGTCGAGGTGCTGCCGGTGCCGACACACCGCGATACCGCGCGCCTGCAGTGACTTCTCTGCCGCCGCCAGCGCATCGTCGAGGGTTGCCACCACGATCACCTGCAGCTGCGCGGAACCGGCGGATGCCGTGTCTCCCGCCGGCGCATCTCCAATCGCCGCCAGCAACTCACCCATCCAGTCCGGCAGCCCTCCGGGCAACGCCGCATCGGTTGGCGCGCTGAGCGGCCCCGAACCGATGACTGCCGGTTCGTCGCCTTCAACATCAGAGATCAGCAGGCCGGTCACCGGTCGTGGCGCCAGCAGACGCGCCAGGCCCCCGCCCTTGAGCCGCGACAGGCGCCGACGCACCGCGTTCATCTGCCCGATCGGCATACCGTTGGCCAGCAGCCAACTGTTGACCTGCGCCAGGGTGGCCAGGTCGACCCCGTCGGCCAGAACCTCAACCAGCGACGACGCACCGCCGGATACCAGCACCAGCACCGGCATGTCCGGCGGCACAGTGGCGACGAAATCGAGCAGCGCCCGGCCGGCCGCGAGACTGCTTTCATCAGGCACCGGGTGGGAGGCCTCGCAGACCGAAAAGCGGCTCATATCGAGGGCCTGATCTCCGGCATGGCCATGCTTGGTCAACACCAGCCCCCGCCACAAATGGCCGGCCAGTGCCCGTTGCGCGCCCAAGGCCATCGCCCCGGCCGCCTTGCCGAGGGCGATCAGCGCGACCGACCGGTCGACCGGGTGGGCATTCAACCAGTCAAAGACGACGCGCTCGCCTTCCACGGCCTGCACCCCTGCGGCATAGGCCTCGAGCAGGGCGGTACGGATCATTGAAACGTCTGACAGGCTCATCGGGCCTCCTGATACATCATTAGCAGGGCCTTATGTTAGTATTTGGCAGATTGTAATTGGCATTTACTGATTCTGCCCCGGGGCGTATCCCCCCGCCCCCAAAGAGGTTATCGAGTTGGAAAGCATCAACCTGCGCCGGCATTACAGCCGCAACACCCTGCTTCGCATGGTCCTTCTGGCCGCCGCCGCCGCGGCACTGATCGTCTGGAAGATTGATCTTATCAACGCGGTGTACTTCAAGGACCAGCTGACCCAGATGGGCCTGGTGATCAACGGCGCTATCCTCGCATTGTTTCTGGTCGGCCTGCTACGCACCTCCGGCATCCTGCTCAGCTACATGCGCGAAGAAGGCGGCCCTGACCCGCTTTGTGCGCAACCTCGACAAAGCGCCCCGACAGCGACCCGCTGAAGGGTGTCGGCAGCAACAGCATGATCGCCCGGCGCTACGCGACCCTGCGCCGTCTGCACGAGGCACGCACACCGATCAACCAGAACGCCCTGGCCTCCACCCTGGTGGCCAGCGAGAGCACGCGCAACGGCCTGCCGCGCTTCATCAACAACATCCTGATCCTGTCCGGCGTCTTCGGCACGATCGTCTCCCTGTCGATGGCCCTGATCGGCGCCTCGGACGTGCTCGAGAATGCCATCAGCGCGACCGGCATGGGCATGGTCATCCACGGCATGTCGACCGCCTTGTCGACCACCATTACCGCGATCGTCTGTTACGTGTTCTTCGGCTATGTCTACCAGCGACTCACCGATGCGCAGACCAACCTGATCAGCGGTATCGAGCAGGTCACCACGACCTACCTGATGCCCAAGTTCCAGGTGCAGACCGACAATGTACTGTATGAATTCACCGGCTTGATCCGCTCCCTGCAGGGTCTGGTCGATCAACTGCAGAAGTCGCAACTGGGCTTCGAGGCGACCCAGGACCAGCTGGTCGACACCCTCGCCATGTATCGCGACAGGATCGACGGCATGGATGAGCAGCTCGATACCATCGTCCGTCATCTGCGTATCGGCTTCCGTCTGCGAGACGACGAATGAACCAGGACGGTTTCACCGATCTGCGGATGGGCGGCAGCGGGGGCGATGTCCAGGAGGGTTTCTGGCCGTCGTTCACCGATATCATGACCGTGGTCGTGATGATCTTCCTGATCTCCATGGTCGTCTTGCTGGTACGCAATATGGAGCTGGTCAGCCAGTTGCGCGCCACCATGGAGGCCGAGCGCATCGCGGCCGAGCTCGCGCGCGCCACCGGGGCGGAAAAAGACACCATATCGAGCGCGCTGCACCGCGCCGAGGAACGTGTGCAACGGATGCAGCTGGAGATCATGCGCCTGCAGGACAAAGGATTGCGCAGCGAGAACCTGATTGCCGAACAGCTGCGTGCCATCTCCAGCCTGAGCAATGAACGCGACGACCTGGCCCAGCGCGCCGCGCAGCTGGCCCTGTTGCGTCAACGCCTCGAGGCCGATATCGAAAAGCGCCAGGCGCAGTTGGCCGAGGCGCAGCACCAGATCTGATTCCACCCAGCTGCAGCTGAATGCCAGCCAGCGCAATGTCGCCGCGCTGCAGGAGAACCTGGAACAACTGCAGAGTCGCTACGACGAGAGCAGCGAACAGTCCGAACGCCTGCAGCTCACCATCGCCGAACAGCGCGCGACGATCGACCAGGCACGCCAGGAAAGCCTGGACATCGAGCGCCGATATCTGGTGCTGACCGATGACTTCGATCAACTCAAGGTCAAGTACGACAAGCTGGTGCGCCCGGCCCGCACCTCGGCCGGCCGCGACCTGATCGAGGTGCGGTACTGGAAGAAGAGCGGCAAGTACATGATCTCCTGGCGCCAGGACGGCGAAGGCAGCTACCAGGCGATCACGCGTAGTCAACTCGACAAAGTTCTGACCCGGTTGTCACAGGAAAAGGAAAACGGCCTGTACGTCAAGGTCATCTTCCCCGAGAACAGCGGCCTGTCGTACAACGAGGCCTGGGAATTCACCAGCCACCTGCACAGCAACTACGACTACTACTTCAAGGCCGAGGCAGCGGCAAGGGAAGCCGCCGCGGCGCAGCCCTGACCGATGCCAGGGCGCATACCGGTCAATCTGATCACCGGCTTTCTCGGGGTGGGCAAGACCACCGCGGTGCGCCACCTGCTGACGACCCACCCGGCCGAGGAACGCTGGGCCGTGCTGGTCAACGAGTTCGGTGAGGTCGGCGTCGACGCTGCCCTGCTCGCCGACCAGGAAGTCATTGTCCAGGAGGTAGCCGGGGGTTGTCTGTGCTGCGTCGCCGCCCCCGCTTTCACCACCGGTCTCAACCGCCTGATCCGCCAGCATAGACCCGACCGCATCCTGATCGAACCCAGTGGGCTCGGCCACCCGGCGCAGGTCCTCGATACCCTTTCCGGCCCCCTGTATTCCGATGTACTGGAGACACGCGCCACCATCTGCCTGATGGATGCACGCCACCTGGATTCACCGCGACACCTCGAACATCCCAATTTCCAGGACCAGATCCATCTCGCCGATGTACTGGTGGCCAACAAGCGGGACCTCTACGCCGCGGCCGACTTTTCGGCGTTCGAGAGGTTTGCCGCCCAACTGCAACCACAAAAAGTCCGGCTTGCCTGTGTCAGCCGCGGCGAGATCGATACCGCCTGGCTCGACCTGGCACGCAGCAGCGACCGCCGTGCGGCCTTTCCCGAGGCCCACGCCTTTCTGGTCGAAGCGGCCGGGGAGAGCCATGACGCCACGCCGCTCACGCAGAGTGACTGGCTGCTGATCGAGGGCCGTGGTGACGGCTATCAGCATGCCGGCTGGGTGATTCGGCAACACGGCGAGTGGCCGAGCGCCACGCTGCAAACGCTGATCTCGCGGCTGGATGTCGAGCGCAAAAAGGGAATCTTTGCAACGGATCTGGGCTGGCGCGCGGTCAACCAGACCGTATGGATACCCGTGAAGCCGCCGCCCGACGGCCTCTCCCGCCTGGAACTGATCCACCCGGAAAAGATCCCGACGCGCACCATTGATCTTGCGCTGCGGGCAATGCAGGCGCCTTCGTCAGCCGGCTGACGAGACACCCCAGCCTGGCGTGTTGTGAAAACATCAAACCTGAGAATTGGCGAGATAACACCCTTCGGACGTTGCCACTGCGGTCAAGGTTCGATACCTTCAGGATTCGCGTGAGAAAGAACTAATTTTAGAAAGACCCACGTGCGATCAAACGAGAATCGAAGATGCACTACGCTATTGTGTCCGCCGTTTTGGTTGTTTTCTGGATCCTGCTCTCCGGCCATTTCAGCGTGCTGTTGCTGAGTCTGGGCGCCCTATCGGTCGCGCTGGTCACACTGATCGCGAGCCGCATGGACCGGACCGATGGTGCACGCGGTGCGATGTACCCGGGCGTGGGGGTTATCGCCTATGCGATCTGGCTGCTGGGTTGCGTGGTGCGCGCCAACATCGACCTGGCACGCCGCATCTGGAATCCGGCGCTACCCATTCAACCCACCTGGGAACGCCTCGACAACGGGAAACTGTCGTCCCAAGAGAAAACCCTTTACGCCAACTCGATCACGCTCACCCCGGGCACCCTGACCACCGACGTCCACGACGATCATTTCATGATCCACGCGTTGTCCCGCGAAGGCATCGAGGAACTGCGCGGCGGCGAGATGGAAGCCCGTATCCGCCGGCTCGGGATCTGAACGATGCTGGCTGTCGCGATCATCGCCGTGCTGATCACCATGCTGCTGGCACTGGTGCGCGGATTCCTCGGGCCGACCGGCTACGACCGCATGCTCGCGGCCAATTCCTTTGGCACCAAGACGGTGCTGCTGATCGCGCTCGGGGGGCACCTGCTGTCCTGGCACAGCTTCCTCGACATCGCTCTGCTGTACGCGATGGTGAACTTCGTCGGCACGATCGCGGTAATGCGGTTCTTCGAATATCAGTCGGAGGATCCACTGCACGACGACGCCGGTGATACGGGATGAACGCGCTGCTCGAAATTGTGAGTGCCCTGTGCCTGCTCGCCGGCAGCCTGCTGTGCGTCACCGGCGGCATCGGTCTGCTTCGCTTGCCGGACTTCTTCGCCCGCGTGCATGCCTCCGGCCTCACCGAGACCCTGGCCGCGCCGCTGCTGCTGCTCGGGCTGGCACTGCAGATGGAGTGGTCGCTGGACCTGCTGAAGGTCCTGCTGATCATGCTGTTCATCCTCGCGACCAATCCGACCGCGAGTCACTCGATGGCCAAGGCCGCACTGCACGGCGGGCGCCGGCCGATGGTCGAAGACCCGCAGGCCGGCAACGGGGAGGACGCGTCATAGAAGGCTTGCTCGATATCATCCTGCTCGGTTTCCTGGTGATAATCGCACTGATCGCGATCCGCTCGCGCGACCTGTTCGGCGTGGTCATGCTGTTCGGCATCTACAGCTTCATGACGGCGGCACTGTTCATGGACCTCGACGCCGTCGATGTGGCCTTCACCGAGGCCGCTGTCGGTGCCGGCGTGACCACCGTGCTGCTGCTGTCGACCCTGCGCCTGACCAGCCGCTGGGAACGCAGGTCGCGGCACCGCACGCTGGTGTCACTGGTGGTCGTGGGCGTGACCGGCGCCGCACTGCTCTATGGCACGCTCGATGCGCCGCTGCTCGGCGATCCGATGGCGCCGGCCCACCAGCACGTTGCCCCGCGTTACCTCCAGCAGGGGCCGGTGGAGGTCGGTATGCCGAATATGGTAACCGCCGTGCTCGCCAGCTACCGTGGTTTCGACACCTTTGGCGAGACCGTGGTGATCTTCACCGCCGGTATCGCGGTCCTGCTGCTGCTGGGCATTCAGGAGGGCCCAGGCATCCGACCGGGGCGCAGTGCGATCGGCGGCGATCAACTGGTGTTGCGCGCGGTGGTCAAGGCCCTGATACCGTTTATCCTGCTGTACGCCCTGTACGTCCAGTTCCACGGCGATTTCGGTGCCGGTGGCGGCTTCCAGGCCGGCGTTATCTTCGCGACCGGCTTCGTCCTTTACGACCTGGTGTTCGGTGAGGGCGATGCCCGCCAGGTGATGCCACCCGGCTGGTTACCACGGCTGGCCGCGCTCGGGGTGTTGATCTACGGCGGCGTCGGCCTGTTCAGCCTGCCGATGGGCAAGCCGTTCCTCGACTACTCGGCCTTGTCCGCCGATCCGGTCTCGGGCCAACATCTCGGCGTGCTGCTGGTCGAACTTGGCGTTGGCATCACCGTGTTTTCGACCGTGCTGGCAATCTTCTACGCCTTCTCGGGGCGGAGGCGGACGCAGTGAGCGCTCTCCCCGGCCTGTTCAACTACTGGGTAGCCGTGTTCCTGATGATGGCCGGCTTTTACGTGGTGCTGTCGCAGGGCAACCTGGTCAAGAAGCAATACGTGGC
>CAVRBK010000025.1:0-38095 GCA_963719025.1 uncultured Gammaproteobacteria bacterium | reverse complement strand
CGGTAGTGGTCGGGCATGTTCCGATCCACGATGACCAAACGACACTGCGGCGAGCCGTGTGCAGAGCCATTCGTCCTCGACGGGTATCCCGCTCGACAGCGACCGGCCCCGCGCTGAGCCTGGTCAGGTTGAGCTGGTGTCCGGGGGAGGCGCCGACCCGGTCACTCCAGCACCAGGTCCAGCGACTGCGTCGCGGTGCTGCCGACCGTGAGCTTGCGCTCGATGCGCTCTCCGTCCGGTCCGATGACCATCAGGTCATAGGTGCCGGGCAGGGCGACCAGCTTGATCTTGCCCTGCTCGTCCGTCCTTCCGCCGGGGCTCGAGCTTCTCACCCCCTGCAGCATGACCGCTGTGCCAGCCACGGGGTTGCCCTCCCGGTCGTTCACGGTCACCTGGATCTTCGTGGGCTGCACCAGATCGATGCGCAGGCCCCGGCGCACGGCGCCCGGGCCGACCTCGAACTCGGTACTCTCGCCCTGCTGGTCGCGAAGGCCGGCGGAGACCAGGTAGCGCCCCGGGGGGACGTCCTTCAGCACGAACTCCCCCTGCTCGTCGGTACGCGCCAGGCTCCGGAATGCGAAGCCGCCCATGATGGACCGCTCGGCGTCGGGACGCGGCAGACCCAGTGCATCGCCGATCGTATCCAGGCCGATATGCCGGATCAGGTTGCGCACAGCGGGCTCGCGCGTCAGGCGTGACAACGGCAGGTCGGCCACCGCAGCGTGCAGATCACGCTGCGTCGACACCAGGCAACCGGGCCGCTGGCGCGCCAGCAGGCCGGCCGCGGTCGGTGATGGCGCCAGCGCATGCCGGGTGCTGTAACCCAGCTGCCCGATCTCGCGCTGCACCGCATCCAGCAAACACGACAGGCCGCCGAACAGGCGCTGGCTGGCACCGACCTCCAGCAGTAACAGCGAGGGTTCAAAGGCAATCCGTGGGCTGAACTGGTAGGCCCATGCCGCCAGTTCATCCAGTGCACGCCGCTCGCCCACCCGGTCGCGCGGTTGCAATACCAGCGCGGCATGCAGCGCCAGGGCCGCCGGCAGCGCCAATCCGGGACGGATGCCACAGGCCGCGGCCGCCCCATTGCAGCGACTGATCAGCTCGCGACCACCGATCTGCTCGACGATCGCCAGCGCCCCGGCCTGCTGGCGACCGCGCGTAAAGACCTCGAGCGGCAGCTGTGGAAAATACAGGGCGAGCCAGAGCATACCGTCAGGGAGCGGCAGACGGCATGCGGCAGACCAGCGCCCCTGCCCCGACATCCCGTTCGGCATCGCGGGCGAGCGGCACGATGCAGCGCCCGCCCGCCCAGGTGCCGCGACGCTTCAGCACCTCGACCTCGAGGCCCAGCGGCGACGGCCTGACCCGCAGACGCAGCACGGCCGGCGAGCCCTGGCTGGCAGAACGCGGTGGGCGAAACAGGATACCGGCACAATCACCCTGTTCAGCGGCCAGCTGCAGACGCCGCAACTGCGCGGTCTGCAACGTTTCGGGCCACGCCAGGACCGCGCCACAGGCACCGGACTTCAGGGCCTGCTCGGTTGCCCACAGGCACTGTTCGGCCGACACATCCTGCACCAGCAGCACGCGTTCGACCCGGATACCGCGCGCCACCAACGCCGGGGCATACGGCACGTACGGCGGCGCAACCCAGGCCAGCCAGCGCGGCCCGGCGCTCAGCGCGGCCATCAGCGGCAATACCAGGGGCAGGCCCTGGTGCGCATCGCTCAACACCTCGCTCAATGCCGCACATGGCCAGCCGCCGCCAAGCAGCTCGTCCAGCACCGCCCAGCCGCTCGACGTCAACCTGGACGTCACCGGGTGACGCTGCCGCCCCTGCCACAGGGCGCCTTCGCGCTTCAGTTTTTCCAGGTCCACCACCTGCATCGCAACGCATACCCCGCCCTGCCCGGTATGCCGGACAAAGGCCATGTCAGAGAAAGATAGAGAACCAATATAGAACAAATAGGCGGGTTAGACGAGTCGCGACGTACCCGAAAAACCCGGTCAGAAACCGGACAGCGTCCCGCTGATCGCTTTATCCCTATCGGCATCCAGCCACACAGACGGCAGGGCGCTGCGGCACCAGGTCGTGGTCGAGGCAGACGTCCAACCGGCCTTTGCAGCATCCCTTCAAGCTTATCCCGCTTGCGGAACGACGGAAAAAACCCGGACCCGCGACCATGACGGCCAGGTACTCAATGGCGGCGCAACATCGCCGCGATCTCGCCTGCCGACACCGGTCTGCCAAACAGGTAGCCCTGGGCCAGCGCGCACCCCTTGTCGCGCAGGAAAGTCGCCTGCGCATCGCTCTCCACGCCCTCGGCAATCACCTTCAGCCTGAGTGCCTTGCCCATCGCGATGATGGCCTCTGCGATCGCCATGTCATCCGGATCGCCCGGAATATCCCGTACGAACGACTGATCGATCTTCAACTTGTCGACCGGCAACTGCTTGAGATAACTCAACGAGGAATAGCCGGTGCCGAAGTCGTCGATCGCGATATCAACACCCATTTTCCTGAGCAGTTCGAGCCGCCCGATGCAGCCCTCCGCACCGTGCATCACGAAGCCCTCGGTGACTTCGACCTCGAGACACTCGGGTGGAAGCCCGGAACCATGCAGCGCACGCTCGACCACCTGAACGAAACCCACATCCTGAATCTGCGGACCCGCGACATTCACCGCGATGCGACCAAACTCGACACCCTGATCCAGCCACTTTTTGCCCTGCACGCAGGCCTCGCGCAGCACCCATGCCCCCAGTTCCCTGATCAGGCCACTCTGCTCGGCGACCGGAATGAAGCGCGCCGGCATGATCACGCCCTGCTCCGGATGCTGCCAACGCAGCAGCGCCTCGACCCCGATCAACTGCTGTGTCGCAAGATCGAACTGCGGCTGGTAGACCAGGTGGAACTCATTGCCATTGAGCGCACCGCGCATGGCATTTTCGAGAAACACATGCTCGAAAGCCGCCGTGGTCATTTCCGCGGTGTAAAACTCGTAGGTATTGCGACCCTCGTCCTTGGCGCGATACATCGCCGCATCGGCATTACGCAGCAGCGTCGAGGCCTCTTCGCCATCCTGTGGATACAGACTGATACCCATGCTCGCGGTCACGCGCATCGACTCGCCCTCGACGATCATCGGCGCCTTGAACACCTCCATCAGCTTGTCGACCGTCACCGCGGCATGCTCAGCGGAGCCGATATCTTCGAGCAATACGACAAACTCGTCACCGCTGATACGGGCGACCGTGTCGTCGGCGCGCACCGCCATCTTCAGCCGTTTCGCCAGTTCGACCAGCAACTGGTCGCCGGCCGGGTGGCCGAGACTGTCGTTGACGTGCTTGAAACGATCGATATCGATAAACACCACGGCCAGGATACTGCGCTGGCGAATGGCCTGGTAGATGCTGTGATGCAGACGCGCATTGAACAACAGGCGGTTTGGCAGATCGGTCAGCGGATCATGATGCGCCAGGTGCGCCAGCTTTTCTTCCGACTGCTTGAGCAGGGTGATATCCGAGAAAACACCGACATAACCGGTCGTATTGCCACTGCCATCGCGTACCACGCTGATGGTCAACAGTTCGGGGTAGATGGTGCCGTCCTTGCGCCGATTCCAGACCTCGCCACGCCAGTGACCGGACGCCGTCAGCGATTTCCACATCGCCTGGTAGAAGATCCGGTCATGCCGACCCGATTTGAGCAGGCGGGGATTCTCACCGATCACCTCGTCCCGCGAATAGCCGGTGATGTCGCAGAAGGCATCATTGACATCGACGATCGCGCCATTCAGGTCGGTGATCGTTACCCCTTCACCGGTGCAGGCAAACACCGCCGCGGCCTCACGCAGTTTATCGGTGGCAAGCCGGGCCTCCGTGACATCCATCATCAGCCCCTCGAGCATGACCGGCTCCTCACCCTCGCCCGTCACGCACCGGCCCTGCTCCCTGATCCAGCGAACCTCGCCATCGCGATGCCGCACGCGGTATTCCAGCTGAAATGGCCGGCCGGTCAAGATCGCGGCCTGCACCTGCCCCCAGACCAGTTCACGATCCTCCACCAGGATCAGGTCACCGTATGACACATCCCGATCCTCGATCATTGCCTCCGCCGGGTAACCGGTGAGTTGCTCACAGCCATTGCTGACAAACACCATGGTCCAGCTACGCACATTGCTGCAACGGTAGGCCATACCCGGCAGGTTCTGCATCAGGGTGGAAAGCCGACGCTCGCTCTCCCGCAGCGCCATCTCGGCGGCCCTCCGGTCGGTGACATCCTCGCCGTAGGCCTGCAACAACAACACCTCACCGTCATCTCCCACGATGGCGCGGTTTGTCCAGCGTTGGAAGCGAATACTGCCGTCCGCGGCAATCACCGAATGTTCATGCACCATCAGCGGCTTTGCGACGCCAAGACCGGCCAGGTTGGCACGCACCGTGGCGCGCTCCTCCGCTGGGATCAGCGCGTCGATATTGGTTCCGATCAGTTCGCTGGGCGAGCGCCCGAAGTAGCCGCCATAGGCGTCGTTGACGAACAGGATCTCGCCATCGGGCAGATTGCGGCAGATCAGCACCGGCAGGTCCTGCACGATCGAGCGGAATTCCCACTCGCTGGCACGCAGGGCCGCCTCCGCACCGGCCCGCTGGGCCTCCGCAAGACGCATCGCGCGCGCGCCAAACACCATCACTGAGAACCCGACCAGCCAGACCATTCCGGATCCGATGGAGGTCAGTCCGACATGCCCCCAGAAGCCGGCAAGCCGATCCGCCATAGGCACCGATACGCTGATACCACCGCGGATGTCACCCAGCCGGTAACCCTGGTGCTCGTGGCACTTGAGGCAGGGCTGCTCCACCTCCATCGCACGCATCAGGCGCATGAACAGGCCACCATCCATCTGCTCCAAAGCGCTGTATTCAGCCAGTCCCTGCTGGAAACGCAGCAGGGCGGCACGCTCCCAGGGATCCGGGGCATTTTGCGGCCGCAAAGGCTTCAGACTGGTGATATGGCCCCTGACCACCCCGGCGTCGTCCATGAACTGGTGAGCCAGGTGTGTCATGTAGTCCGGATCGATCATGGTCAGTTGCTGACCATCCTCGGTTACAACATCACGGCGAGGCACCACGAGGTAGGGATTGGGTACAACGTCTTTGCTGACAGGGGCGTAAACACCGCCCATCGACGCATTCCAGCGCCGGTAGGCGATATTATTGTCGAAAACAGAGCGGGCCACGCTGCGGGCATCGTCCTTGACCCGGTTGTACTGGTCCCATGAAGACCAGGCCAGGGCGGCGAATACCACGACTGTCCAGAAAAACAGGACAAGTCTGCTGAAGCGGGTGACGTCAGACGGCGGGCGCGCTTTGGCCATCGGCAATTTCACGGGGGAAAAGGTTTCCTCCGGCTGTCGTTTCCTGAAGGTTGGAGAGCTTTTCTCTCAAGTATAGGCGGCGTGGACGCTTTTCCTCGACACCGGGTCGCGCCTTTGAGACGGTCGATGGGACAATCCGCATGATCGAAGGGGAACAGCTCCCTCCAAGCGGACAAAACCGCCAGCCAGCGACATCGAACACGACACTGCCGGAGGCCGACCAATGGCGCTCTCGAACGAACCGGTCGGACGCTTGCAGTCCTGTTCAGCCGGCGTTCAGCAAAGATCGCGTTAACTGTCTGCAGAACCTGCATTTCACCGCGGGACGCCAAATGTCCCTACAATGAGATACAGGAAGGGGGGTCGCCTGAATGACGCCCTGCCGGGAACACGAACGATTGACAGAGATGTTGAGGATGCAGCAATGAACAAGACACTCACCCGGACCGCGATCGCCTGTGCCATCGCCGTCGGCGTAAGCGGTTGCGCCACCCAGAACGACCCGCATCAGCGCGCCAAGGTTGGCGCCGCGGTAGGCGCCGTCGCCGGCGCCGTGCTCGGCCATCAGCTCGATGGCAAATCGGGGCGCTGGGTTGGCGCCGCAGTCGGCGCCCTGGCCGGTGGCGGTGTGGGGCACTACATGGACAACCAGCAGCAGGAATTCGAGTCATCGCTGCAGCAGGAACGCGACGCCAACCAGCTCGAAATCGAGCGCATGCGCGACGATACGCTGAAGCTGACCGTCGACTCGGAGGTCTCTTTCGATTTCGGCAAGGCCGACATCAAGCCCACGTTCCGCCCGTCACTCGACAAGCTCGGGGCATTGTTGATGAAGTATGACCGCACCGTCGTGCACGTTGTCGGGCACACCGACAGCATTGGTTCGGACCAGTTCAACCAGCGCCTGTCCGAGGAGCGCGCCATGCGCGCCGGCGATTATCTCGCCGCCTACGGTGTGCCGCGTGACCGTCTGCGCACCGAGGGCCGAGGCGAGACTGAACCGCGCGCCAACAACGCGACCGAGGCGGGCCGCCAGCTGAACCGACGGGTCGAGATCTTCGTCAAACCGGTCGTACAGGGCCAGGAACAGCGCGCCTACGAATCACCGCGTTACTACTGATCCCTGCGGCGCAACCACCACGATCGCTCCGCGTGGCCAGCGATGGCTGCGCGGGCGGGTTGGTCAGGCAGAGCCAACCAGGCTGTGCACATGACAGGTGCCGTCGGTCGATGCCATGCAGGGCCCGACCGGCACCGCCGGACTGCAACCAACACTGAACCGGCGGCATGCGGCCGGTGGCTTTTCCCCCATCACCACCGAGGCGCATTCGCAGCCCTGTGGCAGCTCGGGGGCGTCTCCGTTCAACCCAGCCCGGTAATCGGTAAAGCGTTCGCTGGCATCCAGCAGGCGATAGGCATTGCGCAGGCGAAAGGCGCTGCCCGCCACGTTCCCCACCCCGCGCCAGTGTCCGTCCACGACCTCGAACACGCGCTGCATGCGGTCTTGCGCCATCGGGTTGCCGTGCTCCCTGGCTATCGAACGGTAACAGTTTGCGATATGGGCCTCGCCACTGACCATCTGCTGCAACACCGCATGGATCGCCGTGAGCACGGCCGAGGCGGTATAGCCTGAAATCGCCGCCGGCATCGCATGCCGTTGCACAAGCTCGTTCCAGCCCGCGGAACCGATCAGTGCGCAGCGATTGCCGGGTAGCAGCAGGGCATCGAACCCGGGATCTTCGGCGGCCAGCGCGCGCGCAACAAATGGCTGTACGTGGCGCCCGCAGAGCAATAGCGACAGGTTGTCCGGCAGACCATCGATGATCTGACCGGCGAGCGGCGCCAACAATGTCTCGAAACCCGCGAGAAACAGCACGACCTCGCGCTGCGGATCCTGCTCCGCAATCAGCAGACCCTCTACCGGGGACGAGATCATGCGCACATCGGCACCATTTCGCTGTGCCTCGGCCAGGGACCTGGAACCCGGCTGCCCGCCGGCGACCGGCAGACGCAGCAGGGTCTCGTCGACCAACAGGGTCACGGCATCACGTTCGGCCAGCTGAATGGCCTGAAAGACATCGGCGGACGGACAGATGCTGGCGGCACAGCCCGGCCCCGCGAGCAACTTCACCTGCTGCGGCATTGCCTGGCGCAGTCCGGCCAGGGTGATGACCCGCTCGTGGTTGCCGGACAGGTTGAGCACCCGCACCGGCCTGTCGAGCGCCAGGTCGGCAATGGCAGCACTCAGATCGCGCGGAATATTCATGGTGTCGTAGCCAGCTTGCGGGGCCGGGCAAAAAACGCCGGCGCACAGTGGAGAGGAAGATGTGCCCACCTTCTGTCCGGAGGGTGCCCTGATCCTGCGACAGCAGCGGTTGGCCGCTCAACCGAAACCGACCGCTTTCGGACCAAAGACTGATCCAAATCAATAAGCATTGTCGGGGCTTTATTTCCCCCAAAAGGTGATCTGCAGGCCCCAAAACGTCCTGAAACCCGTTAAAGTCATCGGAAATCCGAAACCAGAAAAGAAAAAATGTCGATTAAAAGTACCCTTGCCCCCAGCCGTTCCATCGGGATTCTGCTGCTTGGTCTTTGCGGACTCTGCCTGCAACCGGCCGTCGCGCAACAGACAGCGGAGCAGATCCTCAGCGCGGCCAGCGCGAGTATCACCAACATCAGCACGGCGGAACTCGAACAGCAGCTGGAACAACATCCGCAGACGGTGCTGATCGATGTGCGCGCACCCGGTGAGATCCTTTTACTCGGCGGCATGATCGACGCACCGCGCAGCTACAATATCCCGCGCGGCTGGCTGGAGTTCCGCATCGCCAACATCGTGCCGGACAGGCAGACCCCCATCGTCGTCTATTGCGGCATCAACCAGCGCAGTCCGCTGGCCGCCGCGACCCTGATGCAGATGGGGTACCAGAACGTGATGAACTACGCGGACGGCTTTTTCACCTGGCGCGACAGTGAGCTGCCGGTCGAGGCCCCCGACCTCGCACTGGATTCCATGCTGTACAGCAAGCCACGCAAGGTGGCCGACGGCGTCTGGTCGGCGATCGGTGCGACCGAGCCGCCGAGCTACGAGAACTCTGGCCACAACAACAACCTGTCCTTTGTCGTCACCGACGAGGGCGTGCTGGTGGTCAACGCGTCCGACAACTACCTTTTGGCGCGCGCGCTGCACGAGGAAATCAAGAAAATCACCGACCAGCCGGTCAGGTACGTCGTGCTCGAGAACGGGCAGGGCCATGCCGCCATGGGCGCGGCCTACTGGAAGGAACAGGGTGCGCACATCATCGCCCACGTGGATGCCGTTGACGAACTGCAGGCACACGGTGGCGAGATCCTCGATCGGGTGTTGCGCCGCTCGCGTGACAAGGGCATGGGCACCCGGCTGGTGATACCGGACGAGACCTTCGAGGATCGCAAGCTGATCACGCTCGGCGGCAAACACATCGAGCTGTTGCGTCTCGGGCCGGCGCACAGCCCGGGTGACATCTCCGTCTGGCTGCCGCAACAGAAACTCGTGATCGCCGGAGACATCGCGTTTCACCAGCGCATGCTGCCGGTGTTCGACCACACCGATACTGCGGGCTGGGTCGAGACCTGGGACAAGTTTGCCGCTCTCGATGCCGACATCGTGATACCCGGGCACGGCGTACCGACCGACATGGCGGAGGTGACCCGCTACACGTATGACTACCTGGTGTACATGCGCGAACAGATTGGCGCCCTGCTCGAGGACGGTGGAACCCTGCAGGACATCTACAAGATCGACCAGTCCGCCTACGCCCATCTCGATACGTTCGACGAACTGGCGACGCTCAACGCCAGCATGATCTTCCGCGCGATGGAGTTCGAGTAGGCCAGGCAATCCAGCCAGCACAGCAGGCTGCCCGTCCGGTCTCTCAGGCCGCACCCGACGCAACGGGTGCGTCTCTATCCCGAAACGATGACGGTGGACGACTCAACTGCCAAGGCGCCGGGCTATGACCGTTTCGGCGAGTTGGCCAGGGCCACCCCGGACAACACCAGCAGCCCCCCCAGCAACATCCCCAGGGTGATGGGCTCGGCCAGCAACAGGGCGCCCCAGCCGATCGCAAACACCGGAATCAGGTAGGTAACGGTGAGCGTGCGGGTCGGCCCGACCTCGCGCAGCAGCTGAAAATAGATCAGGAACGCCAGCGACGTCGACAACAGCGCCAGGGCCAGGACAGACAGCACCACCGTCAGGTCGGGCACGCCGGCCGGCATCCACCACGGCAGGAGCGGCACCAGGACGAGCGCCGCGCCGAGCTGACTGCCGGTGACGAAAACGATCGCCGGCACATGGGTCAGGTGGCGCTTTGCAAAGTTGGCGCCGAAGACGTACGACATCGCCGCGGCCAGCCCGGCCAGTACCGACCCGGGATCCGGCAAGCCACCGTCGACCGGCAGCCCGACCAACACGACCACGCCGAGGAAACCCAGGCCGATACCCAGCACCTGTTGCCGGTGCAGGCGCTCGGCATAGACGGCGAAGGCAATGACAGCGGCAAAGATCGGCACCGTGGCATTCAGAATGGAGGTCATTCCCGCGGTCAGTTCAAGCGAGGTGTAGGCCAGCAGGGTGAACGGCAGAGCGGCACTCAGGAACCCCATCCAAAGGAGCTTCCGCCAGTTGTGCCGCAGGACCGCCAGGTGCCCCCGCTGCAGCACCAGGGGCAGTAGCACCAGGCCGGCCAGCAACACCCGGATCTCGATCAGCCAAACCGGACCGAGCACCGGCGCAGCCACCCGCATGAACAGGAAAGAGCCACCCCACAGGGCGGCCAGCAGAATCAGCGAGGGGTAGAACGGCAGGGCCACAAGATAGCGTGTCCGTAAAAGGTGAATCGCCATACTGCCTCAGGCGAGCTGCCGCGGCATTCCGAAAGTGGCTTTCGCGATGAAGAAAGTATCGGTGCGCCAAATGCGCGGGCCGATTTGCGAATTCGCAATGCGCTGTATCGAACGCTGCGGCATTCTGGAATCCATGCAAACACAGTAAGGCCCGATTTGGCCTTGCCATGAATTGCATCTCCTCCTTACTCCTTTGCCCCGTTTCCCCGCGGGGCATTTCTTTCTTCACTGCAGCCGGCCGAGGTGCCCACGACGGGCCCCGGAATGGATTAACATTCCGATTTCCGGACAGCAGCGCTGTCTCAGGTACGCACTATTTTTCGCCGATCACCGAGGAAGCCCATCATGGCCATCTGGGTCGACGCAGACGCCTGCCCCCGGGTAGTCCGCGACATACTGTTCCGCGCCGCTGAACGCAGTGAGACGATGGTCACGCTGGTCGCAAACCAGGCGATCAGCATCCCCCGCTCACGCTTCGTACGCATGCTGCAGGTGTCATCGGGTTTTGATGTCGCCGACAACGAAATTGTCAGGCGCGTGGAAAAAAACGACCTGGTGATCACCGCCGATATACCGCTGGCCGCCGAGGTGATCGACAAACAGGGCCAGGCATTGAGCCCACGCGGCGAGGTTTTCACCCCGGACAACATCCGCGAGCGTCTGAATATCCGGGACTTTCTCGACACCATGCGGGCCAGTGGACTGGCCAGCGGCGGCCCCCCGCCGCTCTCGGCAACCGACCGCCAGGCCTTTGCGAACGCGCTGGACAGCTATCTCGGCGCGCCAACGCAGCGCGCCACCGAAGACGTAGCCGATCAGGACGACGACTTTGGCCGGCGTTTCGACCTTGTCCATCGGCAGGCCGGCATCGCGCCAATCAACGATACCGCCGCGGAAGTAGATCACCCGGGTGAAGCCCCACTTCACTGCACGGGCGGCGGCACGGTAGCTGCGACTGCACTTCACACCGCTGCAGTACACGATGAACGGCTGATCCCTGGCCACGACCGCGCTCAGCGTTTCCTCGGTGAATCGGTCTTTCATGTCGAGATGGATCGCGCCCGGAATATGTCGCCTGGCGTAAAGGCGAGGATTGCGCACATCGACGAAACACCGTGCCCTCGTCGTGCAGGCGTTTGGCCTCGTTCACGTCAATCGAGGTGGTGCCCGCCACCTGTTCGGGTGAGCGGTAGTCAGGATCGACCGCCTGTGCGGTTGTGGCCAGCAACAGAAGAAAACCGGCTATCCAGCGATGCACCATGGATTAACTCCCCCAACAAAATAGTGACTGTCGAAGTCGCTATCCTAGCGCAACACCGGTTTTCTGTGCGCGCCGGCAGACCAGCCGGGGCTATGCCTTGGGCCCAGGTTTGCGCAGCTTCAACGGTTTGTGTCCGGCCGAGTGGGCTGGCGTCCCGGCAGGCTTTTTTCGGCCTTTGCCGGATGCATCGGCCGTCTTGCCCACCGGCCGCTCGGCTCGCGGGCTGCTCTTCACCGGTTTGCTCTTGCCTTTGTCCTTGGCCGATTTGTCGCCCGAGGCTTTGTCCTTGGCGAACTTCGGCTTGCCACCCTTGGGCTTGTCGCCATCGCGACCGACGCTCTTGCGGCTGTTCGCGCCAGGCGGTGCCTTATCGGCGCCAAAGCCCTTCAGCGGCTGGATCAACAGGCGACGCTGGCACACCCAGACCTTTTGCAGATCGGTCAGGGTCTCCTTCGGCATGCCCGCAGGCAGGTCGATCGTAGTGAAGTCATCGAAGATCTCGATATGACCGATGAACTTACTCTCGAGGTCGGCCTCGTTGGCAATGGCACCGACAATATTGCCCGGCTTCACCCCATCCTGATAACCGACCGCGACGCGAAAACGTTCCATCTCGATGTCGGGAAAATCTTTCAGTGGCAGGGCCTGGGTCTCGACCGTCTTCTGCTGCCGCGCCGGGCGCTCGCGCCGTGGGGCATTGTCGAAGGCCGGCTTGCCGCGTTCGCGATCACGGTCGCGTTCCCGCTCTCCACCCTTCTTCGCCCGCACCTCGTCGCGCTTCGGATCGAGCAGTAGCGGCACGTCGCCCTGGGCCATGCGTGCGAGCGCTGCGGCGATCTGCAAGGCATCGAGATCGTCTTCCTGCTCCAGTTCGCTGACCAGCCGGTAGTAGATGGCGAGATCTTCGCTGCCGACCAGTTCGCGTACCCCGGCCTTGAAACGCTCGGTACGTTTTGAATTGATGTCCTGCACCGTCGGCAGGTCCATCTGTTCAATCGGCTGACTGGTGGCCTTTTCGATCGCGCGCAGCATGCGGCGCTCGCGTGGCGCGACGAACAGAATCGCCTCACCCGCAGCGCCAGCCCGGCCGGTGCGCCCGATGCGGTGCACGTAGGATTCAGTATCGTGCGGTATGTCGTAGTTGATCACGTGGGTGACGCGCTTCACATCGAGGCCACGCGCGGCCACGTCGGTCGCCACCAGGATTTCGGTCTTGCCGTTGCGCAGGCGATCCACAGTACGCTCACGCTGGGCCTGCGGCACATCGCCGTTCAGCGCCTCGGCAGAGAAGCCGCGCGCGCTCAGTTTTTCGGCGAGCTCGACCGTCTGGGTCTTGGTGCGGACAAAGATGATCACGCCGTCGAACGTCTCACTCTCGAGGATACGGGTGAGCGCGTCCAGCTTGTGCAGACCGGCAATCGACCAGTAACGCTGACGGATGTTCTCGGCGGTAGTCGTCTTGGCCGCGATCTTGACCAGCGCGGGGTTATTCAGATAGCGATCGGCCACCTTGCGGATCTGGTCCGGCATGGTCGCGGAGAACAGCGCAATCTGGCGCTCGGACGGGGTGTGTTCGAGGATCCACTGGACATCATCGATGAAGCCCATGCGCAGCATCTCGTCGGCCTCGTCGAGCACCAGCGCCTGCAACTTCGAGATATCCAGCGTGCCGCGACGCATGTGGTCCATGACCCGGCCCGGGGTACCGACCACCACCTGCACGCCCCGGCGCAACTGGCTCAACTGGTGCCCCATACCCTGACCGCCGTAGATCGGCAGGACATGGAATCCCGGCAGGAACCGCGCATAGGTCTGCATCGCCTCGGCGACCTGCAGAGCGAGTTCGCGGGTCGGGGCCAGTACCAGCAACTGCGGATGATTGGCCGCCGCATCGATCCGGGCCAACAGCGGCAACGCGAAGGCGGCGGTCTTGCCGGTACCGGTCTGCGCCTGTCCGAGCAGGTCACGCCCTTCCAGCAACAACGGGATAGCCTGGGCCTGGATCGGTGACGGCGTTTCGTAACCGACCTGCGAAACGACGTCCAACAACGGGCGGGGTAGACCCAGCGAGGCAAAATCAGGGGCGGTATCGGACATTGGAGCGGCCTTCGGGTGTCGCGGGGCTATACACAAGCATAGCGGGGCGCGGATTATACGCCTGTTTTGCTGCTGTATAAAAGCAATATATGCCGCAATCAGCTGCGATCCCGCAGGCTGGTGATGACGCCGGGGCTTTGCGACAATCCGCGCCCCATGACCGACCTCGCCCTGATAGACGCCATCATCCTGCTGTTCGTGCTGTTCCGCATCGGGCGGGCGCAGCGCACGACCCTGGGCGAGTCCCTGCATGCCCTGATCGCCCTGCTGTTGCTGGTCGGGCTGTTCCTGGGTTTTCGCATGACCAGCGAGCTGCGCGGTCTGCTCAACGGCGTCGCCGACCTGATGCAGGCGATTCCCGGGCTCGGTTCCAAACTGCTGATCATCCTCGGCGCCTGGTACCTGCTGCGGCTGCTGCGCCGCCGGAGCGGCCTGTGGATCGAAGCGGCCGTACCAAGGAAGTTGCACCGCCGCATCCTGCCGGTCATTGAGGGCCTGCGCGCCGCTTTGCTGGCCGGTTTCCTGGTCTGGCTGACCGAGGGCTGGTTCGACGGCCCACGCCAGGACACGCCTTTGATCGTGCAGGGGGTGCGTATCGGCGACGCCTGGGTGGCACGCATGGTCAACGAATCAACCAGACCGGATGCGCGGCAACCGGGAAGGGGAACGGCGCCCGCCTCGCGCTGACCCAGGTATCGTCGGCTGGATCAGCCCAGGCAGCAACAAGCGCAACGCTGGCGACCGTTGTCTTACACGGTAGAACAAAGCAAGATAAGGCGGCAACGCCGGGCCGTCGGACGGGAACCTGAGGTGAAAACGCCCGCAAAGATCGTGGAGCCAACTGAATAATGTTGACGATGTACATCAACCACCAGCAACATTGCGACGCACGAAAAACCATTCAGGTCCGCCCAGAGGGCCTATGACAAAGCCTGGGCTGAAGAGATTGACGATCGGAATGCGGCCTTCGAGTCTCAGAACTTCATGTACAGGCGCCCTGATCTGACAGGCTGTCGAAAAACCGCACCCTATCTTTTGATGGACTGTAACTGCCGCATACTCAGGTTGCCGGAATCACTGCCACCGCGCACGTTCGCAACTACCGGAACACCTGCCCCATGACACTTGCCCTGCTGGTCGCCATCCCTTTTCTCGGATCTGCCCTGGTCGCCTGGGCCGGTAACCACGGCCGCCTGCGATCGGCCTATGCGGCCGGCGCCGTCTCGCTGTCCGCGCTGCTGCTGCTGATGCCATCGATCAGCGCGGTCATGCAGGGTGAGACCCTGTTGTGGCATTACGACTGGTTGAACGCAGCCGGCCTGACGCTCAGTTTCCGCCTCGACGGCCTCGGCCTGCTGTTCGCGCTGATGATCCTGGTTATTGGCCTGCTGGTCATTCTTTACGCGCGTTACTACCTGGCCGAAAACGATCCGATGGGTCGGTTTTACGCCTATCTGCTGCTGTTTCAGGGTTCGATGCTCGGTGTGGTGCTGTCCGAGAACCTGATCCAGCTGCTGGTATTCTGGGAACTGACCAGCGTCAGCTCGTTCCTGCTCATCAGCTACTGGCGCCACCGCAGTGATGCACGCAAAGGCGCGCGCATGGCACTGGCCATTACCGGCGCTGGCGGACTGGCGATGCTGGCCGGCTTCATCCTGCTCGGCGAGATCGTCGGCAGCTACGAGTTGTCGGTCGTCCTGCAGCTCGGCTGACATCATCCACAACCACCCCTGGTACGTGCCGACGCTGGTGCTGATCCTGCTCGGCGTGTTCACCAAGTCGGCGCAGTTTCCGTTTCACTTCTGGCTGCCGCATGCGATGGCGGCACCGACGCCGGTCAGCGCCTATCTGCACTCGGCAACCATGGTCAAGGCCGGGGTGTTCCTGCTCGCGCGGCTGTTTCCGGCCTTGTCGGATTCGGCCGAGTGGACCTACCTGGTCGGCAGTGCCGGCGCTATCACGCTGCTGCTCGGCGCCTACACCGCCTTGTTCAAACATGACATCAAGGGACTGCTGGCGTATTCGACAATCAGCCACCTCGGCCTGATCACCCTGCTGTTCGGCATCGGCACGCCGCTGGCGGCAGTGGCCGGCGTGTTTCACATCATGAATCACGCGACCTTCAAGGCCTCGTTGTTCATGGCCGCCGGAATCATCGACCACGAGGCCGGCACACGCGACATGCGCAAGCTCAACGGGCTGTGGAAATACATGCCCTACACAGCCATCCTGGCCATGGTCGCGGCTGCGGCAATGGCCGGCGTCCCGCTGCTCAACGGCTTCCTGTCGAAAGAGATGTTCTTCGCCAAGACGGTTTACATCGCAAGCGACAGCGGTATTCCCTGGTTGCCGATCCTGGCTACCGTGGCCGGCGCTCTGGCCGTCGCCTATTCGCTGCGTTTCATCCATGACGTGTTCTTCAACGGCGAACCGATCGACCTGCCGAAGACCCCGCACGAACCGCCACGCTGGATGAAGGTGCCGGTCGAGGTGCTGGTCGTGATCTGCCTCGCGGTCGGTATCTTTCCCGCGTTGACCTTCGGCCCACTGTTGGCGGCGGCCGCGGCGGCGACACTGCAGGCAGACCTGCCGGCCTACAGCCTGTCGATCTGGCACGGCGTGAACCCTGCCCTGATCATGAGCATGGTGGCGCTGACCGCCGGCGGTGTGATCTATGTGCTGCGCCATCCGCTGACCCGCTGGCATGAACGCAGCATCGGCCGCATCGACGCGCAAACCTTTTACCAGTGGTTCGAACGACGCCTGTTCGGCGGCGCCGAATGGCTCAATGGCAGGCTGCATCGTCCCGCGCTGCAACCCATGATCACGGTGCTGATCGCGGGCGCCAGCCTGCTGGCGCTGTACGGCCTGTGGCACACCGGCCCACTCACCGGCGCCCAGCCGCTGACCGCGCTCGACCCGATCAGCCTGCTTGCCGGCGCCACGCTGTGCGTCGCCGCAATCGGCACCGTATTGTTGCACCGTCAACGCCTGCTGGCGCTGCTGCTACTCAGTGTCGTCGGCTTGATCGTGGCGCTGACGTTCGTCAAGTTCTCAGCGCCCGACCTGGCGCTGACCCAGTTGTCGGTGGAAGTCGTCACGGTCGTGCTGCTGCTGCTGGCCCTGTACTTCCTGCCGGCGCGGACACCGGTCGAGTCGAGCCCCGCCGCGCCGCGGACGCGACCTGGTCCTGGCAATCGCCGCCGGCCTGGGCGCCTCGGCTTTGACCTGGGCCGTGCTGACCCGGCCGTACGACAGCATCTCCGACTTCTTCCTCGCCAACAGCGTGCCGGGCGGCGGCGGCACCAACGTGGTCAACGTGATCCTGGTCGACTTCCGCGGTTTCGACACGCTCGGCGAGATCACCGTGCTGGCGATCGCCGCGATCGGCATCTACACCCTGCTCGACGGCCTGCTGCTGTCGGCGCCCGAGGCCGATGCAACAGCGGCCGGGCTGGAGCTGGGATGCGCACCCGGTGATCCTGGCGTCGTTCTCGCGCCTGCTGTTGCCGCTGGCGCTGCTGGTCGCGATCTTCGTCCTGCTGCGCGGCCACAACCTGCCCGGCGGCGGCTTCATCGCCGGCCTGATCACCGCGGTCGCGCTGATCACCCAGTACCTGGCCAACGGCATCGCCTGGACGCGTCCGCGCATGAGCACGCGCCTGCATCCGATGATCGGTATCGGGCTGCTGATCGCCACCGCGACCGGGCTCGCCAGCTGGCTGTTCGGCTACCCGTTCCTGACCTCGACCTTCACCCATGTGCACTGGCCACTGGTCGGTGAATTCGAGCTGGCCTCGGCGATGGCCGTTCGACCTCGGCGTCTTCCTCGTCGTGGTCGGCGTCACCCTGGTCATCCTGCTGCAGCCTCGGTCGTCTGCATGATATCAACCGGCCGCAGCCTGCCGCCGATACCGCGGAGGACGACGACTGATGGAAGTTCTGATCGACTGCCATCATCGGTTGCCTGACCGCCTGCGGCGTCTACCTCAGTCTGCGCGGCACGAACCTTTCCCGTCGTGCTCGGCCTGACGCTGATGTCGTACGCGGTCAACCTGTTCCTGTTCGTCATGGGCCGCCTGACGATCGGTCAGCCGCCGATCATCCGTGACGGCGCCAGCTATGCCGATCCGTTGCCGCAGGCGCTGGTGCTGACCGCGATCGTCATCAGCTTCGGCATGACCGCGTTCGTCGTGATCCTGTCGCTGCGCGCACGTGCCGAGCTGGGCAACGACCACGTCGACGGTGAGGAGGCGCAGCGATGAATCATCTGCCGTTCGCCGCGCTCTTGCTGCCACTGCTGGCCGGCATCGTCCTGATCCTGCTGCGTGCGCCGTCGACGGCTCTGCATCGCCTGTTGAGTATCGCCGCGGTCGTCGGGCTGGTCGCTGTGGCCGTGGCCTTGTTGCTACTGGTCAGCGATGGCCAGCGTCCTGGTCTACCGACTGGGCAACTGGTCGGCACCGTTCGGCATCGTGCTGGTCGTCGATCGGCTGGCGGCGAGTCATGGTGCTGATCACGTCGCTGCTGGCGACCGGCGTGCTGCTACATGCCGCGTGGCGGTTCCGACCAGCAGCGCGCGCTATTTCCACGTGCTGTTCCAGATGCAGCTATTCGGTCTGAACGGCGCCTTTCTGACCGGCGACCTGTTCAACCTGTTCGTGTTCTTCGAGGTGTTGCTGATCGCCTCGTATGGCCTGCTGCTGCTCGGCGGCGGCCGCGAACGCACGCGCGCCGGATCTGCACTACGTGGTCCTGAACCTGATCGGTTCGACGCTGTTCCTGTTTGCCGTCGGCACGCTGTACGGCGTGCTCGGCACGCTGAACATGGCCGACATGGCCGTGCGCCTGCGCGACGCTGCCGGCCGGCCGATGTCGGCATCGTGCAGCGCGGCCGGGCTGCTGCTGTTCGTCGTGTTCGCGCTCAAGGCCGCGCTGGCGCCGCTGCACCTGTGGCTGCCCGGTGCCTACGGCCATACCAGCGCGCCGGTGGCGGCGATGTTCGCCATCATGACCAAGGTCGGTGCCTACGCGATCCTGCGCGTGTACAGCCTGATGTTCGGACCCGACAGCGGCCCGGTCGCCGGCTTGCTCGACCCCTGGCTGCTGCCGCTCGCGCTGCTGACCGTGGTCTCGGGCACCGTCGGTGTGCTGGCCAGCCGGCGCCTTGCGCAGCAGGCGGCCTACCTGGTCGTGGTCTCCGCCGGCACGCTGCTGACCGCGTTCGGACTCGGCGGTGCTGCGGCCGTGGCCGCCGGCCTGTACTACCTGACCCACACGACCTTTGCCGCCGCGGCCCTGTTCCTGCTCGCCGATATCGTCGGCCGGGCGCGCGGCGCAATACATGATCGATTCGTCATCGGGCCCGGTCTGCCGCGTGGCCAGTTGCTGGCCGGCGTGTTCCTGCTGGTCGCGCTCGCATCGAGCGGCCTGCCACCATTGTCCGGATTCATCGGCAAGTGGCTGATCCTGCAATCGAGCATGGACAGTCCCTGGATGCCCTGGGTATTGAGCGTGATCCTGGTGACCAGCCTGCTCGGCGTCATGGGTCTGGCGCGCTCCGGCAGCCAACTGTTCTACAACACCGATCCCGCCATGGCTGCCGGTGCCACGACCCGGCTGGGCGACCTCACCGCGCCGCTGCTACTCGTGTTCGCAGGTATCGCGCTGGTGGTCTATGCCGGGCCGCTGTACGAATTCAGCCAGGCCACGGCGATGCAACTGGTTCATCCCGCTGGATATCTCGAAGCGGTGCTTCAGGCTGACACCTTGGGGGTGACACGATGAAACACCTGCTG
Organism: uncultured Gammaproteobacteria bacterium; assembly: GCA_963719025.1. Lineage (GTDB taxonomy): Bacteria > Pseudomonadota > Gammaproteobacteria > Chromatiales > Chromatiaceae > Thiosocius. The sequence goes on along the minus strand of CAVRBK010000025.1, from coordinate 18,671 downwards.
CCGCATCCCTTGCTATCGGCCTCTCTGGTCCTTCTCTGGTTGCTCCTGGCCAACGACTTCAGCTTCGGCCAGCTGCTACTGGGAATCGTGTTGGGCTGGGCGGTGCCGCTGTATACCGAACGCTTCTGGCCGGAAAAGGTCAAGGTGAGGCAGCCGCTGCTGTTGCTGCGCTTCCTGCTCATTGTTCTCTACGACATCCTGGTCGCCAATGTTGCCGTGGCGCGGCTGATACTGGGACAACAGGACAGGCTGCAACCCGCGTTCGTTGTCATGCCGCTGGTGCTGCGCACCGACCTGGCGATCAGCCTGTTGGCCAATACCATCTCACTGACACCGGGTACTGTCTCGGCGTATCTGAGCGCCGATCGACGCTGCCTGATTGTGCACAGCCTGCACACCACCGACCCCGATGACCTGCTGGCAACGATGCGCGAGCGTTACGAGGCGCCGCTCAAGGAGATCCTCGAAGCATGTTGAATATGGCCGTGTATATCGCCTTGGGGTTGGTCAGCGCCGCCTTGTTGCTGGCCTTCTGGCGCCTTCTGCTGGGGCCGTCCACGCCGGACCGCATCCTGGCGCTGGATACCCTTTATGTCGACACCGTCGCGCTACTGGTCCTGCTCGGCATCCATCTGGGCAGCAACCTGTATTTCGAGGCCGCGCTGCTGATCGCGATGATCGGCTTCGTAGGCACGGTGGCGCTGAGCAAGTTCCTGACCCGCGGCGATATCATCGAGTGACCAACATGTTGGATATATTACTTTCTATACTGATTGTGGTCGGCGCCGGGTTCACCCTCGTCGGTTCGCTTGGCCTATTGCGCCTGCGCGACTTTTACAGCCGACTGCACGCCCCGACCAAGGCGACGACACTCGGCGTCGGCAGCCTGTTGATCGCATCGGCGATCTTCTTCAGCAGTCACGGCGAGGGCCTCAGCCTGCACGAGGTTCTGGTTACGCTGTTCCTGTTCATCACGGCACCGGTCGGCGCCCACCTGATGGCCAAGGCAGCACTGCATCTGCACCTGGACACACTGGCCAAACCGCCCCGCGACGACCTGCTCGAAGGGGCACCCTGCCATGCGCCAGGCGAGGAGAAACCAGGCGATTAGTGCGCCGGCCTGGCACCCTTAGCGGTGCGGATGTTCGAAAAACACATACGCCGTCGAGTAGTCGCTGAACTCGAAATACACCTGCTTCTCACCGGCATCCCGATGCATGTTCAGGTTCTCATCGAAGACGCCGTAACCGAAGCGGTAGGGACGTGGCTGGCTGCCGCTGGTCGACACCGCCGTGCTCAACTTGTCGATCTCGATGAACCGCCTCACCAGCTTGTCGCCGGCATAGATCTCCAACACCCCGTTGGTGCCTGTCCAGTTCTGAATCGCCCGCCCGACCTTGTTCTGGGCCTCCTGTGTGCAGGCGCTCAACAACATTACCCCGACCAGGAGCAGTACCTTTCTCATCGTTTCCCGTTCTCCCGCATGTGCGATTCAGACGGCGGATTCGCCGCGATGGTTTTCCTGCACGCCGTTGCGCAGGGTCCATTTCAACATCGATGGCGACATTACTGTGGTAATGACAACCATCAGGACGATCGCTGAAAACAGCTGCGCGTTGATAACGCCGAGCGATTTACCGATGCTGGCAAAAATCAGCCCCACTTCACCACGCGGCAGCATGCCGGCACCGATCGCCAGGTGATTCAGGCCGCGCCCTGCGACGTAGCCGCAGACCAGTTTGCCAATGATGGCGGCAACGGTCAGCCCCGCGGCGAACAACCAGACATCGGGGCTGAGGAAACTCTCGAGTTTCACCTGCAGTCCGATCAGTACGAAAAAGATCGGCACAAGGATTGCTTCGAGCGGTGCCATGAGGCTCTTGATGCTGATCGCGCTGTGATCGCAATCCGCATCCCAGTCCTTGAAGTAGCAGTCGTTCATGATCAGGCCCGCGGCAAAGGCCCCGATAATGGTCGCCAGGCCGACCAGGTCGGCAAACCACGCCAGCCCCATCACGAACATGAAGGACACGAAGATCTTGGCCTCGACAAACTCCAGACGCCGCATCGACGAGATCAGGGCGCGCAGGACAAACGGCCCGGCATACAGCGACGCCACCACGAACAGGGCGGCCAGGGCGAGGATCTGCGCGACCGCGCCGGTCTCGACGTTGCCACTGATCACGATCCCGGAGACGATTGCCAGCGAGATCAGGCCGAGTACGTCGTCGAAGATCGCCGCACCCAGGATGATGTTCGCCTCACGCGAGCGAATGGCGTTGAGCTCGGTCAGCACCCGCGCCGATATCCCGACACTGGTGGCCCCCAGCGTTGCGGCAATGAACAGCATCGCGCCCACTGAATGATCCGGCGAGGCCAGCCACGCCACGGCCAGGCCAAGGACGAACGGGACGATCATGCCGACAATGGCCACCCGGAGCGAGGCCATACCCGCGGAGCGCATCTCCTCGACACTGCTCTCCAGACCGACCATGAACAGCAGAAAGATCACCCCATAGCGGGAGAAGATATCGATCGTGTGGGCTATCCCCAGCAACTGTTTCCCGTAAGGGCCCTCGATCACCTCGATCATCTTCTGCGCCACCACCGGATCGGCGATGCGCTGCGAGGCGGCCTCGTGCAAGGTATCGCCGGTGAGCGAGAGATTGACGATATCGAACAGCGCGGTGCCCTCGCGCAGCACCAGGATGAAATCACCACCCAGCAGGTAGACCAGGTTACCCAGGGCGATACCGATCACCAGTTCACCCAGCACCGAGGGCTGACCGAAACGCCTGGCGACGTAACGGCCAATAACCGCAAAGAAGAGGATTCCGGTCACACCCAGGATCACCGGCGCAACCGGATCCGAGTGCCCGATGTTCTGCGCAAGGATTGCGCCCGGGACGAGACACGCGAGAATAAACAGCATCCCCCGCGAAAAACGCATGGTCTTTGCCTCGAGGTTTATTCGCCCTTCAGTCTACGCCTAACGCAGAGGGCAATCGATTCGGCCTGCTGCGACGTGAGGTCGAACACCGGCATGCGCGAGTCTTTCGGCGTATTGTGACCCGTGGTGCGATCGACCATCCGGCGATAGCTGGGCGCGGTGCAGCGCACTGGTGGCACCCCTTTCAGGAAGATGCCGTCGCCGCTGCCCCTGTGACAGGGGACGCAGTAAACCTGGTACAACGCCTCACCGGATTTGGCATGCGTCGGTGGCTTGTCGTCACCGCACGCGGTCAGAACGAGGCAGGCCAGCATGACGACGCATGTCCGCACCGGGTGCAAAAGCCCTGATTTTAATAGGGTATTATCAGTAGATCGTAGCACAATAAGACCTGCGGCAGCACCGCATCCCGCATGGGGAACAGCATTGAACGGTGTTATATTTCAGGGATTTGCAGCCATTCCGATGATTCCCTCGATGCCCCCTCCAACAGACCTGTTCGCTTACCGGCGCCACTGGGCCCACAAGTTCGGCCCGGCGCCGTTTCTGCCGATGTCGCGCGAGGAGATGGATCTGCTCGGCTGGGACAGCTGCGACATCATCATTGTCACCGGCGACGCCTATGTCGATCATCCGAGCTTCGGCATGGCGGTCATCGGCCGGGTGCTCGAGGCACAGGGCTTTCGCGTCGGCATCATCGCCCAGCCCGACTGGGATTCGGCCGACGACTTCACCCGCCTCGGTCGCCCGAATCTGTATTTCGGCGTGACCGGCGGCAACATGGACTCGATGGTCAACCGCTACACCGCGGAGCGCCGCCTGCGCTCGGACGACGCCTACACCCCGGGCGGCGAAGGTGGACGGCGGCCCGATCGCGCGGTGATCGTCTACTCCCAGCGCTGCCGCGAGGCCTACAAGGACGTGCCGGTCGTGATCGGCGGCATCGAGGCAAGCCTGCGGCGTATCGCGCACTTCGACTACTGGCAGGAAAAGGTCCGACGCTCGGTGCTGCTCGACGCCAAGGCCGACATGCTGCTGTTCGGCAACGCCGAGCGCGCCATCGTCGAACTGAGTCACCGACTCGCCGCCGGCGAGTCGATCGACCAGATCCGCGACCTGCGCGGCACCGCCATCCTGCGCAAGACCCTGCCGCCCGATCTGACCGTCATCGACTCGACCAGCGTCGACGAGCCCGGCGCGATACAGCCTCATCCGGATCCCTATGCCGACACCAGCAAGGCGGCGCCCGAAACGCCAGCCGGTGGCGGGGAAGGCGTCAACGAGGCCCTGGTCGAACCCAAGGTCGTCACCCTGCACACCCGCGCCAAGGGCCAGGATCGGCACAACCAGGTGGTGCGGCTGCCGAGCTTCGAGGCGGTGCGCGACGATCCGGTGCTGTATGCGCATGCCTCGCGCGTGCTGCATCTCGAATCCAACCCCGGCAACGCCCGCGCCCTGGTCCAGCGCCACGGCGAGCGCGAGGTGTGGATCAATCCGCCACCGATTCCGCTGCGCACGCCCGAACTCGACAAGGTGTTCGAGCTGCCCTATCAGCGCGTACCGCACCCGGTGTATGGCGATGCCCGGATCCCGGCCTACGAGATGATCCGCTTCTCGGTCAACATCATGCGCGGCTGTTTTGGCGGCTGTTCGTTCTGCTCGATCACCGAACACGAGGGACGCATCATCCAGAATCGCTCCGAGCAGAGCATCCTGCGCGAGATCGAGAACATTCGCGACCACACGCCGGGCTTCACCGGCGTGATCTCCGACCTCGGCGGTCCGACCGCCAACATGTGGCGGCTGCACTGCAAGGACCCGAAGATCGAGTCGAGCTGTCGCCGCCTGTCGTGCGTGCTATCCCGGCATCTGCGACAACCTCAACACCGACCAGATGCCGCTGGTCCGCCTGTACCGCAAGGCGCGCGAACTGCCAGGTATCAAGCGCGTTTTCATCGCCTCGGGCCTGCGCTACGACATCGCGGTAGAGACACCGGAATACGTGCGCGAACTGGTGACCCACCATGTCGGCGGCTACCTGAAGATCGCCCCGGAACATACCGAGCAGGGCCCGCTGTCGAAGATGATGAAGCCCGGCATGGGCACCTACGACCGCTTCAAGGCGATGTTCGACAAGTACTCGAAGCAGGCCGGCAAGGAACAGTACCTGATCCCCTACTTCATCGCCGCGCATCCCGGCACCACCGACGAGGACATGCTCAATCTCGCCCTGTGGCTGAAGCACAACGGCTTCCGTGCCGACCAGGTACAGGCCTTTCTGCCCTCGCCGATGGCCCTGGCCACGGCCATGTGGCATAGCGGGCGCAATCCGCTGAAGAAGATCTCGCGCTCATCCGAGCAGGTGTTCTCACCTCGCGGCCGGCGACAGCGCCGTCTGCACAAGGCATTTCTGCGCTATCACGATGCCGACAACTGGCCGATACTGCGCGAGGCGCTAAAGACGATGGGGCGTGCCGACCTGATCGGAAACGGCAAGCGCCACCTGGTCCCGAGTTTTCAGCCGGCCGGTACCGGCGGTCGCCCTGACGGTCGACGAGGGCCCGGCGCGGCAAAGAACGGAACCTTCAAAACACAACAGACGCACGGGTTAAGAAAGCCCCGTGCGGGTCGAAAACGAAAGCAGCGTTGAACGGTCGCAGGCTGTCCGGCCCGATCGCTCATCGTGTTTAAAATCCGCTCCTGTGCCGCGAGGCGCAGCCGCCCCGACGAGGAGACAAGCCGCGTGCGCATCAGCGAGTACATGACCCGAAAGGTACTCACCGCCGCACCTGACGATGGGGTCCGCGAGACCTTTTTCCGCATGCGCGAGGCCGGCGTGCGCCACCTGCCCATTCTCGACGGCGCCCAACTGGTCGGCATGCTGAGCGACCGCGACCTGCGCCGTCCCGACTGGGTCGACGAGGCGCCGGACCTGTCTCACGAATATCACCTCGACGACAGCCTGTCGGTATCAGACCTGATGACACGCAATCCGATCATCGTGCACACCTACGATGACCTGGCGAAGGCCTGTGCACTGATCAATCAGCACGGCTTCGGCGCCCTACCGGTTCTCGACAAGGGCGAGCACCTGGTCGGTATCCTGTCCAAGGCCGACCTGGTGCGGGCGTTTTCCGCAATACTCGAAACCAACCACCTGCATATCGCCTGAGCAGACAGTCCACCCCGCCTACTGACGGATCTCGGCGATCCTGCCGAGTACCCGGCGTATCTCGCCAAGCGTCGGCGGATACAGATCGTGAGGTTCCGCGTAGGCGCCGTAACAGCTCAGGCGACGCACCGTCGGCTGTGCGGCCGACACCAGCCAGAAATGATAGCCCTCGTGGTAGGCAGCACTGCCCCGATCATCCAAACCCATACTCAGCTCTAACGCCGCCAGCCGCAGCGGTGACACGGATCGAACCACGGGCTGCAGCGAGTGCTGTACCCGGCTGATCCGGAAGGTATCCGGCCGGATGACAAACCCGTCATGATCGACCGCCTCGATCTCAAAGGCGCAATGCGGTCGGTATTGATCGAAGCTGCCACCCAGCAGGCTCTGCCGGTCGCCCCGACCGCCGTCCTGCAGGAACACCCGCGCCTTCCCGGCCGGCACCTCTATGGCCTGGTTGAGCACCAGGGAGGCCCCCTGTAACTGGCGATAGCCGCCGAGCGACTCGTCGCGCACGGTCGAGCTGTCCTGGCATGCGACCAGCAATGCCGCCATGCCGAGCAGCATCAGTGCATTTTTCATCGACCGTGTCCCCCTGATGTGTAGTCTTAAGGAACAATAGACCTGATCGGTGGGGCGTTCGTTCCAATCCGCAGGCCGTTTGCAGGCACGGCCGACCCGACAGTAAGTCGGATCGCAGCAGAGACCATCGACGAATGCCCTGGACGAGCTGCTCCAACAGCCGTGGCTGTCATCCGGAATTGCGGATTTCCGCGTATCCTACAGCCATGAAAAAGCATTCTCGAAAACCCCGGTCGCGGCGGCAGCTGCTCGGCCTGGCGCTCGTGCTCTCGAGCGCTGCCGCACACGCCGAATCCGTTAACGTGCGCAGCGTTGCGTTGCATAGCGTGCTGCAGAACGCCGTCCACAGCGCGCCGGCAACCGTTGTGGCACGCAATACCCCGCAGATCGCCGCAGAGATCGCGGCCCGCGTGGTAACAGTCCCGGTGCAGGTGGGTGACGAGGTCACTGTCGGCGACGTGCTGGCGGCACTCGACTGCCGGCGCTTCGAGTCGGCGCTGAAATCAGCCGAAGCGACCCTCGAAGGCACCCTTGCACGCCAACGGTTTGCCGATCGGCAGCTGCAGCGTGCGCGCAACCTGAAGGCGAAGAAAAGTATCAGTGACGAGACCCTGGACCAGCGCCGCACCGACCTCAGAACCACGCAAGCCGACCTGGAGACGGGCACCGAATCGGTCCGGCAGGCCCGGCTGGATGTCGGCCACTGCGAGGTGCGTTCGCCGATCCAGGCGGTCGTTCGGCAGCGCCTGATCAGTGTGGGCAGCTACGCCACCCCCGGGACACCCCTGATCGAACTGGTCGAGATCACCCGGCAGGAGGTCAGTGCTGCCTTGCGCCACGACCAGCTCGCCAGCTTCAACGCGGCTGCCGGCCAACTACGGTTCGAAAGCAACGGGACCCGGTTTCCGCTGACCCTGCGCAGCGTGGTGCCGGCGAGCGATTCACTCAGCCGCACCCGCGAGGCGCGCATGCTGTTTACCCATGATGCTGCAATACCCGGCACGGCCGGGCGGGTCGTCTGGCAAGGCCTGGCGGCAACGATCCCGGCCGACTATCTGGTGCGGCGCGACGGGCAGCTTGGCGTCTTCGTGGCCGAGGGCGATACGGCGCGTTTCGTGCCGATCCCCGACGCCCAGGAGGGTCGTCCCGCGATTGCCGCGCTACCTGCGCGAAACACGGCTGATCACCGAAGGCCGGCAACGCCTGCAGGATGGCATGAGCATTCGCCTGATCGCCCGCGGAGACGAGGCCCGGTGAGGTTTTTTCGCTCCCTGCTGCGTAACCATGTGCTGGCCAACCTGACCTTTGCCCTGGTGATGATCGTCGGCCTGCTGTCGTACCTGTCGCTACCCCGCCAGCAGGACCCGTCGATCAACTTCAACTGGATCATCATCACCACGGTGCTGCCGGGTGCGTCCGCTGAAGATGTCGAACGAAAGGTGACCGACCCGCTGGAAGACGCGCTGCGGAAAATCCAGGACGTGAAATTCATGTCGTCCAACTCGCGCACCTCGGTCTCCAGCATCCTGGTGCGTTTCCAGGACATCGACGTACGCACCTTCGACAAGCGAATCTCCGATCTGCGGCGCGAGATTCAGAACAAGGCAGATGAACTGCCGGATGCCGCGGAAGATTCGCAGATCCTCGAGATCACCAGTGCCAGTGGCTTCCCCTCGGCTACCATCGCCGTGGTCGGCGAAGGCCGGGATGAAAACCTGCGGCGTCAGGCGCGCAACGTGCGCAAGGCGCTGGAGCGCATCGACGCGGTCGATCGGGTCGATGCGATCGGCCTGCCGGAGCCCGAACTGCAGGTTCGCTTCGATCCGGCAGTGCTGGAAAACCTGCGCCTCACGCCCAACCAGGTGGCCGACACGGTCAGCGCCTTTTTCCAGGATATTGCCGCCGGCGATGCCCTGCTCGGTGAGCAGAACTGGCTGATCCGCCTGGTCGGATCGGATGCCGATCCGGATGGACTGGCATCGCGCACCGTGGTCGGCGCCGCCGGCGAGGTCCGCCTCAGCGATGTGGCGCGGATCGAACGGGCTCGCGCCGAACCCGATCAGCTGACCACCGTCGACGGGCAACCGGCGGTGCTGCTGGCGATCGTCAAGCAGGCCGACACCAACACGATCGAACTGGTCGACCGGCTGAACAGCTATCTCGAGCAGCGCAACACCCTGCGTGACAGCACCGGGGTCCGCCTGGTGATGATCGACGACCAGACAGTGCCGACCAAGAACGCGATACGCCTGATGCAGAACAATGCGCTGATCGGCCTGGTTCTGGTGCTGGCCGTTGCCTGGCTGTTCCTCGGCTCGCGCATCGCGCTGCTGACCGCGATCGGTATCCCGTTCATCCTGGCCGGTACCTTCTGGATACTGGCCGGCACTGGCGAAACGCTGAATGTCATGGTGCTGCTCGGCGTCGTGATCGTGCTCGGCATGCTGGTCGACGACGCTGTCGTCGTGGTCGAGGGCATCTACTATCGGCTGCGTCATGGTGCCGATGCGATGAGCGCATCGATCGATGCGCTGCGCGAGGTTGCCGCGCCGGTAACCGCTGCCGTGCTGACCACGATGGCCGCCTTCGCACCGCTGATCCTGCTGCCCGGCATCCTCGGCGACTTCATGCGCGTGGTGCCGATGGTGGTCGTGATCGCGCTCGCCCTGTCGCTGTTCGAGGCATTCTGGATGCTGCCGGCGCACGTCGTCGGCCTGGGCGTGAATTTCACGAAACCATCGCGCGTGCAACGCTACCGCGAGCGTTTCACCCACTGGATCCAGATCCGTTACGTGCGGCTGCTGGTCAAGGTGCTGCGCCACCGCTGGCGCACGCTGGTGTCTCGTTGCGACCCTGTTTCTCGGCGCCATCGCCACCCTGGCGACCGAACAGGTCAGGATCGATTTCTTCGCCGCCGACACCATCCGGCTGTATCTACGTCAATATCGAGATGCCGCCGGAGACGCCGCTGGCCCGGACCCTGGCCAAGGTCGAGGAGATCGAGGCGGTCGCCCGCCGGCACATCCGGCCCGGCGAGGCACGCGCGATCGTCAGCTATGCCGGCAGCATGTTCACCGAGACCGACCAGCGGATCGGCGACCACCTCGGCCAGGTCATGATCGGCCTGAAGCCGAAGACCGCGGAACTGCGCACCGTCGAGGAGATGATCGAGTCGATGCGCGAGGCGGTGGTCGGCGTGCCCGGCCCGATACAGGTCTCGTTCCTGCGCATCAGTGGCGGCCCGCCGACGCAGAAGCCGATCAGCATCAAGGTGCGCGGTGATGACTACGCGGAGATCACGGCGGCAGCGCAGCAAATCAAACAGATCATGCGCCAGATCGACGGCATCAAGGACATCGAGGACGACGCCGACAAGGGCCGCTCCGAGCTGGTTCTCGACGTTCGATACCGATGCGATCAACCGCGCCGGCCTGAACCCGGCCGAGGTCGGTCGCGACATTGCTGCTGCTGGTCGACGGCCTGGTGATCACCGACATGCGGGACGCCGGCGAGAAACTCGAGGTGCGGGTCAAGGCGATCGACACCCCGCGCCAGGACATCGCCGACATCCTCGAGTTTCGGCTGCCGATTGCCAGCGGCGGCAGCATCGCCCTGGCCGACCTGGCCCAGGTCACGCGGCGACAGAGCCTGGGCAATATCCGGCACTACAATTTCCGTCGCGCGATCACGGTCGAGGCCGATATCGACGAACTGCAGATCGACACGGTCACGGCGAATGCACGCATCACTGGGGAATGGCAGAAGCAGCAGGCCGGTTTTCCGAGCATCGACCTCGACATGTCCGGTGAACTCGACGATATCCAGGAGAGCCTGGATTCCATCGTGATCCTGTTCGTGTTCGGCATCGGCGTGATGTACGCGATCCTCGGCACCCAGTTCCGCAGCTACTGGCAACCCTTCATGATCCTGTCCACGGTGATCATGGCCTTCATCGGCGTGACCTATGGACTGCTGGTGTCGGGCAACCCGCTCAGCCTGTACACCCTGTATGGCGTCGTCGCACTGGCCGGTATCGCGGTGAATGCCGCCATCGTACTGATCTCGGCGGGCAATCAGCGCCTTGCGGCCGGCATGAGCGTTCTGCATGCGACCATCTACGCGGCCCGCCGGCGCGTGATCCCGATCCTGATCACCTCGCTGACCACCATCGCCGGGCTGTTTTCGCTGGCCACCGGGCTGGGCGGCAAATCGCTGATCTGGGGTCCGGTCGCCACCGCCATCGTCTGGGGCCTGGCATTCTCGACCGCACTCACCCTGGTCGTCATTCCCCTGCTGTACCGCCTGTTCATGAGCCGCAGTCACCTCGTGGTCGACCGGCCTGTGCCAGGGACTCGCCACGAGAGCTGATGGCCACGCGGTCTATGCTTAGTGGCGTGCAGCCAATGTGTGCGCTGAAAAAAACTGCCGTGTTTCGCGGTCCATACCAACAGGCAACCTGTGATGCAGCATATGTCGGAAAAATTCGGTAACTTTCTCCTCACCAGCCTTGAGCTGTTCGCCGCGGCCTTCATCCTGGTCGTCGGCTCGGTCGTGTTGTGGGCGATCGTGGCGTACATCCTCGACGTGACCCAGACGCGCCACGCGATACGCCGCAACTACCCGGTCATCGGTCGCTTCCGCTATTTCTTCGAGCACCTCGGCGAATTCTTCCGCCAGTACTTCTTCGCCATGGATCGCGAGGAACTGCCGTTCAACCGGGCCGAGCGCTCCTGGGTGTACCGCGCGGCAAAGGATCTGGACAACACGGTGGCATTCGGCTCGACCCGCGATCTGAAACGCCCCGGCACGGTGATTTTCGTCAATTGCCCGTTTCCGACACTCGGCGAGGATGCGGTGCCGCCACGACCAGTCACCATCGGTCCCGACTGTCGCGCGCCCTACACCACCGCTTCCCTGTTCAACATCTCCGGCATGAGCTTCGGCGCCATCTCCAGGCCCGCGGTGCTCGCGCTGTCGAACGGTGCGAAAAAGGCCGGCTGCTGGATGAATACCGGTGAAGGCGGACTGTCGCCCTACCACCTCGAAGGCGGCTGCGACATCGTGTTTCAGATCGGCACGGCGAAGAACGGCGTGCGCGACCTGGAGGGCAACCTGAACGACGACAAGCTGCGCGAGATCGCCGCGCACCCGCAGGTCAAGATGTTCGAGATCAAGATGAGCCAGGGCGCCAAGCCCGGCAAGGGCGGCATGCTGCCGGGCGCGCAAGGTCAGCGAAGAGATCGCCGCGGATCCGCGGTATCGAGGTCGGCGAGAACGCCTTCAGCCCCAACCGTCACCCGGACATCCGCAACAATGGCGACCTGCTCGACATGATCGGGCGGATCCGCGAGGTCACCGGCAAGCCGGTCGGCTTCAAGACCGTGATCGGTTCACCCGCCATGCTCGATGCGCTGTTTGCCGAGATCATGCGCAGCGTGGCGCGGCGGCGGCACCCGACTTCATCACCGTGGACGGTGCCGACGGCGGCACCGGCGCGGCGCCCATGCCGCTGATCGACGCGGTTGGTCTGCCCTTGCGCGAGACGCTGCCGATGCTGGTCGACAAGCTGACCGAGTACGGCCTGCGCGACCGGGTGAAGGTGATCGCCTCGGCCAAACTGATCAACCCCGAGGATGTCGCCTGGGCGCTCTGCCTGGGTGCCGATTTCGTCACCAGCGCACGCGGCTTCATGTTCGCCCTCGGCTGCATCCAGGCCCTGCAGTGCAACAAGAACACCTGCCCGACCGGCATCACCACGCACGACATCAAACTGCAACGCGGCCTGCACCCGCCGGACAAGGCCGAACGGGTGGCAGCCTATGTCCGCAACATGGTCAACGAGGTCGGCATCATCGCCCATGCCTGCGGCGTGCGGTCACCGAGTGAACTCAACCGCAGCCATGCCCGGGTGGTGCAGGACAACGGCCTGTCGATTGCACTCGATCAATTGCACCCGGTACCACTGGCGCGCGCTGCGGTCGCGGCACCGCCAACCAGCCAGGCAGCGGGTTGATCGATGAGTATCAGCCAGATCATCATGGCGCTCGCGGCGATGCTGATGGTGGCGCTGATGCTGCGACCGTTTGCCGAGCGCCATCACTTCCCGTTCGCCGCGCTACTGGTACTCACTGGTTTCATCGGGTCAGAGACACTGCTGCTGTTCGATCTGGATACCGGGGTGCGTCACCAGTCGTTTCACGACCTGATTTTCTATGTCTTTCTGCCACTGCTGGTCTTCGAGGCGGCCTTCAGGATCGATGCACTGCTGCTCAAGCGCGACCTGTTCGTTATCCTGCTGATGTCCATCCCCGTGCTGCTTCTGGCGATATCCATCACGGCGTTGCTGGTGTACTACGGTATCGGACACCCGCAGGGCTTCCCCTGGATCGCCGCGTTCCTGACCGGGGCCGTGCTCGCGGCGACCGATGCCTCTCCGATCATCGCCCGTTTTACCAAACTTGGCGTGCCAAGACGTCTGCGTATCCTGATGGAGGGAGAGGATCTGTTCAACGACGCGACGGCCATCGTCACCTTCAGCATATTCCTCTACATCGCGTTGCATCCGGCCGAAGATATCTCGACCGCCGATGCAGTGATTGCCTTCCTGGTGGTGTTTTTTGGCGGCATCTTCATCGGCCTGCTGGTCGGCCTGGGTTTCCTGCTGCTGTCACGCCTGTTCGATGACCCGATTCAACGGGCCCTGATCTCGATCGTCTCGGCCTACACCGCGTTCCTGCTGGCCAACGAGGTACTCGAGGTATCGGGCGTGATGGCCGTGCTGATCACCGGCCTGATCATGGGCCGCGTCATCCACAACGACTTTCAGGACGAGCGCGGCAGCTTTGTCGACAACCTCTGGAGTTTCAATGCCTACCTGGCCGAGGCGCTGGTCTTCCTGCTGATGGGCGTCACGATTACGCTGCAGATGTTCGAGGAGCGCTGGCTGGCCATGCTGATCGGCGTGGTGGCCCTGCTGGTTGCGCGTGCCGCAGGGGTATTCGGCACCGCTCCACTGATCAACCGCCTGCCCGGGATCGAGAAAGTGCCGTTGGATTTTCAGAAGATCCAGTTCATCGGCAGCCTGCGCGGCGCGGTAGTCCTGGCACTGTGCCTGTCGCTGCCAACCGAGCTGGATTACTGGTGGACCATTCAGTCGATTGCCTTTGGGGTGGTGATTTTCAGCCTGTTCGTGCAGGCCCCCTTGACCGACCTGGCGTTGAAAAACAGCAAGCTGATCGGCCGCGAGCCAGTCTGAACCGGTCAGCATCCGCGCTCGGATCTACACGATCGTCAACCCGATTTCAGCGATTTGTACAGCGCCATCCCTTTGCGCCTCTGCGCCCGTAGCACACCGATTTTATGCTTTAAACGCTGCCGCGCATGCTTGCCCTCGGTGTGCTGTAGTTTCTTTTCCAATTTGCGCTGCTTCCCGCGCAGCGCTTTAACTGTCTTGCACAGCTTCTTGCGCGGTGTCTCCTTCGGAGCACCCTGCATCAGCTGCTGAAGCTTCTCGATCAACTTTATCGTTTTCATTACAGCCGATCCTTCTGTACCGCGCTACGTTATGCATGACTCTGCATTTCTTCCGCCACCGCATTCACTGCTTCATCAGTCGGCGACAGACCCGGGACATCGGCAGCATCTTGCACAGTCCACAGGCCCTCCGCCGCACTGACCAGGCCCGCCAGGCTCTCGTGAGTATAGGTGCCCGCGCGCATCAGTGACGTCGCCATCTACGGCGCGAGCGAGCGGTCCCGCATCAGCCTACCGAACACCAGCATCAGCATCGCGCGGACGGAGATCATTGCCTCCAGGCCGAGCCGGCAGCGATGTCTTTGAATACACTGGGAGAGGAAAAAACGCCCGCACACAGGCACTTCGCCGCGAAAGCGGAAAACCGGAAAAGAAAAACGTCGGTGATCATCCTGACCTTTTCAGCCTATCGTCCGAGATATGCCGGACCGCTGATTCAGGCAGCGGAGGCGGCAGCGCTGCCACCCCCACTGCATGTCTGATCAATCCTTGTCGTAGTACTCCGCGCGTTGACGCAATACCTTTGCCAGCGCGGCAACATCAACGGCCGCCCCTTCCAGTTGCTCAAACACGGCCGTGCTTATCGCAGCCTCGATCAGCATCGCCAATTCATTGCGATGTCCTTCCGAGATCCCGGCCCTGACACTGTCGTCGAGCATATCCAGGAAAGCCTTACTGACCTCGTCCGCATGTTTTTCGTAATGTTCGCTCATTGCCTGCCTCAATCTGAATGCTAAAAAAAACCGACCGTCATCCCAACTGGGTATGCTCGCCGTCCTCGTAGATATCGGAAGCAGTACCGACGATCAGGGGATCAGCCGCGCAGGCGATCTTTTCCTTCTTGTTGTCATAGGGTATCGACGACAGCAGATGGCGGATTGCATTGATTCTGGCGCGCTTCTTGTCGTCCGACTTGATCACGGCCCACGGCGCATCGGCCGTATCGGTATGGAAGAACATCGCCTCCTTGGCCT
Organism: uncultured Gammaproteobacteria bacterium; assembly: GCA_963719025.1. Classification (GTDB taxonomy): domain Bacteria; phylum Pseudomonadota; class Gammaproteobacteria; order Chromatiales; family Chromatiaceae; genus Thiosocius. Next base: position 3,460 of record CAVRBK010000025.1, on the reverse strand, counting down.
TGGTGTATTCATCCCACTTGTCGAGTGATGCCAGGTCGATCGGGCTCAGCTTCCACTGTTTGAGCGGATCGTGCTCACGCGACTTGAAACGGCGCAGTTGCTCCCCGCGGCTGACCGAGAACCAGAGTTTGAACAGGCGGATTCCGCTGCGTGCAAGCATGCGCTCGAGCTCCGGCGTCTGTCGCATGAACTCGAGGTACTCCGGACGAGGAACAGAACCCCATCACCCGCTCGACGCCGGCCCGGTTGTACCAGGAGCGGTCGAACAGCACGATCTCGCCGGCACTCGGCAGATGCTGAATGTAACGCTGGAAATACCACTGCCCGGCCTCTCGCCTGGTGATGGCTTCTCCAGTGCGACGATGCGCGCACCACGTGGATTCAGATGCTCCATGATGCGCTTGATGGTGCCGCCCTTGCCCGCCGCGTCACGGCCCTCGCACAGGATCAGTACGCGTTCACCGGATTCTTTCACCCAGTTCTGCAGCTTCAGCAACTCGATCTGCAGCTCGAACTTGAAGGCCTCGTAGTCTTTACGGCTCGAGCTTGGTACTGTAGGGATAGATATTCTTGCGGAAGAGTTCGCGACGCGCGTCCTTGTCGAGCTTGCTCAGATCGCCAGTGAACACCGCTGGCGAATCCACCTTGTTCCCGTCGACCGCATCGTTGGCACTCTTCTTCTTAGCTGCTGAATCACCCATTGATCTTCCCCATTCTTGTTCACTCAAACGAATATTTTGCGCCACAAAAAAACCGGCTGCGAGTTGACGAGTATCAACAATACCACAGATAGATCACCCGCGACATAACGGCAGGACGTTGATGGATTCGCCCGCTGAGCGATGGCGACCAGGCAATTCTGCGCGTCAGCGTCCCGGTCGGAACAGACCACCCAGATCCCATGTCGTCCAGCGCCACCTCCATGAACCGTCGGACCTGCGAGGCGTCCTCCATGCGCAAGGCCGCATGCAGCAGCTGACGCGCACGCGACACGCTGAAGCTGCGCACCACCCATTTCACCTTCATCAGGCTGCCGGCACTCATGCTGAGGCTGTCGACACCCAGGCCCATCAGCAGAATGGTCGCCAGCGGGTTACCGGCCAGTTCGCCACACACGCCGACCGGGCGATTGAACACCCGCGCACCGCGCACGACCTGCTCCAGCGCGCGCAGCACCGCAGGATGCAGATCATCGTAGATCTCGGCGACGCGGGCATTATTGCGATCGACCGCCAACAGATACTGCGTCAGGTCGTTGGTGCCGACCGACAGAAAATCGACGCGGCGCGACAGTTCTTCGACCATGTAGACCGCCGACGGCACCTCGATCATCACCCCGATGCGCGGCATCGATACCGCATAGCCCTCTTCCAGCAGTTCGTCGTGCGCTCGCGTGATCAGCATCCGCAGATCATCGACCTCGGTCACGCCGCTGATCATCGGCAACATGATCTGCAGGTTGTCCAGATCGACCGCGGCACGCAGCATGGCCCGCACCTGGGTCAGGAAGATCTCGGGATGGGCCAGCGAGATACGCACACCGCGCCAGCCCAGGAAGGGGTTCTGCTCGACTGACCGGAAAATACGGCAGCGGCTTGTCGCCACCGATATCCAGGGTACGCAGGATCACCGGCCGCGGCGCAAAGGCCTCGAGCACGCGCCGGTAGTTGAGCACCTGCACCGATTCGGCCGGAAAACGGTCGCGCACCATGAACGGCAGCTCGGTGCGGTACAGGCCGATGCCGGCGAATTCCTCGTTGTTCGAACTCCCGGTCTCGTTGATCAATCCGGTGTTCAGATGCAGCGGAAAGGCCACACCATCGGTCGATTCGGCCGGCAGGCCACGCACGCTTTCCGCCTCGGCGGTCAGCTCGCGTTCCTCCTCGGCCAGGCGCTCATACTCACTGCGCACCGAGGCGGTAGGCGCGACGTAGACGCGCCCGCGGTAACCGTCGACGATCAGCTCACGTTCGCCGATCCGGTTGACCGGCAGGTCGGTCACACCCATGACCGCCGGCACGCCCATGGCGCGCGCCAGGATCGCCACGTGCGACGAACTCGAACCGGTCGCGGCGACGATGCCGACCAGCCGACCCGGCGGCACCTCGGCAAGCTGCACCGCACTCACCTCGTCGCCCACCAGGATCGTGTGATCCGGATACTCGGTCTCGTAGGGACTGTCGCTCTGCAGATGCATCAGGATCCGCCGCCCGAGGTCACGGACATCGGAGGCACGCTCACGCAGGTAGATGTCCTCCATGTTGTCGAATACCTTGGCGTGCGCCTGGATGCTCTGGCGCAATGCACCCGGTGCCCATTGCCCCTGCTCGATCAGCGCGATCGTCTCGCGTGACCAGGGTGTCGCCGCCGAACATCAGCAGCAGCGCATCGAACAGCGCGTAATCCTCGGCCGGGATCTCGCCACTGAGCCGCTCCTGCAGCTTGCGCAGGTCATCCTCGACCGCTGCCACGGCTGCGCGAAACGCCGTGCATTCCGCTTCCGGATCAGCGGTGGTGCGATCCGGGATGGCATCCAGATCGGCCAGCCGATAGGCCACCACGCCGTATCCGATGCAGACCCCGGTGCTCGCCGGGCTGCCCTTCCAGATAACGGCCGCACCCGGCTCGGCTCGGTCAATGCATCCAGTTCGCCGCTGGCCTGCGCATAGGTGATCGCCCCGGCCAGTTGTGCCGCGAGGGTGAACAGGAAGGTCACCTCGTCATCGACAAACTCGCGCTTGGCCTCCTGACGCACGACCAGGACCCCCAGCACCTTGCGATTCTGGATAATCGGCACGCCGAGAAAGCCGCGATACTGGGTCTCGCCGGTCTCGACAATACGCAGGTACCGCGGATGCGATGGGGCATCGCTGAGGTTGAGCGGCTCGGCACGCTCTGCAACCAGACCCACCAGGCCTCGCCCGAGCGGCAGCGCCACCTTGCCAACCGCCTCCTGGCGCAGGCCATTGGTCGCCGCCAGCACATGCGTACGGGCATCGGAGTCGGTCAGGTAGACCGAACACACATCGCAATCGATCGCCTCCTTTACCCGATCGACGATCGTGTGCAGCGCCTTTTCCAGGTCGGGCGCGGTATTCACCGCCTTGACGATACTGTGCAGGGTTTCGAGCATTTCGATCAGGTCACCTGTACGACGCGCCGTACGCGTCGGCGCTTTCGCGGCGTTGCGGAGCTAGGGAAATAAACTCAGCAGCAATCAGCGGCGCTGCTGGCGGAGGTAGTTGGTCTGCGGACGCGCCGGCACACCATCGGGAAACAGCAGCGGAGCCAGTTCTTCCAGCGCGCGCTCGTACACCCGGCGCTTGAAATAGATCACTTCGCGTACCGGCTGCCAGTACTTGACCCACCGCCAGTTGTCGAATTCGGGCTTCGCGCAGGAATCGAGGCAGAAATCACTCTCGTTACAGTGCACACGCAACAGGAACCAGCGCTGTTTCTG
>CAVRBK010000024.1:0-41079 GCA_963719025.1 uncultured Gammaproteobacteria bacterium | reverse complement strand
GTGATCAGCGGTGCAACGTCGCCGACTTCTATCGTGAAGGTACGTTGGCCCGAATCACCGGCCGGATCGGTGACCTGCACGGTGACGTTATCAATCACCGCCGGACCATCCGGTGCTGTCCAGTTGAACAGGCCGGTATCCGGATTGACGGTCGCGCCGTCCGGGCCGCTGAGCAGTGAATAGCTCAGTGAATCGAGCGGGTCATCGCCATCCGTCGCCTGCAACAGGAAGTTGACCGTGCCACCCTCCATCACCAACTGGGTCGCGATCTCGGCCAGTACCGGCGCCTCGTTGGCGGCCCTGACCTCGACCGTGACCAACGCCGGCAGACTCTCGTCCGTACCGTCGTAGGCGATATAGGTGAAGGTGTCGGTACCGACGAAGCCATCGTCCGGCGTGTAGCGCACGGTATTGTCGGCGAGAATTTCAACGCCACCGTTGGTCGGATCAGTCGTACTCAGCACCGACAGGCTGTCGTTCTCAAAGTCGGAATCGTTGGCCAGCACATCGATAGTGATCGCCTGCCCCGGCGGTGTGACGATATCGGCATCGTCGGTGGCATCAGGTGCGGTATTCGCCAGCCCCAGCAGGCCGACATTGTCGATCCTGACCTCGCTGTTAAGCAGGCCGAGACCGATCAGGTCGAGACTCAGCAGCAGGTCGCGCTGCAGATCGATCGCACCGAAGTCGACCTCCACGAAGATACTGCCACTGCCGGTTGCCAGCGGATCGGCCCCACCGAGATCGACACCGGGGCCACTCACGGTTACGCCAGGCGCCAGGAACAGACTGCCATCGGACTGCAGGTTGAAGAACGCATCCGTCAGGCCGAGACCGGACGCAGCGGTGGCCCGTTCGCCGGTGTCGTTGTACAGCAGCGCAGCCTCGAACGCATCGGGCGGCTGGTCACCTTCATCAAACAGCTGGAAGCCGGTGATCTCAAAGCGCAAACCGGTGGCACCGGTCGGCACCACAAAGGCCTGGGCCAGACCGGACATCAGGCTGTCGTCTTCGCGCAGCACGCCGACCCCATCGGCCACACTGGCCTCGCCAATCCGGGTCCAGGCAAAGTTGGCATTGGTGGTATCCGCGATACCAAACCCGCCGTTGACCAGGCCATCGTGCGCATCGCCCGGGGTGTGCAGGTACTGCGGCAAACCGGCCGCCGACCCGTTGTCGACACCCGACGTGGCAGCCGGGTTGACAATCACCGGTGCCAAAGGCGCTTCTTCGACGACCTCCGGCTCCTGCTCGATGGTGATCGACACAAGATCAAGATCGGAGATCAGGCGACGTTCGCCGACATCGAGTACGCCGGTCATCAGGCGAATCGGATCGATCGAGGCCGAGACATCGGACAGGCCGAGGATATGACCGAACTCGTGGGTCAGCACCGTCAGCAGGTCGATACCCTGCCCGGCCTCGCTTCCGGCAGCGGCATCCAGCAGCCAATCGTGATCGCCGGCATCGAACTCTTCGTTGAGCAACGGCGTGTCGTCGACGAACCAGCCATGACCGGCACCGTCGTTATCGATATGCAGCACGTTGTCGTAGTAAACCGCCAGCACGCGCTCGCCGAGATCCTCGACCACGAAGTCGATGTTCGACAGACGCTCGACCGTCGGGAACAGCAGCTCGGTATCGGCCCAGCGACCGATCGCCACGTCGGCCAGGGCCTCGGCCTGGACCAGGGTGATATCGTCAGAACCGTCACCCGCCACACCGGCCAGCATTGGCGTACCCGGTACATCGGTGGCCGACAGGCGGATGTCGTCGAGGAAGAACACCTGGCTCACGGAACCCAGCAGGTTCGCGACGACTTCGACCGTCTCGCCGGCCAAATCACCGGGGTACAGGGCGAAGTTCTTGTGTTCCATCTTGACCTTTTCGAAACTGATGGTCGCGATCTTGCCCTTGAGCTCGGGTGGGATCTCGACCGACATCACCCGCTTCTCGAAGAACTGCGGATCGGTGAACTGGGCGAATCTTTCGATCGGCAGCACCGGACCATAGACCCCGGCCTGCTCGAACGTCACCTTGATCTGTGCATCCGAACTGGTGACGAACGGCGTGAACACCTCGAAGGTCACAAAGTTCTTGTCCGCCGGGATCAGCATCCGGTTATGGGTGATCGACTTGAAGTTGACGATCTCGGCAATCTTGTCCTCGATCAGCGACAAGGTGTCTTCCGGCAGGAACTCGCCGACCAATGCCCTGAACACCGAATTCAGGATGTCCTGGCCGCCCATCAGCAGGGCGTAATCGGAACCGTACTTTGGCGTGCCATCCGCACCGATCGATGTCGGCGGGAATATCTGCTCGATGAGCAGCTGCAGACCCTTGTCGATGTAGTTCTTCAGCGCATCCAGACCAAACGGACTCATCTTGTTGGCCGCATCGAGCTGGTACCAATGCTCGAGCTTGTTCGGATTGGCAACGACGACATTGCCGTTGGCATCCTTGACCGGGTCCGGGGTCACGCCGAGTTCGATCAGCTTGGTGATGATCTTGTCGACCGACAGCGCCAGCTTGTTGAGGTCCTCGAAGAACTTGGCGCCATCGGTTTCGGACCAGACCGTGTTGTACCAGGTCGTGTACTCCGCTGTATCGCTGGCCGTCGGCGCCGGCGGGGCTCCCAGTACCTCCTCCTTGAACTTGGCGGAAATCACCGACAGCACCTTGTCGGCGGCAAATTTCCACACCTTGCTCAGCAGGTCCTTGAATATCGCGACCGGGTTGGTCTCGAACGAGAACAGGCCGCTGATGTCGAAATCGTAACCGAAGGCATTGATGTCAAAACCGTTGCCACCGTGGAACGACCAACCCGGCAGCTCATACGATAACGGGAAACGGCCGCTCGCGCCGCCGAAGAAGTCGGCAATGATCTTCTTGGTATCGGCGCTCGCCGAATCCTTGAACTTGTCGGTCGCCAGAACCTGCGACAGCAGATTGGCCAACAGGTTGACCAGCGACTGCTTGGTACCGTTTTCGAAGTTTCCGTTAAACACCGTCGGGACGGCCTCGGCCCCCTTGGTCACCTCGGTGTTGTCCTTGGTGACAAGTTCGCCGGTGGCACCGGTCTCTGGCCGGTACAGATCACCGCCACCCTGCGGACTGTAGTACCAGCCCTGGGTAATACCCTCGCGGATATCATCGGCAATCGGGAATACCCCGTCGGCGTACGGCTTGGACGACTGGGTATTCCAGAACGGATCACTGTAGTACCAGCCGGTGGTATCGAACTTCTGAATGGTCGGCAGGCCGAGGGCCTCGACCACCAGGCCCTCGTCACTGATCCGGCGATATACCGCGCTGCCGGCAAACTCGGTCATCGCTGTATCGATCGTACCCGCATACCACTGCCAGACGCGGCTGTGCGGCCCGCCAAAGCCCAGTATCCCGAAATCATCATTGGTAAAGCCGGACAGGCCCAGCTGGGTCATGTTGACATTGACGTCGGCGCCCGAGATAGAGCGACCGTTCGGCGTCGCCGTGAAGGCCGTCGGCAACACCAGGCCCGCAACCGTAGCAACAGCACCGGTAGACGGTGCATTCTGTGCTGCCGTCTGGAAGTAGTTATCGGCAAACGCGACATTCTCCCAGACCTTGACATCGGGGTCTTTGAAATCGCCATACTGGATCGGGTCGATCTTGATACCGACCGCGCTCACCAGGCTCAGGGCCTTTTCCAGATAGGTCAGCCATGCACGTTGCTTGTACATGAAGGCCACGGCCGATACGGCCGCCGGAATATTGCCCGATGCCAACGCCGCAACCACCGATACCGCACCGGTCACCTTGATCATCGTCGAACCGATCAGGGCGATATCCTTGAGCGGAATATCCAGCGTCTTCTGCTCGAAATCGTGCGGATCGAGCGTCGTCATGTGGATATCTTTCTTGGCCGGCACATAGGTTCCCATGCGCTGGATGATCTCGCTGTTCACCACGGTGCCACGACTGTGACCAATGAAGTGCAACGGCGAGTCAAACAGATCGCCACCGACATCCCGGTCCAGTTCGTAGAGTGACGCGAACAACGCATCTGCGGCGGCCTCCGAGAAACCGGAATCACTGATGTCGGATTCCTTCACCCAGTCCGACACCAGGATCACCGGTTTACCGGCGATCAACGCGGCGGCACCGCTACTACCGCTTTTCCGGTCCACCCACTCGCCGGAGACCTTGTCGTAACTCAGCACCACGCCGTTGCCACCGGCCGAGGAGATCAGGTCGGCCATGTCCATAAAGGCCTGGGGCTGCTGGTACTGCGGCACGGCTTCGAAATCGACACCGGCCTGGAAGCCATGGGTAAGCACGGTGACCGAGCTGTAGGGCACGCCGTCTTTCTTATACTCACTGGCGACAAACGCGGTCGAGGCATCCAGATTGTTCTCCAGGACCTCGACGCCCCAGTAGTAAATCTGCCCGGCGGTGAGTGACTTACGAAGCCCCGGAGCCAGCTCGATCTCGGTTTTCGAATCATCCTCGATATCGCCAACCAGCTGCAGCTCGCGCGTTACCGTGACCCGGTAGCGCTTGCCAGACTCCAACACCTCAGTCTCCGGTGTGGTGAAGATTCGGCCGGGATTGGTATCGGCGTTAGTACCAATGCTCGGATCCTCGGAACTGAGGAGATTGAAGATGTCCAGCGTGAAACCACCACGGTCACGCCAATCGTCATCCGGCCAGAGGCCGTCACCCGGCGCCTGTGTACTCAGGTAGAAGCGGCTGGTGTACTTGTCCAGGCCCAGCTTGTCGAAGTCGACCTTCCACTCGAACACCATCGGCTCGTCGGCATCCGCCCCATGTACATCGAAGGAGCCCTGAGGATTGATCAGTTCGAGTACCTGGTCTGTCTGCAATGCCAGGCCACGTACATGGCGATTCACATCGATCGGCGTCAGGTTGATGAATGGCAGATCGAGCGGCTGCCCTTCCTTGCCGACGCGGTCGATCGGCAGTCGATCCCACTCATTGTTGAACTGCGTGGCCTTCTCGATCATCAGGTCAACGTCATATACCGCAACGTTGCCCGCGCCACGGAAGTTCGCATAGAGCTTCTTGCCCGAGGAATCGATCTCGAGATCTTCGAGAAAGCCCATCGGAATCGGTGTGGTACTGGCGATCAGCTTCGGTTGCGCGCCGAACGGATCCTGGATGATGCCGATCTTCGAGCCGAGGTTGTGCAGTTCCTCGTAATCCCAGGCAAACATCGAATCCTGGAAGAGGATGAACGGCGAGAGATGGTAGTCGGCGACAAAGGCATACTTCATGTCCGCGGTGATCGCCACGCCACTGGCGTAATTCACATCGAGATCGAATACCTGGCCGCTGCCGCGAACCGAGAAATTGCTCTGCAGGTAACCAACGCCACCGCTGGTATCACCGATGTATTTGACACTGATCGGATCACGATTCAGTTGCAACCGTTTCGGCAAGGTCTTGATCAGCACGTCAAACGAGCCCGGGTTGTCCTGCGTGATCTCCAGGGTATGGAAGCCATTCTTGCGATCGCCGAGGGTCGTGAACACGATGCGATCGCGGTCGATCGTCGCCTCCAGTTCGCGTGGTTCAAGGCCCGCATCGAACTGACCGAGGGTCTTGTGGTACTTGCTCGGATTCGGTGTAAGGAAACCAAGCGGACCGCCATAATTCTCTGGCCGGTCATTCTCGTCGACATTGATCGCGACGATCTTGCCCTTGGTGGCCCCACCCTCGTTGCGCAACCAGCCATTGGCGCCAAACATCGTCGAGTACGACACACCGGCAAACAGGCGGGTGCCATCGGCATTCACCACGATGCTGTGGATCAGACCACCCGGCGGGACGTAGAAGTCATCGATGACGTCTGACACCTTCATGAAATCATCGGAATTGACCCGCAGGTCGATCACGTAGATCTTGCCGTTGCTCGAGGCATAAAGGAAGTTGCCGGAAGGCGCGAGCGCGACTGAACGCACGATACTGTTGCCCGGCAGCTTGATCTTGTCGATTTCGTCGCTGCTCGGATCAGCATCGAACAGCTGCAGGGTAAAGGCATCGATCACCTGGATGCCGTCCCAGGTTGCCGCATAGGCGGCCGAGAGATCGCTCGCAGCGACCGTATCGCGTACCGAACCATTGCCCGGCATGATCAGTTTCTTGATCACCCGGTCGGACTCATCGATCTCGTCAAGTCGCGCCAGGTCGATGACATCGATGGTGTGCTTGAAGCCGTCCGTTATGCCGCCAATGAAACCGAAGCCGCCCTTGTTCTGAATCTGCGCCTCGAGGCTACTGATTGCATTGGTATCCGACGGGTACTTCCAGCCGCCGTCATCCCCGATCAGCATCCCCGGCATGGCGCGCTGCACCGAGATCTTTGCCTTGCCGAGCAGTACGTTCTCCGGCACCTTGACCCTGATGGTGCTGATCGACTTGCTTGGGTCGAGCGGGTCCGTGGTGTTGCCGTAAGAGACAAAGTCACCACCGTAGACGTACACGCTGCCGTTTCCGGCGCCCATGTTGAACCGGATGCGGGCATCCAGGAGTTGCTCGCCGATCCACTCCGACCAGTTGCCGTTGCCCAACTCGGTTTCAAAGAAGTTACGTCCCTTGATGACCAGAACGACCTCGCCATCAGCGCTGATCTCGTAGTCCAGACCACCATTCGGGCCTGCGCCCGACTCGTTCGGCTGCAGGAAGGTTGGCGGTGGCGGGCCGGTCAGCAGGCCTTCGGGAGGTGGCGGCAGGGTCGGACGAATCAGGGTGTCCGGCACACCATCCTCGAGATCGACCGTCAACACCGTGTTATCGATATCCCCATTGGCAAACTTACGCCAGATCTGGATATCCAACACCTGGTAGAGCATCGGTGCGATCATCAGGGCCGCCGCACTGGCAGCGATACCCAGGCCAACCGTTGCACCAAGCAGACCGCCACTGGCCGCGATGGCCATCGCCGGAATGACCAGGGTCGCCGAACCAAACAACAGGCCCAGGTCGACACGGACCTTACCGATCGGCAGTGCCGAACGGGCGATCAGGATGTTGCCGCGATCACTCAGACCCGGGAAAGGCGGTGAGCTGGTGCGGGCCATGCCATCGTCACCCACGATACCGTTGTCGACCACCGTCCATATTTCGGTCAGTGAGCCGTCTTCGTTGATCGGCAATGCCTGCTTCTGGAAGAAGAAGACCTCGTCGCCGGGTGCTGCAACGTCGGGCGCGACCGGCGCCGCGATCTGGATCGGACCATTGAGATCGGCGCCCTCGATAGTCAGTTCCAACGCCGCACCGAAGTTGAAGTGTTCAAGCATCGGCAGCGGCAGATCCGCCTCGGCAACGGTTTTGATCTCAACGATCGCGTCGCCGTCCAGTTGCCCCGGGCCGAATGCCGCGATGTAGCCATCGGCATTCTGTACCGCACCACCGCTTTCCGTGATTGACGCGACGCCGACCTGCGGCGCCTCGACCTTGACCTCGATGACCTCCTCGCCATAGCGGTGGATCGCGGTGACCGTGGTCGTGCCCTCGCCGACGGCCTCGATCAGGCCATCCTCGCTGACGGTCACGATACTGCTGTCGCCGCTGACGTAGATGGTTCCATCGGCCGCACTACTGACAAAGGTCTCCTTCAACGTGCCGAGACTCACCACCATCTGTCGCGAACCACCATTCGGCACGATGGTTACGGCATCCGGGTAGGCATCGACGTTGAACAGACGCGTGATCTCGTCGACCGGAACACCCGTTGAACCAACCCCGACCACGGTCGCGGCCGCAATCGTGCCGCGTTCAGCGGTCAGGTAGGTGTAGCCATCCTGCACGCCGGTCAACAGACCTTCAGGCGTCAGCACGGCAACCGAGGAGTCGGTACTCTGTGCATTCACATACCAGAGTGGCAGTTCGACATCGGCCTGGTCGGCAAAGTCGCCGAACACCCGCAGCACGGATGCCTGCCCCGCCTGGTCGAACAGAACACGTCGCTGGTTGAAGTCGAAATTGACCAGCGCCGCATCGCTGACATCGATATCAACGGTGGCGACCTCCGAGCTGTTGAAGCCGTCATCGGCAATCACCTCAAACGAGGCAACACCGGTGAAGTCGTCATTCGGCAGGAAGTAGATGTACTCGGCATCTGCGGTCAGCGCGGCCGTGCCGTTCTGCGACGAGATGATCCGGTAGAAAACGTTATCGCCATCGGGATCTGCCGCGACCTGCGACAGTTCGACCAGAACCGGCAGTTCCTCATGCGTCATCACCGAAGGCAGCACCGCCGCGACTGTCGGCGCGCTGTTCTGTACCAGCCCGAAGTTGAAGCTCACAACCTGACGATCACTCGCATCCACGACGCCATCGCCGGTCACATCACCCGCCGGGAACTGGCCGGTGCCGACCGCGGCACTGTCGTTACCATCGACATCGCCGTCGAGATCGGTGTCGCCTGCTGCGCTCAGGGACAACGCATAGCCACCACTGCCGGATACGCGAACCTGGTACAGACCGGCTACGCCGATCGCGTAAAGCACCGTCGTGGTCGTACCCTGGGTTTCGATCGAACTCGTGGTCAGGCCGGGGATCACCGGCGCATCGACATCATTGCCATCGAGCACCAGCCTTACCAGCAGGCTGCTACCTGCAGTTGCATCGATCTCGCTCTGGCGCACGCTGAAGGTATACACATCGCCTTCTGCCGCGAGGTTGCCGCTGACCGGCTGCCCGGTGAACTGCACCAGGCCACCAAGGTCCTGAGTTACGCTGCGCACCTGTGCACCGACCTGATCGTAGTCAACCACTTCACCGCTGCCGCCAACCACGACCGCCGTCGCCAGCTTGCCATCGACATAGCCGTAACGCTCGCCACCACCGGTGGAAAGACTGCGCTGCATGATCAGCCGGCCTTCCTCGTCGTACTCGTAGATCAGGGTGTTGCCGGTGTCGGTAATGACGCGTGCCAACGAACCATTCTGGTTCAGTACGAACTTCAGATTTTCACCGTTGCTGGCGATCACACCGTTGGCCGAAACGAACAGGCGCTCGCCGCCAGCCGCCTCTATGACGTTGACCCGTCCGTTGGCACCCAGCAGATAGCGTGTGTCATCCGGCGAGGTCAGGGCATACTTGCTCAGCGACTCGGTCATGCTCACCGGGTTGTAGGGCACACCGGTTGCCGAGTCGTAGAACTTGCTGCCGGATTTGTTCAGCAGCACATCCGGCGTCTCCAGCACCCAGCCATGGGCACCATCGGCGATCCACGTCGGCCGCCAGAACGTCAGCACGCCAATCTGCTCGGCCTGCGGCACGAAGCTGAACCCGGCGCGCTCACCGGTCGGCAGGTTCAGATACAGGCGTGTGCCCTTGCCCATTGCCGGATAAGCGCCGAGTTGTTCACGCCCGGTCGGCTCGAGGTTGGTCTCTATCGCAAGGTCGATGCCGAGCAGCGACCAACCGCCCTGCAGCAGGCCTTGGGTACCAAACTGGCCACTGTCGATACTGTCGTAATGACGCTGCAGCTCGAACGGAATACCGCCCAAGGTGGTCGACACATCGGCAACCGTGCGCTGGTACTGGCCAAGCTTGTCGGCCGTATTGACCTCTATCAGCGTCTCTACCTGGCTCAGACGCCCGCTGATATCGCGTGCCGAAAGTCGCAGGGTATAGAAACCGTTCGACAGGGTGCGCGGATCGATCTCAGCGAGGCTGCCGTCGATTGGCGCCTCGCCCTCGGCCAACAGTTCGAAGCCTGCCGCACCAAAGCCCTTCGCCAGCTCGAGCTGCCAGTAATCGAGATTGCTATCGCCGACCAGGCCGCTGACGTTCAGCGTCGAGGTCAACAGCGCACGGGTGACCTGTGGGTCGAAACTGACGTCCGGCGCGATCTTGTCGGCCGGATCGCGGACCTTGAGCTGGGTTGTCGCACGGCCCTCGACGCCATCGGCATCCACCGCGATGGCAACGATCTCGGTCTTTCCAGGAATACCCGCGGTAATCAGGGCACGACCGGTCTGGTCAAGTGCGACCTCGTTGCCATCGACCAACAGGGTCAGCGACACGATATCGGCCAGACTGTCGGCGATCGGATGAAGCAGCACGCCCTGGCCCGGGATGACCGGGAAGCTCGGCGTCAACTCGATCCGCACGCTCGGCACGACCGGCTCGAGGCTGGCGCGCATCACGATCGTCTGGCGTGACTGCGCGAGGCCGTCGTCCGCGATCAGGGTGACGTAATACTCACCGCTCTGGCCCGGGCCCGGCGTCCAGCTCAACTCGCCAGAATCTGGATCAAGCACGGCGCCCTCGGGCAGATCCTCGGCACTGAACGTGATCGTGGCACCTGCATCGGCATCGCTTACCGTCACGAAGAAACTCTTTGGCTCACCGATCAGATACGCGTGATCGGACTCGTCCAGCACCGGCGCACGGTTGACGTTGGTGACATTCACCGTGACATCGAGCGTGTCGAAGGCACCATCCGGATCCTGGGTGAGCACGCGGAAGGTATGTTCACCGGCCTGCTCGTAACCCGGCGTCCACTGGAACTCGCCGCTCTCAGGGACGAACAAGGCGCCATCCGGCAGGCCTGATACCACAGTGCTCACCAGCGGGTCATTGTCCGGATCCGCGGCGACCAGGAAGAACGAGATCTCCGCTCCCTCACGCGCCAACTGGGTAAACACCGGCACCCATTGCGGCGCACGGTTGGCATCCTCGACACTGATAGTGATGGTGTCGCTGCTGGTCGAATGACCGTCAGTGGCGATGAAGGTCACCAGGTAGTCGCCGGAGCGATTGAGCGCCGGCGTCCAGCTGAACTCGCCAGTCTGCGCATTCAGCATGGCGCCACTTGGCAGATCCTCGGCCAGGAAGGTGATCGGATCGCCATCCGGATCCAACGCCACCAGGTTGATGCTGAGGGTCTGACCTTCAACGATCTGCTGATCACCGACCGGCTGCAGCAGCGGCGCGGCATTTACCGTGCGCACAACGACAGCGAAGTCGCGCGACGTCGAGGCCGGTGCCGTCAGGCCATCCGCACCGGTATCGGTCACCGTGACCGTCGCCGTGTAACTGTTCACATCGGCTGCTGCTGGCGTCCACTCGATCAGGGCCTCGCCATACACCGCGGTAGAGTTGATCGTGGCACCAGCCGGCAGGCCGGTGATCTCGTAGGCCAGGTTGTCACCGTCCAGATCACCGACGAACACCGGCACCTGCAGAGGCTCACCAACCACCGCCACCACATCACCGATGTAGTCGATCTGCGGAGGCTCATTGTCGCTCTTCACCTCGACGACAAAGACGTACTCATCGTTCGCCTGCAGGCCGGTTCCGCCGTCGCCATCGTCGGCAGCGATCAACTTGATTGCATGGTCACCGCGATCACCGACCACCGGTGCGACACGGAAGGTGCCGGTGCCGTCGCCATTGTCAGTGAACGTCATGAAGTCAGGCAGCGGGAAGCCCGGCATTTCGCTGGCCGCGAACAACGAGATCGGGTTGCCCTCGAAGTCGATCGCCTCAACCGTGAACTCACGCACCTCGTCTCGATTCATCGAGAAGTTCTCAACCGGCGTAATGATCGGCGCACGGTTCAGATTCAAAACGGTGAAGGTGATGGTCTCGAAGACCTCGGCCGGCGCCTCGACACCATCACCGTCGTCTGTGGCCTTGAAGGTGATTTGATAGGTGCCGGCCTGATCGTATTCCGGGGTCCAGGTCAGGTCCCAGGTTTCCGCGTCAAACACCGCACCGGCCGGCAGGTCGCCGACCACCTCGATCTGTACCGTGGCATCGGTTTCCGATGCGTTGGCCAATACGCCGTCCTCACGGCGGTTCGGCGGGATGTACTCGGGGTTGTCCGGGTCCAGCGCAAACAGCTTGATGCGTGCGGTCTGGCCCTCGAACACCTGCCAGCCATCGAAGTTGTCGAACACCGGCGCACCGTTGGCGGGCAGCACCGTGAACTGGGTCGACACGAATGCCCCGCTGATGCCGTCGGTGACAGCAAAATCGAGTTGGTAATCACCGGCCTGAATATAGCTTGGCGTCCAATCGAAACGACCGGTCTTGGGATGCAGGGTTGCACCCTGTGGCAGGGTCCCGTTGATCGCCAGGAACTCGAGCTCAGCGCCCTGCTCGGCATCGGCCTGCAACTGGATGACAATCTTGTCGCCCTCGCGCACCGTCCGATTGGCCGGCTGCACCAGCGACACCGGCTTCTGACCCTGCGACACCAGCACAGGTACCGTGATGGCTACCTCGGTGTTGCCGTCACTGGCGTGGAAGCGGATGTCGTTATAGGTGCCGGCAGCATCATAGTCCGGCCGCCAGCTGAACAGGCGGGTCTGTTGATCGAAGGTTGCCCCGGCAGGCAGATTGTCTGCCCAGACGGTCAGCGGGTCGGCATCCTGATCGGCCACGATCACCGCAAACTCGATCAACTGGCCTTCCTGGCCCCTCACCTCGTCCGGCACTGAAAGGAACTGCGGCGCGCGGTTACCACCCTCGACATTGACCACGAAACGCTGCAGCGCGGACGCACCGCGGCTGTCGAATGCCTGAATCAGTACCGATTCCTGCGCGGCGACATCGTTGCCCACGGACCAGGTCAGCAGGCCGCTGTTCGCGTCGATCGCCATACCTTCCGGACCGGCCAGCAGATAGTAGATGACCGCATGACCATCGGGATCTTCGGCCAGCGCATCGTAGGTATAGAGCACGCCGATCTCGCCGTCAGCGACCGGTACCGAGGTGAACTCGGGCGCCCTGTTGGGCTCCGACGATCCGATGATGCCGAAGTCGAAGTTCAGGCGGGAACGGTCTGGCGTCAACACCGACACCGTTTTTCCGGTCGTGGTGCTACCCGGCTGCAGGCGACCATCGGCAGGCAGGTTGCCCGACAGGTCGATCAACCAGCGACCGTCGTCGGTCTGTCCCTCTGCATCGGTCGGAATCCCCGCATATCCACTGATCGGATCCAGGGCCAGCAAGGCAGGCAGGAAGATCGCCGTCTCCGAATTATTGGTGATGGTGACATCGTACGAGACGGAGCCGTCCTGGCGGTTATAGCGCGTATTCTCGAACGCAATGTCGACATAGGCGGTGAGGTCGTCAATCCCCTTGAACCCGGTCTCGTAGGCAGCCGCCATACGCTGACCGAACACACTGGTCACGGTCTCACTGATCGTCAGGTTGAAGTCATCCGGCAAAAGCCTGTTGAACGTCAGCAGCACACTGCGACTGGTGGCATCGTAGCTGACGGTCTGGATCGTCTGCTCACCGATAAAGTCACCGACCAGGCTGTAGTTCTCGGGATTCAGCACGCTCGCGCCGGAACCCGGATCACCGGCGAACATATCCTGATCGAAGGTCACGGTAATGTACGGCAGCGGCAGCGGTATGACCGCACCCGCGACCGGCGTGGTACCCAGAACAGACGGCGCATAGGCCGGATTGATCACATCGATCTGCTGCGACTGGCTGACCAGCACGCGACCATCCGACGTGGTCATCACCACGTCGCCACGACTGCCGCCCTGTGCGACATCCACGCGCCGCAGGGTGACGATATCGACCATGGTCAACGACGAATTCGGATCAGAATTACCGAGATCAGTTACCGGACCGGCATTCTGCGAGACGAACAGCAGGTTCTCGATCACCGTGCCTGACTGACCGAAGGCGATGCTATCGATCGGCGCGGCGAACTCCAACCGGATCTCGGCGCGTTTGCGTTCGGTGAACGATACAACCTGGGTGCGATCCGGCCAGGTCGTGGCCCACAGCGTGCCATCCGGGGCGAATGCCAGGCTGCCGACGCGCAGATCCTGGTCGCGACTCCACAAGGTGAATTTACCGGTGGTGGGATCGAAGATCTCCACACCGTCCTGGGTCGAGACATAGATCTCACCGGTTTCCGGCTGCACCGCCAGCGCGATGGTCACGCCATCGCCGAAGCGAGCGACGATCTCGCCGGTGGATGGATCGAGTTGGATCAGCTCACCGCCACCGGTAGTGGCCCACAGACGGTCCTGTAAATCGAACGCCAGATTGAATACCGGCACATCCAACTCGGCCAGCGGCTGGCCAATGGCGCCGCCATCCGAATCGAGTTTGTGCAGCACGCCGCGGTTATCACCGGACGAAACGATGAACTCACCATCCGGGGTCTCGACGATCGCCATCGGTCCGATGTTGCCGAAACTCTGTTCGAAACCGGTCGCAAACGACTGCGCGACGAACGGACGCAGGGTGACATCGAACTCGCTGAGGTTGGTCAGCGGTGCCGCATTAGGAATCAGCTCCTCTGCCACGCTGAACAAGGCGTTCTGCGAAGGCTCGATGGTCGGCTCCGGCGCGATACCGAAGTTCGGTGGCGTTGTACCCGGTACGCTTGGCAGTGCGCCGAGATTGACACCGGAACCGTCGGGCACCGCGTTGACACCGGCCAACGGGGCCTCGCGATTGCCGGCGATATCCGTGGACAAGGCCAGGAACTCGTAGCTATGCCCGGCCTCGCCTTCGTAAACGGCGCTGCCCTCGGCGTCCTCGAGCTGGCGCTGCCAGATCTTGAAATCACCGCCGTCCTCAGCCACGTAAAGCGTTACGTGACGGAAACCGGAGCCACCAAAGTCGTCCTCGACCGACCAGCTGACGGTGAAGTTATTGCTACTGCCGATGCGATCGGCGCTGACCTGGCTGGTCGGTGCCCCACCATCGACCACCTGGGTGAGTACCTGGGTATCTTCCGGCGCCCGGGTGTCGTACAGCACCCGCGCAGTAGCCGTGATCT
Organism: uncultured Gammaproteobacteria bacterium; assembly: GCA_963719025.1. GTDB lineage: Bacteria > Pseudomonadota > Gammaproteobacteria > Chromatiales > Chromatiaceae > Thiosocius. The sequence continues at coordinate 26,303 of CAVRBK010000024.1, read as the reverse complement.
CACGCCCGGTGCGGATGTCGTCGGCCGGCTTGACCGTGTAAGCGACAAACCCGGCGCCATTGCCCAGCGCATCGTTCGGCTTCAGCAGACCGCGGCTGGTGTCCTGGATCAACTCGCCGGTCAGCGGATCGATCGCCTGGATCAACCAGCGCGCAGCGGCCGGGTCCTGGAACAGGTCGATACCGGCACTGATGCGCAGGATGAAACCGCGGGTGTCGACAAAGTCGATTTCGTCCTGGTAGTTCCAGCGACCATCCGGGACATCGATCGTGATGTCGCCGACCTTGATATTGCCCAGTTCGAAGGTGCGCGGATCGAGATCCGGATCGAGCTGGGTGATCACGCTGATCTCGTTGACATAATCGGTCGCCTGCGGATCGTTTTCGAAGGTGACGGTATACGGCAGCGGTTCGGTGGCGGGCAGCCAACCGGCTGTATCCAGCGTGGCCGGGCCGCTCAGCGAGGCGAACTGGTTGCTGTTGCCGTCTTCCTCGAGGTACTCGGTGAAGTTCAGTTCGACGAATTCGTCGCCGTCGACCGGCTGTGGGCCGTTGATCTGGAAGTCGGCGGGCAGGCCTGCGCCACGCGAATCCCAATCGACCCAGGGCACGTAGACACGGAACGCCTCGAAATGCGTGTCCTGCGCCATGCCAAGGTCATAGTCCTCGTACTCGGGAATGGCCGGGACCGGGATCTCACCGTCCTGGCATTCGCTGGAACGCGGATCCATGTACTCGATCTCGGCCATACGGCCCTGTTCGTGGCCGTACAGTTCGCGCAGTTGCTCGAAAAAGCCCAGCACGTCTCCGGTGGAGCGGATATCGCTGCCCGCCGGGCCGAACAGGATGCCGGACGCCAGCACCGACATCTGGCTCATCACGTGCTGACGTTCGCGGATCGGCGGCAGGGCGTCGTCGGGACGCAGGATCTCCGCAACCTCGAGACCACCGAGGTACAGGTCAACCCATTCCTGCTCGTTGGCGGCAAGCGCCAGCAGGGCCCCGGGTGCATCGTCGGCCGCGAAGATCGCCTGGCGCAGATCACGTGCTTCCTGCGACTGGAAGGCAACGAATTCGTCGCGCGTCATGCTGGTCGCAGCTGCAAACACATGGAAGCGATAGGGCACGAACGGGATCTCGCACTTGCTCGGTATCGCGACGTTTTCCTCGTACATGCCGACGAAGTCGATACCATCGAGCGCCGCACCCAGACCAGGGTCGATGTCGCTGGCCTTATCCTTGACCGCATCCCACCAGCTTTCGAGACCGCCCTCGCCCTCTTCCAGCAGCTCGTCCAGATCCGGGAAATAATTTCCCATCTGGGCGCGGAAAGCGTCGAAGGCCTGCTCATGCAGGGCGCGCAGCCCCGGGTAGGTCACCACGTTGAAACTGAAACCGCCGAATCCGTCAGCCGGATGATCGAAGATGAAGCCACTGGTCGTGAGTTGACCGTCGGTGTTGGTAATCGACTCCAGACCGGGCCAGGAGATCGCCTCGTTCTCGGTCCCTTCCGCACCTTCCGGCGTACCGCGCACATTGGTGAAGAAATCCAGGAACGGCAGTCCGCGCACGTACTGGTTGAGATTGAGCTGCGGCACACCGACTTCGAAATAGGTGTAGGGCGCATCCAGGTTGGTGATGTTCTGCAAGGCCACCGAATAGGTCGCCTGGTCACCGGCCAGAATGAAGCGCGGTCCACCGATGCCGATGGTCACGTCCGGTTCGATCGAGCGCTCGACCTGGAAGCGATAAGGCAGCACCGCCTCGTCACCGGCCGGGTTCAGCACCGTGACGTCATACAGGCCGTGTGGGGCATCGGTGAAATCGAAGGTGGCGATGATCTCTGTTGAGTCGACCACGCGCCAATCGACCGGCTCGTACTCGGCGATTCCCGGGCGAACCAGCTTGACGATCGCATTCTCGTGGAACTGCGCACCACGGATGGTCGTCGTCACATACTTGCCATCGCCGCCAACGTCGGTATGGATGTCGGTGATCACCAGTGGCAGCAGTTCAGCCAGCAGGGTGATATTGGTTCCCGCGGCCGGGCCGGAGAAACCACGGATCATGAAGTAGTACTTGCCCGGCTCGGTCGAGGGCACCAGTGCGATCAGGTCGCTGGAAAGCGGCCCTTCGTAGGTCGCGTCGAACAGCGAAGAGGTCGGGACCTGGTCGTGACGGATGAAGATCTCGTTGACCGACTGGTCGTTGTCGGCCGACAGCTTCACCCGCAGGGTCTGATCCGCCGGCACCTCGATCTGGTACAGGCGCTCCTGGCCCGGCAGCAGGTTGACGGTCAGCGGCGCACCGATCTGCAGTTTATCGACCGCGAGGTCGACCGTTGTCGAAGACGCCGTGCGATTGTTGGCCTCGTTTTCGGCCTCGTACACCTGGTTGAGGATGTCGGTGCGCACGATGATGCGGTAATCGCCCGGTGTCGCACCCGGCATCAGGCTGTCCAGTGACAGGGTGTAGCTCTCACCTTCGTTGAGCACGCCAGAAAAGCTTTGACGCCCGAGCAGGCGATCACCGATATCCCAGGTCGCGTCTTTCGACAGGAACACCGCATCGGTCCAGGACCCACGGGCCTCGACGTCGCTCATGTTCTGCACGGTCCACTCGACATGCAGCGGTTCGCCCGAACGGGCCTCGCCCGGGATAACGATGTCCGGCGACCTCGAGATCGGTCGGCGGCGGCAGTTCGACCACCATCGGCACATCGCTGGCACGGCTGTTGTTGCGCTCGTTGTCACCCTCGAACAACTTGCCCTTGGCGCCACGGTCCGGATCGGTGACCACGAACACGTACCAGGCCTCGGTCGAGAGGTTGGTCGGCACGGTCAGGGTCCTGTTGACCGTGTAGCTTTCGCCTGCGTTGAGCCCGCCGGTGTGCCGTACCGAGGTCAGGAAGCGGTCCGCGCTGAGATCGAGGAACTCGTCGCGTGACAGGTAGATCAGGTCGTCCCAGGTGGCCTGCAGCGACGGCGTGTTGCCGCCAAGGTTGGTCACGTCGTATTCGATATCGAACTGCTGACCACGTACCGCCCGCAAAGAGGCATCGAGCCGGGTGACCTGGATATCCGGCGCGACATAGGGCGTGATCGTGATCGGTGAACTGGTGGTGTTGTTGCCCTCGTCCTGGAATTCACGGACATAGCCGCCGGGATCACCGGACACGCCACGCAGACGCGAGGAAACGGTGGACTTGTAATAGCCGGACTCGCCAATCCGCGTGTCGGTCACCGCGAGAATATTGAAATCACCCTCAACCTCGAACGGCATGGTCACGCGCACCGTGGCCGTGTACGACTCGTTGATGGCGAGCTTGCCCAGGCGCTGGTACTCGGCCTTGACCACTGACCCGCCATCCTCGCGTCCGAGCAGGTGATCGCCATTGTCGAGCGACGGATCCAGCGAAAGGAACACACGGTCGAACCAGCGATCCTCGCGCGTCTCGCGCGTACCGACGTTGGTCACCGTGAAGGTGATCTCGACGTCTTCACCGGCCGCCACCTGGTCGGCAACCAGCAGTTCGGTCACCTGCAGATCGGGCTCCTTGTAGACGATATCGAGATCGGCCCGCTTCATCTTGCCTTCGGGCGCTTCGTAGACATGCCTGTCGAAGGTATACATGGCCAGTCCGTCGTTGGAGCCGCCGGTCACCGGCCAGGTCTGCCCGAACGGGTCGCGCGCACCTCTCGGTACGTTGGTGAAGACATAGACGTACCATTCACCGTCTGCTCCCGCCGGGAGCTCGATCTCCACCTCGTTGCTGTAGCTGGCCCCCGCGATCAGAACCTCGTCATGCGGCTGGCGAATCGTTGCCGCAAGCGTTGCTCGGCTCCAGATAAAGCTAGGGTCCCGCGACAGGTAGATCCGGTCTTCCCAATACTCGGTTTCCGACCACACATCGGCAGAGCCGAGATTGGTCACCTGGTAGCTGACAAGGGTCTTTTCACCTGAATCGGCCTGACCCTCGGTGGTGACCTCTGTCACCTGCAGATCGGCATACAGATCGGTGACATCGGTCTCCGTCTGCAACACGTTGTTCAGCGGCGTATCGTCCGCGAAGACGGTTTTTACGATCAGGTAAGTGCCCTTGGCTGCGGGGTTCAGCAGCACCGTCTGTGAATTGGTATAGCTCTCTCCCGGCTCGAGGGACTGCAGGTTCTGATAGGTGCCAAGGTGGAAAACGTTGACGCCAGGCGCGGTCAGCGAGGGCTGGTCAGCAAGATAGACCTCGTCTTTCCAGCTGCCGGCCGTGCCTTCCCCATCGTTGCGTACCGACCAGCTGAAATCATAGGTCTCGGTACCCTGGGCAACGGCCTGGGCGGTCACCTCAGTAACCAACAGGTCCGGCTTGAGGATGACCGGCGGCGTACCGATCACCGCGATCCTCGGCGCACCGATCAGATCGGCGCGACCGGCCAGGTCACCGCCGCCGGCCTTGTAGTTGTTGTTGTTGACCTCGTTCGGATCGTCCGGATTGACGTTGATCGCCAGCGTGTCCTCAAGCAGCGTGGCATACGGGTCAACCCAGGGCGTGATGTAATACTCGCCGGAAACGATCGTGTCCGGCAGCCGAACCGTGGTGATGCGATCGTAGCCACCGCCAACGACCAGTACACCATCGGTGTACTGGATGGTCTTGAGCAGGTAGTCGCCCTGCCCCGGATGCGGGCGGTTCTTATCCTTGGTCAACCAGATCTGCTCGACCCAGCTACCCAGGTTGGTCGGCCCGGCACCCAGGTTGGTAACGGTGTACTGCACCGGGATCTCGTTCGATTCGAAGGCCTGATCGGGCGACACCACATCGCTGACCACCAGGTCGGCGAACGGCCAGGGGTTCACAAACAGCTCATGCAGGCGGACGTTGTTGCCATCGTTCGGCCATTCATCGACCGAACCGCTGTAGTCCGCCGCGGCGATCACGTACACGGTACCGCGAAAGCGTTCCGGCACCTTGAACACGCCGGACAGCTGTGAATAGGACTCACCCGGCGCCAGTGCCGCAACGTTCTGCAGGTTGCTGACCAGCACGTCATCGGAGGTGATCTTGTCGTCCAGCGACAGGTAGACGCGGTCGGTCCAGTTGGGCACGTCGGTAGGCACGGTACCCTGGTTGATCACCACGAACTCGATCGACGCCGTCGCTCCGGCGTCGACCTCGGTCGGGCCCGAGATCTGGCTCACCTGCAGGTCCGGACGTGGCAGCACGCTGACCTCGATCGCGGCATCGTCGATCAACTCATTGTTGTTCTCGCTGGTATGTTCGTACACCGTGTCCAGTGCATCGGTCCGGATGATGACCTCGAACACATCGTTGGTATACGAGGGCACGGTGATCAGCTCGCGGCGCGAGTACTCGCGGCCGGCCTCGAGCGGCCCGTTGTAGGTGTAGCTGCCGACCAGGCTGCCGTTGCCGGTATCGCCAAACTTGCGCAGATAGATGCGGTCTGTCCAGCTACCGGTAGCGTCCCCCGTACCCTGGTTCCTGACCGTCCAACTCACGTCGATCGGCGAACCCTCGGGTGCCGTCTCCGGCACGACGACATCTGTCACCACCAGGTCTGGCGGCGGCGCCAGGGTAACCTGGAAGGCGGTCGATACACGGTCATTGTTGTCGGTATAGATATGCTCAAACGGCGTGCCGCCTGAACCCGGGTTTGACGTACCCGGTGTCTCCACCACGATGTAGAAATCGCCTTCGAGCCCGTCTGCCAGGGTAACAACCGCTTCGCGCGTATAAGACTGCTCGGGCGAGAGGAAGCCGATGTGGTTGAAGCTTCCCAGCGACACACGGTTCCCGCTGCCATCCGGCGAGGTCGAGAGGTAGATACGGTCGTACCAGCTGGACACATTGGTCAGACCGATCCCGGTATTGCGCACACTCCAGCTGATGGTCATCGACTGGCCGCTGAGCGCGGTCGCATCGGTGGTCACAGTGTCCACGACCAGATCCGCATACGGGATCGGAATCACGTCCAGGAAGTTGTCGGGACTCGCAATGTTGTTCTGTTCGAAACCGTTCTCGAAGACCTGCTGAGCGCTGTCGGAGCGCACAAACAGGTTGAAGCGGCCATTAAAGGCCGGCGGCGTCAGCAGTGACTCGGTGCGCGAATAACTCTGGTTGACATCGAGTCCGCCGCTATGTTCGAAAGAACCCAGCAGCACGTCATCGTTATTACCCAGGATGGCATCGCGCGAGGCGACCAGCACATCGGTCCAGGTATCGGTGATGCCACGCCCCGTACCCTGATTGGTCACGGTCCAGCTGATCTCGACACGCGCCGGATCACCGATGGTGAGCTCGGGCGCAACGATACCGCTGACGATCAGATCCGCGTACGGCGCCAACGACACGGACAGACCGTCGAAAGCGACATTGTCCGACTCGTCGGCCAGTTCCCGCACCACATCCCCACTATCCGCCTGGACGACGATGAAGTAGTCACCCTCGGCATCGATCGGCAATTGCAGATCGACGGTGCGGGTATAGCTGGCGCTCGGATCGAACGGCGTCACACCGAGTGAATCGAAAGTGCCAAGCAGCACATCGTCAGCATCCGGCACGCCGTCGCGTGACAACCAGACCTGCTCCTGCCAGCCATCGAGAACCGGGCCAGACCCTGTGTTCTCGACCGTAAACGATATGCTGAAGGTGTCACCCGACTGCACCGGGGTTGCCGGCACCACGACGCTGCTTACCAGCAGGTTGGGATGCGTCAACTGCACCGTTGCAGCGGAGGTAACGATATTGTTTTCTTCGAAGCCGTTCTCGAACACGTTCGACAGCGAATCCGAGCGGACGATGAATGAATAGCCACCATCGCCAACATCCGGCAGGATCACCGACGCACTGACGGTGTAACTCTCGCCTGCAGCCAGGTCGAACAGACGGTCGATGCGGGCCAATTGCTGCGAACCCGGCAAGGTGCCATCGTCAGAAAGATAGATATCATCTTTCCATGGCGCACGCGCAGCGGCGTCACCGTCGTTCCTCACCGTGAACTCTACGGTGACTTCCTGCCCCGGAATCGCATCCGCCGGGATCTGCACCCCGGTAACGACCAGGTCCGCGGCCGGCGCCGGGGTGACGGTGATCGTGCCCAGCGAGACACCCAGGTTGTTGTCGGTCTGGCCGCGCTCGTAGACGCCGCCATTTGCATTGGTCTCAACCAGCAGGCGGTAGTTATTCGCAATACCTTCCGGCAGGTCCACCGAGGTCGAAACGCTATACGCCTCCCCGGCGGCGAGCGGTGCGGTGCGCGGCAGCTCGGCAAGGATGAAATCACCGGCATCAATCGCGTCATCGAGCGACAGGTAGACCCGATCCACCCAGCCATCCGCACCGGCATCCGTCGCATCGGTGCCGACATTGCGCACCCGCCAGGCGACATCCACCGGATCGCCGGAACGCGCCGTGCCTGACGGCCCGAACAGCGCCTCGACCTCGAGATCAGCCGCCGGCGATGACAGCAGGATCGGGTCCGGCGGCATCACGGTATTGTCGCCGCGGGTATCCGGCTCCAGCACATCCTCGGCGCTGTCGGTGACCACGCTGAGGTAGAAGGTGCCATCCTGACGGGCCGGCAAGGTGACGTCGAACACCGCGTTGTAGGATTCGCCAACGGTCAGGGCACCGTTATGCACCAAGGTGGCAATGACCGCGTCATCGGCATTGCCAATGACGTTGTCTTCGCTGAGGATCACCTGATCGGACCACTGCGTCGCACCCGTGGCCGCATCGCCCGCGTTACTGACCGTCCAACTCATCTGGAGGGTCTCGCCACCGCGCCCGATTGCCGGCACCAGCAGATCACTGATGATCAAGTCTGCATAATCCGGCAGTGTCGAGGTTGCTGTAATACTCGCCGCGTTGTTCGACTCGGCGTTGCCGACACCGTCGGCGGCCTCGATCAGCGCGCCCTGCCCGTTCAGGTTCTGATCGGCGCGTATCTGAATCTGCAGTTCTCCGGCACCGCGGATACCGTCCGGCAATTGAATCGAGAAACTCCGGGCGACGCTCGCCCCTGGCTGCAGCGGCCCTTCGACGGCAGCGTCAGACGCGACCGTGGCGTTGACAATGTACTGCCCCACCGATGGATTCCAGACCAGGATACGGTCTATCCAGTCGCCAGGCGTTGCCGCCGCACCGTTATTGAAATCGTCCCACTCGATCGTCAGGATCGAACCCGATGACGCATCACCCGAGGTGACGCGCAGATTCTGGACCTGGAGATCCGGCGCGGAGGCGATTTCCAGCAGCGCGGTATTGTTGTTCTCTGCCGTGCCGTCGAGATTTTCCTCGAAGACTTCATCCAGCGCATCGATGATCACGCGGAACTCGTAGCGCCCGGTGGCCGACAGGCCCGATGGCCAGGCAAAGGTCGTCGAGCCGGCCAGTTCCCCGGCGGAAGCCAGGCCGCTGGTGACACGCAGATCACGCGAGAACACCAGCTGGTTGGTCGAGCTGTTGTAGACCTGCAGACGCTCGGTCCAAGCACTGCCGACATCAAGATCGCCCTGGTTGCGGGTGACCCAGTCCATCGTCACCGCTTCGCCCGGCAGCCAACCCGATAACGGGTTCACCTGCACATCGGTGGCCACAAGATCGGCGTACGGCGCGAGCACCGAAACGATGTCCAGCGCCGCGGTATTGTTGATCTCGGCGTTGCCGAGAATGTTCTGCTCTGCGATGTCGTTGTTGACATCGGTGCTGATGGTGGCGCGCAGGTCGCCGGTCCCCTTGAGCCCATCGGGCAGGCGCACGGTCAAGCTACGCACACGCTGTTCGCCGACCGCGATATCGCCGTCAATGGCGGCATCATAATCAACCAGGCTGGTGACGATAATCTCGTTGCTGGCCAGGTTGCGCAGCGTGACCCGCTCAGTGAAGCTGCCCAAGGCAGGTTCAAGCCCCTCGTTGGACACGACCCACTCAATGGTGATGTCGGAACCCGACTGGATCTGCCCGGATACCGCCGACACCGAGACGTTGCTTATCTGCAGATCTGGTGAAGGCGTGCCATCCAGCCCGAGGATCGGTGTTGGCGCCGCAATCGTGTTCTCGAACACCGTGAACTGGTAATCGTAGATCGTTGCGCTTTCATTGTCGTAGCCTTCAAGCAACACGACATAGCGACCATCCATGTTTGCCACAAAGGTATCGAGATCGTTGTAGTACTGGTTCGCGATCTGGGTGCCATTGGGGTCGAGCAGGCGCATCCACAAGCTGCCGGTCGACGCAGTACCCTGACGGTCGAAGAAGAAACGCTCACCGGCGACCGCGTCAAAGGCGTAAAGATCGGTTTCACTGGCCGGGTTGACCGAACCGCTGACAGGCGTTCCGGGCGTTATCGTGGGCGCTGCATCGAAATCCAGTATGCGAATGGCGTAATCACCCGACACCGCATTGCTGGGATCGATAATCAACTGGTAATCACCGGCCCCCAACGTATAGAGGGGGGACGGTTGCCCCGTATTGGCGGCACCCGCTGTCCCGGTAAAGGCGCGGGTGGCGATCTGGCCGGCCTCACCATACAGCGCCCAACCGAAACTGTAACTCCATGGCGACAGCACATCGATATAGCTACGGGTTTCTTCGCTCAGGCTGAACTGCAGGATGTGCCGCTGCCCCGGATGGGCAATCGTCAGCGCCTGAGTCTCACCGAGCACCAGATCCACCACGAAATCATCGACGGGATGCAGGTTGAATCGATAATCGAACGGCGTCGCCTGGTAATCCCTACCCTCCAACAACAAGGCATAGGTGCCGTCATGCTGTGCGGTGAAGGGCCCCTGGTCTCTGGAGAGACCGATGGAGGCGATGGCCAGACGCCCGTATCGATCAATGATCTTCCAATGACCGAAATCGCTGCTCACCAGGCTGTCCATGAACAGCTTTTGACCGGCCGTCGCAGTAAACGTTAACAGCGCGGTGCTATTGCCCGGGTCCACCGTTCCCGACTGCTCCTGACCAAGCACAAAACCGGGCCCGGAGAACGGATCGAGCAGGCGGAAGCCGAAATCGCCCGTGGTGCCGTTACTGCTGCTGACCGTCAGCGTGTAGTTGCCGGGGTTGGCCAGCAGCGCTGGCGTGCTGGTGAAGTTCTCTGAATCGGAGCTGCCAAAGTTGCGACTGGCAACCAGGCTGCCGCTTTCACTCACCAGCGACCATTGGAAGGAATTGTTGTTCAGCAGGCTATCGAAATACAGCCAGCCAGCACCACCAATCTCCGGAATCGAGAAGGTGTAGTAACGACGCTCACCGGGTTGTGCCAGCGTATCAGCGACCGTATCACCGATGCTGATTGCGGTGCTTGAATCCACCACCGGCTGCAGGCGGAAGCTGTAGCTGATTGGCGATGTCTGGTTGTAGCGCCCCTCCATCAGGAGCGTGTAGTCACCATCGTATTGCAGGGTGTAGACACCGGCATCCGAACTGAACTGCACCGGCCCGAAGACCTCGTCGCCGTTCGGATCGATCAACCGCCACCACAGATTGGTACTGCTGCGACTGATATGGTCAAAGAAGATGCGGTCGCCCGCCGTCGCCGAGAAATTATAGGCATCGGTGGAATTGCCCGGCGACAGGGTCGTGTCTATCAGATCACCGAGAAGAATGTCGGTACCGGCGGACAGGGTATTGAGGCGGAAGTTGTAGCTGCTGGTCGCACCGCTGGTCGCACGAACGGCGATATCGTAGGTGCCGGCGGCGAGTTCGATTACCGGGTTGCCGGACAAGTCCGTGGAATCCGATTGCGTGAACCGCTTGCTCAGTGACAATCCCGGCCCACCGATATCCATGTACAGGTTCGAGTTATTGGTCTGCGGATCAAAGTAGGCACGGGTGTCCTGCGCGACATTCAGCGTGTAGCGGTAGACCTCACCCGCATTGCTGATGTTGCCGGACACATCGCTGTCCATTGTCAGTTCGGGCGTTGCCGCGGTCGCAACGGCTGCAGACACCAAGACATTGTCGAGATCGTGATGTGCGGTGTAACTGCTGCCGGTCTTGCCGGCGAAGGCAAGACGGAAATCGTCAAGCTCGTACCCGCCGAGGAAATAGTCGCTGATCGGGGTCAGCGTGGCGCTGCCGTCACCCGGTTCGAGCGACAGGGTCAGCAGGGTTCCGCCATCGGTGCGGGTCAACTGCACCGCGACACTGTTGAACAGACCGTTGGCAAGATCGATGCCCGGTGCGGTGAACTCGGCCAGCTCCGTGCCGTTCAAATGGATCGAGATATGGTTGTTGTTCTGATCGACACTGCCGTTGTCGTAGATATCAAAGCCGATACCCAACACGCCGCCGATGTTCGGCTCTGTGGTCAGACGGGTGACCGGACCACCGTCTCCATGTACGTCGGCATCGAGAATCGCCAGGGTAAGGCCTTCGGCCCGATTGGGCGCCGTCACGATCGGCTCGAGGCGGAAATCGAACGCAATATCGACACTGTCAAACGGGCCGGTATGGGTGCGCGAAAAAGCGACCTGGTTCTCAGTACTCGTATTGATGTTGTTGGCCAGGCGCAGGAATGAGCCGGTCGGACCACCTGCGACGATCTCGGCATCTGCGCCATTCGACAGCATCTTCTGCAGTTCGTAAGGGATGCCGCCGGCGCTGTCGAAATCCTGCTGCGTGGTGCCAACACCATCGACCTGCAGCAGGTCGTTGACCGTCAACTGGTAACTGACTGGACCACCGGTTTCCGAAACCCGACCTTCCAGCAGCAGCAGGTAATCACCGGCAAGATCCAGCGTCTGGTACTGCGGAATGTTCGCGGTGGTGGACGGACCCCAGACCTGCCGGCCATAGGGATCGATCATGCGCCAATAGGGGCTGGTGTCGCTGATCTCGTCGACGACGATCTGGATACGCTCGCGAATATCTCCCGAGATACGGAATACAGCGGTCTCGCGTCCTTCGGATTCCAGGCTGCCGGCCATCGGCAGCTCGAAAGTCACGTCGCGCGCGTTCGCCAGGTCGATCAGGCGGAAGCTGTAGCTACCGGTGAACGCCAGGTTGCCATCGAACGTCAGGGTGTAGTCGCCGGCGACCAGATCGAGTACCGGATTGCCGGAGAAATCAGCAGAATCTGAATCATTGAGGTTACGACCGGACACCTCGATTCCCTCCGGACCACGCAGCGTCCAGCGTACATCCGAGGTATTGGTAAAGGCATCGAGCAACAACTGCCGGTCGGAGTCGAGGGTGAAGCTGAACTGGTCCACACCCCCCACGGTCTCGATATTGCCAACCGTTACAGCACCCAGCGTGAGGTTCTGATCATCCTGCATGTAAGGCTGCACATTGAAACTGTACTGGCCCCTGGCACCCATATCGCGCCGGCCTTCGAGCAGCAGCGTGTAGGTGCCGGTATACGGCAGGGCCGCGAGATCGCGGTCATTGAAGGTCGTCTGTATCCAGACGTGGTTGCCGAGCGGGTCCAACAGGCGCCAGTAATTATTGCCCGAATCGAGGATATCGTCGAAGAAAAACCGCTCACCGGCAGTCGCATCGAACTGGAACATCGCCGTTGCATTGGCCGGCAGAAGATCACCGGAGACCACCTCTCCGGGCGTGATCGCTACCGCATCTGCGAGATCGAGCAGGCGCAGATTGTAGTACCCGATTGACTCACCGGAACCATCGAACGTCACCACATAGTCGCCCGGCAGCAACAGAAGGACCGCACTAGGATTATCAGCCGAATCCGCCTGTGCCAGGTGCCGATTGACGACAGTGCCCGTCGGGCCTGTTATCGAATAATAGATCGCGCTGTTGTTGGTCAGGCTGTCGACATACAACAGCGTCTGTTCGGTGACGCTGAAGCTGTAGCGATCGACGTCGCCGGCTTCGTCGATACGCCCGGTGATGCCATCCGCGTTCTTGCTGACCAGGGTGGCATGATTGGCGTTCGTGGTTGCATCGGCCGCGGTGAGGCCACTGCCCTCGCCGAACTGCAGCAACATCTCCAGCCCGGTCTCGTCACCGTTCAGTGCCGAATCCATGCTGGCCTGGATCTGCTCTGCGGTTCGCACCGTCGACCACAGGCGCATCTCGTCAATCTGTCCCTCGAAGCCAGCATGAGATCGTGAAGTGTCCGACTCCGGTGACCAGCCCATTCGCAGCGGCGAATCCGTGGTGATCGCCGTGTTGGTGCGCACCGAACCGGTCTGGGCCAGCGTCCCGTTGACGTAGATCTGCATCTGTCCACCAACACGGTCCACGACACCGGCGAGATGGACCCACTGATCCCGCGGAACCCAGCCACTACCCGTCTGAATGGACTGGTAACCGCTGGCATCGGACGAATTCACATTGACCGCACCACTGCTGTTGACCCACATCGAGTAGCTACGGTTCTGGTAGACATCACCCGGCCCCTTGTAGAACACCGGCTGTCCAGGTATCCGCATACCGATCGACCTTGACCCAGGCCTCCATCGTCAACTGCTGGTTCTGGTTGACCGAGGTACTGTTGGCGACCTCCAGATGGTCGACCCCGGTGAACTCCAAACCACCGCCAAACCGGCCATCCGACCACCAGGGGCCGGCATTCGGGTTGCCGGTCCCGAGCGGCAATGGCGCATCTTCCACCGCCACCTTATTGACCGAGAACTGGTACGGCACGACCTCGCGATCATCGTAATGGACGCGTCCCTCGACAATCAGGGTGTAGGTGCCATCGAATGCCAGGGTCCGCAGATCCTCGTCAGTAAAGGTGGTCGCCGAGAAATTCTGCTGGCCAAACGGATCGATCAGGCGCCAATAAACGTAACTCGAACTGGTCCCCAGGGCCTGCACATCGAAGAAGAATGCATCGCCCGCAGCCGCGTCGAACTGGTAGAGCTCGGTCTGGTTGAACGGCGACAAGGTCGATGAAATCGGCGTACCGAAATCGGTAATGACATTGGCATCGGCGAAGTCCAGCAAACGGAAGGCATAGGCATCCGTCTCCGAGCCCAGTGCATAGACCTCGAGCGTATAGTTGCCCGCATCCGCCTGTATGACCGGGTTGGTGCCACCGATTTCTGTGTCCGCAGCGCGCAGATTACGGGTGATCGTCAGCCCCTTGTCATTGCTCAGGCGGATCTCGATCCGACTATTGTCACTGAAGGTATCGAAAACGAGCTGGGTGTCCTGGGTCAGCGAGAACTGATAGCGATCCACCTGCCCGGGCATGTCGATACGTCCGACGATCGCATCGGTGTACCCCGCCAGGCGGTTGTATATCTGTGCGCTGACGGCATTGGGCACGGCATCCTGGACGCTCGTGCTGCCGGTGGCATCATTCAGTGGCAGCCACACCGACAGCCCGGCCTCATCGCCCTGCAAGGCGACTGCATGATTGTCGGCAATCTGTTCTGCAGTGCGCGCAACCGACCACAGGCGCACATCCTGGATTGCGCCTTCGAAAGCGTTGTACGAGGTACTGTTTTCAAACGCGTAACCGATCCGCAGGGGCGCATCAGTGGAAACCGCTGCGTTGGTACGAACACTGGCACTAGCCGAAAGCTCGCCGTTGACATAAACACTCATCGTGCCATTGGTTCGATCGATGACAGCCGCAACATGACTCCATGTGTCGCTGGGAATCAGACCGCTCGGCGTACTGATTGTCTGGTTGGAGCCATCGGACGTCGACAGATGCAGGTAGCCGCTATTGTTCAGCCAAAGCGAATAGCCACGATTGTGCGAGCTGACACTATCGCCCTTGAAAAACAGCGGCATCCAGCTTCCAATCAATCGATCCGGTCGAACCCAGGCCTCCATCGTGACGTCGCCGGTCAGGTCGGTAGCCGGACCATCGGCAACCTCGATGTACTCCTGTCCACTCAGCCATAGCGCATCCTGGCCGTTGACACCGGGCGCACTCAGCGGCCCGAGCGGCAGACCTGTGTCCTGCAGGCTGTTCAGCGTGACGCTCTCGTTGACTACCGAGTGCAGCTCGAACTGGTAACTGGTCGACGCCGACGCATCGTCGGAGCGGCCCTCGATCATCAGGTAATAGGTGCCACCCAGGCTGGTGGTGAATCGCCCGTAGTCATTGACATCACCGCGGTAGAAGATCTGCCGGCCGACATGATCGTACAGGCGCAATGCGAAATTGCCCGTCGTGTTCGAGAACGCCTGCAGATCGAAATAGAACAGGTCATCGGCATCGCCGGTAAAACTGAATACCTGGGTGGCGGATGAAGGCTCCAGCACCCCGACCACAGCGGTATCCACCTGGATCGCCCGGGCCTGATCGGCAATATTGATAAAACGGAAACTGTAGGGCGACACCGTGGCGTTGATACCGTCGACGGTAATCACATAGTCACCGGCTCCCAGCGAGAACACAGGGCTGGTAGCGCCGATACGATCAGAATCCGAGTAGTACAGATCACGATTGGACACCACGGTGCCATTCGGACCCGACAGCGACCATCTTTCGTTGGTATTCGACGTGAACGAATCGAGGTAATACAGCCCATCCCGGTCCAGCGCCAGGCTGTAGCTGCGGGTCTCACCCGGCACCAGGATCTGCGCATCGACCGTCTCGTTCAGCGCAATCGCGACCGGCGCATGGTCTACCACCGTTTGCAGGTTGAACGTGATGTCCGCAGCAACCGTGCCGGACTCGTCGGACCGACCCTCGATCAGCAGCAGGTACTCACCATCGAACGGCAGGGCGAACGGCCCGTTGTCCTGCAGGTTGCCGTAGAAATAGGATTGCTGACCGAACTTGTCGATGATGCGGAAGCTACGTGCGTTGGCGTTGGCGCCGAGCTGGTCGAAGTAGAACCGCTGCCCGGCATTGGCATCGAACTTGTAGACGCTGGTGCTGGCGGCCGGATCGAGCTGACTGACGACATCGACCCCCGGTGTGATGGCCTGCGCAACCTCGTCGAGATCCAGCAGGGCAAAGCGATAATCCGCGACCCTGTCTGTAGTGCCATCGACGATCAGCGTGTAGCTGCCGGCATCGAGATTGAGCACCGGATTGCTGGCGAAATTTTCACCGTCGGAAGAGTAGAAGGTCCGGTTCGAGACCAGTGTCCCGGTCGGTCCGCTCAGCGTCCAGGATATGCTGCTGTCACGCGAGAACGAATCGAAGTAAATGCGTTTTCTTGTATCCAGGTCGAAAGTGTAGAGGTCGCGCTCGCCGGGATAGGCAATACTGGCGGACACATCTTCGGTCGGGTCGATCTCGGTAGCGACTTCATCCGGTACCGGCACCACATTGAGCGTGTAATCGCGCGTGGCGGCGGTATCATAAAAATAGCCCTCGACCAGCAGATACCAATCGCCGCCGACATCCAACGTCAGCGGGCCCTGATCGGCGAGCCCGTACTGGTAACGGAACTGGCGGCCGAAACCGTCGATCAGACGCCAGGCGAGATTGCCGTAACCACTCTGCACATCGACATAGATCCGGTCATCCGCATCGGCGTTGAACTTGAAGATCTCGGTGGCGTTGCCGGGCGTCAGCGTCGACGACAGCACGTCACCCGGGGTATAGGCGGACGCATTGGCGGCCAGGTCCAGCAGACGCCAATGGTAGTCACCGGTGTACGAACTGGCATAACCCGACAGAGTCACCTGGTAGGTGCCTGGGGCACGCAGTTCGATGACCGAATTGCTTGACAGATTGAGGCCATCGGTCGACTGCGCCCGGCGCTCAGAGACCAGTGTGCCGGTCGGCCCGGTCAGCGTCCAGGCGACGAGGTTACTGGTCGTCGACAGCATATCCATCGCAACCAGGGTCGGCTGCGAAATGGTAAAGATGTACTGATCGACCTCCCCAATGACCGAGACTGCGCCATCCTGCTGGTCCCCCAGTGTATAGACGAGACCCTGCAGCGGGGCGACGGTCACGTTTTCGACGAATTCAATCGTGAAACCCAGTGGCCGGTCATCGGCGTTATAGGGCGGCCCTTCTATCGCCAGCGTATAGTCGCCATCAAGGCGCAGTACGATGCCATTCTTGTCCAGCGAACTGGCGCTCTCAGGCCCGAATATCAACTCACCATAGGGACCATACAGGCGCCAACGCGCATCGTCATTGGGCAGCGCCTGGTCCCAGTTGAAATTCAGCGTGTCGCCCGCCGTGCCTGCAAACGTATACAGACGACTTTCGCTGCCGGGCGACATTGTATCGACCTGGCCGACGTCATACACAACAGCGGTGGCGGTGGCGAAGTTCAGCAGGCGGAATGCATAGTCGCCGGTGGCTTCACCGTCGGCATCAAAAGTGAGCGTGTAGTCGCCCGCAATAAGATCGAGCGAGGGGTCACCACTAATCCAGTCGGCATCAGACGAATAAAGCGTCCGTGAACTGACAAGTGTTCCCTGAGGCCCCTGTAGCGTCCATTTGATATCACCGCGATAGGTCAGCGTATCGAATACCGCGCGCGTGTCACTCGCCACCGAGAAGGTATAGATATCGCGCTGACCCTTATGATCGATCGCGCCGTTGATGGTTGTGTCGAGTGCCATCGCCTCGGTGTCGTCGACCACCTCGACCAGAGTGAAGGCATAACTGGAGCCGATCGAGGCATCCACCCTGCCCTCCAGCAGAAGCTGGTAATCACCACTTTGTGAAAGGGTGAAGACGTCGCGATCAGCAAAGCCGGTTTCTCCAAACAGGCGCACGCCATCGGGACGATA
Organism: uncultured Gammaproteobacteria bacterium; assembly: GCA_963719025.1. Lineage (GTDB taxonomy): Bacteria > Pseudomonadota > Gammaproteobacteria > Chromatiales > Chromatiaceae > Thiosocius. The sequence goes on along the minus strand of CAVRBK010000024.1, from coordinate 8,645 downwards.
CAGGCTGTAGGCGAAACCGTTGCCGGAAGAGACCTGGCTGTCGAAATACACACGCTGCCCGGCCACCGCACTGAAGGTGTACATTTTTGTGGCGCGCGACGGAATATTCGACAAGGTGGCATCAAGCCCATTGGCGGTCGCATCAATGGCCGTCTCGCCGAGTGACTCGTTGAAACGCCAATAGGCGGCCAGACCCTCTTCATCACCCTGTAGCGTCTGGTCGAAGCTGGCGGCAATCTGCTCGGCCGTACGTGCCGTATCCCACAGCCGCACGTCATCGATCTGACCCTGCCACTGGTAAGCCCCACCGGAACCACGACCCAGCAACAAAGGCGCGGTGGAGTGATTGATCGCTGCCGAGTAATCGTGACTGGCGACCAAAACACCATTGACATACAGGGACATCGTGGCGCCGTCGTACACGCCCGCCATGTGCGTCCACTCGTTGACCGGAATGGTGGTGCGGACGCTATTGCCACTGTAGCTGTTGACGTAGAAACCGACCGTCCCATCGCTGTTGGTGAACAGGCCATAGCCGTCGTTCCAACTGCTGGTACTGGCTTTCATCAGCACGGAATCCCAGGTACGGATTGCCGACGGGCGCATCCACGCCTCGACCGTGATGGCTTCCGGGCGCAGCGCCGCATTGTCCGCGACCGCATAATACGCCAGACCCAACGTGTCGAATGCGCGGTTCTGGTCGCCCGCGTTCAGCGGAACAATCGGTGCGGCGGTTTCGGTACGGCTCTGCAGGTGCAACAGTCCGGCATCATCCAACTGACCACTGACCACCTCGTTCAGGGCGATCGATTGCGCGCCTGCGCCACTCAGCAGACGGAAGGCATAGTCCGACGTCAGGGCGGCGTCGGCGTCGACCGTCAGCACGTAGTCGCCGGCCATCAGATCAAGTGCCGGATTGGCCCAATAGCTGTCGGAATCGTAAAAGTTTCGGTTGCTGACGATCGTGCCGTTTGGTCCGACAAGGCTCCACTTGACGTCGTAGCGAGCCGGATGAACGGCATCGAAATACAGCCTCGTATCCGCACCCAGGGTGAAGGTGTAGCGATCCTGTTGCCCCGGCACACTGATCCGGCCCGCGACCAGGTCGTCCAGCGACATGGCGGTTTCGTCGTCGGTCACCGAGTAGAGGGTAAAGGCGTAATCGGCCGGGCTGCCGTCCGTAACCCGACCTTCCATCATGAAGGTGTAGGTACCTGTTTTATCGAGGCTGACGATGCCGTAGTCATCGAAGCCCACGCGCGAGAAAACCTGCTGATTGTCCGGGTCGAGCAGACGCATGTACGGCAGGTTGCCGGACAACTCCTCGCGATCGACAAAGATCCGGTCGCCGGCCTGCGCATTGAACTGGTAAAGATCGGTTTCGGTCGGGTTCTCGAACGCCTCGTCGACCCGGTTGTCCAGGGTCAGTGAGGCGGCATTGGCCAGGTCCAGCAGGCGGAACTGGTACTCCCCCGTAGCCGCCGCAATACCATCGACGCTCAACACGTACTCGCCGGGCTGCAGTTCCAGCGCCACCGGATCGGGACGCTCGTAAGAATCGGATGCGGTGAACAGACGGTCGGTGACCAGGGCGCCATCCGGCCCATCCAGGCTCCAGCGGAACTGGTTGTTGTTGGTTTGCGAATCGAAGTAGATCGTCTTCTTTTCGGTGAGGGTAAAACTGTAGGCATCGGACTCGCCGGGAACCTCCAGCGAGCCCTGGATCGGGATCAGGTCTGCGGATAACAGGAGGCGCGGTTCGAATGATTCAAAGTGTAAAATTTGATCGACTTCGGCACCGGATTTGCTGGGCCGATCATGGTTCGGGCGTTTTTTTCTTAGCCAGAAGCTATCGACCATCGAGGGTAGTTTTTTTATTCTTGTCGCAAGTAGGCGCGATAACTTATTGATTTTACTGTCAGATGCCATGTCCCATTCCCCCGTATCCTGTCAACCGGCATTGTCGGGAAGATCCTGATTGGTCGTTCGCCGCAAGATTCACACCAGCGACAAAAAAACCGCCAGGGAACAGGAGATTAGGGCGACAGGGTTTGCTGCGGGTTGAAAGTCTGTAAAGGAACCTGACAAAAAACCCGGATAGACCCGGTTTTCGGTGACAACTTTCTTTACATCAAGGGTTTTCCCGTACGCCTGCCAGACTCATCGAGAAGCGTTGTTTCGACCGCAAGGCAACTCACGGGGACGGGAAAACGAGCGGTGGGCCGGCCCGCTATTGAGCCGAAGCCGGCAGCGCAGGATGCTGCTGCTCGCGCAACTCATCGAGCCGATCGAGAACGGTCGTCGCCCGCTCGATCCGCGCCAGGATATCCTCGTGATCCGGCTGCAGATTCAGGGCCGCCTGCCAGGTGGCAACCGCGGCCGCGATCTGCTCATCGAGATAGAGGTGGTCACCCAGCTTGACCAGTGCCTCGATCTGCGGGCTGATCATTGACCAGGCCTCCTGCTGCAGGCCTTCAACCTCCTGGTTGCCTGGCTGCAGCTTCGTCACCCGCTGCAGAATATCCAGCGCCCGGCGATAGTCGTGTGCCTCGATAGCCACCCGGGCCTCGCCGAGCAGCACCTTGGCGCGCAGTTGGCGCTCTTTCGCCGCATTTACCCGCTGACGTTCTGCGGCCAGTTGCTCGCCCTCTTTTAGCTGCGAAAGCACCAGGGCCAGGCGATCCTGCAACGGCTTGTCGGCGGCGATATCCGAGGCCGCGGAATAACACCGCTTGGCCAGGACCGGATCGGCATTGACATAGGACTCGCTGCAGCGGGTCAACGCCTCGGCCTTGGCTTTCAGCACCTCCTTCCAATAGATCCGCCGCGAGGTAAGCAGCAGGTTGTCCGGCTCGGCCCGCGACAGCCGTTCCAGGATCGCAATCTTGTGCCGCTGGTTTTCCGCATCGGCAATCGTGATCTGATCTTCCATGCGCTGTTCCTGGTAGGTCCAGCGGGAGACCAGGGAGTCGCGCTCGACCTGCAGCGCGGTATCCTCCGGCGACTGCTCGACTGCAGCATCGAGGATATCCAGGGCCGCCGCCCAACGTCCCCTGTCGACCAGGTCGCGGGCAATCAGGACCGCCTCGCCAGGAGACGCCGGCGCCTTGATCAGCGGTGTCGGCTGGGTCACCCGCTCGGTCAAGGCGGCACATCCGTTGAGTGCCACCAGCAATATGAACAGCAAGAACCGGTAAGTCATCAGCCTTCCATCGCAGACAGGATATGCCCGATCAATGCATCCGCATTGACCTCATGAGCAACAGCACCCACATCCATCGCCAGTACCTCGACGTTCTCCTCGCGACCCCGCAACTGTGCCGCGCCAAGGCGGCGATAGTGCTCGAGACTGCCCGGTTGGCCGCCATTCATGACCGCCTCGGTGACCAACACGCCGCCAGGTTCAGCCATACCGCAGATCCGTGCCGCAACGTTCACTGTATCGCCAACCACCGTGTACTGCATGCGCTCCGGACTGCCCAGGTTGCCGGCCAGCATGGCGCCACTGCTGATCCCGACCCTGAGCCGCACCGTCGCCTCGCCGCGTGCCTCTCTGAGGCGGTTGATGCGCTGTGTCAGATGCTGGATCAGCATCCCGCAGGTCATCGCATGCAAGGCATGATGCGGATCCTCGCCGGGCACGCCGAACACCACCATGATGCAGTCGCCGATGAACTTGTCGACCGTGCCCCCGCAGCTCTCGGCCGCCAGCGCAAAATAACTGAAATAGTGGTTGAGCAAGGCGCCAATCTCACCGGGTTCGCGGGTTTCAGACAAGGTCGTGAAGCCGACGATATCGCAGAACAGCACGCTGCCGGTCACACTGTGGCCACCCAGCGTCTCGCCCGAATCGCTGGCCAGCACGCGCTGCGCGATCTGCGGTGATACGTAACGCGACAACGCCGCCTCAGCATGGTTCTTGCGACGATAACCTTCCGCGAGGTGCTGGAAGGTATCGAGCACCTGACCAATCTCGTCACGCCGTTCACCGCCGGCCGGCCGGCCGGTGCCCAGGGCCTTGCTGGCGCGCGCCAGGTGCTCGATCGGTCGTGACAGGCGGTAGGCCAGAACCGAAGCAAAAATGATACCGATCGCAATCATCGTTGCGGTCGATTTCATCAGAAAACGCCGCGTCTCCTGCAGGTCCCGTTCCAGCGGCGAACGGTCGATGCTCACCGTCAGGAAACCGGCCGTTACGTCCTGGAACACCACCGGGCTGACGTAGGACACCGCCAGGTATTCACCATTTTCCCAGTCCCAGGAGGTGACGCCGGACTGGCCGAAATAGCGGTCACTTCTCCCCGGCGGACTGACACCCGCCGCGACCAGCAGGGTGCCATCCGCCTCGTGCAGGGCCGCGCCAAGGATCAGCGGGCTCTGCACATGGCGCTTGAGCAGAATCTGCAAGGTAAGACTGTCGGCCGCCATCAGGGGCTCACCGCTGATCCCTACCAGCTGGCCGACGATCACCTGGCTGAAGCGGTCGACCTGGCTGCGGTAGCCCGATTCCTGTTGCTGTATCAGGTAGAAACCGAGCACCCCCATCGCAAAAACGATCAGCGCCGCAATGCTCAGCGACCACTTGATACCAAGTGGGATCGACGAGTTTTCGTAGCGCCGCCACAACCGCTGCGCCCCGGGGTCTGGCAACGTTTCAGTGGCCTGCGGGCCCGGGCTGTCTTGCCGTGGCGTGGTGCTTATCGTGGATCTCATGCAGACATTGTCCTGACGCTCGCGTCCTGCGGCTGTGCCAGCCACTAATTTAGCATCCGGGGCACAAAGTATTGCGGATACCGCTTCACGCCACCCGGGTCACCCGTCTTGCAGGCAGGGCGACCTGCCGGGGTCCCGTGACGCCAATGTAATGTTATTCTATTACATATTATCCTCCGACTCAGGCGCCGCCGTTGTCCTACCGCATCCATCACTTTCGCTTCGGGTTCCTGCTCGGCCTGCTTTTGCTCGGCCAACCCGCGCTTTCCGCACCGGCGGTCGTGGCCAGCATCCTGCCGCTGCACTCGCTGGCCGCCAGCGTGATGGACGGGGTTGGCGAACCGCACCTGTTGCTGCGCGGAACTGACTCGCCGCACACCTTCAGCCTGCGTCCCTCCGATGCACGGCGGCTGAACCAGGCCGACCTTATCCTGTGGATAGGACCGGCGCTGGAGGCACCGCTGAGCCGGGTTCTGCCGAACGTCGGCGACGCGCGCCAGGTCGCGCTGATGGATGCCCCCGGTCTGGGGCTGCTCGAAATGCCGGATCCCGGGCACGCAGAGCCGTCACATGCGGGGCATCAGCCGCATGCCGGGCCACACCATTCGGAGGACGAACGCCTCGACCCGCACATCTGGCTGTCACCGATCAACGCGATCGCCATGGCACGGGAGATATCACGCCAGTTGAGTGAGCTGGATCCGGCAAACGCGGCAATCTACCAGGCCAACACGGAGCGACTGACCGCCCGACTGATGACCCTGGATGAGTACCTTGCGCGACAATTGGGCGGCCTGGATGCGAACTATGCGGTGTTCCACAATGCCTTTCGCTACCTCGAGCAGCGCTACAAGCTGCAGGCGAGTGGCGTGGTAACCGTTCACCCGGAGCGCAGCCCCGGTGCCGCACACCTGCGTCAACTGCGCCAGGACCTGCAGGACCGCGAGGTCCGCTGCCTGTTTTCCGAGCCGCAGTTTCCGTCACGCCTGCTCGCCGCCCTGAGCGACGACCTCCCGATCCGCCACGCCGTGCTCGACCCCCTGGGCAGCAAGTTGACGGCAGGGCCGGCAGCCTACGAACAGATCATGCATGCTATCGGCGATACGCTGAGCCACTGCCTGCAGGGGGCACCATGAGCACACAGCGTCTGCCGATCGGCGATCATGATCACCAGGCATGCATCGCCTCCGCCATGAAGGACGCCGATGCCTACTGCGGGGCGCATGGCCTGCGGCTCACGCCGGTCCGTCGCCGGGTGCTCGAACTCATCTGGAAGAGCCATTGCCCGAGCGGGGCCTACAGCCTGCTGGAGAGACTCACCAGGGACGGTCACAAGCCATCCCCGCCGACCGTCTACCGGGCGCTGGATTTCCTGCTCGAGCATGGCCTGATCCATCGCGTCAGCTCGCTCAACGCCTTTCTCGGCTGCAATCACCCCGGCGATGAGCATGCCGCGCAGATCTTCATCTGCGAGCATTGCGGCGTCGCCGTCGAACAGGCCGACACCTCGGTGAACCGGCGCCTGTCCCAGGCCGCCGCCGAGATGCACTTTCGTATCCGCCGTCAGACGGTCGAGATCACCGGCCTGTGTGCTCACTGCATGGCGGCGCCCGGCCATGACTGAAACCCTGCTCGAAGGCCAGCAGATCGGCTATGCGGCGCGCGGCCGGGAGCTGATCAGGCACATCGATCTCAAGGTCGATCGTCGCCAGATCGTGACCATCATCGGCCCCAACGGCGCCGGCAAGACCACGCTGGTGCGCCTCGCGCTCGGCCTGATCACACCCACCGAGGGCAAGATCCGGCGGGCACCGGGTCTGAAGATCGGCTACATGCCGCAGAAACTCAGCCTGCCCGATAGCATCCCGCTGACCGTGTTGCGCTTTCTCGCGCTGGCCGATCGCGATCCACAAAACGTCCTCAGGAACGCTCGCGAGGCGGGCGTCGAGCACCTGCTGGACCGCCCCCTGCAGGCCCTGTCCGGCGGCGAGACCCAGCGCGTCCTTCTGGCACGGGCACTGGCGCGCGACCCGGCCCTGCTGGTCCTCGACGAACCGGTACAGGGCATCGATGTAAAAGGCCAGGCCGAGTTCTACAAGTTGATCGTCAAGCTGCGCAATACCCGCCGCTGTGCCGTGCTGATGGTCTCGCATGACCTGCACCTGGTGATGGCGGCAACCGACGAGGTGTTATGCATCAACCAGCACGTTTGCTGCTCCGGACACCCGGAGGCGGTCAGTCGCCACCCTGCCTATCTCGACCTGTTCGGCGAGCTCGATGCCGACACCCTCGCCGTCTATACCCACCATCACGATCACGAGCACAATCTGCACGGCGATATCGTTCATGATCACCGGGAGCACGAGCATGGATGACTTCATGCTGCGCGCGCTGGCTGCCGGCATTGGCCTGACGCTGATCAGCGGACCGCTCGGTGTGTTCGTGGTCTGGCAGCGCATGGCCTACTTCGGCGACACCCTCGCCCACTCGGCCCTGCTGGGCATCGCCCTGGGCCTGCTGCTCGAGGTCAATCTCGAGCTCAGCGTCTTGTTGCTGTCGCTGTTGATGGCACTGGTGCTACTGCTGCTGCAGCAACGCAGCCGCCTCGCCAGCGATACCCTGCTGGGCATCCTGGCGCATGGCGCACTGGCGATCGGCCTGGTCGCCATCAGCTTTCAGGACAATGTCCGCCTCGACCTGCAGGCCTACCTGTTCGGCGACATCCTCGCGGTGAGCAGCCGCGATATCGCGATGATATGGGGCGGCGTCTTGCTCGGCCTGATTGGCCTGGCCAGCATCTGGCGCGCCCTGCTCAACCTGAGCGTGCATGCAGAGCTCGCCGCAGTCGATGGCATACCGACCACGCGGATAAAACTGGCGTTCATGTGCCTGGTGGCCCTGCTGATCGCGCTGGCGATGAAGATCGTCGGTGTGTTACTGATTACCGCGCTGCTGATCATCCCGGCCGCCGCGGCCAGGCCGTTTGTTCGAACGCCGGAACAGATGGCCCTGGTCGCCACCTTTTTCGGCGCCTTTGCCGTGGTTGGCGGCCTGTACGCCTCCCTGCTCTGGGATACCCCCGCTGGCCCATCCATCGTTACCGCTGCGACGCTGTTGTTCCTGCTAAGCCAGGCCCGGCGAACGGCCTAGCTGGCCCCCGTTCAGCATCGGTTCAGCGAACCCTCGCTAAAGTTGCCGGCACAATCCTGCAACACCGGATAAAAAAACCGGCAAGGAGCGTACAGATGGATCGCAAAACAGTCGCCATGGCCCTTGTCGTCGGCCTGCAGGCGCCGTTGACCGCCGCCTCGCCTGCGCCTACCCAAGCGACCGGGAGCGAACGTGGCGAGATTCTGCTGGTCGAGAGCATCGGCGCAGGGACAACCGCCACGGCAGCCAACGCGCCGGCATCCGGCCATCACGGACAGACAGCCGTGGCATACCGTGTAAAGTATCGGTATCGCGGCCGCATCTATACCAACTGGGTCGAACTGCCGCGACACGGCAGCATGCCGTTACGTGTCCGATTGACACCGATCTACTTCTGAGCAGAACCATGAAAACCGGCAAGCGGAACAACATAACGAAGATGGTTGCAGGTCTTGTGTTGGGGGCGATGGCACTTGGCATCGCCACGACGGCGCAGGCAGACCGTCGCACCTCGCTTGATCAGGCGGTTTCGGATGCGCGCGACCGCTACCCCGGGCGCGTGCTGTCGGCAGAGACACAGCGGCGTGACGGGCGCGAATCGCACAGAATCCGCATCCTGACCAAGGACGGCCGGGTCAAGCGACTCAATGTCGACGCCGAATCCGGCAACTTCGAACGGCGCAACCGTCGCTGAAAGCATGCGTATCCTGGTAGTCGAAGACGAACCCGTGCTGCGCGAGCAGTTATCCAGCGAACTCGAGCAGCAGGGCTACTCGGTGGAT